>JAIQFP010000026.1 GCA_020073165.1 Terriglobia bacterium | reverse complement strand
TCACCATCTCGGTTCCGCCCGGCAACTCCGCCACTCCCGTCACGTCCGTCGTCCGCAGGTAAAACTGCGGCCGGTAGCCCTTGAAGAACGGCGTATGCCGCCCGCCTTCTTCCTTGGTCAGAATGTAAACTTCAGCCTTGAACTTGGTATGCGGCGTGATCGACCCCGGTTTGGCCAGCACCATCCCGCGCTCCACATCGTCTTTCCCGATGCCGCGCAGCAGCAGCCCAGCGTTGTCTCCCGCCATGCCTTCGTCCAGCTGCTTCTTGAACATCTCCACGCCCGTCACTACCGTCTTGCGGGTCTCGCGGAAGCCCACTATCTCCACTTCCTCGCTGACCTTCACCTTGCCACGCTCAATCCGTCCAGTGACCACCGTGCCCCGGCCCGAGATCGAGAAGATATCCTCAATCGGCATCAGGAACGGCTTGTCTAACTCGCGCGCCGGCTGCGGAATATACTCGTCCACCGCCTTCATCAGCGCGTCAATCTGCGCTTCCCACTTGGCTTCCCCGTTCAGTGCTCCCAGCGCCGACAGCCGCACTACCGGCACGTCGTCGCCCGGAAACTGGTAGCTCTTCAGCAGTTCCCGTACTTCCAGTTCCACCAGGTCCAGCAGTTCGGGATCGTCCACCGCATCGCACTTGTTCAGCGCCACCACGATGTACGGCACTCCCACCTGCCGGGCCAAAAGCACGTGCTCGCGGGTCTGCGGCATCGGCCCGTCGGTCGCTGCCACCACCAGAATCGCGCCATCCATCTGCGCCGCCCCGGTGATCATGTTCTTGATGTAGTCGGCGTGCCCCGGGCAGTCCACGTGCGCGTAGTGCCGCTTGTCGGTCTCATACTCCACGTGCGCCGTGGCAATGGTGATGCCGCGCGCTTTCTCTTCCGGCGCGTTGTCAATCGAGTCAAACGACCGGAACTGGATCTTGGGGTTGTGCTTCTGCAGAACCTTGGTGATGGCCGCCGTCAGCGTGGTCTTGCCGTGGTCAATGTGACCAATCGTCCCTACGTTCACGTGCGGCTTGGTGCGTTCAAATTTTTCCTTCGCCATAAAAGTGCTGTGCCTCGCTTATCGCTTGCTTCAGTAGTAGCGATACAACTTCTGAAACCTGGCGCGCAACGCCGGCTCCACTTCTTCGATCTTGGACAGATAAAACTCCCGCATCTGTCCCCGATCGGAAACTGCCAACGCCTGATAAAGCCGCTGGGCTGTGGCCCCGGACTTCGCCAGGGTCTCATCCACGCGGTCAAGCAGGCCGTTAGCGACCGCTGCCTCAAAATCCCGGACGCGCTTGCCGCTGCGTTGCAGTTGCTTCAAGAACTTCTCAACCTGGCCTGCAAACACCCGGCTGATCGCGCCCTTCAACTGCTCAAACTCCGTCTCGCGCTCAACTTTGATAGTTGCCTGTTCGAAGCCCATCGCGTGGTCCACCTGCATCAAACTCTGGAGCGGGAGACGGGAATCGAACCCGCGACCAACAGCTTGGAAGGCTGTGACTCTACCACTGAGTTACTCCCGCTCAAGCCCTTCTCGCCGCCCCTGAGGTCCTTCGCTGCGCTCAGGATTTCGCCAGCAGGCTCCTGCTTCGCTCACGCCTGCTAAGCGGCTCAACTTGGAAGGCTTTGACTCTACCACTGAGTTACTCCCGCTCAATTCAGTCGTCAGTCTTCAGCAAAACCAAATCCCTGGAGCCGATGACCAGGATTGAACTGGTGACCTCTCCCTTACCAAGGGAGTGCTCTACCAACTGAGCTACATCGGCCCGCCTATCGTTCGGCATCGCCCTCGCCGTCCGGATGCATGACCTCTTTGCGCCGCAGCAACGTTTTCACCGCAAACATCCCCAGAATCAGCAACGCTACTAACCGGATGCGCTGGTCTGCGATCGTGGTCCACGTCAGAATCGCAAGGACTCCGTATGCTGCGAGCGCCAATGCCAGTCGATTCACTTCAAGTCCTGGTGCACAGGGGAGGATTCGAACCTCCGTACCTCGCTAGGAGGAACAGATTTACAGTCTGTCGGCTTTAACCACTCACCCACCTGTGCAGAAATACCCTCTACCCTCGCTTACGCCGGCCATCGCCGGGACAGCGCGTCAACGCGGAAAAATACTGCGGGGTCGTTGCCCAGTTGAAGAACGGAAATCGCGCGCAAACATGCTTCCGCGCGAAAACACCACACTTGGAAAAGCTTCCTTATGGAGTGCCGTTGGAAAATCTGTTGTGCCGCCGCCGCGCCTTTGCCCTGCGTTCCGGATCCGTTTCCTGGAGCTGGCGAAGGGATTCGAACCCCCGACCCTCTGATTACAAATCAGATGCTCTACCAGCTGAGCTACGCCAGCCGTCGAGGGCAGCCGCTCTCGGAGCGACACACTCCCTCCTGATCCCTTCCTGATGTCCGGGACAATTCATAAAACTATCATAATCGGCAATCTACGTGCAAGCAGCTCCGCCCCTGCCAGTGCCACCGTTCCAGCCGGGACCGGGCACGGGTCCCCGGCCCCGTCCCCCGGGTGCTATGATGACCCTCCCAGACCGCTCTTGGCGACGACTTGTTTTGGCGCTGTCTCGTCTTAGCGGCCAGAATGCATGCGCATACGACGCAGTCTCCCCATCCTGCTGGCCGTGGTGGCATTGGCAGCGGTGCTTACGCTGGTAGTTCAGCTGCGCAAGCATGCCCCCCCGGAGGCCGCACGCCTGCTGCCCAGTGCGGACGCCTTCGTCTACGTGAACCTGCAGTGGATGCGGCGCGCCAGCCTGGCAGGACAACTACCCCCGGTGTCGCACGATCCCGACTACGAGCAGTTCATTCAGGCCACCGGCTTCCAGTTTGAACGCGATCTGGACGAGACCGCGTTCGCTGTCCATTATCCGGCGGCAAAGCGGGGCGCCAAATCCCCCGCGCCGGAAGAGGCTCGCTTCTCTGAGGTCTTCGTCGGCAGGATTCAAGGCGAGCGTCTCAGCGCCTACTTGCGGAAGATCTCGACCTCGGTGGACAGTTACCGCGCTGTGGACATCTACAACATCCCACTCGAGGGGCGCACGCTGCGCGTGGCGATCCTCGGCGTGGACACGGTGGCCGCCTCGAATCACGGCGACCCGCAGGTCATTCGCGGGATCATTGACCGCTCACGCAAGCTGGCTTCACCCTTTGGCGGGCCGGCGTTCTTGCGGCAATACTACAAAGAGGTCCCATTTGCCAGTCTGGCCTGGTCGATTTTCCGCGTGCAACCATCGGCAGAGCAGCCTTCGCCGGGGCCGATGGACCTGTCGCTCCTGTTCCCCAAGCCCGCAGTGGTGGTGGCCTCGCTGCGGTACCTGGGAGCGGTACATCTAAGGGCCGAAGCGTATACCGGCAGCGAGGCGGACGCCCAACACCTGGCCGAGCAGGTCAACACGTTTCTCAGTATTTTTCATGCGGCGGAGGCCTCTGTTTCCGAAAACGGGGGGCCAGACCCCGACGTAAAGCAGTTTCTCGACAGCCTGAAGGTCAACGCAAGTCAGGATCGCGCCGTGTTGAGCGCCATTGTGCCCCAGGGCCTGATCCGAAAGGCTCTAGCCGAATCTCCCTCGCAGCTGGCGCCCCAGACCTCCCCACCACCAAGTCCTCCGCCCGCCTCTACGGAAACGGGTGGCAAGAGACGTCATAAATGACATCCTTTAAAAGGTTGTAACGGGGCGGCTTGAGTGTGCATCTTGTAGATGGAGCCCCGGATTCCGGTCGTGGCTGGGCCCAGGGTGCGTGCCCTTTCGGGCGGGTAATTTTCTGGCCCGAGCAGTCCGGGCAGGTAAAATACCTTCAATGTCGAGCCTTCCACTTCCCATCGCCGCGTTCTTGGCAGGGCTGATTTCTTTCCTCTCGCCCTGTGTGCTACCCCTGGTTCCCGGCTATGTGTCACTGATCTCCGGCGCTGGCGTCGAGGAACTGAAATCACAGGAAGGGCGGTTGCTGCGCAAAGTGATGCTGAACTCCATCGGTTTCATCGTGGGCTTCAGTGTCGTCTTCGTCTCTCTGGGGGCGATCTCGACCGAATTCGGCCAATTGCTGGCCATCTACAAGTCCAAGCTGGCCGTGGTCGCGGGCGTGGTCATCATTTTGTTCGGGCTGCATCTGACCGGGATATTTCGCATCAATGCTCTGTATGCCGACAAGCGACTGCATAACCTGAAAGGCCGGAGCACGGTGGGGGGAGCTTTCCTCATCGGCTTTGCCTTCGCCTTCGGCTGGACACCGTGCGTAGGGCCCATCCTGGCCGTGATCCTGGGTTTCGCGGCCGCCCAGGATTCGGTGACCAAGGGCATTCTTCTGCTGGCGGTATACTCACTGGGCCTGGCGGTGCCGTTCCTGCTGACCTCGCTCGGCATCGAGCGCTTTCTCAAGTTCTACGGCCGTTTTCGCGCGCATATGCACGCAGTGGAGGTCGCCAGCGGCGCTCTGCTGATCGCCCTGGGCGTGCTTCTGGTGATCGGACGATTTACTATCATCTCGAATTACCTGTCGTTCCTGAATCGATTCGCCCTGTAAGGGAGTCCTGAGTGAAACATGATCCCGTAGTTATCATACTGGTGGCCATGGTGGTCACTATCATGGTGGTGTTTGGCTTCCACATGGTGCGCCGTGCGCCCGGTCAGGCAGCCCTGGCTGGGGCCAACTTGACCGGCCAACCAGCGCCTGAATTCACCCTGCAGTCGCTCGACGGCAAGACTGTCCGCCTCGCCGATTTCCGTGGCAAGGCCGTATTGCTGAATTTCTGGGCGACCTGGTGCGAACCCTGCAAGATCGAGATGCCCTGGTTTGTTGAGCTGCAAAAGCAGTATGGGCCGGAAGGACTGCAGGTGGTGGGCATCGCTATGGACGACGCCAGCCAGGAGGACATTGCCAAGTTCGCCAGTAACATGGGCGTGAATTACCCTATTCTGATCGGCAAGGAAGCCGTAGGTGACGCCTACGGCGGGGTGCAGTTCCTGCCCGCTACGTTTTATATCGGGCGGGACGGCAAGGTGGTAGACAAGGTATTCGGCCTGAAGGGCAGGGGGGAGATCGAGGAAGACATCAAGAAAGCGCTGGCCGAAGGCCAGGCTGTACAGGCGCAACGGTAACCTAGGCAACTGGTGGGAGGCGTTTTACCATTTCCGCTGATGCACTCTGTGGCAAAGCTCGCGGCTTGCCTCTTGCTTCTCGCTCCATTGGCGAGCGCCCAGGATAGTCCGGGCAGAAGAACCCCCTCCGTAACCTTGGCACCGGTTCCGATCACCGCCATTACCCGCGGCAAGCCGGGCACGGTGGAACTGCAATTCCGTGTCAGTTCTGGCTTCCACATTAACTCCAATAGCCCCAAGTCGGAATTTCTCATACCCACTTCTCTTAAGCTGAATGCGCCGACCGATATCGTGGTCGGAAAGGTCACTTATCCCGCGGGAGTAGATCGCAGCTTTCCCTTCGCTCCGGATGAGAAGATCAGCGTGTACGGCGGGGACTTTGCCTTGGCAGTCGTCATTCGTCCGCTGGCCCACGTGGTGCCGGGCAAGTATGCGCTTCACGGGCAGTTGAAGTACCAGGCCTGCGACAATGCCGCCTGCTACCCCCCCAAACAATTGCCGGTGGATTTCGAAGTCAAGGTGGAGAAGGCCAAGGTCGTGGTACACAAGAAGAATCCCGCCCAGAGCCCGCACGCCCACAACTAGCTCTTGGTGCCAACCCGATTCTTGTTAGCCCTTCTCCCGCTGCCCTTTCTCGATCTTCGCCCAGGTGTCTTTCAGCGCCACAGTGCGGTTGAACACCGGCTTGCCCGGAACCGAGTCGAGGTCAACGCAGAAATATCCCAGACGCTCAAACTGATAGCGGCTGCCCACCGCCGCCTTCGCCAACGATGGCTCGAGTTTGCAGTGGCTTAGGATTTCGAGCGAACTGGGGTTGAGGTTGGAGGTGAAATTCTTACCCTCATCGGTCTGGTTCGGATCCTCCTTGGTGAAAAGATTGTCGTAGATGCGCACCTCGGCGTCTACGGCATGCGCCGCCGAGACCCAGTGGATAGTCGCTTTTACCTTGCGCCCGTCAGGAGAATTGCCACTGCGCGTAGCCGGATCGTAGGTGCAGTGCACCTCGACCACCTCCGCGGTCTTCTCATCCTTGACCACGCCTGTGCAGGTGATGAAGTATCCGCCTCGCAGTCGCACCTCACGGCCCGGCGAGAGTCGGTGATACTGCTTGGGCGGGTGCTCGCGGAAATCGTCCTGCTCGATGTAGAGCACCCGCGAGAACGGCACCTTGCGCGTGCCCGCGCTTGGATCTTCCGGATTGTTGACCGCCTCCAGTTCTTCGACCTGGCCCTCGGGATAATTGTCGATCACAACCTTCAACGGTCGCAGCACTGCCATCGCCCGCGGCGCTCGCTTGTTCAGGTCCTCGCGTACGAAGTGTTCCAGCATTGCCAGTTCGATCGATCCGTTGGTCTTGGACACGCCAATCGCCCCGCAGAAGTTGCGAATGGCCTCGGGCGTATAGCCGCGCCGCCGGATGCCGCAGAGCGTCGGCATGCGTGGATCATCCCACCCGCTCACGTGTCCCTCCTGCACCAACTGCAGCAGCTTGCGCTTGCTCAACAGCGTGTAGGTGAGGTTGAGCCGGTCGAACTCGATCTGCTGCGACGGAAAGATGCCCAACTGCTGGATAAACCAGTTGTACAACGGCCGGTGGTCCTCGAACTCCAGCGTGCACATGGAATGCGTGACGCGCTCGATGGAGTCCGATTGCCCGTGCGCGTAGTCGTACATCGGGTAGATGCACCACGTGTCCCCGGTGCGATGATGCGAGGCGTGCAGGATGCGGTACATCACCGGGTCGCGCATGTTTAGATTCGGCGAAGCCATATCAATCTTCGCCCGCAGCGTGCGTGAGCCGTCCGGAAACTCGCCCGCCTTCATGCGCTCGAACAGGCCCAGGTTTTCTTCCACCGTCCGGTTGCGATACGGGCTGTCCTTCCCCGGCTTTGTCAACGTCCCGCGGTACTCGCGAATCTCATCCGCCGATAGATCGCAGACATAAGCCCTGCTCGCCTTGATGAGCTGCACCGCCCACTCGTACAACTGCTCGAAATAATCCGACGCGTAGAAGAGCCCATCCCAGTGGAAGCCCAACCACTTAACGTCCTCCATGATGGAGTCGACATACTCGGTCTCTTCCTTCGAGGGATTGGTATCGTCAAAGCGCAGGTTGGTGTGCCCGCCAAACTCATCCGCCAGGCCAAAATCCAGGCAGATGGCCTTGGCATGCCCGATGTGCAGATAGCCGTTCGGCTCGGGAGGGAACCGCGTCTGCACCCGCCCGGCATACTTGTTCGTCTTCAGATCGTCAAGGATGATGTCGCGTATGAAATTCGAGGGACGGACCTCTGGGGGCGCATTTAAGCCAGCTTCGGTTTGAGGGTTCGATGCACTCATTTCCCCATTCATTCTACACATCACCCGCAGCTGGCTGGCAAAGGCCAGACCCGCGACGAACTTCACTTGCGCAACTGAGAACTGGGATCTGAGAACCGAGAACAGCTGCCCTCAGGGACAAAAACACTCAACTGGCCAGCTTGATTGCTGTCAGTTTCTCGACGACGGCAAGGTCCCTGGCGGACTTCACCTCGATCCGGACCGCCGTGCCTTCCGCGTACCGCTTGGCCGCCTTGATGATCTTAATCACGCTCGGAGGCAGCCCGCTTTGCCGCGCCGCCTGCACCCCCTTGTCACCCAGCGCAAACGATGCCCGGAAGCAGCCTCGGCACGGAGACAAATGCACTACGTTGCGTTTCTTGTGCTGCAATCGCAGCGACCATCCGGCCTTGCGGGAGTAGGAGTTCCACTCCTGGACATCTATGCTGCACCGCTCGGCCAGACCAGCCAGCAGTTGGTCCCAGAGCGCCTTGGCTGGACCCAGAACCGCAGCCAGTTCAGCATTCGTGGGCTTTGTGGGCTTATCAACAAAAGCGTTTGCCAGCATGACGAGTTCCTTGCCCATGTCGGTCGTTCGAGGACAGCTTAGACGCACGCCATCCGCCTTGGCCAGGCTTCCGGTCACGCGGGCTGGTGATCCTGCTTTAGGGGCTTTCAGGGCCGACGCCAGTCAGGTATAAACGATGCACATCGAGGCCACCCATGGTTCGGCCAACCGCCATCTGGAACCGCGACTCCATCCTTGAGTTGCTGGCTCGCGAGTTCGCGCGATCGGCGCGGGAGGGTGGCAGCCTGTGCGTGATGCTGGTCGGAATCGATCAGTTCAAGACCATCAGCAGTCAGCAGGGATCGTCGCAAGGCGATCTGGTTTTGGGCGAGATTGCCAAGCGCTTGAGCGGCTTGATGCGTCCGTATGACCACATCGGACGCTACAGCACCGAGCAACTCCTGATTGTCGCCACAAACTGCAAGCCCGAAAACGGCGTTGCCCTTGCGGAAAAGTTGAGAGAATCCGTGGCGCAATCGCCGATCGAGGTCGCAGGAGCCGGAATTCGAGCCACCATCAGCCTTGCCTTGGCGACTTCGGGTGATTTCTCAACAGACAAGCAAGAGGAACTCCTGCGCGAACTGGAGAAGGCGCAGTACAAAGCCGAGGGCAATGGTGGCAACCGGGTGGAACCGGTGAGCCATGCCAGCTTCCCGCGCCGGACCCGTCCCCAGCGCCGCCGCATCCGTGGGTCGCTGGTACTGGCTGGCGCACTCGCTGCAGCGATTGTGGTCCTGTTCCTGGCCGCCCCTTCCTGGACCTGCGCGCCATTTCTCCTGGGGGACATCTTCGATACCAGCGAACTGCCTCCACCTCTGCCGGCCAATTGCGTGCCCACCTCGGAAGCGCCTTCGGAAGCCACCCTGCGATCGCTGGAAAGCCAGCGCGAAGCTCACGGCCTGGTGCTTCGCGGGAAAGTGACCTGCAAAATTTCTTCGTCTCTGGGGGCTCGTTCCAACCGGGGTCGCGATCAGCAATGGCTGGGCAACATCTACATCGGGGGAACCTTGCAGTACCACCGCCAGGTCCTGATCGCGGCATCGGAAGATACTCCCGGAGGAACCCTGATTACCGTCGAGCTCTGCCTCATGCCGTGGTGGAAATACATTGATCAGTCGGGGGGCCATTGCTGGGAGCAGGTGGAGTTCTGGAAGTGAGCGAGCAGGTCACAAGGCCCATTATTCAAATCTCAATAGGTTCACTAGCTTGTCACAACCCCTCGCCTGTAGTTTCATGGTCTAGTTTCTTGATCGCTTGGTCGATCCGCTCCAAAGTAGTGTCCCGTCCTAGTATCTGCAGAGTCTCGAACAAAGGCGGCGCATTCTTGCGCCCGCACACCGCCACCCGGATCGGCTGGAACATCTGTCCGGCTTTGATTCCCAGTTGCCCAGCGGCACCGCGCAGGGCGTCTTCCAGCACGGAGTGGTTGAAGTCGGTTTGCGCCAGCACATCGCGGGCATGCTTGAGAACCTTCAGCGCCATCGCCGCGTCTCCCTTCTGGGGGATCAGTTCGGCGGGGCCATAGGGGGGCAGTTGGTCTACGAAGAAAAAGTCAGCCGTCGTGAGCACGTCGCGCAGCAGCTTGATGCGCTCGCGGATGAGCGGTGTGACCTTGAGCATCTTGGCAGCCTCAACGTTGAATCCGGCCCCGCGCACGATCGGCAGCAGACGCTCGCTCAGGTCTTCTAGTGTTAAGCCGCGAATGTGCTCCGCATTCAGCCACACCGCCTTGGGATCGAATGGGTCTTCCTCCTTGAAATTCACCACCGCATTCGCCCGGTTAATGCCTTCGAGTGAAAACGCCTCGACCAACTCCTCCTGGCTCATCTTCTCGCGGTTGTCTTTTGGCGACCAGCCCAGCAGGCAGAGGAAGTTCACGAAGGCTTCGGGCAGGAAGCCGGCATCGCGATACGTGGTCACGCTTACCACCGGTCCATGACGGCGCTTGGAAAGTTTGCTGCCGTCGGGAGCGACAAGCAGTGGTAGATGCGCAAATTGCGGCGGCGTGGCGCCTGCCGCCTCGAAGATCAGAATGTGTTTGAAGGTGTTGGTGAGATGGTCCTGGCCGCGGATGATGTGGCTGATGCGGAGATCGGCGTCATCGGCGCACGAGGCCAGGTGATAGGTCGGCATGCCGTCCGAACGCAGCAGGGCGAAGTCTTCGATGTCATCCGCCAGCTTGGCCTGCGCTCCATAAACCGCATCCACAAACCGCACCTCCCGCCCGCTGCTGCGGGGCACGCGATAGCGCAACGCGAAAGGCTCTCCAGCAGCGGCGCGACGGTCACTCTCTCCCGACGACATCTCCCGCATGCCCGCGTTGAACAGCCAGGTCCCCTGCGCGCCCGACTGCTCACTCTCTCCGCCCCGTGCGGGCGTGAAGTCCCGGTAGGCCAGACCTTTCTGGAAAATCGCCTCCGCCATCTGGCGATGCAGTTCCAGTCGCTCCGACTGCTTGTACTCCTCATCCCAGCCAAGCCCGAGCCAGCGTAATCCCTCGAAAATCGAATTGACCGACGCCTCGGTATTGCGCTCCACATCAGTGTCGTCAAGGCGAAGAATCATCGTCCCGCCATTCCGGCGGGCAAACAGCCAGTTGAAGATGAAGGTGCGCGCGCTGCCCACATGCAGGAATCCGGTCGGCGAGGGCGCAAACCGGACCCGCGGACCACTGGCACGCTCCGGGAGGCCGGCTGGGCTGTTGGGATTGCTCATGCAGGTAACGGTTCTCGATGTTACGAGTGGGGGAAAAGCAACGTCAAGCAAGGCGGGTGACACGGCTGAAGGTGGGAGAATCGCTGCCGTATCGGAAAGCCCTGCCCAGAGTGTCTTTCGTGACCTGCAAAACTATTGTCTTGCCGGGAAGGGTGTGAAAACATTAGCAGACGAGTTAGCCATGTGAAGGTTGAGGGCTAGGGAGAGCTGTTTCCGGCACCATGAACAGCGTCGCTACCAGTATGGTGGTTGTCCCGGGCGTGGTCGCCCTGCTGCTGTTCCTCGTCTTCACTTACCTCTACGAGCAAAGCCGGCAAGCATATTTTCGCGCCTGGCAGATCGGCTGGGCTGCCTACACCTTGCACTACGCCTTCGATGCCTGGAACGCCTTCAACGGACCTTCGGCGCTGTTGGCTTTTGTGGGTTCGCTGCTGCTGGTGGGGATGGCGCTTTGCATCTTTGTCTCGACCCGGCTAATGCGGGAAAAATTCCGGTTGCGCTGGTATGACCTGGCTCTAGCCGCCGGCGGCGCCGGCCTGGCCTACTGGAACGTGCGGGCGAACCTGGCGGGGGGGATATTTCGCTCGGACATGGTCCCCGTTTCCCACTTCCGCCTGGACGTTGGATTGGCAGCCGTGCTCCTGTACTGTTCGGCCTACTTCTACCGCCACGCCCACCGCAAGAATTCGCTGGCCTTCAAGGTGCTGGCTATGGCGCTGGCGCTGTGGGCGGTGTTGATGTGGGTAGGCCAGTTCCGCAACCCGTTTGTGGAGATGTTTGGCAGCGCCGGGCATTTGCTCGGTCCCGTGCCCCAGATGCTGCTGGGCATCGCCATGGTGATGGTGCTGTTTGAGAATGAACGCAACGCCGTGCAGGAAAACGCCCTGGCCTTCTCCACCCTGGGCGTGGATCCCACCCGGCTGCTTTCGGCCAAAGACCTGGTGCCCAGCGTACAAAACATCCTCGACCGCCTGGTGGCGCCTCTGCCGGCAGGGCGGGCGGTGATCTGCGTCTCGGAGCGCTGGCGAGCCGTCCTGCCTTCGGCGCAACGCGGGTTTTCCGACGAACTGGTGCACAAACTGGAAAAGACCGGCGCTGGGGAGTACATCTGCGAGCTGGCATACCGGCGGGGTGGATTTGTCAGCTTCCGCAACGTGGCCGAAACCTCGGAGCCCCTGCCCGCGTTTCCGGGTGGCCGGTTTGAGCAATTTCGCCAGGTGATGGCGGAGGAAAACATCCGCAATCTCACCGCCGTCAGCCTGCAAACCCGCGAACATAATTTCGGGGTGATCCTGTTTCCTCACGCCGAGCGCCGCATGTTCGGTTCCTCGAACCTGCGACTGCTGATTGGGCTGGCGCTACAGATCGGTCTTACGCTCGAGAACTATGTCGTGATGCACGACGCCCAGCGGCGCACCAAGGAATACGAGTTGCTCACCCAGATCGGGCAGGCCATCAGTTCGCGGCTTGACCAGGACGAAGTCTTGCGCGCCGTCCAGCAGGAACTGGGACAGATTTTCGACACCAGCGATTTTTACATCGCATTCCAGATGGGCGACGAGATCCGCTTCGAACTGGAGGTAGTGGACGGGCAGATTCTACCCAAGCGCTCACGCAAGGTCGGCAATGGCTTGACTGAGTACATCATCCGCACTGGCCAACCTTTGCTGGTTCGAACCGACATGGAAAAGACCCGCGAACGTCTGGGCGTCAATTTTGTGCCCGGCAAGCCGGCTAAGTGCTTTTGTGGCTCGCCCATCCTGCTAGGGGGCAAGCCCGCGGGTGTCATGGCCGCGATGAGCACCGAGCGGGAGTTTGTGTTCGAGGAACGCGACATGGAAGTGATGCAGACTGCCGCCGGCCAGGTGTCGGTCGCGGTGGAGAACGCCCGCCTGTTTGCTGAAGAGCAGCGGCGCTCCAGGCAGCTTGCCTTCCTGAACAACATCTCGAAGACCGCCATCTCCAGCGAGGACGCGGAGCAGATGCTGGCCGAGATTGTGGCTGAGATCCAGAAAAACTTCCGCTTCGATCACATCGGGATCGGCATCCTCGATTACGTGACCAAAGACATTGAGATCAAAGCCGAGGCGGGCGCCACCACCCAGGCCCTGGGCAAGCGCATTCCGCTCGGCGTGGGGATTCTCGGCCGGGTGGCGCGAACTGGAGAGACCGCGCTGGTGCAGACCATCGGCGAGGGCCACCTGCAGGGGGTGCTGCCCGACTCGCGGGCGGTGCTGTGTATCCCCATCAGCTACGGTGAGACTCTGCTGGGCGTGCTCAACGTCGAGAGCCAGCGCGAGGACGCTTTCTCGCCGCAGGACGTGCTCATCATGAACACGCTGGCCGACCTGCTGGCTACCGCTCTGCACAACGCTTTTGTATTCCAGAAGCTGCAGCAGCAGTCCATCACCGACGGTCTGACCGGCATCAAGACCCGGCGCTTCTTCTGGGAGGCCCTGAGTTCGGAGTGGAAGCGCGCCTCCCGCTCGGGTCGGCCGTTCTCGGTCGTGCTCATGGACCTGGACAAATTCAAGCAGGTCAATGACACGCTGGGCCATCTGGAGGGGGACCTGGTGCTGGCCCGCGTCGGCCGCTTGCTCGAACAGAAATGCCGGCAATCGAACGTAGTGGCGCGCTACGGCGGCGACGAGTTCATCATCCTCATGCCGGAAACCGGAGTGGAGCAGGCGCAGATCCTGGCCGAACGCCTGCGCCTCTGGATTTGCACCGACCCCATGCTCCAGGAGCACGCAATCACCGGAAGCTTCGGGGTAGCGAGTTTTCCGGTACACGGTTTTGCGGTCGAGGACATCATCCGCATTGCTGATGCGGGCATGTACGTCTCCAAGCACGCCGGCGGCGACCGCGTCTCTACGGCAGAGGAATTCGCCGAAGGCGAGAATGCCGCGGTCCAGCGGCAACTGATTTCCGGCTACATCGAAGGCTTTCTGCAGCGCGAACACACTGGTCCCGAGCACCTGGAGGAACTCATCACCACGCTCAGGAAGTTATGCGGCGGTGAGGAAGATATCAACCTGCATGTGTTGCGCGAGTCCATTAAAGCTCTGACCCATGCCGCGGAAGCGCGTGAAATCAACGGTTCCGGGCATGGCGAGATGGTCGCGCGCTATTGCGAGTTGGTAGGCCGCGCGCTCAGCCTGCCCCCGGAAGAGGTGGCCGACCTGGCCTATGCTGCCCGAGTGCATGATGTGGGCAAGATTTTCGTCCCTGAGCGTATCTTGAACAAACCTGGCGCGCTGACGGAAGACGAGTTTTACCTGGTGAAAATGCATCCCCGGGTGGGGGCGGAGGTTCTGGGCACTGTGCCCAGCAGCGAGATGTTGCAGAAGGCGGTCGAGCACCACCACGAAGCTTTCGACGGGTCGGGCTATCCGGCCGGGCTGCACGGCGAACAAATCCCGCTCTGGGCCCGCATCCTGGCCATCGCCGACGCCTACGTCAATATGACCACTGAACGCTCGTTTGCTGCCTCCCGCACCAGCGAACAAGCCCTGGCCGAACTGCAAAAGCTCAGCGGCACGCGCTATGACGGGATGCTGGTGCGCATTCTCGCGCGCGAACTCAAAGCTGAGCGGGCGCCGTCGAGCCTGCAGTAGGCCAGCGCTCAGTATTCTGTTCCTCCAGTTTGCCGGCACAGCACTTGCAACTTCTCACTCGAAACTTGAGACTATGTCTGCATGTCCATTCCTCTCTCCTTGTCCGGCAAGGTTGCTCTGATTACGGGTGGATCACGCGGCATTGGTGCAGCCACCGTGCGCATGTTTGCGGGCGCGGGCGCGCGCGTCGCCTTCAACTACCAACGAGCGAAAGCGCATGCTGAGCAACTGGTGAAGGAACTGGGAGAGAAGAATTGTGCCGCATTCGCCTGCGATCTCTCCGGTGTGGAGACGGCGCACAAACTGGTCGACTCCGCGGTCAATCGCTTCGGACGGCTGGACATCCTGGTCGCGAACCACGGCGTGTGGCCTTCCGACGACGCCCCCGTCGACCAGATGTCCGATGCCCAATGGCGGAACACCGTCGCGGTCAACCTCGACAGCGTGTTCGGACTGATCAAGCACACCGTGGCGCAGATGAAGAAGCAGCCGGGGACGGGCGCTGCAGGGCACATCGTGCTGGTCAGTTCGACGGCGGGACAGCGCGGAGAGGCGTTCCATTGCGATTATGCCGCGACCAAGGGCGCGCTCATCAGCATGGTCAAGGGGCTCTCCACCGAGCTGGCCAGGCATCGTATCTACGTCAATTGCGTCGCGCCCGGCTGGGTGGCTACCGACATGGCTGCGCCCGCGCTGAGTGTTTCCCAGACTCGCGATGCGATTTTCGCTACGATTCCTCTGGGCCGCGTAGGCAAGCCGGAGGAGATTGCCGCGCCGATCCTGTTCCTGTGTACCGAGCACGCCGGGTTCATTACGGGCGAGGTGTTCAATGTGAACGGGGGAGCGGTGCTGGCGGGATAGCGCCCATCTTGCTTCCCCGGATAGCCGAGGCGGCTCCCCCTCCGTGTTTATCGGCCCGGAAGCAGCTAGAATCACTGGTTCAGCGTCTAACCTACGAGACAGGCATGAAGCACCTCATTTCCGCTCTTCTCCTCGTGACGCTCGCATTCGGGCAAGCCGGCACGGCGCCGGCCGCATCCGGCCAGTCCGTTCGTGTGGAACAGGACAGCGCCCGCAAAGCCAAAGCTCTCATCGATCAAATGATCCAGGCTCTGGGCGGCCCCGCGTATCTGAACATCGAGGACATCAGCCAGGAAGGCCGCACCTACAGCTTCCATCTCGGCGTCCCCAATAGCCTGGGCGTGCAGTTCTGGCGCTTTTACAAGTTTCCGGACAAGGACCGGATGGAGCTGACCAAGAAGCGCGACGTGGTCTTTGTGGAGAATGGCGACAAGGGATTCGAGATCACTTACAAGGGCGCAAAGGCGCAGGAAGCCAAGGATCTGGCCGATTATCTGCGCCGCCGCGGGTATGCCCTCGACTGGGTGCTGCGCCACTGGCTGCAGGAGCCCGGCGTCGCTCTGTTCTACGAGGGTCCGACCGTGGCCGAGCAAAAAAATGCCGAACAAGTCACCATCATGAACGCCCGCAACCAGGGCCTGACCCTGTACATTGACTCCGATACCCACTTGCCGGTGAAGAAAACCTTCAGCTGGCGCGATCCCACCGACCAGCAGCGCAACGTCGAGGACGAAGTCTATGACGCCTACCGTCCGGTACAGGGCATCATGACCCCGTTCAGCGTCACCCGGTTTTACAACGGAGACATGTCCAACCAGCGCTTTCTGACTACGGTCCGCTATAACCAGGGACTGAGCGATTCCATGTTTGAGGCCGTCCTCTCACCCAACCCGAAGAAGTGATGCCGTTCGCCGGCGGCCCCGCAGTTAACCAAAGGCATAACACCTCGGATTGTCATTGCAGAGGGAGTAACCTATCTTGTTGAAACGCCAAGGCCTCCACGCTGGAACCTTCCGGTGCGTTCGGTTCGTGCCACGAAGTGTGGCTAATTTACCACATACACAAATCGGCTCCCGCCTGTAAGCTGGACAGCTTCCGATAGATAGCTGGCTTTGGTTTGAGACAGGAACAGACAATCCGCACCCCGGTGGAATGCCGTGGGGTGGGCCTGCACAGCGGGGCGCCGGTTCATCTGCGCATCTTGCCGGCTCCGGCGGCGTCGGGGATCGTCTTTCGCCGGACGGACCTGGACGACTTTGCGGTCGAGGCGGTCAGCCGCAATGTGGCCCGCGTCAGTTACGCCACCAGCTTGATGAAGAAGGGCGTGCTGATTTCCACCACCGAGCATTTGCTGTCGGCGTTCATGGGCGTGGGCATTGACAACGCCATCGTCGAGCTTGACAACCTGGAGTTGCCCATCCTGGATGGCAGCGCGCTGCCCTTCGTGGAGTTCATTCATCGGGCGGGGATTCGCAGGCAGCGGCGGCCGCGGACTTATCTCCGCATGCGCCGCGAGGTGGAACTGCGCGAGGGCGACAAGTTCATCGCGGTGTATCCGGCGGACACCTATTCGGTGTCGTACACCATCAACTTCCCGCATCCGCTGATTGGGAAGGAAACGTTCCGGGTGGATTTGTCGAATGGGACTTACCTGAGTGAGATTGCGCCGGCGCGGACGTTCGGGTTCCTGCACGAGGCCGATGCCATGCGGCAGCAGGGGCTGATTCGCGGGGCCTCGCTGGAGAACTGCATCGTGATGACGCGGACGGCGGTCGAGAATCCGCCGCTGCGCTTTGCGGATGAGTTCGTGCGCCACAAGGTGCTTGACCTGATTGGCGATCTGGCGCTCTTGGGGAAGCAGATCCTGGGCAACGTGGTCGCCGACCGGGCCGGGCACGCGATGCATACCGCCCTGGTTTCGCGCATCCTGCGGGACCGTTCGTTGTGGGAAGAGACTACCGTTGAAGACCAGCCGCACGCTGCCGTGCCCGTCCTACACCCGGCGGCCAACCACGCTTCCGCCCGCTAGCTCCGGGGCATCTCTATTTCAGTTTCAGTCTGCCGGTTCGGGGGTTGGATCGTTGGGATCCCAGTACGCCTGCTGGAGCCGCAGGCGGTCCAGCTCGGCGCGGGTGTGGGCGGCCCACTGAGCGGCGTGGTTGCGGGCGGATTCCTGGTGTTCGGGCGTCAATTCAGCCACCCGGTGCGCCAGCAGGGGCGCATCTTCTTCCAGCATGCGCAACAGGCGTTGCGCGCGATCGATCCTCACATCAAGGGAAAGCATGGGATGGCACCCGTGGATGGATTTTCTCCCAGAGTGCTTGCGGGTGGGGGTTGCCGCAAGTCCCAAGCTGGGTTCGGGGAGAGGGGAGGGTGTCGGGCGGGATAGATCAAGAAGAAAAAAAATTTTAAGGTTAAATTCGGCAAAACAAACAAGTTGCCGGGGCTAGATCTCGCAAAATCCAGCATCCATTGGAGTTAGCCGCAAAATCGGGAGCCCATTGGAGTTAGCAGAGGGCGCGAGGCGCGGGAGAAGGGCGGGCATAGGATGGCAACGGCGTGCGCGGGAAGAATTCATGACACTGTCCTTCGAGCTATGTAAATTTTCTTACTATCTACTTTAAGAATAGCACATGGGAGAGGGTAAATGGGACATGGGGGAGGATTTTATTTTCCCTTTGGGGTGAGCGGGTTGGGAGGAAATTGGGGTTTTAGGGGGCTTGACAGCAGGTGGGCGTAGTCTGGGGGCGAGGTGTTGGTTTTCCCGAGAATGCAGATAGGGTGAAGAGGCCTGCACCCAACTTGTGTGGCGCGGACACTCTTGTACGCGGCTCGGCGTGGCGATGCGGTCTGTCCATCGTGGCCAAGACCCTGAGGGGCAATGGCGCGGTGCAAACCGGGGACAGACGGGACGTTTTCCGCTGCTTTATCTGACGTGGCTCGCCTGACTCGCGTCATCGCTGTCGACGTCCCCCCTCACGTTACGCAGCTTGGAAACGCCCGCCAATTCATTCTGGCCGGCGATGCCGACCGACGCGTTTATCTCGACTTGCTGCGGCGCTATTCCCAGCTCCATCAGAAAGGTCATGGAAAAGTTTCGTCTTTCTCCGGTTTTCCCCGCAGCTCCTGCCGAATTGTCTGTCGTCCCTCCGGGACTGGCTCAATGCGCACTCCTGACCCAGGGCTTACGCCCTGGGCTGCACTATTCCGCACCCATTCGACTCCCCTTCGTCTCGACTCAGGGTTCGCTCAGGGCAGGCTCTCTGGGGCTGGGGTTCGGCGGTTCCATGCGACCGGAAACCCTTGGTTGACAACGAGACAGAGACGTATATACTCAGCCTCGCTTGAGAGTTCCACTTGGCACTGGTTACCTTCGCCGCCCTGGTTGAACCCACGGCCCCAAAACCTGGAAACGTTATTCATGCGGGTGAGCCGACATGGGAATGCAGTTTTTGATCAGGCCCTCAGGCAGAACGTTTCTGATGGCCGTGTGTATGGCGGCTCTCTTCCCAGACCCATCTCTACACTCCCAAGTCCCAGTTCAATCAGCCCCTAAGACGGCTAGAAAGGCAAGCGCAGCCGCGGCCCAGTATGTCGGTCCCACTGTACCCGATGTGAGGGGACAGACCTGCGACCAAGCCAAGCAAACACTGCTCAGCGAAGTTCACTTAGTGGGAAGATGCATCGGGGAGCTTGTCGAAGGCGCAGTCGTCAGCGACCAACTGCCGGTTGCCGGGTCACCGGCAAGAGGAGTTAGGGTGGTTGAGCTGACGCTTACGGTCCCGGCTCCCCCGCCAGTTCCGACAACCTACCAGCTATCGCTCACGGGGATCCCTCAGGCGGCCCGCGTGGGCGACACGATCGAGGCTACGGCTTCCCTTCAGCCGCTCACCAATGCAACGTACCGGTTCGACTGGGGAGACGGGACCTTGGAGACAATCAGCGAATCCACGCGGACACACGTGTACGCCAGCCCATGTGAGTGTGGGATTAGCGTGACTGCGCTCGAAGATAACGAGGTGATTCTGGCAACGAGCGATACGGTACAGATCAGGATTGAGCAGTCGGCGGTGGGAGGGCCTGAGTCGCAACAGAACAAGCCACCGACGATAAAGGAGCCTAAGGCAGCACCCGTTGTGCCCCATCCAACCCCGTCGGAAACTCCAGAGAGGAAAAGGAATAGCGATCTACCGTGGGAAGTTGCTGCCGGCGTCGTTGCCCTCGGCGCCGTGGCGGAGGTGCTCCGGAGGGTGGCAAGAAGACGCCGAGTACGAAGGCGGATGCAAGAGATTGCGGTGTCGGCAAAGACTGATGCAGGGCAGCAGACGATTCCCCAAGTTCCACGTGTCCGCGGGGAAGACGCGGTGCTGATACGAGCGTTTCCCTCGGAGGGCAATCAATACCTGGAGGCTGCGGATAAACACAGCCTCAGAACGAAACGTGGTCAATCATGAACAAAGCTGAGTCACACTCTGGTGCGGAGGCGGTTACGCTGAGGGAACTATTCGATCTCACCGAGGCGAACTTTGCAGGTGCGGCGACCGCGGCCATTCTTGCCACGCAGACCCTGGCGCCCTTGGAGCTGCAACTCCTCAAGGAGATGAAGTACTTTCCCTGGAAATCATTTGCCGCTTCGTTGGGCAGGCACGCTTTGGAGCTTTTTCGCACCCACCTTTCTGATATCTTGCTGGGGGCCTGGCAAAAGTATCGTGTGCTTTCCGAATATGCCGACAGCAGCAAGCATCCACCGGGCGAACTTGCTTCGGTTCCGGTGTTCGAACACACAGTGAAATCCGAACACCATCCTCATCTGGAGATTCGCTTTCGCGGGCAGACCTACGAGATTGTGTTCGATGTAGAGTTGGAGCTCACGCTGAAGGAACTAATTCTGCAGGTGCAAGACGCTCGAATCAAAGCCATACAGTCAGGGATGCTCGAAGGGTCGGGCACAATTTCGCTTGGTCCAGCCGAGCTGGTGAAGGTGCCGTTCAAGCCGCGCCCCTTGCCCGGAATTCTGCGGCTCGGGGGCGGGATAAGCATATAGTTCCGCGGGCGGGGGGCCGGTAAGGCAGGTTGCGGCACGCCTGAAGGCGCGCTCTTTCAAATCGGCGGCTGGATGCCGAGTTTTTTCGGAGCCTGCTAGTTCTTGGCGGGAGCCTTCTCCTGTATCTGCAGCTGCTGGGTGAGCCAGGCTTCCAGCAGTTCGCGGGACTTCTGCGGGACTTCGAGGAAGCGCAGGCCGGCGCGTCCGGCGCCGTCCGCCCAGGCCAGGGTGGCCTTGGGCTCCATCGAGGAAGGCATGTCCGGCAGGGTGAACACCACCTTGGAGATTCCGCCTTTGGGCAACCTGCCGCGGAAGCGGATGGCCATGCCGCCTTCGCTGATATTGGTGGTGGTGGCCTTCAGTTCCTGGCCCTGGCCAAACACCACCGTGACCGGGATCTCGATGGGGTGGCGGAAGTAGCGACGGCGTTCGCGCTCCATGAAGCTGAGGGCGGCGCTGAAGCAGCGCATGGCGTTGAGCGGGGAGATGGGCTTCTGCAACACGAAGTTGGCGCCCAGCTCAAACGCCTTCTGGGTGGTGGTGTTGCCGTTCAGGATGGCGAAGGCGACGGAATTCCGGTTGCTGGTGCCTTTGCGCAGGCCGGCGAGCACGTCGAGGCCGCCTTGCAGGTCGTCGCAGTCCACAATCACCGCGTCAAACTTTTCGGAAGACAGGATCTCACCGCCGGAGCGGGCGCCCCGGCACACTTCGATCTCCACCGACAGTTTCTCCAGAGTCGGGCGCAGGACGCGAACTACCTGGGGATCGCGACTGAGGAGGAGTGATTCCAGGACCATGGCAGTTTGATGGTAGCCCGCGGGTTCGGAGGCGAGAAGGTGACTAAGGTCACGGGTGGGTGGTGGCTGATAGCGTGGGAAATCCGGGGGGGAGATTTTTTGCTGGAATCCGGGAACGGGAAACTGGAAACTATCCGGCAATGCACAAACTGGCTTATCTCTCACTGGGATCGAATGTGGGCGACCGGGCGGCCAACCTGAACGCGGCCATCGGCCGGCTGGCGGAACTGGGGGCAGTGGCTGCGGTTTCGTCTTTCTACGAGACGGAACCGGTCGAGCTGACGGCGCAGCCCTGGTTCTTGAACTGCGCGGTCACGCTCGACACGGAGAAGATGCCGAAGCAACTGCTGGCGGGGATTCTCGACATTGAACAGCAGATGGGCCGGCGGCGGACGCAGACCAAGGGACCGCGGACGATTGATATTGACATTCTGCTGTTCGGCAGCTCGATTGTGGATACCCAGGGGCTGACCATCCCGCACCCGGCTTTGCACGAGCGGCGGTTTGTGCTGGAGCCGCTGGCGGAGATTGCGCCGGAGGTGCGGCATCCGGTGTTCAAGCGCACTGTGCGCGAGATGCGCGATGCGCTGCCGCCGGGGCAGGCGGCGCGAAAGGTCAGTCGAGATCAGCGTGGGGGTGAGGTTCGCAGCGGCTAAAGCCGGTCATCGGTGGGACGGTTTCGGTATGGCTGAAGCCATACCCTGATACGAACCTTCTTGCCGATGGCTGAAGCCATACCCTAATACGAACCTTCTTGCTGACGACCTCGACTAGGGCGTAATGATTCTGCTGCCGGTTTCTTCGGGGGTGGCGATGGCGGCTGGCTTCTCCGGGAACTGCGCGAAGAGGAAATCCACGAAGGCGCGCGACTTGGGGCGTCCTGAGGTGCGAGCATGGGCGGTGCGCACCAGGAAAACCAGGGCGCGCACCACGTCGGCGTCGCGCAGACGGGTGTAGCCGAAGTGCTTCTCCTCAGCCTCGCCGTATTCTTTCACCAGTTTCTGGACTTCCGCGGCCACGGCCTGCCGGCTGACGCTGGTAATGGGAGATTCGTAGTGCAGGCCGGAGTTGGCGAGGGTCTCGTAGGTCCGGGCCATGGCGGTGAGCACGGCGATCAGATCGCCGTCCGCGAGGGTGCGGTCGGCGCGCGCGCTTTTGGCCAAGGCGTAGCTCATGCCCGCGAGCAGGTGCTCGCGCTCGTAGAGGAACTGGTCTCCGAGTTCGACCTGGAGGAAGAGGGCGGCCGGATCCAGATCCTGCGCCCGGCGCGGCTTTTCGTGCTCGCGGGCCTGCTGCAGGTAAGGACAGTCGCTGGGGCAATCCAGGGTCACCTCGCGCTGCTCGCCGCAGCACTGTGGGCAGATGCGTCCGTGGACCGCGGGACAGAAGCGTTTTTCCTTGCGCTGCTCGCAGATCGAACAACTCACCGGGGCTGGTCTCCGGCAAGCATTATGACATGCGGGGGAGAGAATCCCGGTTTGCGAGGCGGCCTGGGGGAGGCGCGGGAGCGGTCTGTACCGGGCATTCTGCGAGCCAGTCGTCGCGAAAAAGGCGTTGTTTCGGGCCTTTCCCGGTGCCGGATTGGAAAAAACCGCCAAAAATGCGGCTGAAACGCTTCTTTTCCACAGGAGCGGTGGTGTACCATAGCGGGCATCGCAGGAAAATCAGATTTCTAGCTCAGAGGAGGATTCATGGCTTCAGGCATGACCAAGACCCAACTCATTCGCCATCTGGCGGAGAAGGTGGGCACCAACAACAAGACTGCGGCGGCATTTCTGGAAACCCTGACCGACACCGCCATCAAGGAAACCAGGAAGGGCGGCATGTTTGTCGTCCCGGGGCTGGGCCGGTTGAAGAAAGTGCATCGCAAAGCCCGCATGGGACGCAACCCCCAGACGGGAGAACCCATTCAAATCAAGGCCAAGACGACGGCGAAATTTTACCTGGCGAAGGCTGCGAAGGATGCGATCGCACCCAAGAAGTAGCCCCAGCATCTGAAAGCGCACGAGGCCGGCTTGGGAGCCGGCCTTTTTCGTTTCAGGTCTGCGAACATCAGCCTTACTTTGCGTACTGGTTCTTCACCACCTCGCCGCCCTTCATTACGAACTTCACGTGTTGCAGGGTGGTGATGTCCTGCAACGGATCGCCGTCGACGGCGATGATGTCGGCCCACTTGCCGGGTTCGATCGTTCCAATCTTGTCGGACCAGCCGAGCAGGTCGGCATCGTTGATGGTGGCAGTCTGGATGGCTTGCAGAGGGGTCATGCCCAGGCGGACGTAGACGGCGAGTTCGTGGGCGTTGAGGCCATGGGGATACACGGCGGCGTCGGTGCCCATGCCGATCTTGACGCCGGCGGCGAAGGCCTTTTTTGCGGCATTCTGTCCTGTCTCGGAGACCATTTCCATTTTGCGCTTGGCGTAGTCGGGCAGGTTGGCCCGGGCCGCGTTCTCCTTCTGCCAGTCCATCAGGTAGAGCGTGGGTACGAGATAAGTTCCGTTCTTTTTCAACGTGGCGATGGCGGCGTCATTCATGAGGTGTCCGTGCTCGACGGAGTCCACGCCGGCTTCCGACGCCCAGATGACGCCCTGGGCACCGTGGGCGTGGGCGGCGACTTTGTGTCCCAGGCGGTGGGCCTCGGCCACGATGGCCTTCATCTCTTCGAGGGTGAATTGGGGGGCATTGGGATCGTCGCCTTTGGAGAGCACACCACCGGTGGCGCAGATCTTGATGAGATCGGCACCGTACTTAATCACTTCCCGAGTCTTGTGCTGCACGGCCTCGATGCCATCGGCCACGCCTTCGTTGGAGGCGTGGTACTCGAAGGGCAGCAGGTTGTTGTCGCAGTGCCCACCGGTGATGCTCAGCGCCGGCCCGCTCACCAGCATGCGGGGACCGGGAACGTCGCCGGCATTGATGGCGTCGCGCAGAGCCACGTCGGTGTAGCCGCGCGCGGCAACGTTCCGAATCGTGGTGAAGCCGGCTTCCAGCGTCAGGCGGGCGTTATGCGCGCCCGTCAGCGCCTCGCGCGGGATGGAGATTCCCAGCGTGTCGTAGCCAAAATTGGGATTGAAGGTGATGTGCGTGTGAGCGTCAATCAAACCCGGGAGTACCGTGGCGTTGGGAAGGTTGATAGTAGTTGCGCCGGCGGGAGCATCGGACGCCGGGCCCACGCTCACGATCTTGTCGCCTTCGATGACGATGGCCTGGTCGGAGAGGGTCCTTCCGGTTTTCACGTCCAGAAGTTTCCCGGCACGAACGACGACGCGGCGCGTGGCAGCGGTTTGGGCCGAAAGCAGACCATTGGGCAGAAGGACAGCGAGCAGAGTTGAGACGAACAGGTACCTTGCTACTCGATTCATTCGAGCTCCTCAAGAGAATTTTCTCGGTACTCGGCACAGGCAACTCGGTACTGATTATCCACCCGGCCCGTCGTTGGCGACGTAATGCTCCAGCGAATCCAGTTCCTGGGTAAGATTGTCGATGCGCCATTGCAGCACATTGCGGATGGAGAGCATCCCCAGGAGTTTGCCGGTGTCGTCCACCACCGGCAAGTGGCGAAAATGACGCTCCACCATGGTAGCCAAGGCCTCGGCCGGTCCGGTGGCCAGGGTCGCCAACTCTACGGGGGTGGTCATCAGTTCACGGACAGGTACTTTCTCCGGAGCGCGTCCGCTGAGGGACAACTTGCGCAAGACATCGCGCTCGGTGAAGATCCCAGCCACGCGGCCTTCGCGATCGATTACACCCACCGCGCCCACGTGCCGCTCCAACATCAGGCAGATGGCGTCGGCCACATTGGCTTCCACCGAGACTGCCGCTACTTCCGAATCACATAGTTCCAGGACACTCATGGTTACCTCCCAAGCGCCCCAACCGGGAGCCCCCGCCGCCTGTTTTTTGTGGTTGGCAGAGATGGGCATTATGAACCGTGCAGGGCGGGTGTCAAGGGGAATGGTCACGGGCGAGTATGGCGTGGGGACCCGGTCTTTGGCCCGTGCAGGGCGGATCAGAGACCCGCCCTACACGTTCACTGCTTGAACACCTTGCCATCTTTCATCACGAACTGCACCTTCCCCAGTTGCGTGATGTCGTGCAGGGGGTCGCCGGGGACGGCAACAATGTCGGCAAAGGCGCCGGGAGCGACCACTCCGATCTGCCCGGCCACGTCCAACATGTCGGCGGCGCGCGAGGTGGCGGCCTTGATGGCATCCATCGGGGACATCCCGAGTTCCACCATGCGAGGGAATTCCTGGGCAATCGGTTCCGTCCAGGGGATGCCGCCCATGTCGGTGCCGAAGACAATCTTCACGCCTGCCTGGAGTGCCTTCCGAAAGGTGGGCCCGTGCAGGGAAGCGCGCAGGCGGTCGCGCTGTCCGGCGGGGGTGTCGGCCGGGGCCCAATCCAGGTAGTACACGCTGAGGGTGGGGCAGTACCAGGTGCCCTGCTTGACCATCTGCGCGATCTGGGCATCGGTCATTTGCAGGCCGTGTTCGATGGAGTCGCAGCCGCCATCCAGCGCGCGTTGCAGCCCGATGCCGTTGTAGGCGTGGCAGGCGACCTTCTTGCCCCAACCATGGGTTTCGTCCACGATTGCCTTGATCTCCTCCAGCGTCAGCGTAGGTTGCGACACCAGCTCGCCGTTCTTGCCGACCCAGGAGCGATGCGTCATGTAGACCTTGATCCAGTCAGCGCCGTGGTCGAGCTGTTCGCGGGCCGCCTTGCGGGCCTCGACCGGCCCATCGATGATCTGTACCCCCTTGGGCATCGTCAGTTCAGGGGCGTAGCCCTCAAGGGGATATCCGCCCGTGGTGGAGATCGCCAGCGTGACCACGAACAGCCGCGGCCCGGGAATGTAGCCGCCTTCGATGGCTTCCTTGATGCCAACATCGCCATAGCCCGCACCTTCGGTCTCCAGGTCGCGCAGGGTGGTGAAGCCCTGCTCCAACGCCCGCCGCGCGGAGACCGTGGCCCGTGCCGTTCGCAGGGCCAGCGGATACTTGAGAATGTTGGCGTCGTAGCCGCCCTCGGCGGGGTCTTCTCCCTGCAGGAAGATGTGGGTGTGGGAATCAATCAGCCCGGGCAACACGGTAGCGTGCGAGAGATCGATCACGTTCGCGCCGGCGGGAATCTTCGTGCTGGCCGCGTCGGAGATGCTGTCAATGCGATTGCCACGAATGAGAATGATCTGATCATGCCGCGGGGTGTCGGACTTGCCGTCAATCAGCGTGCCGGCACGGATCGCGGTGAAGGCATGCAGCGCTGGCCGGGGCGCGCTCTCTCCCTCCTGCTCCTGGGCCGCCGCGGTCAGAATCAAAGCCAGGCACAGAGTGCCCAGCCACCAGATACACTTCATGAGGTCCTCCGTGGGAAGGAGGATTGTACTCCCGATCAGCCGGTGATCACCGCATCGGCCTCAATTTCGAGCAGCATCTCGGGCGAGACCAGGCCGGCGACGGCGACCATGGTGGCTGCTGGGCGGATGTCCCGGAAGACCTCGCCGTGGGCCTTGCCGATTTTTTCCCAGTCGGCAATGTTGGTGACGAAAATGCGTGTGCGCACTACGTCCTTCAAGCCGGCACCCGCCTTTTGCAGAGCCGACTCAATGTTCTTGAGGACCTGCACGGCCTGGGCGTAAGGGTCACCCACCCCGACAATTTTGCCGTCCGGACCGAAGGCCGTGGTTCCGGCTACATGAACCTGGGCGCCGACGCGGACAGCGCGCGAGTATCCGACGATGGGTTCCCAAGGTGCACCACTCGAGATGTTCTTTCGTTCCATGCTCAGGATTCCTCCTTAGGCCGATGATTGTATAGATGCGCCGCAACCGTAGTTAGCACTCGAGGGAAGCGGCTGCCAGAAGCGGGCTTGAAACCTTGTGCGGGGCAGGCGCTCTCTAACGGAGTAGAAAGACCGCAGCGCCGACTAACCAAAGTCACTTGTGTTTGTGGCCAAGCTGCGATATGAAGTCGCGCAAGATTGTTTTTGGAACCCGGGCGGCAGGCGGGTTCCAGGAGGGCCCCAGAATGATTCCGGAATCGCATCCGCTGCAGCAGTTGTTCATTGAACTGGTAGGGCGGCATTACGCAGAGGAGATCGGGATTCGCGATCCCCAAATCGTGAACTACGTCGCGCACTTGCTGGCGGACTTTTGCGAAGTGGAACAGTTGTTCAAGATTCGCAGCATTTCCGGGAAGGCACTCAGCGATGTCGGCGAGATGTTGATGGAATCGAGTCCCGTGTTCGGGCCCGCGCCGTCGTTCGACCGCGAACGCCAGGTGCGCAAGCACATAGGCGACTACACCTTGTTCTTTACCGGGATGTTTCCGGAGAGCATCAATCACTTCCGCCTGCGCCGCAACCGGCTGGAGGGGTTTATCGATTGGATGAAAGCCGGTAAAGAGAGCTATTACATCGTCTCCAAGTTCGAACATTTCGAGTACGCCAAGGTCGCGCCGCTATTCGCCAATCTCTCCGCCCACTTTGAGCAGTGCGTGTTTGGACTGAACCGGGTGAAGAACGAACTGGCGGAAATGCAGCACCCCATCGTGCGGCGGGCGGGTGAAATGCTGATGTAGCTGCTTCGTCGCGCCGCCGTCCCGCCGGGCATCCCCGCCTTCAGCCTCTGGCTAACCGATGCGGTAGAAACTGAGCGCCGCATCTCCCTGTTGCAGCTTGCGGTAGCGATGCAACCGCGCGAAAACTTCTCCCGGATCAAATTTCTTGTGGTGCTCGGCGATGACAGTGGTCTGGGGTTTCAGCAGGCGCGACAGGGCGAGCGCATCCAAGGTGTGACGGTAGGCTGCTTCCATCCGGTAGGGCGGATCGAGAAACACGAAATCCGCCACGACGCCGTCGGTTTCCAGCCGGGGCAGGGCCCGGTCTACGTCCTGCTGCAAGAGCTCGAAGCCCTGGTTCACGTCCAGAGACTGCAGATTCTGGTGCACCAATGCGGCCGCGGCCGCAGAGCTCTCGACGAAATACACCGCAGCTGCGCCGCGGCTGATCGCCTCAATGCCCACCGCACCCGTGCCGGCGTAGAGATCCAGCCAAACTGTGCCCACGAGCACATCGGGATTGCCCGCAGTAAGCACATCGAACAAGGTCTCGCGCAACCGGTCCGCGGTGGGACGGAGGTCCGTGCCGGGCAGGGAGCGCAGCGGGCGGCTACGATAGTTTCCGGCGATGACGCGCATGGATTACCTGCCTGGCCCGATCCTGCACGAGGGGCCTAAACACGTCCTGGTACCTTCGACTGGGTGAAGCCCTCCGCCCAGGCATCTAATATATATAGAATGGCAGTAGCAGAAAAATCCTGATGAGAAACTGGTCCATCCCAGCAGGGCGGATTTTCGGGGTTGAGGTCCGCATCCATCTGACCTTCCTGATCCTGCTGCTGTTCGTCTGGCTGAGCGAGTCGGCGGCGCACGGCCAAGTCAGCGGCGGCCGGGGTTTGGCCCTGGTGGGAATCATCTTCGCATGCGTGATCCTGCACGAACTGGGGCACGCGGTTGTAAGCATGCACGCGGGGACCCCGGCTAAAGCCATCATCCTGCTGCCCATTGGTGGAGTGACGCTGATGGATGAAACCCAACAGCCGCTCACGCCGGGCAGCCAAGCCTGGAAGCGGGACATCCGCATCGCCCTGGCCGGGCCGCTGATCAACCTGCTGGTCGCTTTTGTGGCGGGCAGCATTCTGCTCACCGTGGCCCCCGAAATCCAGCTTTGGGCGAAGCCTTATGTCCACTCCAGCAACTTGCTCCGCAGCTTTGTATGGGTCAACGTGTGGCTGGCGGGCTTCAATCTGTTGCCGGCCTATCCGATGGACGGGGGGCGCGTGCTGCGGGCGCTGCTCAGCCGGAAGACTGATCCCGTCCGCGCCACCCGGCGGGCTGTGTCCATCGGGCAGACCCTGGCGGCGGCCTTCATGCTGGCGGGAATGCTGCAGTACATGCAGGGAGGCAGCCCGGGAAGCACCTGGCTGACGCTCGTAGGCTTCTTCTTGTTCATTGCAGCGCAACTGGAAGAGCGCTCGGTGGTATTCCAGTCGGTGCTGGAAACCGTGCACCTGGAAGACATCATGCTCACCGACTTCGCCACGCTTTCCCCCGCGGACACCCTGGAAGACGCTCTGGACAAGGCGGTGCACACGCTGCAAGACGACTTCCCGGTCATTCGCGGCAGCGACATGGTGGGCGTAATTTCCAAGCAGAAGATTCTGGAAGCGCTGCGCGTGGAAGGCAACGGCTACGTGCAATCGGTGATGAACCGCATCTTCGAAGTGGCCCAGAAGACGGAATCGCTGGCCTCGGCGTTCCGCAAGCTGACCTCGCGCAACCTCAGCATCATTCCGGTAGTCGAAGACCAGCGGCTGGTGGGTATCGTCACCCTGCAGAACCTGATGCACTCCATGGCCCTGCTGGCCGAGAGCCGCAAGCTGCGCAAAGCGGCCCTGAATTCCTGAAAGATTCTCCTCAGAACTTGAAGACTAATCCCACCGAGGGTTCGGCCAGGTGTCCGTTGGCCGAGGGGTTCAGGTTCACGCCAGTGACTTTGAAGTCGGGAGCGCGATAAAACAGGCCGCGATATTGCACGCGGACGGCGAACTTCCAGTAGGCTTTGTAATCCAGACCGGCCCCGTACAGGAACGTGGGACGAGTCTGGGTTTGAGCGTTGAGAGGAAACGGGGAGCCGTCTACATAGGCATAATAGCTGGGATAGAAGCGAAGGATCCCTGCGCCCCCCAGCAAGAAGGTGTCAAATTTCCCGGCGGCGAACGGACGGAAAACATAAGCACCGGTGTATTCGGTAGTGCTGCTGGCGAGGCTGATGGTCAACGGAGACACGAAGTATTTCTGCGTATTCGACACTTTGCCGATGGTCAACTCGAAAGCACTCTTCTTGCCGACGTTGAGTCGCGCCGTGCCAAAAATCGTGGGATTGTTGGTGGGGGTGAGCACGACTCCATTGCCCGACGACTGTTTGCTGAAAGCCTCGCCGAGATTCACGGCCAGGTTCAGACGACTGTCGTCCTGAGCCCAGCCTGCGGACGTGAGTAAAACCAAAACCGCACATACCATCCCTGCTTTGTTGAGCATTCCTTTTCCTCGTGGGAGAGTCCGGGGAGACATATTACCGGATAGATGCAGGATTTGGGCGATCAGAACAGGCGAATAGACTTCGCTTGCTCAACGGCCGGGACTTTCCGCAGTTCGGCCAGGACGGGTTCAGGCACACGCCCATCCACGTGCACCACGGCGATCGCCTCTCGTGGCTTGCCCGCCTGGCCGTTACCCACACGGCGTCCCAGGGAGAAGTCGGCGATATTGATTTTGTGCTTGCCCAGGATGGTGCCGATCCTGCCGATGACTCCGGGGACGTCGCGGTTTTGCATGTAAATGAGGTTGCGCTCCAGGGGGGCCTCGACGTCAATTCCGTCCACGTTCAGCAATCGTGGCGTGTGCCGGTGCAAGACCGCGCCCTTGACCAGGTGCTCCTCGGCGCCGGTCTTCAGCAGAATGGAAAGCACGCTGCCGGCGCCCCCGCCGGAACTCTTGGGCTTGCGGGCTTCATGGATGCGCAAGCCGCGCGTGGCAGCGATCGCCGCCGCATTCACCAGGTTGGCTTTCTCCTCCAACGCCTGGTTGAGCACTCCCTTGATGGCGGCGTTGCGGATGAGTTCCGTTTTCCATTCAGCGATGTGCCCGCTGTAGCGCAGGGAAATTTCCTCCAGCGGACCTTGGCTAGTCTGTGCCAGGAACGCCCCCAGCCGCTCCGCCAGCACGATGTAGGGCTGCAGTTCGACATACTCGTCGTGCGAGACCGAGGGCACGTTGACAGCATTCTGGATGACGCCGTGCTTCAGGTATTCCTTCACCTGGAGGGCAATCTGGTATCCGACGGCCTCCTGGGCTTCGTGGGTTGAGCCGCCGATGTGGGGCGTGAGGACTACGTTCTCCATCGTGGCGAAAGGCGAGTCTTTCAGCGGCTCATCGAGGAAGACATCCAATGCGGCGGCTGCCACGTGACCGTGTTTCAGCGCATGAGCCAGCGCTACTTCGTCGACCAGTTCGCCACGGGCGCAGTTCACCAGGCGGACGCCGCGCTTCATCTTCTTCAGGGAATCGGGATTGATCATGCCCGCGGTTTGCGGCGTCAGGCCGACGTGCAGGGTCAGGTAATCCGCGACTGCATAGACTTCGTCGAGCTTGGTGGTGCGAATCCCCTGTTCCTTGGCAACGACGGTGGAGACGAAGGGATCGTGCGCGACGACCTCCATGCCGAAGGCCTTAGCGCGGCGCGCCACCTCCATGCCGATGCGTCCCAGACCGACGATCCCCAGGGTCTTGCCACGAAGTTCTGTGCCTTGCAGCGATTTCTTCTCCCACTTGCCGGCATGCATCAGGTCATTGGCGCGGCAGAGGTGGCGCGCCATCGCCAGCATCATGGCCAGGGTGTGTTCGGCCACGGCCACGGCATTGGCTCCGGGGGTGTTCATGACCGCGATACCCTTGCGAGTGGCGGCATCCAGGTCAATGTTGTCCACGCCGACGCCGGCGCGGCCAATGACCTGCAGCTTGCGGGCATGCTCCAGCAGGGCGTGGTTGACCTGCACCGCGGAGCGTACGATCAGGGCATCGGCCGACTCCAGTTGCGACGCCAGCTTGCCATCCAACTGTTCCGGCGTGATCACCGTCCAGCGCGGCTCGCGCAGGAGGTCCACGGCGGAAGACGAGATTTTTTCAGCTACTACGATCTTCATTCTTGTACTTCCTTGCAAGGCTTCTGCTGCTGCTGGTCAAGCATCCACGATTGTTTACAGGAAAGTGACACTCCTCTGACACCCTCTTCCGCCCTGGTACCTTACCCTGTTTCCATCGGGCGTGTTCCCGAATGGAGAGACATATGAAGCTTACTTTTGTTCTTCTGCTCACGGCCTTGACCCTCGGCTGCGGCTACGGTTCCAACTACAACTCCGGAATGATGGGGGGATCTGCCCCGTCTATCCAGATGCTCGTGCCCAGTAACACCGCCGCCGGCGGGCCAGCATTCATCCTCACTGTCAACGGCTCGCACTTTGCACCCAACGCGATCGTCTACTGGAACAACATGCCGCAAACCACCACTTTTGCCACTGCCGGCCAGGTCACGGCGATGATTCCCGCTGCCCTGATCGCCAACTCAGGCGCCGCTTCGGTTCATGTTCTTTCCAACGGCATGAACTCCAACAGCGTCAACTTCGACGTGCAGTGAGGCATGGCCGCCGGCCCGGATCAGACACTAACAGACGTGCGCAGGCTCATCTGGCGGGCATAGACTTCTTGCGCTGCGCGCACGGCTGCGCCGTACTCCACGGCTTTCCCAGTCACGCTAGCGAGCACATGCTCCAGCGCTGCCAGGATTCCGATGGTGTCGAGATAGTCGTAGTAGCCCAGATGCGCGATGCGGAACAGCTTGCCGCGCATCTCGCCCTGCCCGTTGGCCACCACGGCGGCGAAGGATTCGCGGAATTCCTTCACCATCGCGCCGGAATCAATCCCGGGTGGCGACTGGATCGCGGTCAGCGCGGCTGCCGGTGAGGACGCAGCGAACAGCTTCATCCCCAGCGCCTGCGCACCGGCGCGGGTCATCTCGGCGGCGAGTTCGGCGTTGTTGACCAGCGCTTCGCGTCCGGCGGCGATGTCGTCATTGCCCATGTCGCGTACAAAATCCAGGGCGGCGGCGAGGGCAGCAAAGAGCGAAGTCGCGGGTGTGAACGCAGCCTCACCCTTGGCTGCGGCCTTGCGTTCTTTGCGAAAATCGAAGTAGTAGCGCGGGGAAGAGGTCGTTTCCATGCGCTTCCAGGCGCGCTCGCTGATGGCGCAATACGCCAGCCCGGGCGGAATCATCAGCGCCTTCTGCGAGCCGCCGATGATGACGTCAATGCCCCAACCGTCCACGTCGAAGTGAGTCGTGCCCAGGCCGGTGATGGCGTCTACGATCAGCAATGTATCGTCGCCCATCGCCCGCACCAGCCGGGCAATGCCCTCGACATCATGGCGCGCGCCCGTGGAGCTCTCCGTCGCCTGCACGAACACGGCACGCACGCCGGGAGTCAGCTTGCGGCGGACTTCATCGAGCGAAAAGGTCTCGCCATAGGGAGCAGTCACCATCTCCACTGCACACCCGAAGGCTTGCGCCAGGTCGCGCCAGCGTTCGCCAAACTTGCCGGCGCTCAGCACGAGGACCTTGTCGCCGGGCGAGGTTAGGTTCGAGACGGAGCCTTCCATGGCGCCAGTACCAGACGAGGACAGCACCAGCACATCATTTTTCGTGCCGATGAATTCCCTGAGGTCGGCCAGCACGCGTGAAAACAGGTCGCGAAATTCGGCGGTGCGGTGATGCATGGCGAACGAAGCCATGGCCGTCTGCGCCGCCGGCAGAATGGGCGTCGGCCCGGGCGTGAACAGGCGATTCTTGCGCAGCATAGGGATGTCCTTTGTTCGATGCACTAGTAGTTTACTAGCAAGCGGGGCGGGGAGCAGGGGACGGGCTGCGGTTTCCCGAAATGAAATTCTGGCGGCGCGGCTATAATGGCGGCACGATGAGCCTCATTGAACAGATACAGAAGCACATCACCGAAGCCATGAAGGCGCGGGATGAACAGCGGCTGTCTTGCCTGCGCATGGTCAAGACCGCGTTGCAGAATCGCCAGATTGAGAAAATGGCGCCACTCGACGAGAAAGAATCGCAGCAGGTGCTATCGACGTTGATCAAGCAGCGCAAAGAGTCCATCGAGCAGTTCACCAAGGGTGGACGCCAGGAGATGGCGGACAAAGAAGCCGCCGAAATCAAGCTGATCGAAGCTTATTTGCCCAAGGCGGCCGGAGAAGAAGAGATCGTCGCTGGGGTGAAGGCGGTGATCGCCGAGATGGGCTCGCCGACCATGAAAGAGATGGGCACTGTGATGAAGAATGCCATGGCCCGGTTCTCGGCGGCGGGGATGCGGGTGGATGGGAAGGTGGTGAGTGAGGTGGTGAAGAAGGAACTTAGTGGATAGTTGGAGGCCGGGCTTGTTCAGAGCATATTGCTGGTTACCTTTCCTGCTGTTGACCGGCGGTCTCGCCGCGGGCGCTGCCGCTGCGCCGCAGAAAGAGGAACAACCTGCCACTCAGACTTCGATCAACGGTCCAACTGCGTTGGCTCTGTACAATGACCGCTACTTGTATGTGATTGAGGGGGAGGAAGACCGAGTCCGCCGCATCGACCTTACAAGCGGAACCATCTCGACTGTGGCGGGCACTCGGATCGAGGACGATTGTGTTCACAAAGATGGCATTCAGGCTACACGTGCCTGTTTGGACTCACCTGCTTCCCTTGCCGTGGATTCGCTCGGCAATCTTTTCATTGGAGAAATCGCTGGGTACGTCAGAAAGGTGGACGTTAGCACTGGAGTCATTTCCACGGTAGCGGGAGATGGTCAACCGGGCGAGACGGCGGAGGGCGCACCGGCGCTTTCGGCGCACTTCTGGGCAATCGATGGATTGGCCATGAGCGCCAATGATGATTTGTTCATCGCCGATGATCATCAAGAAAAAATCTTTAAGCTCGATGCCAAAACCGGACTGGTCAGCAGCGTCGCCGGTGATGGGAGGCAGGGATTTGCTGGGGATGGAGGTTTGGCAGTGAATGCCAGTTTTCGTTTTTTTGGGAGCATAGCGCTGGATAAGCCGGGCAATCTCATCATTGCCGACCATGACAACTGTCGCATCAGGCGCATTGACCGTGCCACCGGCATAATCAATACCATTGCCGTGACGGGTGAATCGAACCCGGATGGCAGTTGCAAGGAGGGTGACCTTGGGCCGGGACCATCCCCCTCCGACCCCGCGACAGATTCGAGCGGGAACATCTACTTTGTTGAAGGTGCCATGGATATTGTGCGGCGTATAGATGGTGGCGCTCTCACGCTCTCAACTTTTGTGGGCAATGGCGCTAAAGGCTACGGAGGCGATGGTGGCCTGGCGGCACGGGCACAGATTAACAATCCTTCAGCACTCGCGGTTGATGCGGAGGGTAACTTGTTCATCGCTGAATACGTCAATAATCGCATTCGCCGGGTGGACGCAAGAACGAAGATAATCACGACAGTTGCGGGAAACGGGTTGCCCCACCGCATTGATGTTCAGATGTAGCGGTCCGCCCGGCAGGGCCACCTACTTATTCCTCTGCAACTCCCGATAGGCTTCGCTCTTGGAAATCCCCCGCTCTTTCGCCACTTTCTTCAGCGCCGCCTTCTCGTCCAGCTTCTCCTCCGCCATGATCTGCTTGACGCGCTGGGCTGCTGTCAGGGGCGAGGTCTCAGGTCTCAGGTCCCGGGTCTCAGATTTCCCGATCAGGAGCGTGATCTCGCCTTTGATCTCGCCGCGCGATTTCAGTGCTTCCAGCACTTCGCCTGCTCGTCCACGCAAGAATTCTTCGTGAATCTTCGTGACCTCGCGGGCGATGACCACGTGCCGGTCGGCGCCTAGAGTCTCGACAATGTCTTCGACTGCTTCCATCACCCGGTGCGGTGCCTCGTAGAAGACCTGGGTTCGCGGCGAATCTTTCACGCTCTCCAGCATCTGCCTTCGCTGGCCGCGCTTGGCGGGAAGGAATCCGCTGAAGCGGAAGGAGTCCGTCGGCAGGCCGCTGGCCGCGAGGGCGCACAGGAAGGCCGAGGCGCCGGGGATGGGCACTACCGGCACGTGATGGCGGATGGCGAGCGCGATCAGGCGGAAGCCGGGGTCGGAGATACCGGGCATGCCGGCGTCGCTGACCAGGGCGATGCGCGACCCCTGCTCCAGTTCGAGCACCAGCTCGGGGGCGCGGGTCATCTCGTTGTGCTCGTGGTAACTGGTGGTGCGGGTGGCGATGCCGTAGTGGTTGAGCAGCTTTTGGGTCTGGCGCGTGTCCTCGCAAGCGATGACGTCGGCTTCCTTGAGCACGCGCAAGGCGCGCAGGGTGATGTCTTCGAGGTTGCCGATGGGCGTGGCCACCAGGTAAAGCGCCGGGCCGGGAGCGAGCGTGTGGCTGGAGTTCGCGGCGGTTTGGCGCGGCTTCGTCTCTCCCGGCTTCATGGCGCGAGTCTACCACCGTGGGCCGCCTCCGTACCTGGGGCGCAAATTGACGCGATTCGGTGCGCACCCTAGAATCAAAAACAGCCAGGCAAGCGCGTTTCCCGGGAGTTTTCAGGACATCCATGCCACTGTACGAGTACGAGTGCAAGAAGTGCCATCACCGCTTTGAGCGCATCCAGAAATTTTCCGATCCCCACGTGAAGAAGTGCCCCGACTGCGGCGGCGCAGTCGAGCAGGTAATCTCCGCGCCGGCAGTGCAGTTCAAGGGTTCGGGCTGGTACGTCACCGACTACGGCAAGAACACCTCGCACACCCGCACGCCCAAGGATGGTGAATCGGCTGCCAAGAAAGAGGATGACTCCGCTTCCAAGAAAGAGGAAAAGGCCAAGCCGGAGCGGAAATCGAAATCCGAGACCGCAAAAGAGAAATCCAAAAAGGACTAGGAGTTGCTCCCGGTCCGGCGCCTGCCACCTGTCGTCCCCTTGAATCGTTTTTCCCTCGTCCGCATCCAAAGAAGTCGAGATAGTCGTTATAACGAAGATATTCTATGATCACGATTCGGCCCAGCAACGAACGCGGTGGCGGCGACTACGGGTGGCTCAATACTCGCCACACCTTCTCTTTCGACCAGTACCACGACCCGCGGTTCATGGGATTCCGCTCGCTGCGCGTGATCAACGAGGACTTTGTGGAGCCCGGCCACGGCTTCCCCATGCATCCCCATCGGGACATGGAGATCATTACCTACCTGTTGGAAGGGGCGCTGGAGCACAACGACAGCATGGGCAACGGGTCCATCATCCGGCCCGGCGATGGGCAGCGCATGAGCGCGGGCCGGGGCGTACGGCACAGCGAGGCTAACCCCTCGAAGACCGAAGCCGCGCACCTGCTGCAGATCTGGATTCTACCCAGCGAGCGCGGGTTGGAGCCCGGTTACGAGCAAAAGGCGTTTCCCGCCGAACAGAAGCGCGGCAAGCTGCGCCTGATTGCCGGGCCGGATGGCGAGGATGGCTCGGTGACCATTCATCAGGACGCGCGGCTGTACGTCTCGCTTCTGTCGCCGGGACAAGAGGTCAAGCACGATCTGGCGCCGGGGCGCTACGCCTGGTTGCAGGTGGCCAAGGGCGCGGTGGAGTTGAATGGAAAGCTGCTCAACCAGGGCGATGGCGCGGCGGTGAGCGAAGAGCAGAAGCTGACCATCAAAGGCATTCAGGACGCTGAAGTTCTGCTGTTCGACCTAGCGTGAGGGTGTGGATGGCCGCTCAGCGCGGGCCGCTCATTCTTTCTGGTATGTTTCAGAAAAACCATGCCGCGGCACAAACCGCCGCGGCCGGACAGCCGAGGGCGGCTGTCCCTACACAAGCGTGAAACCTTGCGAAGAGGTGAGTGATGGCAGACGAAGAGAAGGGAATCCGCATTGTTCTCATCAATGGCAGCGTGCGGCCCAACAACTACACCAGCATGGCTTCGGCGCTGGTGGTGGATGAGCTGAGAAAAGATCCGAAGGTCACGGTGCACGTCATTAATCCCCTGGAGTATCACTTGCCATTCCCCGGGACCGATCCGGATGCGCCGGGGACGAAGAGGCTTCAGGAGGAAGTGAAGAATGCCACCGCCGTGATCTTTGCCACGCCCGAGTATCACGGCAGCTTCAGCAGCGTGACCAAGCTGGTGATCGAGAACCTGGGATTCCCTTCGGTGCTGGCGGGGAAGCCGGTGGGCCTGCTCGGCGTGGCGGCGGGGAGCATCGGGGCCATCAAGTCCCTGGAGCACCTGCGCGGAGTTCTCTCGCATATCGGGGCGATCGTGCTGCCTCTGCCGATTTCGGTGGCGAATGTGCAGCGCGTGTTTGACGCCTCTGGTCACATCCTGGAGCCCGCGGTGGAGAAGCTGGTTCGCAATCTGGCCAAGAGCGTCATGGACTATCTCCACCAGAATGTTTGCCCGTCGGTGACGCTGGAGCGGCTGCTGCGGAGTGGGATAGCGGTGGTGGAAGCCTGAACCTTAGTCTCGCGCCTTTGCCGCTTTTCTCGCAATCAGCCCGAAGCCTCGGGCGGTGGCGTCCTTCTCGAGTGCCTCCAACTGAGCCGTGCCCTTGCCGGACTTCTTCTCGATAGTGGCGAGCGTCAAGCGGGCTTGCATCTGGGGATCGGCAAGGCCGATCTTCTTCGCTTCCGCGAGCACTCCGTTCAATGCGGTGGCCGCATTGCGCAGATCGCCGGGATGTCCCGAGGCCATCCGAACCCGTGCCGCCGCGACCTGCACATCCAGCTGAACCGCCGGCCGCTGGGTTTTTCTGACCAGAGCCATCGCCGAGCCAATCTGCTTCTGCGCCTCCGCTACCTTGCCCTGCACTGCCAGCGATTCCGCCAGTACCGCGCGGGCGAGAGCCACACGTTCGGTCACCGGCACCTGCACGAGCCCGTACAGTATGGTTTCGCCTTCCTGTGCATGCCCTTCTTCAATCGCCAGCCTCGCCAACAGTAACTGATCATCCATCTCAGAATCTTTTTCCCCGAGCTCCCGGTGCAGCGCCAGCGCCTCTTCGTAACTCTTTCGGGCCCCTGCGAGGTCTCCCTGTCGCATTTGCACGGTACCCAGGCCGGCCAGCGCCACTGCCGACTGGTGCTTCTCCCCGCTTTCCCGCGACACGGCGAGCCCTTGTTCGTAGTTGGACTTGCCAGCGGACAGGTCCCCGGTGGCGCTGAATACGTCCCCCAAGCCCACCAGGGGATACGACGTCTTGCCTTTCTCGCCGGTTTTGCGAAAGGCGGCGAGCGCTTCCTCGTAGGCTGCTTTCGACCCGGCCGGATCACCCAACTGGAGACCTACATCTCCCAGATTTACGAGAGCGGTAGCCACCGCAGTGTCGGCGCCGATCTCCTGACCGATGGCGAGTGCTTCCTTGAACAGCTTTCTGCTTCCCGCCAGATCTCCCTCGGTGACCTGTAGCGCGGCAATGTTGTTCAACGTGGCCGCGGTGTTGATCTTGTCTCCCGTCTCGCGGTAGATCGCGAGCGCCTGTTGCGAGAGCTTCCTTGCCGTCGTGAGGTCTCCCTGATCTCCGACCAGGCTGGCGATGTTATCGAGCGCTCCCGCCAGGCCTCCCTGGTTCCCGATTTCGCGATCGAGTTGAGCCACCTGCTCGTAGGCTCGCTTGCCGCCGGGCAGGTCTCCCATGTCATACAGGGCATTGCCGATGCTGTTGAGCGCGCTGGCCGCGCCGTAGCGGTCTCCGGCTTCGAGGAAGATACGCTGAGCCTCCTGGCAGGCCGAAATCGCCGCCTTCGGATCTCCCAGGTTGCGGAGTGCGGAGCATTCGGCCAGGCGCGCCCGGGCGACCAGGAATCGGGCGTCCTGCTGCGCGGCTTTGGCTGCCACTGCCGCCGTCAGCGTTTGTTCGCGCTTGAAGTCCGACAGATAGTGCGCCGCACGTGCCTCCGCCAGGTCGATGCGCAAGTCATCACGCTGCGGCGAAGGTAAGGACCGGAATCCGGCAATTGTGGCCAGCGCGTCGTTCGCTTTGCCAGCGAAGATCTGGAGGTTGGCCAGCTTCAAGCCGTAGTCCAGGTTGTCGGGTGCGGATTCGAAAAGCTCCCTGTAAGTAGTGATGGCGCGGTCTAACTGGTTGTCCGCCTCGTAATACTGGCCCTCCACCCGCAAGCGTTCCTCGCGGGACAGGTGAGCAGACAGGGCGAATGCGCGCTTGGCCGTCTCCAGCGCCTTGGCGTCATAGCCTAGAGTGCTCCAGGCGGCGGAGAGTGCCGCCCATGACGCTGCGTGGTTGGGATCCGCAGCCACGGCCTTCAGCAGCAGATCGCGCGCGCCCAAGGCATCTGCGCTGCGCAGTTTTGCCAGACCCTCCGAATACAGGCGAGCCGCTTCTTGACTGGAGGGAAGCGAGGCTCGCACGCTGGCGAGCTGGGTCTCCGAAAGGCCGCTTATCCCCAACCTGGCGCGTAACTCCGCACCTGCTTTGCTGACCAGTTCATCGAGCTGAGACTCCGCACCCTTCGCAGAAACGGCGGCCAGGGTTTCGCCAGCGGTCGTATCCTGCAGCCTCACGTCGAGGCGGACCTGGTCCTTGCCTATCGGGATGTACGAGCCGAGGATGACCAGGTCAGTCCCCAGGTTTTGCCGAATCCTGGCGAGTGTCTCTTTGCCGTAGCTGTCGGCATCGGGCAGGGCAAGGCTCATTTTCATCTGCACGACGCTCTCGCCGGGAATGGTGCGCAACTGCTCGCCTTCCGAAAGCTCGGTAGTGAGCATTTCCGAGAGCGCAGTCGAGAACCATGCCAGGTCCGGCTTGCCGGAGAGATTCTTGAAACCCAGCACCGCCACCGAGCGGCGCGGCTTGATCGTGCTCACTGCGGTTGCGGTGGGCTGGGGGCGGCGGTGCAGGGCGAAGTAGGCTCCCAGCGCGAGGGCCGCCAATACGACGGCAGCTCCCGCTGCTTGCAAAGCAAGCGAAACCTTGCGCCTGCGTTTGGCGAGCGGGGAAACGCCGGCAGTCAGGCGCTCCAGATCGACGTCCAACTCCCGCACCGTTTGATAACGCAAGGCAGGATCTTTATCGAGCGCCTTGAGGATGACGCTCTCCAGTCCGGGCGAAACCTGCGGATTCAATTTGCGCGGTGGTTCCGGAGTGCGGGTGAGAATGGCGTTGATGAGCAGAGGCCCATTGGTCTCGGGGAAAGGCCGTTGACCGGTGGCCATCTCGTAGAGCACAGCCCCGGTTGCCCAGATGTCGCTGCGTGCATCGGATACTTCACCACGCAACTGTTCCGGCGCCATGTAAGGCAGCGTGCCGGAAACTTCCTGCGACTGCGTCATGGTGGCCGTGAGCCCGAGGCCGCTAGCCCGTGGCATGAATTGCGCCAGGCCAAAGTCAAGAATCTTCAGGCGTCCGTCAGGTGTCAGGCGCAGGTTGGCAGGCTTCAGATCGCGATGGACAATCCCTTGCTCGTGAGCGGCCGCTAACCCCTGTGCCAGCTGTATCCCCAGACCAATGACCTCCTTGGAGGGTAGAGCGCCCCCGCTGAGGCGTTGATCGAGCGTCTCCCCGGGGATGTATTCCGTGACCAGGAAATCGGTGCCTTCGTGGTTGCCGAATTCATACACGGTGGCGACGTTGGGATGATTGAGCCGAGCCAGGGACAGGGCTTCCTTGCGAAAACGACGGTGAGCAGTCTCCTCGGCAAGGAGGCCGGAGGGAAGCACCTTGATGGCTACATCGCGTTCCAGCTGTTGGTCGCGAGCGCGGTACACCACACCCATCCCGCCTGCGCCAATCTGCTCGAAAACGCGGTAATGAGAGATGGTAGCGCCGACCATGCCGAGGATTGCCTCTTTACGCTGAACTTATGCTGAACCGCGGCTGGCGTCAAAGCAAGCGGGACCATTGTGGTAGCTCGCTTTCCCGGGCGAGTGGTGTGCCTAGATGGGAACAAACCATGGGGTTTTGGCGGCTGGGGGAGAGTCACTTTCCGCAGCATTTTTCATACTGCTCGTAGATGTAGGTGTCGGTCATGCCCGCGATGTAATCGCAGACCACGCGGGGCAGCGGTTCCTGCCGGGCCTTCTCCCGGTAGCTGTAGGGCAATTGGTCCGGCTGCTTGGTCCAGAGAGTGAACAGTTCGCCGATGATGCGCTCGGCGTCGTTTTTTTCCGGGTCGAGCGCGGCGCTGTAATAGAGCCGGGAGTAGAGAAAGTCTTTGGCTTCGCGCCGGGCCTGCTCCACGGTTGGGCTGAAAGCCACCAGCCGTTGCGGGCAGCTACGCACATCCTCCAGGCGCTTGATCCCGGCGGCGATGATTTGCGCCTGGGTGTTCTGGATCAGATCTCCCACCAGCAGGTCGAGCACACGCTTGATAGCTTCGTTCAACTTCAGCTTTTCAATCGCGTCGGGATAGGTCTGCTCGGCTTCGTGATAGAAGCGGCCGAACACGGGCACGCCTTGCCGGATCTCGTCGAGCGAAAGCAAATGGGCTTCGTACCCGTCGTCGAGATCGGCGGTGTTGTAAGCAATTTCGTCAGCCAGGTCGATGAGTTGGGCTTCGAGCGGGGGGCGGCGGTCGAGCAGGTATTCTGCCAACTCCGGAAACTGGCTGGCGGGGTAGTCGCGGGAGTGCTTGACGATGCCTTCGCGGACTTCAAAGGTCAGGTTCAGTCCGCGAAACGCCGCATAGCGCTGCTCGAAGTCTTCCACGATGCGCAGGGCATGCAGGTTGTGATCGAAGAAGAAGCCGTGCACGCGCATGGCCGCATCCAGCGCCTTTTCTCCAGCATGGCCGAAGGGCGGGTGGCCAACATCGTGAGCCAGAGCCAGGGCTTCAACCAGGTCCACATTCAGGCCGAGTTGCGCGGCGACGGTGCGCGCAATCTGCGACACTTCGATGGTGTGGGTCAGGCGATTGCGAAAATGATCGGAGAAGCGCCGGGTAAAAACCTGGGTCTTGTCTTCCAGGCGGCGAAACGCCCGCGAATGAATGACACGATCGCGGTCACGCTGGAAATCGTTGCGGTAGGGATGCAGGGGCTCGGGAAAACGGCGTCCGCGGGATTCCTCCACCCGCACCGCGTAGTCGGCGAGCATGAGGAAAGTCTAGCAGTACCGAGTACCGAGTTGCGAGTACCGAGTTGTTAGCGGCCCTGAGTACGGAGATCCCCCCTTCATTCCAAATTCAAAGGGCATCGCCGAAGTGCCTTTACTCGGTACTCGGTACTCGCAACTGGTTACGGTTTGAGTGCAAGGCGCATTTCGTTGGTGGGTTTGAAGCCGAGGGCTTCGTAGAGATGCCGCCCGTCGGCGCTGGCATGCAGAGAGACGGTTGCGAAGTCCTGGCTCCGGCACCACTCGATCATCGCCTGCATGAGTCGGCGTGCAACTCCCTGGCGGCGAAACTGCGGATAAACATACAGGTTGAGGATCGTGGCCCGGCGGCATTCCAGATCATAGGGATGGCTGGGCCATGGGCTGATTAGAACTGCTCCTCCCCCGACGACCCGCATTCCGGCCAACGCGAACCACGCCCGGAATGAACGGTTGGCGAGCGCCTGCGCCAGGTACTGCTCCGAAGTGGCGACCATGGCAGCCAGAGGCTGCGGCTCTCGGTAATCCATGTCTTCGTACATGCAGCGGCGATGGCGGAGGATTTCCGGGATGTCATCCAGGGTGGCTTCGCGGATCAAGATGTCGAGACCCATGGGTCGTCTCCAGGGCAAAAAGAAGGCCGAGCTTGGCTCGGCCGTCGGGGTGAAGCGCACGGTTCCACGTGGGTTGTGCCGGGTACCAGCTACTTGTTGTCTGGGTCTTCCTTGGCCAATTTCATCTTGGCGGACTCGAGTTTTTTCTGGCACTGGGCGAACTCCGCGGTGTCCACCTCGGCTGCGACCGTCTTATTCCATTCCTCGACGGCCCGCTCCCAGTGTGCCGCCGCGAGTTTCAGGCGACCGGTTCTCTGGTATAGATCACCCAGGTGGTTCTGCACGGTGGGATCGGTGCCAATCCGCTGCGAAGCCTTGATCAGGTTCTCTTCCGCCAAGTCGTATTTGCCCAGCTTGAAGTAAGCCCATCCCAGCGAATCCAAATACGCGCCGTTGGCGGGGTCCAGATCAACCGCTTTCTTGATGAAGTTCAGCGCCTCATCGAGCTTAACGCCCCGGTCAGCCAGCATGTAGCCCAGATAATTGAGTGCCGTAGCATTCTGGGGGTCGGCGACCAGAACTTTGCGGAACATCTCTTCCGCAGGCTCGTATTTCTTCTGGCGCTCGAGCGTGGAGCCGCGCAGGAAGTCCACGTACTCCTTGTCGTCCTCCTTGGTGGAGAGCTGCTCGGCTTTGTCCAAAGCGGCTTCTGCGTCGGGCCACCGTTTGAGGCGACTGTACATCTGCGCAAGGGTGATGTACACCTCACGGTCCTCGGGAGCGCCCTTCAGCAGCGACTTGACCTGTTCCAAGCCGGCATCGGGCTGGCCCATGTCCGCCAGTTGTGCCGCATAAACCATCTTCAAACCGCGGTCCTTGGGCAACTTCTGTGTGGCTTCCCGGGCGGCATCAGTGGCCTGCTGCCACTGCTTGGCCTCGCGATAGGTATCAATCAATTGCTGGTAGCCGCGCACGGCGTTTTCGTCGCCGAGGATCAGCATTTTGCGGAAGGTTTCCAGCGCAGCCTGGCTGTTGCCGTTGTCCTTGTAGATCGTGCCCAGACGCTCCAGAAACACGGCACGGTTGTTGCGTTCTCCCTGGCTGTAGCTGTTGTCGGTTTTTTCCGACTTCTTGAGCAAGTCCTGCAGGATCTGGGCAGCCTCGTCATAGCGGCCCTGCGCCTGGTACACGGCGGCAATGTTGTAGGGCACCTCCACCGAGTCCTGCACCATCGATTCAGCTTTCTTCAGGTTCTCCAGGGCCAAGTCAAACTTGCCATCCTTGCGATAGATCTCGGCGATGCGCAGATAAGTTTGCGCATCTTCAGGATTCGCGTCGGCAATGATCTTGTACTGCTCCAGGGCGGCGTCGGTCTGGCCATCGTTCATCAGGTTCTGGGCCAGCCCACGGATGGCGTCGAGGTTGTCGCGATCCAGCTCAATGGCGTGCCGGTACGCTTCGATGGCCTGCTTGTACTGCTTCTGCTGCTCGTAGGTGTAGCCGAGCGCGGAATACAACTTGGCAGAACGCCCGGAGTCCGGGATGGAGCTCAGCACCTGGACGGCTTGGGCGCTGTCTCCTTCCTCGTTGTAGAGGTAGGCAAGGGTGGTAATCGCCTCTTCCGAATCCGGTTCCAGCTTGATTGCGGTCTTGAATTCACTTTCCGCCTTCTGCAAATCGTTGTTCAGGCGATAGAGCCGGCCCAGCAGGAGGTGGTCATCCACGCTGTCAGGCTCGATCTTCACAATCTGTTCGTACTGCTCGATGGCGAGCTTGAGAACATTCTGTGAGCCGCTGCTGTTCTCCTGAACGTCGGGACCTAAAGAGCGCAGGTAGATACGGCCCAGCAGCTTGTGGGCTTCCAGGTTGTTGGGGTCTCTCTTGAGGATGTCCTGGGCCTCGAGCACCGCGTCACGGATGCGTCCCGTCTTGGCATACAGCTCGGCCAGACCCGAGGTCAGGTACTCGGAGGTGGGGTCGGCGTCGATCGCCTGGCGGTATTCCTCAATCGCCTTGTTGGCTAGATCGCTGCGGCCGTAGACCGCGACCTGCTCCTCGTACATGTGAGCCAGAGCGTAGTGGTAGTAGGCGGCAGCGCGGTCCACCTTACGGGGAGAAGCCTGGGCAGCTGATTTCGCATCTGGCTTGGAAGCGGGAGTCTGCTCGGCAAATGCGGCTACGGCCAGCAACAGCACTAACAACACGCGATAAACAGTCTTCATGAGGACCTTTGGGTTCCCAAAAACCATAGCGATTGGATGCCGAACCGCTGCGGGCGGGTGCTCGGATTATTGTAAACCTTGGCACGAAAAGGCGGTGAAAAAGGGCGCTCGGGAACCGGGGAAGGAATGATCGGAGGTACAGGGACCACCGGAATTGTCAATTTACAATTCTCAATTGCCAATGTGAACGGCGGCAGAAATTGGGAATCGGCAATTGGCAATCGCAGATTGCTTAGTGCCGGAAGTGCCTCACCCCGGTAAAGATCATGGCCAGCCCCAGGCGGTCAGCGGTGTCAATGACCTCCTGATCGCGGACCGAACCGCCTGGCTGGATGATGGCAGTGGCGCCGGCTTTGGCAATTTCCTCCACCCCATCGGGGAAGGGGAAGAAGGCGTCGGAGGCGGCGACGGTCCCTTTCAGCGGCAGTACGGCTTTCATGGCGCCGATCTTGCAGGAGTCCACGCGGCTCATCTGGCCGGCGCCGACGCCCACACTCTGGCCGTCGCGGGCGTAAAGAATCGCATTCGACTTGACGTGCTTGCATACCTTCCAGGCAAACAGCAGGGCACGTTTCTCTTCCGGTGTGGGTGGGCGCTTGGTGACCACCTTGAGGTCAGTTTCGGTGAGGGGGCGCACGTCGGCGTCTTGCACCAGGATCCCGCCGGAAACATTCTTCAGCACCCACTTCGGCGGAACATGCGTGATTTCGACGAGGCGCAGGTTCTTCTTGGAGGCGAACTTGGCCTTGGCGGCTTCGTCGAAGGCCGGCGCGGCGATCACTTCCAGAAACAGCTTGGCCATTTCCTCGGCAGTCTCGCCGTCGATCGGGTGGTTGACGCCAATCACGCCGCCGAAGGCAGAGACGGGATCGCACTCCAGCGCCTTTTTGTAAGCTTCCACCAGGGTATTGCCGGTCGCGGTGCCGCAGGGGTTGGTGTGCTTGATGATGGCGCAGACCGGCTCGGAGAATTCCTGCGCCAGGTCCCAGGCCGCCTGCAGGTCCACGATGTTGTTATAAGAAAGCTCCTTGCCCTGGAGTTGACGCCCGTTGGCCACGCCGGTTCCCGACCCATCGGAGTACATTGCGGCTTTCTGATGGGGGTTCTCGCCGTAACGCAGATCCATGGCCTTGTTAAAGGCGAGCCGCAGCGTCTGCGGGAAGCCGCCTTCGGGATGAAACTCGAAGTGGCCATTGGCGCTCACCCGCTCCAGGGTCGATGCGATGGCTGAATCATAGGCCGCCGTGGTCGCGAACGCCTTCTGCGCCAAGTGCCACTTGGTGGCCGCCGAGAGCTCGCCGCCGGAGCGGGCCAATTCATCGGCGATGGCGTTGTAGTCCGCGGGTGAGGTCACGACCGCCACGTCCTGGAAATTCTTGGCGGCGGAGCGGATCATCGAAGGTCCGCCGATGTCGATGTTCTCAATCAGCTCTTCAAAGGGCACGCCCGGCTTGGCTGCCGTCTTCTCGAAGGCGTAGAGGTTCACCACCACCATGTCGATAGGCTGAATGCCGTGCTCGGCCACCGCCGTGCGGTGCGACGGGTTTTCGCGCCGGTGCAGGATGCCGCCGTGCACCTTGGGATGCAGCGTCTTGACCCGGCCGTCGAGCATTTCAGGGAAGCCGGTGAGTTCGGAAATATCTTTCACGCTCACGCCGGAGTCGCGCAGCAGCTTGGCCGTACCTCCGGTCGAGATCAGTTCGACTCCCATGCCGGAGAGCTTGCGGGCGAAGTCCACTAGTCCGGTCTTATCGGTCACGCTGAGAATGGCACGCTGAATTTTCGACATCACAGGCCTCGCAGGAGGAAGGATGAATCCCGGGACTGGAAATTTTACCAGCAACAGGGGCTGTGGTGGGGTGACGGGGATCACAGAACGTCCGCACGTGCCCAAGACGCAGCCAGGTGCTTCTCTAAGGGTGGCATTTTAGGGCCCCGAGGAACGGATGGCGGAGGAGCAGTAGCTGACGACCGTCGACTAGGTTTTGGCCTTGGCTTTCAGCTTGACGTGGCCATGCTGCACCTCGACGGTGTATTCCACCGTCGCGCAGTGATATTGCTTGCGAAGCTGAGCGGTCTTTTTCTGGACGAATGTGGTGAAGCTGTCGATATTCCCGGACAGGGGCTCGCCTGCCTTCTTCTTGGCTTCCGTGAGCACTTTGTAGAGTTTTTCCACTTGGTCGTGTTCGGCGCGCGCATCCGAGCATTCCACGGTGAAGGGGTGCTCCTCGGTTGCGGGTGCCGTCGCCGCCGCGGCACCGCCCTGCCCAACTCCGTAGGCTTTGTGTTCCGGTTGGTGTTCTTCGGGGCGCAGACCCTGGATCGAGAGCAACGCATCTTGGGGACGGCGGTAGCCCTCTTCGCGGATGCGGCTTTTCTTGCGCCACAAGTCGCTGTAAATAGCGTAGCGCTGCGCCAGTTCGTTATAGCGGAAGCGATGGGAGAAGCTCAGCCGGCTGCTATCGCTGAACTTGCGCAGCAGGCTCAGGACCTTCCACTCGATGTCGGTGGGCGGCTTCTTAGTCGGGTTATTGAAATAGATCTCGTACTCGATCTTCAGCCGGCGCAGTTGGGTCTCGAGCAGCGTCAGTTCTTCGTCGATGGTCACGGAGACTTCTCCAGCGACCAGTGTAGGAGTTCTGGGGCGCAGGGACGAGGTTCCCGTGGGTCACGGGAGGGATAGAACGAAAGTACCCAAAAAGCAGCAGTTAGCAGTTAGCAATTAGCATTTGGCCCCTGAACAACATGGGTGGGCACAAGACTTCCGAGCCAGAAGCTAGGTGCTAAGTGCCCAGTGCAGTGTTTATCGTGCCGAGTTGGCCGCCATCTTCTTGACCATGGCCAGCACCAGCTTGCGGTCGCTGTCGTTGAGGCTGACGCTGTAGCGGCGGATCTGGCTGAGGAAACGGACTTCATCGTCGGAGAGCTGGGGTAACCCTTTGGAACCGTTACTGTGTCCGGGTTCAGCGAAGAACTGCGAAAGCGGGAGCTCCATGGCCCCGGCGATCTTGGAAAGCGTGTCGAGCGAAGGAATGGTGTGACCGTTCTCGACCCGCGACAAATAGCAGCGCAGCAGGCCGGTGCGCTTCTCAATGTCGCCCTGGGACATACCTTTCTGCAGGCGGTAGTTGCGGATGGTTTCGCCGATGTTCATGGAGGCAACCTGCATGTCAGCTCCGAAAGAATGGGTGAATAGTACCCACAGTCGTATTTTCTGGCAAGAGAAAAGTCACTGCACGAGCGGCAGGGCAGCAGGTTGGCATTCAGCACTCAGCCATGAAAGTCAGTCGGCGACAGGCCAGCGTCTCGCATGCTGAGCGCTACTTCTTTAGCGTTTCCGCCAGGAACTTCACGGTGCGCTTCCAGGCGTCGGCGGCATCGTCGGCACGGTATCCGGCCTTGTTATCGGGATTCTCAAAGGCATGTCCAGCATCGGGATAAACCGTAACATCCACTTTCTTGCCCAACTGCTTCAACGTCTGTGCAAATTTCTGTACGTCGCTCGGGGGAATGCCGCGGTCTTGTCCGCCGAACAGGCCGAGAATCGAAGCATTGATTTTCTTGATTGACTCGGGATCAGTGGCCAGATGGCCGTAGTTGATCACGGTGGCCGCCAGAGTCGGCTCCTGGAGCGCCACGTCGAGGGAATAGCCGCCGCCCATGCACCAGCCAATGGAGCCTATGCGGTCTTTCTTCACGTTGGCCTGCGAGGCGAGGAAGGCAAAGGCCGCATGCAAATCGCGCGCAGCGCGGTCCTCGGGCACGCCGCGCATCAGTTCGTGGGCTTCATCCGGCGAGGTGGCGACTTTGCCGCGATAGAGATCGACCGCGAGCGCGACGTAGCCTTCGTCGGCCAGTTTGGAGGCTTGCTCCTTCACCCAGTCATTCAGTCCCCACCATTCGTGGATGACGATGATGCCCGGAAAGGGGCCTTTGCCGGCTGGAGTGTAGAGAACACCCTGTACGGTTTCTTCACCACTCTTGTAGGAGACGGTTTTGCTGGTGGCGGCGAAGGAGGAGAGGGCAAGTAACATAACGGCAACGACTAGCACGAACTTGTTCATGGTTCCACCTGACAGAAGTTTTTCACGCGCAGTTTCATGAAACTTCTTGCCGCCGGGTTCGATTTGGCCGGCGGGACGCCGGCGCTACAGCTGCAACTCCATGTACATCGCGCCCTCGATCGGATTCGGGCGATACGGCGCGATCTCTTTGAAACCCAGTCGCCGATACATCGCCACCGCGTCCTTCATGATCGGTTCGACGGTATCCAGGCGCATGTGTTTATAGCCGATGGCGCGGGCTTCGGCAATCACCGTTTCTGCCAAAGCTCGCCCCAGGCCCTTGCCACGAAATTGTTGCCTGAGATAGAGACGCTTCATCTCACAGATCGTGCCTTCCAGTTTGTGCAATGCGACGCAACCGGCCAACTGAGCTTCGAACTCAGCCAGCAGCAGCCTACCATCGGGCGGAGCGTAATCGCCGGGGAGTGCGGCCAGCTCCTTGTCGAACCCTTGGAAGCACAGGCTGAAGCCGAGCGACTGCGCATATTCGAGGAAAAGTTCGCGGGCCTGGGCGATGTGGACGGGTGACTCCGCCTGTGCCATACGTAGACCCGCAACTGCCAGGCCATCCCTAGAGGCCTTCATTTGTGGACCGATTGCCTCTGCAGAACAAGCGCATTAGGAAATATGCGACAGCCGCACACAAGACGATGTTCGTGAGGAGCAAGACATAGAAATACGGGAGCACATCGGGCACTCTGCCTGACGAGTGCAGTCCTTCCGGATACAGCGGAGACAGCGCGAACATGCCGGGAGAAATGAAGTAATAACCCGCTCGGTGATGACCCATCTCGCCGAGAAGAAACCTTACACACGTGACACATGCACCCACTGCGACAGCGATGGCAGCCCGCGTCTTGGAACTCAGCGTTACCCCATCAGCATGCCCCCGTTGACGTTTAACACGTGCCCGGTGATGTAGGAAGCCTCTTCCGAAGCTAGAAACGCCACCGCATTCGCCACGTCTTCGGGGGTCCCGATACGGCCCAGCGGAACCATCTTGAGCGCATTCTGCTTGAAGTCCTCGCCCAGCCCCGACGTCATAGCGGTTTCGATGAAGCCGGGCGCCACCGCGTTGCAGGTAATGTTGCGTGAGGCAACCTCGCGGGCCATGGCCATGGTCAAGCCGATCAGGCCGGCTTTGGAAGACGCGTAGTTGGCCTGCCCCGCCTGCCCCATCTGACCAAAAATTGAGGTTATGTTGATGATCCGCCCCCAGCGTTGCTTGAGCATGGAGCCGATCACCTGCTGAATACACAGATAGGCCGACGTCAGGTTGGTGTTGAGCACTGCGTCCCAGTCGGCGCGCTTCATGCGCATGACGAGCTGGTCGCGGGTGATGCCAGCATTGTTCACCAGGATATCGATCTTGCCGAGCTGTCCGATGACCGCCTTGCACACAGTCTTGATCTGCTCTTCGTCGGCGACGTCCATGGGAAAAGAAGCGGCCTTCCCGCCGCTGCCGGTGATCTGACCAACCAGTTCGTTCAACTTTTCCTGGCTGCGGGCAGCGGCCGCCACGGTTGCGCCCGCTTGCGCGAGCTTGAGAGCGCAGGCACGGCCAATGCCCTGGGATGCGCCGGTGACCAGCGCAACATGGCCGGACGAACTCATAGGGCTCCTCCCGGTGAGAAGCGGAATTATACCTTTCGTCCACCATGCGCTGACTACTGCGCCACGGAGGGTGCGGCTTCCGGCCTTTCATTCCGGAACAGGTAGCGCATCAGCGGCGGCGCGAGGAGCGTAGTGACCGCGGTCATGAAAACCACAATCGCGTAGGTGGACTGGGTCACGATCTGCGAATTGAGTCCGACCAGAGCGACGATGAGGGCCACTTCGCCGCGCGGCATCATGCCCACTCCCACGCGCAAGGCGGCGTGCCAGCCTTCGTGCACCAGCGGCAGTCCGCAGCCGACTACCTTGGAAACGATGGCCAGCAGCGAGACGATAGTCGCCGCCAACAGCACGTGTCCGGTGAAGAGATGCACGTTCAGCTGGGAGCCGATGGAAAAGAAGAAAAAGGGCGCGAGGAACTGAGTGATCCCGCCAACGCGCGGCAGCAGGTTCCACTGCGGAGCATGGTCGGCAAACATCAGTCCAGCAAAGAAGGCGCCGATGATCGCAGCCATACCGATCTTGACCGACAGCCAGGAAAGAAACAGGCAAATGGCGAGGGCCACAATCAACGAGGCATTCTGCGTGGACAGGCGCTCCATCCGCGGCTGCATGCGGCGGACAATGCGGGGCGCAACGAAGATCATGAACAAGGCGAAGGCCGTGGCCTCGACGCTGAGCACACCCAGGTGCAACCATTCCAGCCCGCCTTCCGAAGCCAGCCCGGCCACCACCGCCAGCAACAGCATGCCGAGGATGTCGTCGAAGACCGCGGCGCCCAGAATAATTTTCGCGGTGCGGGTGGAGAGCACCTTCAGATCGCCAAGCACCCGCGCGGTGATCCCAACGCTGGTGGCGACCATGGCGGCGCCCACAAAAATCGCCTCGGTGGAGGCGTCCCCGCGCCACTTCATGTACGCGAACCCCAGCACAAACGGGGCCACGATCCCGGCGACTGCCACTAGCAGCGCCTTGCGCCCCACGCGGATCAGGTCCTGCGGGCTGGTTTCCAGGCCCGCGGAGAACAGGACGAAGATCGCGCCGATCTCGGCGATGGAACGCAGAGTGTCGCTGGAGTGGATCCAGCCCAGCGCATAGGGACCAAGCGTCACGCCCGCCAGGATTTCTCCCAGCACCGCGGGCAGACGGAGGCGCTCGAAGATCTCGCCCACTACCTTCGCCGCTACAAAGATGGCGAAGAGTTCGAGCAGAAACTGATCAGTACCGTGCGGCATGGCAAGGGCAGAATAGAGGCAGCAGTGCGCCTACGGCAAGGAAATGCGGCTGGCGAAAGGGCAGCTCTCACCCGAGTCCCTTGATTTTCTTCAGCGGCCAGATCAGGACATCCAGTTTTCGCGCAAAGTGCAACAGTGGACGGTCTTGAGGAAGGACAATCCCCGCCGCCAAAGCCATGCTGTTTGTCTCGATTTCAGCCTCCGCGTCCTGGAGCGGCCATGGCTGGTGATGGATTTCAGCGCGGTGCACCTGACTCTCCTTCACCGTGTACAGACAGTAGCGCTCGGTGAGCCAATGCTCGATAGTGCCCTTCTCGCTTAGCCGGGCCTCGCCGACGGGCCGGTACTTCCCACGAAATTCCGCCTGTCCCTGGTAGCGGCGGGAATCGTAACAGATCCACGGATCGTGGAACTCGGCCGACATGCGCGCGTGGAAATAAGGCAGCCGGTAAAACCTGCGGGCCGCCCACACGGCGGGCAGGTTGGCCGCATCCAGGCTGAAAAAGTACACGCCGGGCTTACAGTCCAGCGACACGTAGGTGCGGACGTTCAACTCGGGAAAACGCGAAAGTCCGGGAAGGGCAGGCAGGCCGTGAGACCGCACTCCGCTCATGTGGAAGGGAACCACTCCAACCCAGCACTGGCCGTCGAAAGCGTCCAGCGGAAGTTGCGAGGGAACCAGGGGACGCAGAACCTCCGCTGCAACCGGCCAGTGGGCGAACAAAAGATCATGCCAGGTCTGCGCCATGATCCACGGTCCAGCCGGTAAAGGCCAGGGCCGGTGGCCGACAGACTTGAGAGCCGGGTGCACCACTTCATTGTTGATTTTTGATGGATGATTGTCGAATGGATTCGGAGTGCTTGCTAGCCCAGATCGGAGCTGGAGCACGCCAGATCCTTCGCGGCAAGCCGCTCAGGATAACGCCAAGGTATAGGGAGTCGCTGGAAGGGCTGGAGTACCTCTCCGGTGTGGAGGTGGCTACATCGACGGGAGCGACTGTGTAGCCTCGGTGGTGTGGGTGACCGGCTGGTAGTTGCTCTGATAGATGTCCACGACGGCGCGCCCCACGATGCGGGCGGAGGCCTCGGAGTGGATGTGCACCGGGAAGGTGAATCCGGCGATGTCCTCGTAGTCCTGCACGAACTCGAGTTTCTTGATGAAGAACGACGGCGACTTGACCACGCTGCCTTCGGCGCGCACCAGGCTGCCGGTGTGCGCATCCAGATAGACCCGCCCCTTGAACAGGCCGGCGCGTTTCTTGTGCGGCTTCACCTGGTAGATGTGCACGGTGCGCCCCTCGATCTCACTCGTGCCTTTGAAGGAGAACTTGTAGTTCGCCGGGCTGAGAGCGGTCAGCGCGGTGTCGTCTTTCTGAACGTGATCTACTTCGGACTGCAACAAACGGGTGATGATGTTGCTCTTCACAAAACTGTCGCCGCTGAAGTGCACCGCTTTGAACTGGAGCGTGCGCGGCGCGGCGTAATGACGCTGCAGTTCGAACTCACCATACTGAGATGTGTCCGGAAGCGCGGCGCGAATCAGGGTGGTGGCGTCGTAGGAAACCAGCCCCGCGGACTGCAAAGTAGCTCGTCGCTGGTAGGTTTGCAGAGCCAGTTCTGGCGCCATGCGCGGCAGCGTAACCGGAGCCGCCAGTTCGGGCACCGTCCGGTCCGCCGGCGGCATCATGGCGGAAACAGGCAGGGAGACGCTGTCGGAGGAAATCCCGAATGGCGACAAGGCATCGCTGGTTGCACCCGAGGCGATCAGAAACGGGCTCTGCGCGGCTGCAACACCGGTGGCCAGCAAGAACAGGAAAATTGTGCGCAAAAGACGGTTCATGAAAAAAGGTGGTACATACTTTATATCTGATTCGCCTGCCAAAAGAAAAGTGACAATGGTAAGACCCGGTGCGCTAAACGGTAACCCGCTGCGGTTCGGCGGAAGCCTGTTTTGGCTTGACTGCCCGCTGATTCCGCGTGTTGGCGCCCTCTGAATTGTGTATCGTGTAACATTCCAGTGGGACCAATCTAAGGTCGATCACGCCCATGTCTTTCAGCGACACACCCCGCTCCAATGGAAACAGCGCTCCCACGGACGCGCCCTCGGTCGAGGTCTACGCCGTCTATGGCGCTGAACCCGAGATCCAGGCCTATGCCATGGCCAAGTACTCGCGCTCGGCGCTCTCCATGAAGGAGTCACTGAGGGAGATCACGCAACAGAAAGCCGAGAAATTCCTCAACACCTTCTACTTCCAGTACGGACACCGCTCGATTGCGGATTTGGCCCATATTGCGCTAGCCATCGAGCGGCTGTCGATTCTGGCGGCGATTGCCATTGCCGACGAGCAGCGCTGGGACGGCCAGGAGCGCTCCACCCGCTACCAGGATTTCAAGAAGAGCGGCTACTTCACGCCGGATTTTGGCGAAGATCGTGTGGAGGCGGGCGCCTCGCCCGCCCGTGCCTTGTATCGCGACACCGTGGAGTTGCTGTTCGCCGAATACGAGTCGCTGTCGCAGCGGATGTTTGAGTACCTGGCGGGGATCACGCCCAAGCCGGCGGAGATGAAGCAGGAAGCCTACGAGCGCACGCTGCGGGCGCGGGCGTTCGATATTTCGCGCTACCTGTTGCCGCTGGCGACCAATACGTCGCTGGGAGAGATCGTCAATGCGCGCACGCTGGAAAGCCAGGTGGCGCACCTGCTCGCGCATACCCACAAAGAAGTGCGGTATCTGGGAGAGCTACTGAAGCGCGCGGCCACGTCCCCGGCCTACAACGTCAATCAGGACTCCTTGCGGGAGTTGGTGGAGCAGATACGCGCCGTCTCACCAGAACTGGCGGCGCGGGCGGAGCAGGAGTTGCTGCGCGAGGTCCGCGTGGCGCCGACTTTGGTGAAGTATGCGGACCCGAACGTGTACGAATCGCAGACGCGTGCGGAGTTGCGGAAAGCCGCCAGCGAGTTGATGGGGAACGCGCGCATCGCGGCCGCGAAGATGGTGGACCTGCTCGACGAAGAACCTCTGGAAGTGGAACTGGCGAGCACGCTGCTCTACGAGCACTGCCATTATCCCTACCGTCAAGTGAGGGAGGCTGTAGGAGCGGCGGGCGACAACATCCGGCGGGAGATCATTGACCTCGGCCTGCGCCATCGTGGCAAGCACGATGAGATGCTGCGGGCCTTCTGCGCGGGTCAGAAGTTTCGCTTCGACATTCTGATGGACGTGGGGGGCTTCCGCGACATGCATCGCCACCGGCGCTGCGTGCAGATCGGACAAGGGTTCACGACGAAGCACGGATACGACATGCCAGAAGAACTGGAGCCAGCCGGGGTACAGAAAAGCTACGATGCGGCGATGCGGCGCGCGGCAGCCGCAGTCGAGCAGCTTGCGGCACGAGGCGGCGGGGAGGCGCAGGAAAATTCCCAGTACGCCATCCCGCTGGGCTTCCGCAAGCGCACGCTGTTCAAGATGGATTTCGCCGAGGTGGTGTACATCTCCGAGCTGCGGAGTGGGCCGGCGGGGCATATTTCCTATCGAAAAGTTGCGTGGGCGATGTACGAAGCCATGGCGGAGAAGTATCCGGCGCTGGCGAAGTTTTTCCGGGTGACGGATGTGCGGGAGCCGGTGGATTTGCTGAAGCGGTAAACACGGGAAAGGCCGAGCGTCGCTCGGCTGGACAGCCGAAGCGGCTGTCCCTACGCGGTTCTTACGTGTACATCACCCTTCTCTCGCCCTTAACAATCCGCCCGACGGTATAAGCTTTCTCGCCTGCCCGCTCCAGCAAAGTGTGCGCCTTCTTGAATTTCTTCGACGGCACTACCAGCAGCATGCCCAGGCCCATGTTGAAGGTGCGCAGCATTTCGTCCTGGGGGACGTTGCCCAGCGTCTGCATGTGCTCAAAAATCGGGGGAATCGGCCAAGAGTTGATTTCGATGACTGCGGCGACCCCGCGGGGCAAAACCCGGGGCAGATTTTCGGTGATGCCTCCGCCGGTGATGTGGGCCATCGCCGAGACGCATTCGCCGTCCACCAGACGCTTGACGGCCGGCCAGTAGCTCTTGTGGGTGCGCATGAGTTCGTTGCCGACTTTGCCTTTGAGTTCGTTGACGTAGGTGTCGGGTGTGTAGTGGGCGACTTCGAACAGCAGCTTGCGGGCGAGGGAGTAGCCGTTGGTGTGCAGGCCGTTGGAAGCCAGGCCTAGAATGACGTCACCGACTTCGACCGCCTTGCCGGTGATGATGCGCTCGCGCTCGACCACGCCCACGATGAAGCCGGCGAGGTCGTATTCGCCTTCCGGATAGAAGCCGGGCATCTCGGCGGTCTCGCCGCCGATCAGGGCGCAGCCGTTGTGCTTGCAGGCGTCGGCCAGGCCTTCGACTACCTTCTCGGCGATTTCGGGGTCGAGCTTGCCGGTGGCGAGGTAATCCATGAAAAACAGCGGCGCGGCGCCCTGCACAGCAATGTCATTGACGCAATGATTGACCAGATCGGCGCCCACGGTGTGGTGCAGGTTCATCTCGAAGGCGATCTTGAGCTTGGTGCCCACGCCATCTACGCTCGAGACCAGCACGGGATCGACGTACTTGGTTTTGTCGATCGAGAACAGTCCGCCGAACCCGCCAATTTCGCTCAGCACGCCCCGGGTGAAGGTCTTATGGGCCAGGTACTTGATGCGCTTCTTGGTGCGATTGGCGCGATCAATGTCGACGCCCGCGTCGGCATAGGTGATGCTGGCTGGGTTCGAGGGGTCGTGGGCCACGTGAGTCAATCCGCTCTTACTGAACTGTGGGGAATCCGCTGGGCGTTCGTCAACCGGAGAAACGGTTTAAACGCGGGTCATTGTAGCACGTTCGCAGACGGCGGCAGGGGAGACCGAGCATGGCGCTGTCACGCGTTCTCTCCGCAAGATCAGGCACACGTGGGCCGCGCCGTTCCTGCGGTGCGATCTGCGCGCTAGCGCGCGAGGTAATTGCTCAGGTAGTAAGCCAGCACTGCGAACACTGCCAGACCGGTGATCGCGTAGGCGGTGACCACCCAGACGTTGCGGTGCGATGTCTTGGCGGCAGGCGAATTCGCCGCCGAGGAACTTCCCGGGGCCCGTTGCTCCATCCAATCCTCCGAGGTCGGAACCGTCGCGGCACAAAAAAACGCCACGTTACCCCACACTGCCAAAGGCAGGTTGATGGCGCAGATTTTACTATGGGTCCGCCGCTGAATCGCAGGGAAATTGCGGGTGCTTGTGCTTCCGGTCACAGACGGATGCCTCTCCAGGAGGTACACTTTGAACTTTATGAGCACTGTCAAACCCGCCAAGCCAGCCAGCAAGGTCCAGCCCAGTCATGATAAGGCGCACGATGTCTTGCGTTCCGAGGGGCATCCTCTGGACGCCATCTTTACGCCGCACAGCGTAGCCGTGATCGGCGCCAGCGAACGCCAGGGGAGCATCGGCCGCGCCGTTTTGTGGAGCCTGGTGAGCAGCCCGTTTGGCGGCACCGTGTACCCGGTCAGCGACAAACGCACCAGCGTGCTGGGAATCAAGGCGTATCCCCGGGTGGCGGACATTCCCGAACAGGTGGACCTCGCAGTGGTGGTGACTCCCGCCGCCACCGTTCCCGACATCATCACCGAGTGCGTAGAAGCGGGAATTCGCGGCTGTATCGTGATCTCCGCCGGCTTCAAAGAACACGGCGAGAAGGGCCAGGAACTCGAACGTCAGATCCTGGAGCGCATGCGCGGCAGCAGGATGCGGCTGATCGGTCCCAACTGCCTGGGGGTGATGAATCCGCTCAGCGGGCTGAACGCCACCTTTGCCCCTAACATCGCCAGAGCCGGCAACGTGGCCTTCATCAGCCAAAGCGGGGCCTTGTGTACCGCGATCCTCGACTGGTGCCAGAAAGAAATGGTCGGCTTCAGTGTGTTCGTCTCCGTAGGCTCCATGCTCGATGTGGGCTGGGGCGACTTGATCGATTACTTGGGCAATGATCCGCGCACCCACAGCATTGTCATGTACATGGAGTCGGTGGGGGACGCGCGCTCGTTCTTGTCGGCGGCGCGCGAGGTCTCGCTGAACAAACCCATCATCGTGATCAAGCCGGGGCGCACGGAGGCGGCGGCACACGCAGCGGCCTCGCACACCGGTGCCCTGACCGGAAGCGACGAGGTGCTGGAGGCAGCCTTCCGGCGCTGCGGCGTGCTGCGGGTGAATACCCTCGCAGACCTGTTCTATATGGCGGACGTGTTAGCCAAGCAACCGCGCCCGAAGGGGCCCCGCCTGGCGATCGTCACTAATGCTGGCGGGCCGGGGGTGCTGGCCGCCGATTCGCTCATCTTCAACGGCGGGCAACTGGCGGAACTTTCCGCCAAGTCCATGGACGAGCTCAACAAAATGTTGCCGCCGCACTGGAGCCACAGCAATCCCATCGACATTCTGGGCGATGCCTCTCCGGAAAAATACGCTAAGGTCGCCGAAATTGCGGTGCATGACCCGAACGTGGATGGCGTGCTGGCAGTCACCTGCCCCCAGGGAATGGCCGAGCCCACCCAGACCGCAGAGCAAATCAAAGCCCTCGCCCAGACGGGTAAGCCGATCATCGCGAGTTGGATGGGAGGCCCGGAGGTTGCCGCCGGCCGCGACATCCTCAACCGGGCGGGCATCCCCAATTTTCCATTTCCCGACACGGCTGCCAAGGTCTTCTATTACATGTGGCGGTACAGCTACAACCTGCGCGGCCTGTACGAAACGCCGGTGTTGCGGGAAGAGTCGGAAGAAGGCCCCGACCGGACGGCGGCGGGACACATCGTGCAGCGCGCTCGGCAGGCAGGGCGGACCATCCTCACCGAGGTGGAGTCGAAGCAGTTGCTGGCGGCATACGGCATACCCACGGTGCTTACGGTCACGGCGAGCAGCGAGAGCGAGGCCGCGGAGCGCGCCCAAGAAATCGGATATCCCGTCGTGCTCAAGCTGTTTTCCGAAACCATTACTCACAAGACCGATGTTGGCGGGGTGCAGCTCAACCTGCGGGATGCTGATGCGGTCCGTCGCGCTTACCAGCAAATCGAAAACTCGGTGCGGGAGAAAGCGGGGGCGGAACACTTCCTGGGCGTCACCGTGCAGCCGATGGTCAGACTCGATGGCTACGAAATCATCGTAGGCTCAAGCGTCGATCCGCAGTTTGGCCCGGTGGTGCTGTTCGGCGCCGGCGGCCAACTGGTGGAGGTGTTTAAAGACCGTGCCCTGGCGCTGCCGCCGCTGAACACGACGCTTGCCCGGCGCATGATGGAGCAGACCAAGGTCTTCGAAGCGCTGAGCGGAGTGCGTGGGCGCAAAGCGGTGGATCTGGCGGCGCTCGAAGAACTGCTGGTGCGCTTCAGCCAGTTGCTGGTCGAGCAGCCCTGGATCCGGGAGATTGACATCAACCCGCTGCTGGCTTCGTCCGAGCGGCTACTGGCGCTGGATGCGCGCGTGGTGGTCTATGGCCCGGAGGTAAAGCGGGATATGCTTCCCAGGCTGGCCATTCGGCCGTATCCCACCCAATACGTCAAGCCCTGGAAGATGAAGAACGGCGAAGACGTGACCATTCGCCCCATTCGTCCCGAGGATGAGCCCTTGCTGATCAAGCTGCACCAGGCGCTGTCGGAGCGCACGGTGTATCTGCGCTATTTCCAGCCGCTGAAGCTAAGCCAGCGCACCGCGCACGAGCGCCTGACCCGCATCTGCTTCATTGACTACGACCGCGAGATGGCGCTGGCAGTGGAGCACAGGAGGGAAGACGGCACGCCGGAAATCATCGGGATTGGCCGCCTCAGCAAGCTGCGCGGCACCAACGAGGCGGAACTGGCAGTTTTGGTGGACGACCGGTACCAGCACCAGGGGATGGGCACAGAACTTTATCGCCGGCTGGTGGGTGTGGCCCGGGAGGAAAAGCTGGAGCGTGTGGTCTCCACGATCCTGGTGGAAAACCGTGACATGCGGACCATCGCTCAGAAATTGGGGTTTCGTCTGGAGTCCAACCTGGAGGACGGCACCATCCGGGCGGAACTGCAGGTCTAAGATGGTCTAATTCCGAAATCGCAGACTGCTGAGGATCGCCGGTTTTCCATTGGCATGGGAAACCGATTGGAAATGGGAGCCTGGGTCAGGGGCGCGGTGATGGGGATCACAGGCATCCGGCCCCTCTGGGAGCTATACTTACGCTGAGAAACACTATGTCGGTAGCGCAGAGGGCGCCGATTCCAGCGCGGCCTCCTGTGGCCGGGCAGATGCCTGTCCTACCTACCTTGTTCGGGGAGGGCTACGGAGTCTACCGCGCCCGCCCGGCTGCCTTTGTCTTGTCTTATGTCGTGAATGTCCTGGTTGCCGCCCTGCTGATTTGGTCCGGGCATTGGGCGGTCGAGCACCAACAGCAGATCAAGCGGCAAGTGATCGGCTTGGTCTCCGACGTGTCTCCTTACATCCTGCCGGCGTCCGGCAAAGAGTCGGGCGGCGGGGGTGGCGGCGGCGATCGCGACAAGCTGCAGGCGTCCAAGGGATCCCCGCCCAAGTTTGCCAGGGAACAGATCACGCCTCCCGCGGTGGTGGTGCGCAATGAGAATCCCAAACTGGCGTTCGACCCGACAGTAGTCGGGCCGCCAGACCTCAAGTTGCCGCAGCTCGGCGTGGTCGGCGATCCCCTGTCCAACGTGCTTGGGCCGCCTTCCAACGGCACTGGTTACGGCGGAGGTATCGGCAGTGGCAGTGGGGGCGGTGTGGGATCGGGACGCGGCCCCGGCGTCGGTCCCGGGCAGGGTGGCGGCATCGGGGGTGGCCTCTATCGCGTGGGTGGAGGCGTGAGTGCACCCCGCACACTCTATGCGCCCGACCCCGAGTACTCGGAAGAGGCGCGGAAAGCGAAATATCAGGGTACAGTCGTGCTGTGGATGATCGTAGGGGCAGATGGCCGCCCTCGCGACATACGCGTCGCGCGGACCCTGGGCATGGGTCTGGACGAAAAAGCGCTGGAAGCGGTCCGCACCTGGCGTTTCGAGCCAGCCCGGAAAGACGGCCAGCCGGTCGCGGTCCAGATCAACGTGGAAGTGATCTTCCGGTTGTACTAGTGAAGTAGCGGGTAGTGAGCGGCCAGTCCGGAATGACGCCTTCCCGCGCTGCTCGCTGCCAGTCTTTCTCTATTCCCGTCGCAGCGCGCGTCCTAACGGTGCTACTTTTTCCCGCGCCGCGCCGCGCAGTTCGTCGGCCAGTTCTGCTCCCCGGTCGAGGACATCTTCGGCACGCTCTTTGGCTTCGTCTTTCCAATCATCCAGCGTGTCCAGCGCACCCTCGTACTTGCGCCGCAGGTCCTTGCGCAACTGTTTGCCGCTCTTGGGAGCCAGCAGCAGCGCCGCCAGCGCCCCCGCGCCCATGCCGATCAGCAGGAACGTGACGGCAGTTCCCACACTGCTCTTGTCCGAAGGCTCATATTTTCCGAAACGCATAAGGCCACCCTTTCTACTCGCACAAAGATTGTCTTGGGTTCGCTTATGTTCATTCTAGCTGTCGGGCTGCCTTGCACGCCCGCAAAATCCCAAGAGACGAGCAACGGCGGTAATCCGATTTCCTATATCGGCTCAAGCCCGTGTAAAATAAAGACTTTGATCCCCGTAGGTGCGGCGTGAAATGTGGCCTGTCCGCCTTCCGCTGACCCACTAGCCGAAATGCGCAATTAAAGGAGAGTTACTTCGCAATGGCTATTCCCGCCACCCAGCTTCGCCCCGGCATGATCATCAAGCACAATAATGATCTGCATTCCGTATTCAGCGTCGAGCACCGCACCCCCGGCAACCTGCGCGCCTTTATCCAGGCCAAACTGCGGAACCTGCGGACGGGCGCCATGTTTGAGCACCGCTTCCGTTCTCCCGACCCCATTGAGAGAATCAACGTGGACGAAGTCGAAATGGAGTTCCTGTACGCCGACGGCGACAGCTACTACTTCATGGATACTTCCAATTACGAGCAGACCCACCTGACCAAGGAAATTCTGGGTGACGCCGTTGACTATCTCATCCCGAATTTGCAGATCAAGGTCGAGTTTTTTGACGGCAAGGCGGTAGGGATCGAGTTGCCGCAGACGGTGGAGCTCACCGTGGTCGAAACCGAGCCGGGACTGAAGAGCGCGACGGCGTCGAGCGTTACCAAGCCGGCCAAGACCGAAACCGGGCTGGTGGTATACGTGCCGCCGTTCATCAATGAAGGCGAGAAGATCCGGGTGGATACGGCTGAGGGTGTGTATTTGTCGCGGGCGTAGTCCTGTTTAACCTGTTCACGATCTCGTAGAGACGCAGCTTGCTGCGTCTACGCGTTTGCGGGAAGGATTCCTGTTGGTACGTTGCGAGCAGCGTCACTATCTGCGCCGATGACCACCGCTGAAAGATCTGCCGTCCACGCTCGCCGTTTCCTGGTGCGCGGCCGCGTACAAGGCGTCGGCTTCCGTTGGTTCGTGGAGCGGGAAGCCCACATCCTTGGGATCGCGGGATGGGTGCGCAACAATCTCGACAGCAGCGTGGAAGTGTTCGCCATCGGCACCCGTGATCAGCTCTCCGGATTGCGGTCGCGACTGCGCGAGGGCCCGCGCGCTGCGCGCGTGGATGACGTTGAAGAGTTCGAAGCCAAGCCGGTCCCTGGCCTAAGCGCGTTTCGCATCGAAGGAGCCTGGTAAATGCAGAGCAAGACGGTGCCGATCAAGGGCGGTGTCAACTGCGAGCCGCTGAAAAAGCTCATCCGCGAAGTACCCGATTTCCCCAAGAAGGGCATTCTCTTTTACGACATCACGACCCTGCTCAAGGACAAGCTGGGCTTTGCCACCCTGATCGATGCACTGGCGGAGTATTACCTGCCGAAGAAAGCCGACCTGATTCTGGGGATGGAGGCGCGCGGCTTTATCTTTGGCCCCGCGCTCGCCTACCGTCTGAACGCCGGCTTCGTGCCCGTGCGCAAGCCGGGAAAGCTGCCGGCCGCGACTGCCAAAGCGGAGTATGAACTGGAGTACGGCAGCAACGCGCTGGAGGTCCACAAAGACGCCATCCAGAAAGGCCAGCGGGTGATTATCGTGGACGACTTGCTGGCGACCGGCGGAACCGCCCAGGCCACCGTCAAGCTGGCCACTTCGCTGGGCGCGGAAATCGCCGGCCTGGGCTTTGTGGTGGAGTTGGATTTTCTGAAAGGCCGGGAAAAACTGAAGGGCTACGACGTGTTCTCGCTATTGCACTACGACAAATAGCCGTAGCCCTGACCCCTTCTACTCCGCAGGGTGATTACCGCAGCAGGCGGGAGATGACCATGCCCGCAGCCGTCCATCCTGCCGCACTGACCCCCGCCATCACGCATAAACCCATCACCTTGTCCCAATTCAGCCGCCTTTTCCGGACTGCGACGCTCTGCAACGCCATCCGCCGCCACTCCGCGCCGTAATCGAACCGGGCTTGTTCTGGAGTCGTTCCTGAAGCCACAGAAAATGAGTTCGTTTGTATGCAGTTCATGGTTGTCATCATGGTCTCCCGTTGCCGTGAGCACCCCCCAGACCGGCGGACTGCGTTATGCCGGTCCGGAGTGTTGCTCTCTTATGAGATGCCATAATGGCAGGGAGAAAGCAGCGCCAGGCCACCGGAAGGTCAAGGTTTTGTAAAAGCTTCTTTACAAAGGCCCTCTGCGCTGGGGGCGGGATCACCGCTCTACGGTCATCCCCTTACTGGATCGGACAAATCCCTTTACTCACTTTGTATCAGTGATCAGCAACTTGTCATCTTTCGCCATGTAGCTCTTGCGCCGGAACCAGTCCTGCATTGCGTCCGTCAACTTTTCCAGAGGAACGTGGGTGCCGATCTCCATGATCCCATCGGCCACCGGCAAAGTGTCATCGAACGCTGCGGCGTTGGTGAAGTTGCGCATGGAGAAACTGTCCAGCCACTTGAGTTGGCAGGGCAGCCGCTGGCCGTTGCGTTCGTACTCCACTCGGATTCTGCGGGCAAACATGAGTCAATTGTAACGGCTGAGGACAGCGCGGGGACCCGAAAGACCTCCAAGGTCTCTGCCCAGATCGGGGTTTTGAGTGCAATCGCCTGTGGGTGTTGAAAAAGTCACTTCGATTAGCAGGATGAGATTCAGCCGAGGCGTGTTAGAAGAAAGCATTCGTCCATGCTCTGTTGGATTCTCATCGTTGGAGGCCTGCTGATCATGATGGGGCAACACGACCGCTCCGAAGCGCTGTTCTACTACTTCCGTCTGGAAGATCAGGTTCCTGAAAACCATCTGCTACGGCTTATCGACAAGCACATCAGCTTT
>JAIQFP010000025.1 GCA_020073165.1 Terriglobia bacterium | reverse complement strand
CAAATCGGACTGCGTCGCTTGCGTCTGCGGAGATTAAAGTTCGTGCGGGAGCAGTTCTTCCTGGCGGCGGCTGCGCAGAACATCAAGCGACTGGTGCGGTTCCTCAGCCAACCAACTGCACCGCTAACTGTCACCGCTTAGAAAACGAGAAAAGGACTCGCAGACCCAGCCCGCACAAGATCGGTCCAATCCGTGACTTTTTCAACACCCACGCCTGTTTACAACAGTTGGCCCACATCCGGGTGCAGGCTCTTGGTTTCTGCTATCTGGCTGGGTTGGACATGTCGGTTTTGACGTATCCGCGGGAAGCTCAAACATGCTGCCCGGAACTGCGTTCTTCTCTGCATTGCTCCACATTCCGGTAGTGGGTTCGTATGAGAACCCACTACCCACATTCCATCTCCCTTGGCACCTATTCGCGGCGCTCGTCGGCAGGAAGAGGACGCGCGGCGCGAATATGGTCGACAATCTTGGCCGCCAGTTGCGGAGCAGCAATGGGGCCATCCCAGGCGACAACCTTATCAGCTGCCAGTACCGTCCCAGTACGGTTGTCGATCATCTTGTAGACCCAATCGAAAGTCAGGAACGGACGGGTCACGTCGATGTAGAGATCGGCCTGGTTGCGGTTATCCACGATGCGAATGCCCCAGTCACGCATCTCGGGACGGGTGTAGAGCGCGTCTTGCAGCAGATTGCCTTTCAGGTAGATGGTGTGCGATTCCACGAAGACGGTACGGCAGGTGCGCAGGGCATTGCCGGGATCTGGGGGGCCGGAGAGTTCTATATCGACGGCGCGGCTGGCGGGCGGCGGTGAAGGCCGGAGTGTGGAGCGTGGCAACACAGCGGCGGCGGCGAGTTGCTCCATGATCTGCGCGGCCAGCGCGGGGCCGGCGTCGAATTCGTCATTGGCCTCGATGGTCCCCGAGGCCAAGGTGAGGCCGCCGGGTTGGTACACCAAAACATAGGTCCAGTCGAAGGTGAGGAAAGGACGATCGACGGTGATAGCTACATCGGCGGTCTCGCCGTAATCTGCGAAGCGCAAGCCCAACTGCGAGAACAGGGGATGTTTGCGGAGGTCATCCTGCAGACGTTCGCGGCGAATGTAGATGGTCTTGGAATAGACGGATGCGCTGCGGATCTGCAATTGGTCGGCAGGTGGTAACAGCGGCGCGGGACCACGCGGCACATTGCGCGCGGCGGTCCCGGGAGCAGGCGCGCCGCCCACGGAAGCGGCCGTGGGAAGCTGCAGGCCGGAACCGGAAGCGAAGGGTGTGCCGCCCGCTACCGCGGAGAGCCCGGCGATGCTATCCACGGGAACGGCGAAGTTCACGTTTTGTCCCGGCGTGATCGAGCCGACCACTATACCCAGGGCACGAGCTTGGGCATCGACCAGCACGCCGCCGCTGGAGCCGGGAGAAAGCGGGGCCGTGAACTGCAGCAGGCGGTAACCGCTGCCAGCCCCAGGCACGTCATCAGCCATACGTGATGCGCTGAGTACACCCGAGGAAGCGGTCCAGGGCAGTCCGGCGCCGTTGGAGACGAGGTAGACGGGGGCACCAGCGTGGACGTCGGCAGAGCTGGCTATCGGCAACACGGCAAGGCCGGTAGCCGGGATGCGGAGGGCAGCGATGTCCCGGCGCTCATCGCTTGCGATCAGTTCCACTCGATCGTAAACGTCGCCGCTCTTGAGGCGCACCTGGACCTCACGCATGCCCTTCACTACATGGTTCGCGGTGAGCACGACCCCTTCCGGACGGACGATAAGACCGGAGCCGATAGCCGCGACTTGACCATTCCCCGAACCGGCGAGGATGAGTACGACCGCGGGAGAGGTTCGGTCAATAATCTGGTCGCCCGACAGGGTTGGTGTGGTGGCCTGCGAGAAGGCGCTGGCAAGCGTGCCGAAGAAGAAAAGGAGAATTGAAGCTGCATTCCGGGATCGCATAGGAACCTCCGCCAGACATGCCGCAGTCTGGAGTGGGAACCACACCAGACCGAACCTGTGAAAAACGGCCCAGGCACTCTTATCTACCTACATTTTCGCGCTCGACGGAGGATGGCCAGAGGAAAAATCGCAACCGGAGAATGGTTGCATTCCCAAACGGGAACTCTGCGTGTGACTGCCATCGGGCAGCTTTTCATAATAAAGGGGCTGCGTCCCTTGCGTGGGAAACCGGATTCTTTTTTCGTGCATGTGACGTCAGATCAACCGCGGCGGTAGTTGGCGTAACATCGCCATTTCACTCATCTTCCCCTAGCCGTTTCTACTGGAATCGCAGAGATTGTGCCGAGTGGAGCATAATGCTGACGAGATGAACCGTCCGACTCCGCTTGTCTTCTTTTCAATCTGCGCCGTGGTCGATTTTGTGATCGGCTTGGTAAAGTGGCATTCGCTTTTCGCGGGCATTGTTGCCATAGTTTGCGGCTTACCATTGACGGGTTTCCTTTTTCCTATCTTCAGGGCATCGTGGAAGGGCAACGACGACTCTGGTGCGCCGGGCAGCTAGAGATTGAGGCACGACAATTCATTGGCGTAACATCGCCATAGCACCAACTACTGAAAAAATGATGGCTTTCACCCGCTACCCCGCCCTCCCGTGGTGTTCTTACCCCATCCCCGCTTGACACTGCGGCATGCGGACGAGTAGTCTCCGCGCGCTGACTGAGGAGGAACTATGTATTTCATCTGGATGATTCTGGTGGGACTGATTGCCGGCTGGGCCACCGGCAAGATCATGAAAGGCTCCGGCTACGGCATCCTGGTGGACATCGTGCTCGGCATTGTCGGGAGCATCATCGGCGGATGGATCATGAGCTTCTTTGGTTTCTACACCTCCGGAGGACTGATCCCCAGCATCCTGGTGGCAATCCTAGGAGCGGTGGTGCTGGTGGCGGTCGTCCGAGCGCTAAAAAAGGCGTGATGCAAATTCGCTAGCTGTCAATTTGCACCAGTGGGCTTTCGGGCTGCGACGAGGGGAGCCCATTCCAGCGCGCTGGCATGACCGATCCTGCGCGCAAACGATTGGCGGCTGAACCGATGGCGATGGAAGCGCGTACCAGGTGCCCAGCCTTCAAAGGTCCCAGCAACTGGACATTTTTCAATTGGTGCATGCCGGCCGTGACCGCGCACCCGCACTGGCTGCAATCCGGTGTCCCGCCAAAAATGCAAGGCTCCACCCGGGTGCGCAGGTCGGCCGAGTAGTTGGTGGACATCTTGGAGAACAGGCACTCCTGCGGATTTGCAGGCGGAGAAAGCAAAGTTCGTGCCATGCTCGGACTCATCAGCAGCTTCGGGTATTGTGCCGACAGCTCGGGCAACTCCTGCGCCAGCCTGCCGCGGTCTTCGGCGGTTAGCCTTTCTGCACTCTCCTCGCCCGCCTGCGGGCTGTAAAGGCTCACCCAAATCCGGTTCACTTCCGGACGCGCATCCCAGAAAGCCATGAATTCTTGCAGGTATCCGGAGCGCTGCACCATGGGGTGGGTAATGGTGCAATGAATATTCACCTGGCGGCCTTCAATGTTGTTCAGAATGCGCTCGTAGGTCGCCGGTTCCCGTCGCACATTGTGGTGCTCCGGCAACCCATCCACTGAGACGGCAACTCGCAGTCTGGGAAGCTTCATCCACTCCTGGGGAATCGGAATCACGGCGCTGGTCACGACCAGCACGAATCGCCCGCGCGCGCTGAGCTCGGGAAGAATGCGGCTGAGTTCACGATGCCGGATCAGGGGCTCGCCGCCGACTAGAGAGACGTGCAGGGCCTTGTGCTTCTCCACTACTTTGAGAACACCTTCGACCAGCGCGTCGCCGCGATAGTCCGATAACTCGCGCAGCGTCTGGCCGCCGCCCAGGTGGGTCTCGCCATAGGCATAGCATCCCGGACAGCGCAACGGACACTCGCGCGTGATTTCGATGGAGAGCATGGGAACGCTGCCGCTGAGAATATTCCACCAGGCGGAGAGCATCTCCCCCACAGAGATGCCAGGACGAGACTTTGTAGGCATTGGTTGCTTAGATGCAGTTCTACCACACCCCGACCGCAAAAAAGAAAGGGCCCGGATTTGGGGTACTGGGTGAAGTCTGATTTCCACAGCTACTTCCGCCGATGGTTTCGCCGGTACGCTTGGAACAGGCGAACGGTGACGGCGCTGGCGACCAGAAAATAGATGCCCCACAAGTAAGATTGCCGTTTTGCCTCACTGTCTTCTGGATGCGGAAGTAAAGGATTGAATGCTTCGCTGAGGCTGTAACCGATGAAACGCAATAGAAATCCGGCTAGTGCGGCTAGTGCTACCCCGATTGAAATCACGATCAGGACTTGCAGCATCCGCTTCATGCAATCGTTTTCTCTCCGAGCGCTTTCAGGATAAGCCCCTTGTCAATCCGATCATGCCACGGATTCAACGCGGACGCGATGCCATGTGGAAATCAGACTGACCCACTACCGGATTTGGGCCCGGGCCCCGCAAGACCGTGAATAGGTGTTTACCTCCCGTTGCTTCGACCGATCATCTCGCGGCGACCGGCTGGTTCAGCCGCTAGTGGGGCGGCAGCGCTTTCAAGGGGCGTGGCGTCTGCCAAAGCTCGTATAGGTAGCCGTCGGGGCCGCGAAAATATGTCCAGGCCTCTGATTCGTTGCCATCGACATCTGTGACGAACTCGACGCCCCGTGACTCCAGTTCCTTCCTGGCCGCGCGCACATCCTCCACCTGAAAGGCCAGAACTGGGCAAGCGTGAAGCTGATAGTAACGACTCTCCGAGCCGAAGACCTCGAACAGTTGCCCCGAAGGCACCTCAAACTGGACCAGCCCCTTACCCTCGTGGACGAGGGATAAGCCCAGGACGTCGGCAAAGAAGCGCGCAGATGATTTCAGGTCGGCAGTTCGCACCCCGACCCATGTGTACCCAAGCACACGCATAGATGCGGTCAGCGACGACTCCTGGTTGCCCGGGCAACGTTACCCGGCAAGCCCCGGTTGTTACTTCTTGGCCGCCTTGAGCCGTGCTTCCAGCTCGGACAGCTCGCGGTTCAGCCCCTCCGGCATGTGGCTGCCGAACTTGGCGAAGTGCTCCCTGATCAGCGGCACCTCGGCCAGCCAGCCGTCGACGTCCACGCTGAGCAGTTTCGCCAAGTTGGCGGCAGGGATATCCAGACCACGCGTGTCGAGGTCGGCAGCGCCGGGAAGGCGCCCGATGGGCGTGTCCACGGCCTGGGCTTTGCCCTCGCAACGCTCGAAGGCCCACTTCAGCACGCGGCTGTTCTCGCCATATCCTGGCCACAGAAACTTGCCGTTTTCGTCCGTGCGGAACCAATTGACGTAGTAGATCTTCGGCAGCTTGGCGCCGGGCTTGGCACCAATCTTCAGATAGTGCGCGAAGTAGTCACCCATGTTGTAGCCGCAGAAGGGCAGCATGGCCATGGGGTCGCGCCGCAGTTGTCCGACCTTGCCGGCCGCAGCCGCGGTCGTCTCGCTGCTGGCGGTGGCGCCCAGGAACGTGCCGTGTTGCCAGCTAAAAGCCTCGGTCACCAGGGGCACGACACCGGCGCGGCGTCCGCCAAAGAAGATGGCGTCAATCGGCACGCCCTTGGGATCCTCCCACTCGGGCGCGATTACCGGGCACTGCCTGGCGGGGGTAGTAAACCGGGCATTGGGGTGCGCCGCCTTGCGGCCGGAGGACGGAGTCCAGGGCCGCCGCAGCCAGTCGATCAGCTCGGCCGGCTTGTCGTCGGTCATGCCTTCCCACCACACGTCACCGTCGGGGGTCATGGCGCAATTGGTAAAGATGGAGTTGCGGGTGGCGGTCAGCATGGCGTTGCGGTTCGACTTCATGCTGGTACCCGGGGCCACGCCAAAGAAGCCGTATTCCGGGTTGATGGCGTAGAGTCGCCCATCCGCGCCGAACTTCATCCAGGCGATGTCATCGCCGACGGTTTCCACCTTCCAGCCGGGGATAGTCGGAATCAGCATAGCCAGGTTGGTCTTGCCGCAGGCCGAGGGGAACGCCCCCGTCATGTACTTCACCACTCCCGTGGGGCTGGTCATTTTCAGGATGAGCATGTGCTCGGCCATCCAGCCCTCGTCGCGGGCCTGAACCGAGGCGATGCGCAGCGCGTGACACTTCTTGCCGAGCAGAGCGTTGCCGCCGTAGCCGGAGCCGTACGACCAGATCTCCCGCGTATCCGGGAAGTGGCAAATGTATTTGTCCTGCGCGTTGTTGGGCCAGGGCGAATCCTGATCGTTGGGGCCCAGCGGCGCGCCCACCGAGTGCAGGCCCTTCACGAATTCGCCGTCTGCGCCGAGCACATCCAGCACCCGCTTGCCCACCCGTGCCATGATGTGCATATTGGCCACGACATAGGGTGAGTCGGTGATCTCCACGCCGATCTTGGCAATCGGCGAGCCGATCGGGCCCATGCTGTAAGGAATCACATACAGGGTGCGCCCCACCATCGAGCCGGTGTAGAGGCCCTTCAGTTTCTCCGTCATTTTGGCTGGATCTTCCCAGTTGTTGGTGGGGCCAGCCTCGTCCTTGGTGCGCGCACAGATGAAGGTGCGGTCCTCCACCCGCGCCACGTCGGCGGGATTCGACCTTACCAGCACGCTATTGGGCCGCTTGCCCTCGACCAAGGGGATGGCGGTGCCGGACAGGATCATCAGCCGGAGCATCGCCTGGTACTCTTCCTGCGAACCGTCGCACCAGTGGACGCGGTCCGGTTTGCAAAGCTGTGCGACTTCTTCCACCCACTGCGCGAGACGTTTATTCTTCCGCTCGGTGCGGGCCGTTTCCACATCCATCGTAAGACTGGACATAAAGGCATCTCCTCAGAAAAAACTCAGGCATACGGAACCGCGCCGAAACCGAACCGACACGGCCAGAAAGAATGTCCTATAAAGACAAGGCCAGTATTGTCCCTCATTTGCAGGGAGCTTCCAAGTGCTGGACCCAAACGTCTGGCGTGGGCAGCATCACCCGCCAACCAACTATTGTCTCGAACTGGCTCGCTCATGGGCAGTGCGTTACCGCACAACTGGTTGTGACGCTTGCACTTGGCTGATGTTTGGGCGGAAAAAGAGTGTCCGCCCTGCCGGCGAAGCAGGCATGCCAGAATAGGTCCTACGGCTGGAAGCTAAAGGCTAGGAGCTAACCGCTGAGGTTGCGACCGCCTGGGCTTCGGATTCCGCCACCACTGCATCCAGATGCTTGAGGGTCTCGTCCACGGTAAGCGAATACGTCTCGCGGCCCATGCCCTCACCAGACTCCAGGGCGGTTTTCAGGTAGTGCCCGGCAATCTCAATCGCCAGGCGATCGGTGATGACCTTGCCGGTGCGGTTCTTGTACTCCACCCAGGCGGGATGGGGCAGTGCTACCCACACCGGGCGGCCATCCACCAGGAACTTGATGTCCACCGCATCGGCATGGCGCGTGGCAATGGCCACGATCAGCGCCTGGTAGAGACAGTGCACCGGCTTCTTGCTCCAGCGGTCGACGGCCTGGAAGTTCTCGAACATGCCAGGAGAGAACTATATCGGAGCGAACCCACGGCGAGCAAACGGCTCATTCCTCGCGCAAGGCCTGCATCGGGTCGAGCGTCGCAGCCCTTCGTGCGGGCAGGAAGCTGGCTGCTGCGGCCACCGCTGCCAAGCTCAGCGCCGCCATGGTCAGGGTCCACGGATCGCTGGGCCGCAAACCAAACAGGAGTGCACTGGCGGTGCTTCCCGCGATCAAGGCCAGCACTGTCCCTATGGTCAGGCCGATGCCCAGCAGCGTCCCTGCCTCCTGCATGATCAGAGCGACGATACTGCTCCGGTCCGCACCCAGCGCCATGCGAATCCCGATCTCGTTGCGTCGCCGGGCCACCATGTAGGAGATCACGCCATACAAACCGATCATGGCCAGGATCGCGGCCAGAAATCCGAAAAAGCCGGACAGGGTTGCCATCAGGCGTTCCCGCAACAAACCTTCGCGGATCATAGTGTCGAACACGCTAAAGTTGAGCACCATGGCCGGGTTGACCTCAGCTATGGTCCGCTTCACTGCCGGGATAAGGTCGGTCAGGGGTGCGTCGGAACGAATCATGAACTGCGCTTCCAGATCGGGTGAGTCATCCTGCGCTTCGGCCACGAAAACGATGGGCATGAACTCCTCGCGCAGATCGTTGTACTTGGTGTCTCGAACCAACCCCACGATCTGATAAATGCGGTCGGGCTTGCCGCCTTGCTGGACCACCCCAAAGGTCCTGCCGATCGGATTGGAGCCGGCGAGAAATTTCTTTACGAACTTCTCGGTCACGATGGCGACCTGGGGGGACGCCGCGGTGTCGCGGTCGTCAAAATCGCGCCCTGCAAGGAGTGGAGTTCCTACCGTCCGAAAATAGCCGGGACTGACGCGATTGAAATCTGCGATCTTGCGCTGCACCGTGGTGCCGGGAATGCTGATGTTGTCGTTCCATCCGTTGCCGCTCACCGGCACAACTCTGGCAGTGGCCGCTGAGATAACTCCAGGGATTGCCCGTGTACGGGCCAGCAGTTCTTGTTTGTAAGCCACCCGGTTCGCGACCGGAATCCGGAGCGGGGATAAGTCAACATCATTGATGAGGATGTGATCGCGCTGGAAGCCAGCGTCGAGCGTTACCAGGTTGCGCAGGGTGCGAACAAACAGCAGAGCGCCGACCAGCAACACCAGCGAGAGCGCAACCTGGGAGACCACCAGACCGCGGCGCACCGCGAAGCGTTCGCGGCCGGCGGTGGTCGCGCGGCCGGTCGCCTTCATGGCTTCGCCGGGAGCGGTGCCTGCTGCCTGAATTGCCGGGGTCAAACCGAACAACAGACAAGTGAGAATGGCCAGCCCGGCAGTGAACACGAGTACGCGCCAGTCCGGCGTCAGATCGATAAACAGATGCGTGTTCTGCGTGCTGAGGAACGACACCAGCAGCCGGCTCAGGGCTTGCGCCAGGCCCACGCCACACAAGGCGCCCACCACGGCCAGCAGCAGGCTCTCCGCTAGCAGTTGCCGGACCAGACGGCCGCGCGAAGCTCCCAACGCCAGCCGCACCGCCATCTCCCGCTGTCGCGCCGTGGCGCGAGCCACCATCAGATTGGCCAGGTTGGCACACGCAATCAGCAGGACCAAGCCGGAGATTCCCATCAATAGCCAAAGGGGGTTCTCATACTCTTTGCGGAGCTCGGAAATCCCGGAAGCGGCGGGCAGCGCTCCCAACTTGAACTGGAGATAATTCTTCCGGTCGGTGGGATCGTATTCCGCGGGCAAGGTAGCTTCAAAGATGCCTGGAGAGATGGCGGCAAGCTGGGCGGAAGCGCGCTCGACGGTCCAGCCCGGCTTGAGGCGTCCGATGGCGGCCAACCACCATCCTTGCGGATTCCGCAGCGCAGACTCCCGTTCGCCCATGACGGTGGGCTCAGCACAAACGGGAAGGGCCACGTCGAAGTTGCGTCCTACCTCCACTCCAAAAAAGCCAGCCGGGGTGACGCCGATGATCTCGAAGGGATGTCCTTCCAGCGTAACTTTCTGACCGAGCACAGAAGCACCACCGCCGAATTCCCTCTGCCAGAAGGAATCGCTGATGACGGCTTCGGAGGAGCCGCATCCGGGTTGATCGTCGGCGGGTGAAATCAGGCGGCCCAGAATGGGATGTGTTCCAAGGGTGGCAAAGAAGCTGCCGCTCACCCATAGGGCGTTCGCGTAGCGGGCTTCGCCGCCCTGGCTCAGATTGAGTTTTTGGGCGCTCCAGGCTCCGATACTCGAAAACCCCTGCTGTTGATCGCGAAGGCGTTCCCAAAGGGCATTCGTGAGTTGAGGGTTGGGCGAGGAGAACGATCCGGTGCGGCCGTTAGGGTGATACACCACGGGTATGTTGGCCAGTTCTTGCGGATCTCTCACCGGGAGTGTGCGCAGGCGGACCGCGTCCAGCAGCTGGAAGATTGCCGCGTTTGCGCCAATTCCCAGTGCGAGGGACAGGATCGCGACCAGGGCAAATCCCGGATTCAGACGAAGCAGCCGCGCACCGTAGCGCAAGTCCCTCCACAGCCCGGCCAGCGGATTCGCTCGCTCATCCTGGCCCAGCACAATTGGCTGTGGCGCCGGGTGCAACAGAGGCTGCAGTTCCGCCGTCAGGCGGCCGGAGTTTAGTTCTTCCATCACCGAGCGGTGGGCCTGCCCTGCGGAGGTTCCAGCTGCCAGCAATTCCTCGTAGCGGTCGTTCAAGTGCTGGCTGAGTTCTTCTACGATCTCGCCTTCGCGCGTCGGGTCCAGCCTCAGGCCTTCCAACAGCGCTCTGATCTCTTTTCCCCAGTCAGGCATGTTCCGCTCCCGTGATCTGGTTCATGGCATTCACGAAGTCGCGCCAGATGCTGCGTTGTTCCTTGAGCATCTTCCGGCCTTGAGGAGTCAGCCGGTAATACCGCCGCCGCCGCTGGCCGGCTTTTTCTACCCAGCGGCCCTCAATGAACCCGCGTTGTTCGAGCCGGTACAGCAAGGGATAGAACGAAGCTACGTTGAAGCGCAGCACTCCCTCGGAGCGCGCCTCGATGAGCTTGCTGATCTCATAGCCGTGGCGGGGGCGATGCTCGAGCAACGAAAGAATCAGCAGTTCGGCGCTGCCTTTCTTCAATTCCCGGTCGAAGACCTTCGGAGCCATATATGTCATAGCAACATATGTTGGTCCAACTGCCCGATCGGCGTCAAGAGGAGAATTGTTGATTACTTGATTTGGGACCGCCATCGGGCCAGACGACTTATTCCCAAATCAACAATCAAGAATCACAAATCACCAATTCCTCTATGTCTGTGTGTCTCTGTGGTGAATTATCATCTAACCATGCACAACCTCGGCATCCTGCTCTCCGGGCGTGGTTCGAACTTCGAAGCCATCGCCAAGAACGTCGCCGCTGGACACATCCCCAACGCCTGCATCGCAGTCGTGATCTCGAATAAGGCGGAGGCGGGGGGCCTGGAAATCGCCCAGCGCCTCGGCCTGACCACTTTTGTGGTTCCGTCCAAGGGCAAGGAGCGCGAACAACACGACCGCGAAGTGGTTGCGCTGCTCAAGGACCACGAGGTCGACCTGGTCTGCCTTGCGGGATACATGCGCCTGCTCTCGCCCTGGTTCGTGCAGCAGTTCCCGCATCGCATTCTCAACATCCATCCCTCCCTGTTGCCCGCCTTTCCCGGCCTGGAAGCCCAGCAGCAGGCCTTCGCCTACGGGGTGAAAGTTGCCGGCTGCACCGTCCATTTCGTGGACGAGGAACTCGACCACGGCGCCATCATTGTGCAGAAGACCGTTCCTGTGCTCGACGGCGACGACGAACACACTCTGGCTGAGAGGATCCTTGAGCAGGAGCACATCGCATACTCCGAGGCCATCAATATCGTGCTGGAAGGTAATTACGATGTCGCAGGTAGAAGGCTCGTTCGGAAGGTAACCGCAAGGTAAGAGTATGCGCCGTGCCGAAATTTTGTTGATACTGAGTTGTCTTGCTGCTCCAGCGCTAGCGCAGGAGGCGACGGAGGGCCCGACAAATGAGAAAGCACAAGCAACGTACCGGAAAGCCCTGGATCATCTGCAGAAGCACGACAGACATGCGGCGCTCGGCGACTTCAAGAAAGCGGACAAGCAAGACGGCGGGCATTGCCTGGGGTGTCAAAAAGGGATGGTGAAGTATGGGATTGAGTTTCAAGAGTGGAAGACTGCACAAGCCGGAGCAGAAGAGATGATAGCGGATGCAAAGGGGGACGAGAACCTCGCTGTTGCACACTACCAATTCGGCCTCGTGATCATGCGTGAGGCATTGCTCAAGAACCAGGAAGAGCTATTCGCCCGCGCGCACGATGAGATGTCCAAGGCGCTGGCAACGTACGCGAACTTCCCGGACGCGATCTATGCCGATGGGCAGGCGCTCGCGCGCCTGAAGCAGGACGACGAGGCCAAGAAACGCTTTGAGCTGTTCGTGAAGCTGCGACCGGCAGGCGACCTTGATCGGCAGCGCGCCCTACGATATCTCAGCCGGCCGGAACTGGCGCGAGCCAGGATGGCGCCGCCGTTTTGGGTAGAGACATCGGATGGGCAGCATATTTCGCTGGACGATTTGCAGGGAAAGGTCGTGCTGATTGACTTCTGGGCGACCTGGTGCGGCCCTTGCCGAGCGGCTCTGCCGCGTATTCGGGACATCGCGAAGAAGTTTCAGGGGGAGCCATTCGTGTTGTTGAGCATTGGCCTTGACGACGACGAGCAGAAGTGGAAGAAGTTCGTTGCAGATAACGGCATGACCTGGCCGCAGTATTTCGATGGTGGGTTTGCCGGGCCAATCGCGAGGGCGTTCGGCGTGCACGTGATTCCGCAGACCTTTACCATTGACGCAGATGGCGTACTGCAAGATCAGCACATCGGCGACGCATCGATCGAGGGCAAGTTGAAAAAACTGGTGGCGCAAGCGCGGGGGCTGGGGACGGCCCAGAAGCCGACACAATGACTGCAGATCTGGTCCCGAATTCGGACTTCTTTCTTCTGCATTCCTTATAATGCTTGCCAATGTCCTTCGCTCCGGTTGACGAACAACTCGCCTACATCAAGAAGGGTTCCGCGGAAATCGTTAAGGAATCCGAACTGCGCGCCAAGCTCGAAAAGTCCCGCGCGTCGGGGAAGCCTCTGCGCGTGAAGGCCGGGTTTGACCCCACCGCCCCCGACCTACACCTCGGGCACACCGTGCTGATGCGCAAGCTGAAGCACTTTCAGGATTTGGGCCACACCGTCATTTTCCTGATCGGCGACTTCACGGGTATGATTGGCGACCCAACGGGGCGCTCGGCGACGCGTCCGCCGCTGAGTCCGGAAGAAATCAAGCGGAACGCCAAGACCTACCTGGCGCAGGTTTTCAAGATCTTGAGCCAAAGCAAGACGGAAATCCGCCACAACAGCGAGTGGCTGGGCAGGTTGAACGGAGAGGACTGGGTCCGGCTGGCCGCGAAGTTTACGGTATCGCAGATGCTCGAACGCGAGGACTTCCACAAGCGTTTCCTGGAAGAGAAACCCATTGCGCTGCATGAACTGCTCTACCCGCTGGCGCAGGGATATGACTCGGTGGCATTGCAGGCCGACGTCGAACTGGGCGGCACCGACCAGAAATTCAATCTGCTGGTAGGCCGCGAACTGCAACGCGCCTACGGGCAGGAATCGCAAATTGTCCTGACCATGCCGATTCTCGAGGGCCTCGACGGCGTGCAGAAGATGTCGAAGTCACTGAACAACGCGGTCGGTATCAACGAGCCACCGCTGGAGATGTACGGCAAGATCATGTCCATCTCGGACGAAATGATGTGGCGGTATTACGAACTGCTGACGGATGTGTCCATGGCGGACATTGAGAAGACGCAGCGTGACGTCGCCGGCGGCCAAGTCCATCCCATGAGCGTCAAGAAGGAGCTGGCGCGCCGTATCGTGGCGGATTTCCACTCGGCCGATGCCGCGACTAGAGCTGCGAATGATTGGGCGAAGCAGTTCCAGAAGGATGAAGTGCCGGAGAACATCGAGGAAGCAACGGTGACCTTCGCGGAGATCGCCAACAAGGATGGCGAAGGCGTCCGCCTCGACAAGTTGCTGGCTCGCGTAGGGCTGGCCCAATCGGTCTCAGAAGCAGGTCGCAAGATCAAGGAAAAGGCGGTGAGCGTCGACGGGCAAGTGGTTCCGCATCCGGTGGTTTCCTTGAAGGCGGGCTCCTCGGTGACGCTGCGCATTGGCCGGAAAATCAAGCGAGTCGTTATCCGGCCGTGACCCCTCGGCTCGCAGGCTTCCGCCTGCGCCTCTGTGTCCCAGGGTTGAAACTCTGATACTCTGCCGCCGGACATGCGCGCTGCCGCCATCCTTGGCTTAGGGTCACCCGCGAAGGCTCTGCGGCCATTCCAGAAAGGCTCGAATGCGACCTGGTTGATGGGTTTGCCGGCCAGCCCGGGTGAAGCCGATGTGGTCTTGATCTTTGGCGGCGACGGCACGGTCCATCGCCATCTGCCCCAACTGGTCAGGCTGCAGCTGCCCGTTCTGGTTGTCCCTTGCGGCAGTGGAAATGATTTTGCCCGGGCGCTGAATCTGGGCAGCGCCAAAAATTCCCTGGCAGCGTGGCATAAGTTCTCATCTGGTGGCGGCAATGTTCGGAGCATTGATCTGGGGGTAATCACGCCTTGGGTGCCGGACCCGCAGGGGAAGCCCCAGATCCAAGGGGAGCCTCTCCGCAGCGCTGAAGCGCTGCGCCACCCAAACCCAGTTCCATCGCTGACGGGCGCGGGCGAGGCGCCCGCGCCACATGCCACGCAGCACTACTTTTGCTGTGTCGGCGGGGTCGGTTTGGACGTCGACATCGCCCGCCGAGCGAACAAACTTCCACGCTGGGTGCGCGGACACGGCGGCTACGTGCTTAGCCTGCTGCCCGAGCTTCTGCGGTTTGCTCCCATTCCCATGAAAATCCTGGCATCAGAGGCCGGGCAGCTGGACTCGTTCACGCGTTGGAGCGAGAAGCCGACAGTTTTGGCGGCCTTTGCTAACACCCCGGCATACGGCGGGGGCATGAAAATCGCGCCCGACGCCCGCTTGGATGACGGCCAGCTTGATATCTGCATCGTCGCCGACGTCGACAAGTTCAAGCTCTTCTGTCTTTTCCCTACGGTCTATTTCGGCCGCCACCTCAGCATTCCGGGGGTTGAGTATTTCCGCGCGCAGCGCCTCAGGGTGGAAACAGAAAAGCCGTTGGATGTGTACGCCGATGGCGAATACGTTTGCGCTACTCCCGTCGAGGTGAGCGTGGCGACAAGCGCGTTGCGCGTCGTGATGCCTTGATCTGGTTCGTCCTCGATTACAAATTGTCGGCAATTTTGGCGGCCATGGTTTTGGCTGCATCCACGCTGACCCCGCTCACGCGCAGGTCCATATTCACCATCACGTCTCCCTTGCGCATCAGCAGGCCCGAACCCATGGGCTCGATGTAGGCCTCATCCCCGATGCCCTGCAGCGGGGTGAAGGTCTCCATCCCCGCAACTGACTTCATGGCTGCGTGGGAGAGCTTGAAGGCCATGGCCCCGCCTTCCCAGGTGTAATCGACGGCAAAACGCTGGTTGCCGCCGGGGCCGAAGTGGTACTCGCACGTGTTACCTACCTGCTCTACGGAGGTGACCGGTTGTCCCAGAGCGCTACTGGCATCTGCGCTGGACAACTTCGCGCAAGGCTGACGCTTGCCTTTGTAGGGAGCCACTTCCCCGCCCATCTCCCGGGAGAATTCGTGGGCCTTCTTCTTGACGCGATAGGCGACATAGAAGCAACTCCCGGCCACCAGCAGGCTCAAGAATACGAACACCGCCAGCACTCCGATGATGACCTTCACTGCCGTGCTGCTGCCCCCGGACGAGGGGGCTGCCGGGGGCGGCGCCGGGGGCGGGGACGCCGCGCTTACCGGTGCAGCCGGCGGGGCTTGCACCGCGGCCCCACACTTGGAACAGAACTTGACGCCTTCGGCGAGCGCAGCACCACAACTGACGCAGAATGCGGCCATGATTGCCTCCCGGGAATCTGGGTAATTCTGCCGCTGGTGAGCCAGCGATGCAACCCAAGATTCCTGTGGGGTAGACGAACAGTCACCGGATGTCGGCACTCTGGTTCTGCCCACGAGTGGGGAGGACGCCCCCCACAGCCGGCGAGACGCCGGCGCTACAAAACCCTGAAACTCCAAGCTGCTTCCGGTGCTAAACTAACGAATCTGTATGCCGGATAACGGTCGTTCCCGCATTTGGCTCTGGATTGTGATTGGAGGAGGGGCCTTCTTCCTCTTTGTGCTGGCGGTGTTTACGCTGGTGTACATCACCCTGCGCACAGGCGACCAGACCAGCGCGCTGGGCAGCTTTGGTGACAAGATTGGCGTGGTTGATCTGGAAGGCGTCATCATCACGCCCTCGGTGGTGGTGCCCCAACTTAAGAAATTCGCCGAAGACGATTCCATCAAGGCCATCATCCTGCACGTCAACTCGCCCGGCGGCGGGGTGGCGGCTTCAGAAGAGATTTACCGCGAAGTCAAGCGCATCCGCGACGATAAGAAAAAACGCGTCGTGGCTTCGATCGAGACCCTCGGAGCCAGCGGCGCCTATTACATATCGTGCGCGACCGACAAGATATACGCCGACAACGGCAGCATCGTGGGTTCCATCGGTGTCATCTCCGAGTGGGTCAACTACGGGGACCTGTTGCACTGGGCCAAGCTCAAAGACATCACTATGAAAGCCGGTGAGTTCAAGGACACCGGCTCGCCCACGCGCGACATGACCCCGGCCGAAAAGGAATACCTGCAGTCGCTGATCGACAACATGCATACCCAGTTCATTCAGGCGGTGGCCGACGGGCGAAAAGCGAAATTCGACGACATCAAAGCCATCGCCAACGGCAAGGTCTGGACCGGCGAGCAGGCGCTGTCCATGAAGCTCATTGACCAGGTGGGGGATTTCCAGACAGCGGTGGACGAGACCGCCAAGGCAGTCGGCATCAAGGGCGAACCGGTGCTGGTGCATCCCGAAAAAGAGCGCAAGACCGTGCTCGATCTGCTGTTCGGGGACGTCTCGGAGTGGCTGCCCACCCGCGAAAAGCTGCTGGAGCAGCATATGAACTTCTACTATCTGTGGAAATAGGTGCAGATCAGGCGTCGGGTCTCAGGTCTCGGGCGTTAGGTCTCATTCCTCATGCTGCCCTGCCCAAGACCTGACACCCGAAACCTGCATCCAAAAATGCTTCTTGCACAAAAGCCCTGAAATTTGAGAAGTTTATGCAGGCCTACTCAGTGGCGGAGGGGCCCCTGGAACAAAACAGCCACATTGAGTTTCCGACAGAGCGAAGGGGCGTATGACAAAAGCCGATCTGATTGACGAGGTTTCCCGGCTGGCCGAGTTGACACGCAAGGACAGTGAGGTCATCGTCGAGACAATATTTGACAGCGTTGTCCGCTCACTCCGGGTGGGTGACAAAATTGAGATCCGGGGCTTCGGCAGCTTCCGCACCCGCCAGCGCAAACCGCGCGTCGGACGCAACCCAAAGACCGGCGATCGGGTAGAAGTTCCGGCCAAGAAGATTCCGTTCTTCAAGCCCAGCAAGGAACTCAAAGACCTGGTGAACACGGGCGAACCAGCGCCGCCGCCCACCGCACCTCCGGCACAGTAGCGAGCGGTGTGGCTGCGAGGTCTCGCCTGCCCGCAACAGAGCAGTTCCCTGCAGAGACGTTGCTGGCAACGTCTTCTTTTCTTTCCTGACCTTACTTCCGCGCCGGTTTAATTCCTGCCACGCCCATCAACCTCCCGGTAGGGCCTTTAGCTGCGCGGTAGGAAAACAGAAGATCGGTGCGGCAACAGGTGCACAGCGGCGAGGCGCTGATGCTCCTGGCCGTCACTCCGGCGGCAAGCAACTGGCGGCGGTTGGCTTCCACCAGGTCGAGAAAAATTTTCTTCGGAAGGTCACTATGTCCCGGTGCCCGGGCGGTGAGAAACAGCAGCGGGTACCTCTCGCGGATCGGGTCCGATTCCTTACTTTCGCGAAACAGTTCCGCGGCATAGGCGAATTGGGAGTGGAAGCGTTCCCGAACCTCGGGCCCCACTTCGTAACAGCAGCCATGGATGCCCGGGCCGATGCCGGCTTTCAGGTCGCGCGGTAGGCTGCCGAACCAGCGGCGCATTTCGCCCACACCTTTTTCGACAATGCGCTTCACCGTGCCACGCCAACCGGCGTGGAAGACGCCCACCGCTCGCCGTTTTGCGTCAGCCAAGATCACGGGCAGACAATCGGCGGTCTGGACTGCGAGCAACAGGCCGGGGCGGTCGGTGATGAGGCCATCTCCGACCAGTGGCTGCGCGGGTGGCTTACCGACGCAATGAATCACATCGGAGTGGATCTGGCGCAGGGTAATGAGAGGCCAGGGTTGGCCAGCGTTCATCGTGCCGAGTTTCTCGAGGAAGGCGCGGCGGTTGCGTTCCACGGCGCTGCGTGAATCTTGCCTGGTGAATCCCAGATTGAGGGCGCCGCCACCATAGGCATCGGAAAATCCCCCTGGGCGCGTGCTGAAGCCATGGACCAGCCAGGTGAGTTTCTGGAGTGAATCCGCGCGAAGAACCGTAACTTGGGACGTCGGCAAAGCCCTGGTTGGCACAGCAGACATATTAGCAACCAGGAGGGCAGGATCAGGGAACCGGCTCCACAATTTTCGGCTGGCGTTTGTGCCACGCTGTGGCCTGCTCGTAGGCGTGAGCCAGCCGCAGAACCCTGGCTTCCTCCCAGTGCGGGCCGATGATTTGTAGTCCGATCGGCAGGCCGGCGCTGGTAAACCCGCACGGGACGGAAATCGCCGGCAATCCCCACACGTTGACCGGGCGGGTGTTGCGCAGCAGCAAGAGCTCGCGGGGGCGCAGCAGTTCGGGGTTCTCTTTCAACTCGGCGATAGCAGGGGGCGGTATCGGGGTGGTCGGAGTCAGCAGCACATCCACATCCTCGAAAACGTCGCTGATGCCATGTCGCATCTGTTCCATCTCGCGGTGGTGGAGGATGTAGTCGGTGGCGGTTACCTTCGCTCCGGTCTGAATGCGGCGAAGCGTTTCCGGCTGATACAGCTCGGGACTCCGGGCGACGAACTCCGCATGGTAGGCATAGGACTCCGCGCTCTGGACGGTGCAGTCGGTGGGGACATGGAGCTCGAGGTCGCGAATCTCTGCGGACATAGTTGCCAGTACCGTGAGTGCCTGGCTGACGGCGGCGGCGATTTCCGGGTCCAGATCGTCGTAGAAGTACGCGCGCGGGACCCCGATGCGAAGAGGTTTCGTGTCATGCCGCAGGGCGGCGACATAGTCGGCGACCGGCATATCCGCGCTGCCGACGTCTCGGGCATCGTAGCCCGCGATGGCGTGCAGGATCACCGCGGCGTCTGCGACGGTCCGCGTGATTGGTCCGACGTGGTCGAGCGACCAGGAGAGGGGGACGACGCCACGGGCGCTGACCCGTCCATAGGTCGGTTTCAGGCCCACGATCCCGCACATGGCTGCCGGCTCGCGAATCGATCCGGCAGTATCGGTTCCGATCGCGGCACAGCCAAGGCCCGCGGCCACGGCTGAGGCGGAGCCACTTGAGGAGCCTCCGGCAATGTGGGCCGTATCCCAGGGATTGTGCACCTCGCGGAAATAGCTCACCACCGAACTGGCCCCGTACGCGAACTCGTGCAGATTTTGTTTGCCCAAGAACACCGCTCCTGCATTTTGCAAGCGCCGCACGACCTCCGCATCTTCTGTCGGCACACGATCTTTGAACACAGCACTGGCAGCCGTGGTGCGGACTCGGGCAGTATCGATCAGATCCTTGAGACCGAGCGGAATGCCGTGCAAGGGTCCCCGCCAGCCGCCAGCCCGGATTTCCGCCTCGGCGCGGCGTGCCTGCGCCAGCGCCTGGCCGGCCATGACCGTGATAAACGCATTCAGCGCGGGGTTGACACGCTCGATGCGCGCCAGGCAGTCGGTTGTCAGTTCCACGGGGGAAATGGAGCCTCGGCGGATCTGCTCGGCAAGTTCCAGGATTGTCTGCAAACGTGGTCCTCGCTCCCTGCGCGACCTATTATCGTCGAAAGCGGCTAACCGGCCCGCCGGGGAAAGCCTATAATCGTGTGGTTCGTCCCCGGCGGAGGTCTGAGATAACCCCTATGGCACAGATGACTGTGACTCCCGTCACCACCCAGGGTTTTTTGGTCGATGGCAAGTGGATGGAAGAAGGCGACCTCGTAGAGGTGAGGGCCCCCTACGACGGCAGCGTGATCGCCCGGGTGTTCCAGGGAAGGCGGGAGCATGCCGAGGCGGCGATCGCCGCGGCTGTCAAGGCATTCGGCACGACTCGCCGTCTGCCTGCATTCGAACGCCAGCGGGTGCTGCGGCGGGTGGCGGAGAACATCACCGAGCGCAAGGAGGAGTTCGCCCGCACTCTGGCCCAGGAAGCCGGCAAGCCCATCAAGGCGGCGCGCACCGAGGTGGGGCGCGCGATTTTCACCTTCAATGTTGCCGCTGAAGAGAGCACCCGCATTTACGGCGAATACCTTCCTCTCGATTGGCAGGAGTCCACCGCGGGACGTTGGGGAATCGTCCGCCGCTTTCCCCTGGGCCCGATCGCCGGCATTACGCCGTTCAATTTTCCTTTGAACCTGGTCGGGCACAAGGTGGCACCGGCCATTGCGTGCGGCTGCACCATGGTGCTCAAGCCCGCGCCGCAGACGCCGCTGAGCGCATTGTTGCTGGCGGAAGCGGTGCAGCAGGCGGGCTGGCCCGATGGCGCGCTCAACGTGATCCCGCTCTCGAACGAGGATGCCAGCCTGCTGGTGACCGACGAACGTCTCAAGCTCATCAGCTTCACTGGCAGTGCGGCCGTGGGCTGGGACATCAAGCGCCGCGCCGGCAAGAAGAAGGTCATCCTCGAACTGGGCGGAAATGCCGGCGTCATTGTGCACAGTGATGCCGACCTCGCGTACGCCGCCGACCGCTGTGTCGCCGGCGGTTTCGCCTATGCCGGCCAGACTTGTATCTCGGTGCAGCGCATCCTGGTGGAGCGTTCGGTCTGCGGCCGGTTCACCGAACTGCTGTTGGCTGGAGTGAAGAAGCTGCAAGCGGGAGATCCTTTGCAGGAATCCACCGATCTCGGACCCCTCATTCGCGAGAGTGACGCCGTCCGCGCCAGCGACTGGGTGCAAGAGGCGGTTCGCAGTGGAGCACGGCTGTTGTGCGGCGGCCGTCGCAACGGGCCGGTGCTCGAGCCCACGGTGCTGACCGGTACCCGTCCGGAGATGAAGGTGAACTGCCAGGAAATTTTCGCGCCGGTGGTGACGGTGGAACCGTACGACGACTTCCACGAAGCCTGTCGGCAGATCAACAACTCTCCCTACGGATTGCAGACCGGGATCTTCACCCGCGACGCCAAACTGCTGTTCAACGCTTATGAGGAACTGGAGGTCGGCGCCGTGATTGGCGGCGACGTCCCGACTTTCCGCATTGATCACATGCCGTATGGCGGGATCAAAGATTCCGGATTCGGGCGCGAGGGACTGCGCTACGCGATCGAGGAAATGACGGAGCCCAAGTTGCTGGTCATGAATCTGCGCTAGCCGTAGCGCCGGCGTCCCTTCGGCCACCTCGCGCGCAGTGGCAGGCCTCATCCATTTCCTCACTCTCCAAATTTAATTTGCGGTCACAGGGTACAACCCTCCCGGTTTGTTATAATCACCCGTTTTCGTGTTCAACCTCACAACCATCTGTGACTTAACCAGGTCACGCAACGCTGCATGAACCGGGGACCCCTGGGTGTGGTTCCCACTGCACGCAAAGTCTTCACTCGATGCAGATATTTCATCGCAGTACGAACACCATCTCCCGGGCCACGATCTTTGGAGCGGTCTTCGTGGTGGCGGCGTTGTTCTGGGTGGCCGCGACCGTCCAGCGCTCGCCCTACGTGACGTACGCCGGAGTGGCCCGGCCCCAGCCCGCGCCTTTCAGTCACCAGCATCATGTCGCTGGGCTTGGCATCGATTGCCGCTACTGCCACACTTCGGTGGAGACTTCGAGCTTTGCCGGCATCCCGCCCACCAAGACTTGCATGAACTGCCACTCCCAGATCTGGACTAACGCCGCGATGCTGGAGCCGGTGCGCGAGAGCTACCGCAGCGGCAAGTCGCTGGTGTGGAACCGGGTCAACGATCTGCCGGACTTCGTCTATTTCAATCACAGCATTCACATCAACAAGGGCGTCGGCTGCAATACCTGCCACGGGCCGGTGGACCGTATGCCCTTGATGTATAACTACGCTTCGCTACAGATGGAGTGGTGCCTGGATTGCCACCGTGCGCCGGAAAAGTACCTGCGTCCGCGCGAGCAGGTGTTCAACATGCGCTACCAGGAGCCGTCGAGCAGCCAACCCGTGCTTGTCGATGGTCAGCCTTATACCGATCAGTTGTCGCTGGGAATGGACTTGGTGAAGAAATACAAATTGCGCACGGCCACCGACATTATGAGTTGCTCGACGTGTCACCGATGAGCGTCTTAAGAATGTCATCCTGAGCGGAGTGAATGCGGAGCGCAGCAAAGCAGTCACGGAGTCGAAGGACCCCGCAAGTGGGCGTAGCCGCAGAGCGCCGATGCAAGGCGTTCTCACCGTGGCGTCGAGGACCGAGGGAGAATGCCTTGGAACGTCGCGAGCGGTATCAAGGCCATAGGGGTCCTTCGACTGCGCGGGAGTCCGCTTCGCGGACTCTCGCTTCGCTCAGGATGACAGGGCTGGTGTTTGTTTAATGAAAGAGGAAAAGCAAAACCGCGAAGCTGTTTGTCCCAGCAAGAAGCACAAGCTCGACCTGGAGACTGCTCGCGCCCGCATCGCTGAGACCAAGGGGCCGGAGTTCTGGCGTAGTCTCGAAGAACTCGCGGGAAGCGCCGAGTTCCAGGAGATGATGCACCGCGAGTTTCCCAAGGGCGCATCGGAGTGGCTGGACTCCGCCTCGCGGCGCGGTTTCCTCAAACTGATGGGCGCATCGCTGGCGCTGGCGGGCATGACCGCTTGCACCAAGCAGCCGCTCGAACCCATCGTGCCCTATGTGCGGCAGCCAGAAGAAGTCATTCCCGGGCGGCCGCTGTTTTTCGCTACCGCGTTCACGTTGGGCGGATACGCCTCGCCGGTGCTGGTGGAAAGCCACATGTACCGGCCCACCAAGATTGAGGGCAACGATCAGCATCCCGCCAGCCTCGGCGGCACCGATGTGTTCGCCCAGGCTTCTATGCTGGAGATGTACGATCCGGACCGCTCGCAGACCATCACCCATCTCGGCGATGTGCGCACCTGGGCGGGATTCATCGAAGCAATCCGCGGACCCCTGACTGTGCAGAAGGCGTTGCAGGGGCAAGGCGTCAGGATTCTGACCCAGACGATTTCCTCGCCCACGCTGGCCGACCAGTTGCGTTCGCTGCTCAAGATTTATCCGCAAGCCAAGTGGCATGTGTATGAGCCTATCAATCGCGACAACGTGTACGCAGGCGCGCAGATGGCCTTCGGTCAGCCGGTGGAGACGCGCTACGACTTCTCGAAAGCAGATGTGATTCTGTCGCTGGATGCGGATTTTCTGTTCGCAGGATTCCCCGGCTCGACACGCTACATCCGCGACTTCGCCAAGCGGCGCGACCCCGACGGCAACATGAACCGGCTGTGTGTGGTCGAGAGCGGGATGAGCGCGACCGGGGCAAAGGCGGATTATAGGGCGCCGATGAGAGCGAGTGAAATCGCTGTCTTTACAGATTCCTTACTGGAAATTGCCTCGGGTAATTCCCATCTTGTGGTCGGGCCGACTGGGCCGCCTGGATTCTACGCCGCGATGATGAAGGATTTAGCGGCCCACAACGGATCCATCATTGTGATTCCGGGGAATCATCAGTCTGCCGCAGTTCACGCTTCGGCCCACGCCCTAAACCAGCTCTTGGGCAACGTCGGCAAAACCGTCTTCTACACCGATCCAGTCGATGCCAACCCGATCAACCAGACCGAGTCGCTCAAAGATCTGGTCTCCGACATGCGCGCCGGCAAGGTGGACATGCTGTTCATTCTGGGAGGTAATCCGGCCTACGATGCGCCCGCGGATTTCGATTTCGCCAACACGCTGAAGAACACAAATATTCCCATCCGTGTGCATTTGGGCCTTTACCAGAACGAGACGGCGGAGCTTTGCCAGTGGCACGTCAACGAGGCGCACTATCTTGAAGCTTGGGGCGATGCCCGCGCCTACGATGGCACGGTCAGCATCGTACAGCCGCTGATTGCGCCGCTCTATGGCGGCAAGAGCGCGAACGAGTTTGTGGCAGCCCTCTCGGGCCAAACCTCCTCCTCCGGTCATGAGATTGTTCAGGCTTACTGGCAGAAGCAGCATCCCGGTGCCGACTTCGACGAATTCTGGCGTAAGGCACTGCATGATGGATGGCTTGAAGGCACCGCGTTTCAGCCGAAGCAGGTTTCTCTGAAGGCGGGCAAGTTCCCAGAGTCCATCGCTCCCGACCAAAATGCTGTCGAGCTCAACTTCCGCCGCGATCCTTCCATCTACGACGGCCGCTTCTCCAACAACGGCTGGTTACAGGAACTGCCAAATCCGATGTCGAAGATGACCTGGGACAACCCGCTGCTAATTGGTCCGGCGATGGCGGAACGCCTGGGGGTGAAGAGCGAGGACGTGATCGAGCTGGAGTTGAACGGCAAGAAGGTCACGGCTCCAGTCTGGGTACAGGCGGGACATCCCGACAATTCGGTCACTGCCTTCTTGGGCTACGGACGCCGCCGCGCTGGCCGCGTGGGCACCGGCGCGGGCTTCGATATGTATCCGCTGCGCTACAGCGCAACCCCATGGACAGCCACCGGCGTCGTCATTCGCAAGACCGGCGACATCTACAAGCTGGCGACCACCCAGGGCTACCAGACCATGGAAACACCGGTGGGCGCGCGTCCGCTGGTGCGTGCCGCTTCCCTTGACGAATACAAGACGGAACCAAACTTCGCCCAAGAGGAAGAGCCGCCGCACGGTCTGACGCTCTATCCCGACTATCCCTACAAAAGCGAAGCCTACGCCTGGGGAATGGCCATTGACCTGAATGCCTGCGTGGGCTGCAACAACTGTATCGTCGCCTGCCAGTCGGAAAACAATATCGCCGTGGTCGGCAAGGAGCAGGTCGTCCTCGGCCGCCACATGCACTGGCTGCGCGTGGACGCCTACTACCAGGGCGACCGCGACAATCCCAAAGCTTACTTCCAGCCCGTGCCCTGCATGCACTGCGAGAACGCGCCCTGCGAAGTGGTTTGCCCGGTGGGCGCCACTGTCCACAGCAGCGAAGGTTTGAACGACATGGTCTACAACCGCTGCGTGGGCACGCGCTATTGCTCGAACAACTGTCCCTACAAAGTGAGGCGCTTCAATTTCCTGCTGTTCCAGGACTGGACTACGCCCCAGTTCAAGATGATGCGCAATCCCAACGTCAGCATACGCAGCCGCGGCGTGATGGAGAAGTGCACCTACTGCGTGCAGCGCATTAATCTGCACCGTATTGACGCGGAGCGCGAGGACCGCAAGATTCGCGACAACGAGTTGCAGTCCGCCTGCCAGCAGTCCTGTCCGGCGGATGCCATTGTGTTCGGCAATATCAACGATCCCAACAGCCGGGTTTCGAAGCTGAAGGCGCAGGCGCGCAACTACAGCCTGCTGGCCGACCTCAACACCCGGCCGCGGACCACGTACCTGGCGGAGATTCGCAACCCGAACCCTGAATTGAAGGAATAGTCAGAGCGACTTCATGGACGAGCGCAGCGAACAGGCGGGCGGCAAGCAGGCTCCGGTAATTGAGCCCGGCTACACGTTTGGCTCGGTCACTGACAAGATCAGCGCGATCGTGCTGACCCGACCCACCTCAACCTCGTGGTTCATCGGTTTTGGCGCGTTTTTCCTGGTGACTATGATGTTGCTGTATGCCATCGGCTACCTGCTGGTTCGTGGCACCGGCATCTGGGGGATCAACATCCCGATCGGCTGGGGATTCGCCATCGTCAACTTCGTGTGGTGGATCGGTATCGGACACGCCGGAACCCTGATCTCGGCCATCCTGCTGCTGCTGCGGCAATCGTGGCGCAACTCCATCAACCGCTTTGCCGAGGCCATGACGCTGTTTGCCGTGGCCAGCGCCGGCATCTTTCCACTGATTCACATGGGCCGGCCATGGCTCGCCTACTGGATGTTCCCCTATCCCAGCACCATGGGAATCTGGCCGCAATTCCGCAGCCCGCTGGTGTGGGACGTGTTCGCCGTCTCCACTTATTTCACAGTTTCGCTGCTGTTCTGGTTCATCGGATTGATTCCCGACCTCGCGACCCTGCGTGACCGCTCGGAAAATCGCTGGGCGAGGATCATCTATGGCATTCTGGCCATGGGTTGGCGGGGCTCCGCGCGCCACTGGTTCCGCTACGAGACGGCGTACCTGCTGCTGGCCGGACTAGCCACGCCGCTGGTGCTCTCGGTACACACCGTGGTCAGCTTTGACTTCGCCGTCGGGATCGTGCCAGGCTGGCATACCACCATCTTCCCGCCGTACTTTGTGGCCGGCGCCATCTACTCCGGTTTTGCCATGGTGCTGATGCTGGCCATCCCCATTCGCAAGATTTACGCCCTGGAGGACTTCATCACCGAGCGCCACCTGGAGAACTCGGCCAAAGTCATGCTCGCCACCGGACTGATCGTGGCTTACGGCTACATCATTGAAGGATTCATGGGCTGGTACAGCGGAAATCGTTACGACGCGTTCACACTGTGGAACCGCTTGCACGGGCCTTATGCCTTCTTCTACTACATGCTGATCGCCTGCAACATCGTGATCCCGCAGGTATTGTGGATCCGCAAGCTGCGCACCAAGCCGGTCGCGCTGTTTGCGGTTTCCGGCGTCATCCTTGTCGGCATGTGGCTGGAGCGCTTCATCATTGTCGTGGTCAGCCTGCAACGGGACTTCCTCAACTCTTCCTGGGGCATGTACTACCCGACGCGCTGGGACTGGATGACCTATGTCGGGACCATCGGCATGTTCCTGGCCGCCATGTTCCTGTTCGTGCGCATCCTGCCCATGATCTCGATCTTTGAGATGCGTACCCTGTTGCCGGAAGCGGAGGTGAAGGAATGAAGCGGCCTCCCATCTACGGCATGCTGGCGGAATTTGACTCGGCCAGCGTCCTGGTAGCAGCGGCGCATCACACCCACGAGGCGGGCTATCAGAAGATCGACGCTTTCAGCCCCTTCTCGGTCGAAGGCCTGGCGGAAGCCATCGGCTTCCACAAGAACAATGTGCCTCTGGTGGTGCTCATCGGCGGACTGATCGGGGGTTTGTCCGGCTACCTCATGCAGTACTGGATTTCGGCCGTCAGCTATCCCCTGAACGTGGGAGGCAAGCCGTATCACTCCTGGCCGGCGTTCATCGTCGTGACTTTTGAGATGACCATTCTTTTTGCGGCGCTGGCGGCCGTGTTCGGCATGCTCGCTCTGAACGGCCTGCCCATGCCTTATCACCCGGTGTTCAACGCACCGCGCTTCGCCTTTGCCACCAAGGACCGGTTTTTCCTGATCGTGTTCTCCTCCGATCCCAAGTACGACAGTGTCCAGACGCGGCGGTTCCTGGAAAGCTTGACCCCGAAATCTATTTCGGAGGTGCCCAGCTAGGGCCATGCGGAACTGCCGGAAAATCTCGCTTCTGGGCGCGCTGATGCTGCTGCTGGCTGGCTGCCGACAGGACATGCACGACCAGCCGCGCTTCAAGCCGCTGGCCGAAAGCGACTTCTACGCCGACTTGCGCTCAGCCCGGACGCCGGTGGAGGGCACCGTGGCCCGCGGGCAGTTGCACGAAGACACTTATTTCTATACCGGAAAGATCGGCAACAACCCCGGCGACTTCATGCCGTTCCCAGTGACTGAAGAAGTGCTGGCGCGCGGACGCGAACGTTTCGACATCTTTTGCGCGCCTTGCCACTCGCGGCTGGGCGATGGCAACGGCTTCGTGCCCTCCCGAGGATTCCCTCGCAAGCCGCCCTCGTATCACAGCGAACGGCTGCGCAAGGCGCCATTGGGCTATTTCTTCGACGTGATCAGCAACGGGTTCGGCATCATGCCGGATTATGCGTCACAGATTCCGGCACGCGACCGCTGGTGCATCATCGCCTATGTCCGCGCCCTCCAGTTGAGCCAGAATGCGACCATGGCGGACGTTCCGTCAGGAGAGAAAGTTCCCTCGGAGCTGCCGCGATTCGAAGAACCGGGCTCGGGAGCGACCTTGCCAGTGGTGGAGCCGAAATCCGCCAACTCCGCGCCGGAGGAGCCGAAATGAGCACGGCGCACATGCGCAACCCGGACTTGATGGCGCCGCTCGTGGTCAAGACCATCGGACAGCGTTCGCTGGTCGTGGGCGTGATTTTCAGCGTGATCGCTGTGGCGGGTGCGTTTGCCCAGCCGGCTGTGTTTTTCCGCGGCTACCTGCTTAGCTTCATGGCCTGGCTGGGCGTGGCTCTGGGATCGATGGCGGTCCTCATGCTGCGCCATATGACCGGAGGCGGCTGGGGCATGGTCATCCGTCGCATCATGGGAGCAGCCATGCGCACCCTCCCGTTCATGGCCCTGCTGTTCGTTCCCATCTGTTTGTTCGGGCTTCCCAAACTCTATGTGTGGGCGCGGCCGCTGGAGTCCATCACGGACAAGCATCTGCGTGAGCACTTGCAGGAGATCACCCGCTCCTATCTTTCGGTGAACGGATTCATTCTTCGTGCTGTCATCTATTTTGCTATCTGGAACGCCTTGTCCTTCTTCCTGACGAAGTGGTCGCGGGAGCAGGACCAGCCTCCCGCGCGCGACCACAGCGCGCGCTTTCGGGCGCTCGCCGGCCCCGGCCTGATTCTGTACGGCTTCACCATATCGTTCGCCGCCATCGATTGGGTGATGTCGCTTGACCCCAGTTGGATTTCGACCATCTACGGCCTGCTGGTCCTGGCCGGGCAAGTTTTGTCGGCCATCTGCTTCGCGGTCGTGGTGGAGCGAATTCTTGTGCGGTACAAGCCGATGTCGGAGATGTTGAAGCCCGACTACGTCCACGACCACGGCAAACTGATGCTGACCTTCGTGATGGTATGGGCGTATTTCGAGTTTTCGCAGTGGCTCATCATCTGGGCGGGCAATTTGCCGGAAGAAATCACCTGGTACATGAGGCGGCTGAACGGCGGTTGGGGATACATCGGACTGTTCCTGGTGGTTTTCCACTTTGCCGTGCCGTTTGTGATGTTGCTGTCGCGTCCCTTCAAGCGTGACGTGACCCGCCTGGTCTGGCTGGCCATCTGGCTGATGGTGATGCGCTACCTGGATATTTTCTGGAACATCGAACCGAATTTCTCCAACACATTGACGGTGACTTGGGCGGACGTAGTGGTGCCCGTCGCCATGGGTGGCTTGTGGCTGGCGTACTTCTTCCGGAACCTGGGTTCCATGCCCCTGCTGCCCGCCTACGACCTGGATGCAAAAGAAGTACTGGAACCGGCGCATGAGTGAAGAGACGAACAAACCCGCGGCCAGCGGCAACGGCGAATTCGAACGCGAGGACCTGAACGCGAAGGCGGTGTTCGCGTTCCTGATAGGACTGGCGGTGACCTGCGTGCTGTCTTACTTCATTCTGATCGGGGTGTACCACTATCTGGATGTGTATCAGAGAGCCAGCCAGCCACCGCAGAATCCGCTGGTGGCGGCGAAGCCGGAGACGGGCAAGCCTACACGGGCGGAAACCAAAGCAGAGATCAAGAAGGATTTTCCCGAGCCCCTCCTGGAAGAAGATGAGGGCGGCCAGCTAAACAGCGACCGGGTGAAAGAAGAGCAGCAACTGAATAGCTATGGCTGGGTGGACGAGAAGAGCGGCGTGGTGCGTATTCCCATCGAGCGAGCCATGGAACTGGTGGTGCAGCGGGGATTGCCCGTGCTTCCGCAGAGCGGCGCGACGGCTCCGGCCAGCGCTGTGAAGAAGCCGGTGGGCAAGACTACCGCCGCCGTCAAACAACCGCTCCGGCCGGGCGCCGGGAAGGGACAAGGCAGTGAGCAGTAGAAACCGATTCACCGGTTGGAAGCTCGGGCTCGCCACGCTGGCAGCGTTCGCGCTGCTGGGGTCGGCGCGGGCCCAAATGTATCCGGGTAACGGCATGGGCACGATGGCTACTCCGCCCACCAGTCAACGTCCGCCCATGTTGAAGGCGGTGGGTGTGGAGCAGCGCCTGGGCGAGCAGATTCCGCCTAACCTGACTTTTCGCGACGAGACCGGGAAGCCAGTGCGCCTGGCAGACTACTTTGGCAAGAAGCCGATGATCCTGAACCTGGTCTACTACCAGTGCCCCATGCTATGCGGCGAGGTTCTGAGCGGGCTGACGAGCTCGCTGGCGAATGTGAAGTTTGATGTGGGCAAGCAATTCGACGTGATCACGGTGAGCTTCGATCCCCGCGAGACCCCCGAGATGGCCGCGGAAAAGAAACACACCTTCCTGCAGCGTTATAACCGCCCAGGCGCCGAGCAAGGATGGCACTTCCTCAGCGGAGACGAGTCAAACATCGCGGCTCTGACCCGCGCCGCGGGGTTCGGATATCAGTTCGACGAGAAAACGGGCCAGTTCGCCCACGCCACGACGATCCTGATCCTTACCCCCGAAGGTAAGATCTCGCGCTACCTCTACGGCGTGGAGTATCCGCCAAAGGATTTGCGCCTGGGGCTGGTGGAGGCCTCCGAGAACAAGATCGGCAATCTGGTGGATGCAGTACTGCTGTATTGCTATCACTATGACCCGGCGACCGGAAAATACGGCGCCATCATCATGAACATCATGCGGCTGGCAGGGGTGGTCACCATGCTGGTCCTGGGTTCTTTCATGTACGTCATGTTTCGTCGTCCCCAGGGACATCCGCTAGGAGCAGAGCGGGTCAGGTAGATATGTTCAACAATTTTCCATTGTGGCCGGAACGGGCCTCGACCATGGCGGGCAATGTAGATGCCTTGTTCATCTTCCTGCTGGTTCTGTCGGGACTGATGTGCGTGCTCATCTACGTGCTCATCCTGTATTTTGCGGCCCGCTATCGCAAGCGCCCTGGTCATGTCGCGGAGCAGATCGAGGGATCGACCCCGCTGGAACTCACCTGGTCCATCATTCCCATGGGTATTTTCCTGGTCATCTTCTTCTGGGGTGCGGTGATCTTCTTCCAGGAGCGGACTCCGCCGCGGGGTGCCACCGAGGTCTATGTGGTCGCCAAGCAGTGGATGTGGAAGTTGCAGCACGAGGATGGGCAGCGCGAGATCAACGAGCTGCACGTGCCGGTGGGCCGCGACATCAAGATGATCATGACCTCACAGGATGTGATCCACAGCTTCTACGTGCCGGCGTTCCGCATCAAGCAGGACGTGCTGCCCGGCCGTTATACCACGGCCTGGTTCCGTGCCACCCAACCCGGTACCTATCATCTGTTTTGCGCGGAGTATTGCGGCACCCAGCACTCCGGCATGATCGGGCAAGTGGTGGTGATGGAGCCGGCGCAGTATGAGGCGTGGCTGGGTGGAACCACGTCCGGGGCGCCCCTGGCCGTCACCGGACAGAGACTGTTCGCGGAGTTGGGCTGCAGCACCTGCCACCGTTCCGACACCCAGGGCCGGGGGCCCGACCTGCAGGGGGTCTTCGGGAAAGTCGTGCTGCTCGAGGATGGAAGAACCGTGACCGCGGATGAAAACTACATTCGCGAATCCATCCTGACCCCGGGCGCCAAAGTCGTTTCCGGGTACAAACCGATCATGCCGACGTTCCAGGGCATGGTGAGTGACGAGCAACTGAATGCACTGGTGGCGTACATCAAGTCGCTGAGTCAGTCGCAGGTCCCGACGAAAAGCGCGGCCGCGACCAGCCCACAACCCCAGATTCAACAGGTGCAATAGCAATGTCGACCACAGCCATCGCAGTCGCCGAACACGAGAACTACCTTAACAAGGAGTACGGCATCAAGTCGTGGCTGCTGACCACCGACCACAAGCGCATCGCGCTGCTGTATTTGATGTCCATTACCTTCTTTTTCTTCATTGGCGGGTTCTTCGCGCTTCTCATCCGCCTGGAGTTGCTGACTCCGGCCGGCGACCTGGTACAGGCCGATACCTACAACAAGCTGTTCACCATGCACGGCATGGTGATGGTGTTCTTCTTCCTGATCCCGGTCGTGCCGGCCACCCTGGGGAATTTTCTGGTCCCGATGATGATCGGCGCCAAAGACCTGGCCTTTCCCCGTATCAACCTCCTGAGCTGGTATCTCTACATGATCGGTGGCGTGCTGATCATGCACTGCATGCTGACCGGCGGGGTGGACACTGGCTGGACGTTTTACACACCCTACAGCACCGCTTTCACTAATACCAAGATCATCGAAGCCGGACTGGCTGCTTTCGTGGCAGGCTTCTCTTCCATCTTCACCGGGCTGAACTTCATCGTGACGGTGCACCGCATGCGCGCGCCGGGGATGACCTGGTCGCGCCTGCCGCTGTTCATCTGGTCGCAGTATGCCACCAGCATCATCATGATCCTGGGTACGCCCGTGATCGCCATTACCATCGTGCTGGTTGCCGCCGAGCGCCTGTTCCACCTCGGCATCTTCGATCCCAAGCTGGGTGGCGATCCGCTCCTCTTTCAGCATTTGTTCTGGTTCTACTCCCATCCTGCGGTCTACATCATGATCCTGCCCTCGATGGGGATCATCAGCGAGATCATTCCCTGCTTCTCGCGCAAGCGCATCTTCGGATACAAGTTCGTCGCGCTATCCAGCATTGGCATCGCGGTGCTTGGATTCCTGGTCTGGGCGCACCATATGTTCGTCGCCGGCATGTCGGTTTATGCCGCGCTGGTCTTTTCATTCCTCAGCTTCCTGGTCGCGATTCCCTCCGCCATCAAGATCTTCAACTGGACCGCGACCATGTACAAAGGTTCGATTTCGTACCAGACGCCGATGCTGTACGCCTTCGGTTTTCTGGGCCTGTTCACCATTGGCGGGCTGACTGGCCTATTCCTGGCCTCACTGGGCATTGATGTGCACGTCACTGATACCTATTTCGTGGTAGCACACTTCCACTACATCATGGTGGGCGGGGTGCTGATGGGGTACTTGGGTGGAATGCATTTCTGGTGGCCAAAGATTTCCGGTCGCATGTATCCCGAAGGTTGGGGCAGGCTGGCCGCCTTGATCGTCTTCATCGGCTTCAATCTGACGTTCTTCCCCCAATTCATTCTCGGTTATCTGGGGATGCCGAGGCGCTACTGGGATTATTCCCACATGCCCGAGTTCCAGATCCTGAACGTGCTTTCCACCGCGGGTTCTACCATCCTGGGTGTGGGCTACCTGCTCCCCATGGTCTACTTCCTGTGGTCCATGCGCTACGGAAAGCTGGCACCGGATAATCCGTGGAATGCGGCCGGACTGGAATGGAAGACCAGTTCTCCGCCGACTACCTACAATTTTGACGAGACCCCGGTGGTGGATTTCGAAGCCTACGACTACGAGCACATCCCCGACAGGGAGGTGCCGGGTGAGTCATAGCTCCGCCGCCACCGCACCCAATCCGGCACTGCGGCACCACTTCGCCGAGATGGAGCAGCAGAAGAATGCCGCCAGCCTGGGCATGTGGCTGTTCCTGGTCACCGAAATCATGTTCTTCGGCGGCATGTTCTGCGCCTACCTGATCTATCGCCTGCAGCACTTCAACGACTTTGCCGCCGCCAGTCAGAGCCTCAGCATCAAGCTCGGTGCAACCAATACTGCTGTCCTGATCACCAGCAGCTTGACGGTGGTGCTGGCGGTACATGCCGCGCGGCACGGCAAGCGCAAGTTGTTGGTTCTTTATCTGCTGGCCACCATCGTTCTGGGCTGCACCTTCCTGGGCGTCAAGGCTGTGGAGTATACCGACAAGTTCAAGGAACACCACGTGCCCGGGCCCTCCTTTAATTTCGCGCCGGAATACATGCAAGGCCACCCCGAGCAGTCGCCCGTCGACATGCGGCACGCGGAGATGTTCTTTTCGCTTTATTTCGTCATGACCGGGATGCACGCCCTGCACATGATCATCGGGGTGGGGCTGTTCAGCGGGCTGACCTGGCTGGCCTGGAAGGGCCGCTACACCAAGGACTACTACACGCCGATTGAAATGGCGGGTTTGTACTGGCACTTTGTGGACGTGGTGTGGATCTATCTTTTCCCGCTGCTCTACTTGATCAGCCGGCATCGTTGAGGACGCTATGGCAGAACATTCGAGTTCCGTAGGCTTTTACATCCTGATCTTCGCCATCCTCCTGGTCCTCACCGCGACCACGGTAGGCGCCGCCTTCATCAATCTGGGGCCGCTGAACCCGATTCTGGCCCTGGGCATCGCCACGGTCAAGGCGTTGCTGGTAGTGCTTTTCTTCATGCACGTGAAGGGCGCCAGCGAGAAAATGACCAAGGTGGTGATCCTGGCTGGCCTTTTCTGGCTGCTGCTGCTGCTCGGGCTGACCTTGGCGGACTACGGCACCCGGCTCTGGAGCTGAGGCGCGTAAGCACCGACAGCTCTGCCCGACCTGCGATATACTCCGTCGTCTATACAAAACAAGCGGCGCGAGGTGACCTATGGCGTTCTGTAATTCCTGCGGTACAACCCTGGAACCTGCGGCGAAGTTCTGTCCCAAATGCGGAGCCGGTGTGCCCGCGGCCGCGGTGAGTGCTGCCGCTCCGGCGACGCCACCGGCCCAGAGCAGCAGCGGCCTCAAGATTGTGCTCATTGTGGTGGCCGTCATTTTCGCCCTGGGCATCCTGGGTGCGGGTACGGCGGCTTTCATCGGCTGGCGCATCGCCAGCAGGACCCATGTGGAACAGAAAAGTGGCAATGTGCGCGTCGAGACTCCTTTCGGCACGGTGGAGAGCACGGATAATCCCAGCGATGCCGCGCGGAATCTGGGAGTGGCGCTCTACCCCGGAGCCAAGGTGTTGAAGGGCAAGGCGGCAGACGTGAGTTTTGGCGGGATGCACAGCGTCGCAGCCCAGTTCGAAACCGACGATCCGCCGGAGAAGGTTGCTGAGTTCTACAAGTCGCAGTTTCCCAACGCCAACGTCTCCGTCGCTGATGAGAATCACTACGCGATCGTTTCCACCGCGGACAAGAACATCATTACCATCAACATCGAACCGGAAGACGGCAAGACCGTGATCCACATCGCCAACGTCAGCGGCAAGGGAGCTCCCTCCAGCGGTTCCAGTGACTAGCTGACGCAACTCAGAGCAAGACTGAGAAGCGGGAACTGAGAACTGATGTCATCCCCGACATTCGCAACCCTGGCGCAACTGGCGAAGTCGGCCGCAGTGGACGCCTCCGCACTGGCTACAGCCCTGCGCCGTCACCTTCGCGGCGAGGTGCGGTTCGACAAAGGCAGCCGCGCCCTCTACGCTACCGACGGCTCCAGCTACCGCCAGGTCCCCATCGGAGTCGTCCTTCCCCGGGACATTGATGATGTCATTACCACGGTTGCTCTTGCCCGTGAATTCGGCGCTCCCATCCTGTGCCGAGGCGGCGGCACCTCGCTCGCCGGACAGTGCTGCAACGTAGCTGTCGTGATTGACATGTCGAAGTACCTGGATGGGATTCTGCAGGTTGATCCCGCGCGCCGCGTCGCGCGCGTCCAGCCGGGAGTAGTCCTCGATCACCTGCGCACGGCGGCCGAGCGGTACCACCTGACCTTCGGGCCCGACCCTGCCACCCACGACCGCTGCACCCTGGGTGGCATGATTGGGAACAACTCCTGCGGCGTGCACTCGGTCATGGCGGGCAAGACCGACGACAATATTGAAGAACTGGATATCCTCACCTATGACGGCCTGCTCATGCGAGTGGGGCAGACCAGCAGCGAGGAGTTGGAACGAATCATCCGCGAAGGCGGACGCCGGGGCCAGATCTACGCCGGGCTGCAGGGGCTGGCTGCGACCTACGGGGACCTGATCCGCCAGCGTTATCCCAACATTCCGCGGCGGGTCTCGGGATACAACCTGAATTTCCTGCTGCCGGAAAATGGTTTCCACGTCGCCCGGGCGCTGGTTGGCTCGGAAGGCACGTGCGTGACGGTGCTCGAAGCCACCTGTCGCCTGGTGGAGAGCCCCTCCGCACGAGTGCTCCTCGTCATCGCTTATCCGGACATTTACCAGTGTGCCGATCACGTCCCCGACATCATGGTCCACAAGCCAATCGGCCTTGAGGGCATGGATGATCTGCTGATTGAGTACACCAGGAGGAAGAAACTCAACTCCGAGGGACTGGCCTTGTTGCCCGAGGGCGGAGGCTGGCTGCTGGCAGAATTCGGGGCTTCAACCGCGTCAGAGGCCGAAGCCCAAGCCCGTGGGCTCATGGAATCCCTGGGCCGCAGCTCGAGCCCGCCGCAGATGCGTTTGTTCATCGACAAGCAGCAAGCCCGGCGGGTGTGGGACATTCGAGAGTCCGGCCTGGGCGCGACTTCGCATGTCCCCGGCGAACCGCTGACCTGGGAAGGTTGGGAGGATGCCGCCGTCGCCCCGGAAAATCTCGGCAAGTATCTCCGCGACTTCCGCAAGCTGATGGACAGATACGGCTATTACGGGGTGCTCTACGGACACTTCGGCCACGCCTGTGTGCACACTCGCACCAATTTCGACATGCAGACGCGCGAGGGCGTTCGCAAGTACCGCAAGTTCGTAGAAGAGTGCGCAGATGTCGTGGTCAGCTACGGCGGCTCGCTGTCCGGCGAGCATGGCGACGGGCAGTCGCGCGCGGAGTTACTCCCGCGGATGTTTGGCCCCGAACTGGTAAAGGCGTTCTGCGAATTCAAGGCACTCTGGGATCCGGAATGGAAGATGAATCCCGGCAAGGTGGTCGAACCCTATCGCTTGGACGAGAACCTGCGGCCGGGGGCGGACGTGCCCGTCTGGGATCAGCCAACCCATTTTCAGTATCCCGAGGACCACGGCAGTCTCGCGCATGCCACGTTGCGCTGCGTGGGAGTGGGGAAGTGCCGCCGCGACGAAGGTGGCGTGATGTGCCCCAGCTTCCGCGCTACCCGCGACGAAGAGCACTCCACTCGCGGCCGCGCCCACCTGCTTTGGGAGATGACCAGGCGCGACGTGATCCGCGACGGCTGGCGTGATGAGCACGTCAAGAACTCGCTCGACCTCTGCCTAGCCTGCAAGGGCTGCAAGAGCGATTGCCCCGTGGGTGTGGATGTGGCCACCTACAAAGCGGAATTTCTTTCCCACTACTACGAGGACCGCTTGCGCCCGCGCAGTGCCTACGCTTTCGGCAATATTGATATTTGGGCGAGACTGGCTTCGAACCTGCCCGGGTTGGTGAACCTGACGACGCAACTTCCGTTCTTGCGCGATATTGCCAAGCTGGTGGTGGGAATCCCGATGGAGCGGAGTATTCCGGCGGTTGCGCCGCAGACGTTCCGTGACTGGTTCCAGCGGCGGCAGCCGCGCAATGTGGGAGCCACTCCGGTCGTGCTGTGGCCCGACACCTTCAATAACTACTTTTTGCCGGACACCGCCAAAGCGGCCGTCGAAGTCCTCGAAGCCGCCGGGTTCCGCGTGCTGCTGCCGCTCGCAAGCCTCTGCTGCGGACGCCCTCTCTACGATTTCGGTATGCTCGACCGCGCCAAGAGCCTGTTGCTGGATACTCTCGACACCCTGGCCGAAGAAATCGATACGGGAATTTCCATTGTTGCGCTCGAGCCGAGCTGTGCCGCCGTCTTCCGCGACGAACTGATCAATCTTTTTCCCAACGACGTGCGCGCCCGCCGGTTGTCGCAGCAGACCTTTCTACTGAGCGAATTCCTAGAAAAGAAAGCCCAGCACTTTCAGCCGCCCAGGCTGTCCCGCAAGGCGCTGGTCCATGGCCACTGCCATCACAAGTCAGTGATGAAGATGACCGATGAAGAGTCGGTCCTGAAGAAGATGGGAGTCGCTTACGAAGCCCCCGCACCCGGCTGCTGCGGCATGGCGGGCTCGTTCGGCTTCGAGCGTGACAAGTACGACGTGTCAGTCGCCATCGGAGAGCTCGAACTCCTGCCCGCGGTCCGCAACGCCTCGCCGGACAACCTCATCATCGCCGACGGTTTCAGTTGCCGCGAACAGATTGCCCAATGCACGGACCGCCATGCCATGCACTTGGCGGAAGTTATCCAGATGGCATTGCGCGAAGGTCCGCTCGGTCCTGTCGGACCGTACCCGGAGCGAGCCTCTGTGCGACGACGCGAGAAACAGGTGCAATCCTCGATGCAGCGCGCTGGCCTGGCCGCGGCTGGAGTCGCCGCCGGCGCAGCCCTGCTGTGGGCAGCCACTCGCCGTAGCTAAGCCCACGTAGCGGCGGCCGCCTCGGCCGTCTGCCGAGCGAAGCGTGGAGAGGGCATGTCCAATTCAAGCTATTGATGATGAAGACTTTATACTTCCACGAATGCCTTGGAGAACCCGCAGATGTAATGCCCCTGCCAAGCTGGTGCTAATATCGCACGAGGCCGGGGCGTGCCTTTGTACTGAAGCTTCGGTCGGTCCCTGCCAGTCTCTGCACGGACGGTGTGTATGACCCCGGACACGCAAACTGAAACCGCCACCCGGTCCCAGGTCCCCGCCGCATCGGAGACCTCGCTCCACGGCTCGGTCCTCGTCCTGATCCAGTTCGACGTCTGCGAAGAAATCCGTCTCGACCAGTTGCGTGAAATCTTCGGCGCCCGCACTGTGGAGCAGCCCAGTTTCAAGCACCCCACTCCCGGCTACATTCGCTACCAGCGACCCCCGGTTGTGGAGTCAATCGAGCCCCTGGTACTGGAGACCGGCGAGCGCCTGCATGGCCAGATCAAGTACTACGACTATGGCGTGCTTAGCGTGGTTTTTGAGCTTCCCTTCTCCGGCGACTGGGACATGCTGGTCCGCCTGGGCAGCCGCTGGGTCTGGGATGTGGATTTCGCGGGGCACGCTTCCCGCATTGCTCACCAGAAGCTGGAGCGCGCTGCTCCCGCCCTGGTCAAGCCCTATGCCGAGTGGCTGAGCGAAGATTACTTTATCTTCCATGTGCGCGAGGTCCCCGGCTGCCCCTCCGCCGCCGACCTGGTCAATTCCCACGGAGAGCGCATTGCCCAGATTGTGCGCGGTGAGACCGCTCAGCTTTCCGACGGGGAGCGCACAGAAATCCTGCAATCGCGCATTTCGTACTATCCCAACGACCTCGCCGTCATTGGCTACAACGCTGCGTTTCTTTACGACAGCGCGTCTGGCGCCGAGACCGCCATCCAATTACTCGAATACGCCAACTCGCAGTTACTGGAGTTCCGTCACTACGACGAGTTCCTCACCCGCGAGTTGGAGGGAGTTTACGCTTCTCTGGACAAAGGCACCGGTATGCTCGCCCGCTGGCGCCTGGCGCGTGCTGCCACCAAGCTGCATACTGTCCTGCTCGACGTAAGCGAGCTCACCGAACACGCCGACAACGCCATCAAGTTCCTCAGCGACATGTTCTCCGCGCGCCTCTACAAAGTGGCTGCCGCCAAGGTCGGCGTCCCCGACTACAAAGACCTGGTCACGCAGAAGGTGCACACCGCCGAGGAGCTCTACCGCTTCATGGTGGACCAGTTCAACCAGAGCCGGGCCTTCTTCCTCGAACTCACAGTGGTCATTATTCTGGTGATCGAACTGGTCTACCTGTTTCGGGGAAGCATGTTCTAGCCATAGCGCCGGCGTCCCGCCAGCCTGCGTGCGGCGAAGCCGAAGTGGAACTCGTGTTCCACGATGAGGCGTGGAGGCATGCTGAAACGTTGCGCCGGTGTACTCTCACCGTCACTGGCAAGCTCTACAACAGTCCTACGGGCTACTATTCCGCGAATCTTGCAATTCAAGACGGCGTGCTGGAACCCGATGCGTCGTGTCAACCACTTCCGCCTGAGCCCGATTTGTCCCGCGCTCGCGTCCCGTCGAGGGTGACCAGCTACCATGTCTTGATCGACGTGGACTATCGCGATAAAGGGCACGTGGATGTTCTTGTCTGGCAGGGTCGCAGCAAGCGAACCTTCTTGAGACCTTGGCAAGGGTATGCAGACTACCTGCTGACCGGTGCCAGGGATGTTTTGTGGTTTGGTTGTGCGGAGGGGTTTCTGCTGAGCCACGTTGTGCAGACTCCGCGAGCCACGGACGCAATATTTCACGATCAACCTGATCAAGCAGGCACGAGCTTGGTGGACTTGGAGGCGTAAACACGATCACATTCGACTGCCAGAAACAGTAGCCGAGGTTCTCGGACCCATTCGCCATCACAGCTGCTAGCCACAACCCTCCCCGTCGTTTATCCTGACTTCCTTGAACAACTTCCGCTTTGCGAGGAACCCATGCGAGGTCTGGAAGGCAAACGTGTGCTCATCACGGGAGGCGCCAGCGGCATCGGGGCCGCCACCGCTGCCCGCTTTCTCGAAGAAGGCTCGGCCGTCGTGGTCCTCGACCGCGACGCCAAGGCCCGCGAGCGAATCCATCAAGAGTTGCCGGACCTGGCAGGAACGGTTGATGCCGATGTCTCCATCCTGAAGCAGGTCGAAGCCGCCGTTGCCGACGCCATCCAGCTCATGGGCGGCCTCGATGTCCTCATCAACAACGCCGGCATCAGCATTCGCCACAATTTTCTCGACATCACTCCCGACGAGTGGGACAAAGTCATCGCCGTCAACCTGACCGGCGTCTTTTATATGGCACAGGCCGCGGCTCGCCATATGGTGCGCCACAACGGCGGAGTCATCCTGCAAACCGCCTCCACCAACGGAATCGTGGGATACCCTTACTACGCCGATTACAACGCCACCAAGGCCGGAGTGATCGAGTTGACAAAATCCATTGCACTCGAACTCGCTCCCAAAGTACGGGTCTGCGCCGTCGCTCCGGGCTACGTGCTCACCCCCATGCAGCGCGCCGAGTACACCGATGCCATGCTGGAGGAGGTCAACAGTAAGATTCCCCTGCGCCGCCATGCCAAGCCGGAGGAGATCGCGGCACTGTTCGCGTTTCTGGCGTCGGAAGACGCCGCCTACATGACGGGACATGTGTACACGATTGACGGCGCGGAGACGGCGGGGAGCTTGGCGGGGAGATGAAGATGATTCGGCAAGGATTAGCCGGAAGACTTGTGTTCTTGATTTTCTTAGCGCAAGCGGTATTGTGTCCGGCTCAGGAAAAGTCAAGCGATCTTGTACTAAAAGTCGAGCAGACGACGTTGGGTCCGATGGGCGGTCAAAAAGGCGCGTCATGTCTGAAACTGTATTCCGGCGGAAGATTTGTTTACTTCCGCTGGTCGATATCAGGAATGAGCCTGCAGGATAAAGACGGTAAGATCTGGCATCCGGACATGAGAGAAACCCGTGAATACCTTTTCCCAGAACGCGATTCCTGGCAGATCAGTCAATTCATGGAGTTCCTCCAGTCAAAATCTGTAGGCCGACTAAAACCCTACTTCGCGCCACCGCACGAACCGATAGATTATTTCGAGACCTCGACAGTGCATGTGTTCCTTCCAGCTGGCAAGAGTAAGCAGCTTCAGACTCGCGAATACTACGTCGCGTCGCTTGTAGAGAAGGCCAAGTATCCGAGTGCGCTGATACTTCTAATGGACAAGATCGAACAGCTCGAAGACACTGTGACCGAAAAAGGAACGCCAACCAAAGAACCGCCAGATTGCAAGCTCGGGCCCTAGCCTGAGGTCTGGGACACTAACATGCCTTCTCCAACTCGATACACCGGCGCACTGAAAGGCAAGACCGCCCTCATAACCGGCGGCGCTTGCGGCATCGGCCGCGCCACCGCCCATCTCTTCGCTCGCGAAGGCGCGGCCGTGGTCATTGCCGATCGCAACGAACCCTCCGGGAGCGCCGTGGCGGGAGAAATTACCGCCTTCGGCGGCCGCGCGATCTTCGTACCTGCCAACGTCACCAGCGCCGCCGATTGCCAGCGCGTGGTGGAGCGCGCCATCCAGGAGTTCGGCGCCATTCACGTTCTCTTGAATAACGCCGGCATCATCCGCCGCGCGTCCATCCTGGAGTTGAGTGAGCAGGATTGGGACCGGGTCATGGCGGTCAACGTAAAGTCTGTCTTTCTGATGTCGAAATCAGTCATCCCCTCGATGGAGCAGGCAGGCGGAGGCTCCATCATTAATATGGCTTCGGGATGGGGACTGACTGGCGGGCCAAAGGCGGCAGTGTATTGCGCGTCGAAAGGTGCGGTCGTGCAGCTGACGAAAGCGATGGCGATTGACCATGGGCCCCAGAAGATTCGCGTAAACTGCATCTGCCCCGGCGATACCGACACCGACATGCTGCACACAGAAGCCCAGCAGCTGGGCGAACCGAAAGATCGCTTTCTCGCAGAAGCCGCCCGCCGCCCCTTGGGCCGCGTCGGCCAGCCGGAAGAGATCGCCCAGGCCGCGCTGTATCTGGCCAGCGACGCCGCGTCGTTCGTCACCGGTACCGCCCTGGTGGTTGACGGAGGAGGATTAGCCGGATCAATTTGACCCGCGTAGGCCCAGACGCCCTCGTCTGGGCGGGCGAGCAAAGCTCGCCCGGTTTTGTTGACGGGCAGGTACCTCCCAACGTATATGCGTCTCGCAAACAAAGTCGCGCTCATCACCGGAGGCACCTCGGGCATCGGCGAAGCTACCGCGCTTCTCTTCGCCAAAGAAGGCGCCAAGGTCGCCATCACCGGCCGCGATGAAAAACGCGGCCACGCCGTCACCGCCCGCATTTTGGAATCCGGAGGCCAAGCCATTTTCATCCGCACTGACGTGCGCAAGGCCGACGAATGCCGCCGCGCCGTGGAGGAAACTCTGAACGCCTTCCACACACTCGACATTCTCTTCAACAACGCCGGAGTGTTCTATTCCCACACCACGCTCGATTGCAGCGAAGAGGAATGGGACCTGCAGATTGACATCAACCTGAAGGGAACATTTCTGATGTCGAAGTACGCTTTACCCACGATGATCGCCCAGGGCCGTGGCGTGATCATCAACAACAGCTCTGGATGGGGTATTGTCGGCGGCGATGCCGCGGTGGGGTATTGCGCCTCAAAGGGCGGTGTGGTGCTGCTGACCAAGGCCATGGCGATCGATCACGGACGCCAGGGCATCCGCGTAAACTGCATCTGCCCCGGAGACGTAGACACTCCCATGCTCCCCGAAGACGCCCGCATCCGCGGCCAGAAGTGGGAGGATTATCTGGCCGGTTGCGGCAACCGTCCGCTGGGGCGCATTGGTACCGCCGACGAAATTGCGAAAGCGGCGCTGTTTCTGGCTTGCGATGATTCTTCGTTCATGACCGGTGCGGCCCTGGTTGTGGATGGAGGCGGGACCGCCGATTAGAAGCCGTCTAGACCATCTGTAAACGGCTGTGGGGTGCAGGGGTGGTGTGGTCGTTTTGACGGATCCCTAATACAAACACCACTTAACAGTGCGAGCGTGTTGTTACGAGCGTGGTCGCCGTACGGCGTCAATAGGGCCAAAGGTACGTATTGCGCGGCACCGAACATACGATAAAATTCCCGTTGTTTTTTGGGGTCATCAAGCGGGTTTAGATTTACTCGCCACCTTAGCCTTGATTCTCTGGCTGACAAAGGAAACGAACTCTATGGGTTCTCGAAATCAACTGACAAGGGCGATCTTCCTCGCGGTCGTGGCGGTGTTGTTTGCGACGGCACAACCCGTCCTCATTCACGCTGCCAATTGGACGAAGCTTTCTACGGCAACATCTCCTCCGGCGCGCACGTACCCCGCCATGGCATTCGACCCGGTGAGCGGGAAAATTGTGCTCTTTGGCGGCTTCGGTGACGCCGGAAATCTTAACGATACCTGGACATTCGACGGGACCAATTGGACGCAAGTGAACCCATCGGTGGCGCCGCCGGTGCGCAATGGCGCGACCATGGCCTTTGACCGGCCCACGCAGAAACTGGTGATGTTCGGCGGGTTCGACACCAACCACTATCTGCAGGACACTTGGATCTGGGATGGCGCAACCTCCACCTGGACCCAGGCGCAGTTGCCGAAGTCGCCGCCCAACGCCACCGGGGCCATGATGTTTTCGGACCCGGTCTCCGGCCAGGCCATGATGTTCGGCGGCTACAACCTCTTCAAGCCGCTATTTCCGGTGTTCAGCAACACCTGGCGGTGGGCCGGGACAGCCTGGCAAAAACTGAATCCCTCCACGGTTCCGTATCCCAGAGCCTGGGGGACCACGACCCTCGATACCATGAGGCACCAGGTTATTCTCACCGGTGGCACCGGGGACACGATTCGTACCGACAATACCTGGGCATGGAATGGCACGAACTGGAAACAGCTATCTCCTGCCACCCAGGTAAGTGCGTTTGTCGGAGGAGGCAGCGCTTTTGCTCCTGCGGCGCAGGCCGCGGTGCTGTTCGGTGGAACCAATGAAACCTGGTCATGGAACGGGACGACTTGGGCTCAATTGACTCCCACGAACTCGCCGTCGGTCACCTCCGGTGTAGGGATGGCATACGATTCCGCCACGCATCAGGTCATCCTCTTCGGCGGCGAGACCGCAGACGGAACCTTGATGAACGAGACTTGGCAGCTAGTGGGGAATTGACCGGCGTCTCCTTAGATAAACCCAGCGAATTTGGTCGATGACGTTTGGGGTTTTGTTCGCACCACCGGCGCGCTTTGCGGTAATGTTCTCCTGAGCACGCCTTGACACGAGCATCCGCCACAACCCGCTCCGCCCAATGGTTCGCTCGCGCCCAGCAATCCCTGGTCGAAGGGGTGAACTCGCCCTCCCGTGGCGCGGCTGTTTATTCGCCAGGGCCGATCTTCCTGGAGCGCGGCCAGGGCTCGCATGTCTGGGACGCCGACGGCAACGAGTACCTAGATTTCATGATGTCCTTCGGCGCGCTCATTCATGGGCACGCGCATCCCAGGCTGGTGGAAGTCGTCTCACAAGCGATGTCGGAGGGCTCACACTTCGCCGCTGCCACCTCGGCGGAAGTGGAAGCCGCCGAGCGCTTTCGCCGCATGGTGCCGTCTGCCGAAGTCGTCCGCTTCGCCAACACCGGCAGCGAAGCCACCATGCTGGCGCTGCGCCTGGCCCGCGCCCACACCGGCCGCCGCAAGTTCCTCAAATTCGAAGGTCACTATCACGGCTGGTACGATCCCTATCTTCTAAATGCTCACGGCCATCCCCCCGAACAGTTGGGCCCACCGGAAAATCCGGCCCGCATTCCTGACTCGGAAGGCATTCCGTCCTCGACCTTCGACGACGTGGTACTCGTCCCCTGGAACGACGTGCCCGCGCTGGAGCGCGTCATGCGCCAGCACGGACACGAACTGGCGGCGGTGATCACCGAACCCATCATGGCCAACATGGGCTGCATCCTGCCACGCGAGGGCTACCTGCAGAAGCTGCGCGAACTAACGCGCGAACACGGTGTGCTGCTCATTCTCGACGAAGTGGTCACCGGTTTCCGCTACGCACCCGGCGGATGCCAGGAGTACTACGGCATCCAGCCCGACCTCAGCACTTTTGGCAAAGCGCTGGGCGCTGGATTTCCTGTAGGCGCCGTGGCTGGACCACGTTCCATTCTCGACCGCATGCGCTGGGGCGACCACATGGTTCTGCACTACGGCACGTTCAACGGCCACCGCCTCACCATGAAAGTCATCGCTGCCAACCTGGATTTGCTCTCTGCCGACGGCATTTACCGCAAGCTGCACGCCATCGGCGATGCCGCGATTGCCGGGCTGCGCGACGTATTCCGCCGCCGCAAGGTAAAGGCCATCGTGCAGGGCTTCGGCCCCATGTTCCAAATCTACTTCACCGAACGTGATGCCATCCACGATTACCGCGACTACTGCACTTATGTGGACACGCGGAAGTATTCCCGCTTCGTACACGCGCTGCTCGAATACGGTATCTACATGACCCCATCCAACGGCCTGCACTGGATCATCTCCACCGCCCACACCGAGGCCGACGTGCAAACGCTGGTGAAGGCGGCCGACCAGGCCTGCGCGGAACTCACGTGAGGGCGACAGTCTTTCTCGGAGGCGGACGCATCACCAGCGCCCTGGTCGCGGGCCTGCGCCTTGCGGGGTACGACCGGCCAATCGTGGTCCATGACCGGAACCCGCGCAAGTTGCAACAACTCAAGCGGCAACACCGCGTGATCGCCGAGCCGGACTTGCAGAACGCCGTCGCTCAAGCCGGCTTGCTGGTGATCGCTGTCCGTCCCGACTCGGTACGGGAACTTCTAAAGCAAATCGGACGCCTCCATCGCCCGTTGCCGGCGGTCAGTCTTGCCGCCGGCATCCCGCTGGCGAAATTGCGCGCCCGGCTAGGACCGTCAGTCCACTGGGCGCGAGCCATGCCTAGTCCCGTGTGCCGCACTGCCCGCGGGCTGACGGCGATAACCTTTGGCCGCGGTTTCCCCAGCGTGGCCAAGCAGGTAGTGCGACGCCTGTTCGCGCGCGTCGGCCAAGTAATCGAAATTCCCGAGAGCAAATTCGATGCTTTCACTGTCACTTACTCCTCCAGTCACGGCTATCACGCTCTGGCTGCGTTGGCCGACGCGGCGCAGAAGTTAGGGTTGGACCGCAGGAGTGCTCTCACCGCCGCTGCTCACGCCCTGGGCGACGGAGTTGTCGCCTGGCGTGAGGGTAAGATTCCGCTCCACCGCCTCTTGCACGAAGCCGCCACGCCCGGCGGAGTCGCGGCCACCGTCATGTCTGCGATGGACGCTGCCGGATACGGGCGAATCGTCGAGCACGGCTTGCGCAAAGGGATAGCCAGGGCGCGGAAGAATGCTGGAGGGTGATTACGCGAGTGCAGCGCCACCGTGCCGGTGGTGCTCAGCGCAAGACTCTGGCCGCCAGCCGAAAGATCCGCACCACTCGATAGAGAAAGAAAAGCGGCCCGGGCAAGCGCACTGCCGACCATTCCCCGACACTCGGGGTAACGATCAGCCGCCACAGAAACCGGAGACGGTCCCGACGGCGCTCCCTCAGGCGCATCATCAGCCGAAAATAAGAGATCGACTCGGTGTCGTATTCCGTGCCCTGCGCGATGATCGGAACAATCGCACGTGCAATGGCTTCGTCCGCCGCCTGACTCTGCGCCTGTCCTGCAGGCGCCGCCGTACCGAGCAGTTTTTGAGCCAGCGCGAAACTCGCTGCTACGATTCGCTCGATGCCAAGGCGCTTTGCCTGTTGCGTGACAACATCCCAATTTACCCGCTGCGAGCGCGCTAGTTGGACGATGTCGAACAGCCACGAAAGTTGCACCCAGGCGTGTTTGGCGGCATGCACACATAGCACCAGCATCAGGTCTTCCGCACTGAGCGTTTGTAGCGAACGCCCGGCGACCGCTACCGACTGGGCGCGATCGAAAAGCCCATCCACATCAAGATCTACCGAATAAAACCGCGGCTGGATCTGCCATTGCAGCTCCAGCAGATTGCGTCCGTGGGCGCTGTCGAACGTGTATTCGTATCCCGATGCAAAGTAAGCGCGCCCCTCTTGTGGCGTAAACTCGAACCCGGGTTTGTAACTCAGTTCCGTCAGGGCCGCCTTGGCCCGCGGCACATCCGCGGCGTGGATGAGCACATCCAGATCGGAGAACTGCCGGAGGGCAACGTTGCCATACAGAATCTCAGCCAGGACAGGGCCTTTGTACGGAAGCACGGCGATCCCACGCGAGTCCAGGTGAGCGACGACGCGAAACAGTTCCCCAGTCAGCCATAGGGCCTTGCGAGCGGTGGCTTCGTAGCCTTGACGGATCGCCTCGATCGAGTCTGGCGGCACATTGCTCGCCTCGGAAAGATGACGATACAGATGCGGTATGACACCGTGGTGCTCGGCAATTTGAATCAGCCGCTGCCAGTCAAGCGGATGATCCAGGAGGTCGCGGATTCGCTGGGTCCGTTCGCCGTTCGAGAGTTCGGCACAGCAGGCGAGCAACAAATCGAACTCTGGACTGGAGGCGAAGACCGGCGCAGGCCGCGGTGGCGCTTGTCCAACTGTTCGCGGCAAGGCGGCGATGGGCATGCTCAAGGTGCGCCTTCTCAGAGGTGAAATGCGGATTCGGGTGCGGCAACCCGTACCGCCGCCACTATAATACAGAGACTTCCAGAGCATAGCTTTTCAGCAGCGCCCGGTGTCGCGGAGAACATGGACAGCATCGTCCTCGAGTCCGTCAGCAAAATATTCCGCCATCACCCGGCGCTGTTCAATTGGATGGGGCGGGAGCGGAGTGGCGAAACCCGCGCCCTCGACGATGTCTCGCTGAGTGTTGCCCGAGGCAAAAGTCTGGTTTTGCTCGGCCCCAATGGCAGCGGCAAGACCACCACCCTGAAGCTGGTCTCCACCATGCTCTTGCCCGACGCAGGCCGGGTATTGGTCCAGGGCGCCGACACTCAGGGCGCACCCAACGAAGTCCGCAAGCACGTCGGGTTTGCGGTGGCCACCGAAAGGTCGTTTTTCCCGCGGCTGTCGGCCCGCGAGAACCTCGACTTCTTCGCAACGTTGGATGACGTCCCCCACAAGGCACGCCCTTCGCGAGTCCAAGCCATGCTGGAACGTACCGGTCTGCTAGACGCTGCCGACACGCTGGTCATGAAGTTCTCCAGCGGGATGTATCAACGGCTGGGCATCGCCCGCGCGCTCATCAAAGAGCCTTCGGTCATCCTGTTGGATGAGCCCACCCGCAGCCTCGACCCGGCCTCGGCGGCGCACTTCTGGAACCTAGTGCGCGAACTGCCTGCCCAGGGTGCCACCGTCATCCTCGCAACCCATAGCTTTAACGAGGCCGCCGCCGTCGGCGATTTCGTTGCGGTGCTGCATCACGGAAGGCTGGCCGGCTATCGCAAGGTTGGCGACAGCAGCGTGGAGGAACTGCGATCCTTTTATTTCCAGACCACGGGCGAGCTGGACGAGGCTGCGCAGCTGGCGGCCAGGGGGTGGCGATGAAGCTGGCCCAACTGCTGGACAAGACCGCCGCCATCGTGCGCCGCGATCTGCTGACTGCCATTCGCTATCGCACTGGCTTCCTGATCACTGCCGCGGGCGCCGCGGCCGAACTGGCTGCGTTCTATTACCTGTCCCGCGCTATCGGGCCCGGGTTTCGCCCCGACGGAGTGGACTATTTCCCGTTCCTTCTGGTGGGCACCGGCTTCTATACGTTTCTGGTGATGGGTATCAACGCTTTCCTGGTCATTGTGCAGGAGGCGCAACAGACCGGCACCCTGGAAATCCTGATGACCACATCCACCCCTGCGCCGGTGCTGGTATTCCTCAGCGCCATCTCGGCGTTTGCGGGAAACACTTTGCAACTGCTGTTCTACCTTGGAGCAGGATTGCTGTTGTTTGGCGCTCCAGTGCACGCCAATTTCCTCGGGTGTGTCGTAATCTTCGTGCTTTCGCTCACCATTGCGGTGGCGATTGGCATCCTGGCGGCCGCGTTGCAGTTGGCCATCCAGAAGGGTTCAGCGCTGGTGTGGCTGCTGGGATCCGGAGCGTGGTTTATGACCGGGACACTGTTCCCGGTAGCCACCCTGCCAAGGCCCCTGCGTGTTGTCGCACAGCTGATTCCCATCACCCATTCCCTGGATGGCATGCGCATGGCCTTGTTGCAAGCGACGAACTGGTCCGCTCTCGCTGGGGAGATTGGAATCCTGGCGCTGTTTTCCCTGTTGCTACTCCCTTTCAGCCTCATGATCTTCTCCTACACCCTCCGCCGCGCCCGGCTGCAGGGCACGCTCTCCTTCTACTAGTAGCCAATCTTGCGCAGTCCAGTCCCATCGGGGCGTCATCCCGAATCGGGCTTTCCGCCGGTTGAAGGGCCTTGTGGGCAATATCGCTACTGCCTCATGCGGCGTGTCCTGCTGAATGAACGCCCGTATCCGAACGGTGAACCGTTGGGGAACTTCTGGGTATCTGCTGTGGCAACAACGGTTAGAAATTGCCTTCCCCTCTGTTGTACACTGCCTTATCCTGAATCAAGCCCGCGGCAGGCCGCAGGTGGCAACGGCATAGAAGCCACAACACTCGTTGGGATTCTTATGACTCAGAAGAACCGACCTTCTGGAGAACAAAACAGCGTGCCGCGCGGGACCGCCGGGAAGAGACCCTACCGCAAGCCGGAGTTTCGCTACGAGCGAGTTTTTGAAACCCTGGCTTTGTCCTGCGGCAAAATCAGCGGGAGCCAGCAGCAATGCAAGTTCAACAGGAAAGTATCCTGACGGCTGCCCCATGAATGCCCAGACCCGCGGAGAAGTTAAGTCCATTCTGGTAGCCGAGATATTGCGGTCCTGGGGGAGCTTGCAGTTGCGGGCCACCGGAACCAGCATGCTGCCCGCTTTGTGGCCCGGCGATCTCCTCAGCATTCAATCCCGAGAATTTGGACAGGTACAGGTTGGCGAGCTGGCGCTCTATTTCCGCGAGGGGCGCTTCTTCATTCATCGTGTAGCGGGCAAATCCGTCCTGGGCGGGGAGCCTGTGCTGATCACTCGCGGCGACTGCATGACCGAGGACGACCCGCCGGTGCGTCCCACGGAGTTGCTGGGCACGGTGACCGGCATCGCGCGCGATGGTGCATACATTGCGCCCGCTTCCGGGCGCGGCCGGCTGCACCTGCTGGTTGCCCGCTTGCTCTGCCATTGGGATCTCTTGCGCCGGCTCGTACTGCGGCTGCATGCGGCGCGGAGAGATGCCGGCTCCAGATTCAACTTCGTTGCCGGGAGAGCGGCCTCGTGAGTCGGAGCCACGAAATCGCCGTTGACATTGGCGGTATGCCCATCCTGCTGCGTACCCAGGACTCTTCCTTCCGCCAGTTGTTAGCCAGGCGGTACGCCGGCTTCGTGGACTCTTCCTCTTCACCCAGGTTCGCGTTTGACATCGACCTGGTCACGCCCTCGCCGGAGATGGAATCCGACGAGGAGGTGCATGTGGAAATGCAAGATGGCCAGTGGCATCTGCGCCGTGGAGATTTTCGCGCCCGGTGGGACCCGCGCGCCGGCCAGGGAAGCATTCGCCAGTCCGCCAACCCCTACTCCATTGACTCGGTGCTGCGCATTGTCCACACCTTGATCCTGGCGCAGGAGGGTGGCTTTCTGCTGCATGCCGCCAGCGCTATCCGGCATGGTCGTGCGTTCCTTTTCTCGGGAATGTCAGGGGCAGGCAAGACGACGATCTCCCGTTTGGCGCCGCCGGACGCGACTCTGCTTACCGATGAAGTCTCCTATGTCCGCCGTACCGGTGACGAATATCGTGCCTGCGGAACTCCCTTTGCCGGGGAACTTGCCCGCGTGGGTGAGAATCGTTCTGCTCCTGTCGACACCCTGTTTCTTCTTGCCCAAGGCCCGGAGAACAAGATCGAACCCCTCAGCGCCGCCGAAGCGGTTCGTTGCTTGCTGCGCAACATCCTCTTTTTTGCCGAAGATGTCGAACTGGTGAAGCTGGTGTTCCGCGCGGCCTGTGAATTCGTGGACCGGGTGCCGGTGCGGCGCTTGACCTTCGTGCCTGACCAGCGGGTTTGGGACCTGATTCAATGACGGAGAAGTACATCGCGAGGAGCACGGCCATCGCCGCCCGCATGCTGGGTGGCGAAATGATGATCATGTCGGCCGTGGACTCCACGTTTTTCACCCTCAACCAGGTCGCGACTGCAATCTGGCAAGCCGCCGACGGCCGCACTCCGCTCGCGGAGATCGTCGCCCGCATCGTGTGCGAGGAGTTCGATGTCGAACCTGAGGTCGCGCGCCGCGATGCCGAGCAGTTTGTGGATGAGCTCGCGCAGCACGGCATCCTGCTCGTCTCCGATCGTCCCTTCGAGAACCCTCCGGTGGAGGCAGCATGAGCCTGGTGCAGGAGATGAACGAGCGTGCCCTCGCGCTGGGCGTTCCGCTGGGCGTCCATCTCGACGTTACCTACCGCTGCAACGAGCGCTGCATCCACTGCTACCTGGAGCACGACGACCACGGCGAAATGACCACCGCCGAAATCAAGGATGTGCTCAATCAACTCGCCGAAGCCGGCACCTTCTTTCTCACTCTAAGTGGGGGTGAAGTGCTGATGCGCCGTGACTTCTTTGAAATCCTGGAGCATGCCCGCCGCCTGCTGTTCAGCGTCAAGATCAAGACCAACGGTGTCATGATCCGTGAGGTGGAAGCCCGGCGCATGCGCAACCTGGGTGTCGAGCAGGTCCAGATCAGCATCTATTCGCGCCGCGCCGAGATCCACGACGCCATCACCAAGTTGCCCGGCTCCCTGAAGCGCAGCCTCGAAGCCATCCGCTTTCTGAAGTCGCAGGGATTGAAGGTCACCATCGCCAATGTGCTCATGACCGCCAACCTGGGTGAGCATGACGGAGTTCAGGCGCTGGCCGGCGAGCTGGGCGTCAGCTATACGCTCGATCCCACCATCACGCCCAAGATCGACGGCGACACTTCCATCCTCAATCTCCGCATTTCCGGCATAGAGCTGAACGAGGTATTCCACAACAAGAATCTGGTGGGCAATGTGGAAGAGTTCTGTGCGCCCCCGCCTCCGCCTGGGGACGACGTTATGGAAGGCCTGCCCTGCAGCGCCGGGCATACCGCGGCATACATTACCCCCTACGGCGATGTTTTCCCCTGCGTGCAGTTTCCGCTACCTAGCGGCAACTTGCGCCGGCAGAAGTTCATCGATATCTGGCGTGAATCGCCCGAGTTGAATGACGTTCGTTCCATCCGCGCCAAAGACCTGCCGGTCTGCTCTGCCTGCAGCCATGTCGGCACGTGCACCCGCTGTCCCGGCCTGGCTTACATGGAAGGCAGCATGCGCGGTCCCTCGACGGCGGATTGCCAGAAGTCGTTCCACCGAACCGGAATCCCTTCCGCCAATATGCTCCGCAAAACCCGCACTTCCGGCCCGTTGATACAGATACAATCGCTGGTCGAGTAAACGCCTGCGCTGAGAACTGGGAACTCAAAACTGAGAACTGTTTAGACAAGAACTCGCCCCCGCATCGCTGGTTACTTTGGTGTTCCTTTCCACCGCCTAGTCACAGGCTGCCGGCATTTTCCGACGTAGAATTTTGTGAGAACCAGGCCTATGGACCCGACCGAGAAATCCTTGGAAGCCCAACGGCGCAGCACCCGAATTCGAGCTCAGATCCCGCTGCGCGTGACCAGTCTCGACCCCGCCGTCGAGTTCACCGAGCACTGCCATACCTTGGTGGTGAACACTCAGGGCTGTGGGGTACGGGTTTCGCGACCGCTGGAGCCGGGGTTGCCGGTTCGCCTCGACGAACTCCCAACAGGGCAAACGGTTACTGCTCGTGTTGCCAACTGTGTCCCGCTGGGAAGCGAAGGCAAGTACTGGCTGGTGGGGCTGGGTTTGGACCAGGCTGGAAACATCTGGGGCATCGCGCCTGCCCCAGCCGATTGGGGAAGCGAGTCCAAAGCCTTTGCCGCAGCCGCCGCCGTCTCCAATCCTGCCAAGAAGAGCGAGTGGCCGTATTCCCAATTCTCCCGCAAGGGAGAGTTCCACCCCGGCAGAAAATAAGCACAGATCGCAGGTTATCGACCCCGATCTTCTCCCCGTCCTTTGCGGATTTCTTTGCGACCTTCGCGGTTTAAGATCTTCTTCTTCCCGCCGGACCCCTATTTGCCAGCAGCTGCTGCGAGCTGTGGCACCACTGGAAGGGCGCGAATCAACTCCTGGGTGTAGGGATGTGCCGGTTCGCGGAAAATCTCCGCCGTCGGGCGGCACTCCACGATTTCACCCTGGTGCATCACTGCCATCCGGTCGCTGATAGTCGCCACCGAAAGCAGATCATGAGAGATATAGAGGATAGTCATGCCGAACTGGCGCCTGACGCTGGCGAAGAGTTGCAGAATTTCCGACTGGGTGATCAGGTCCAGAGCGCTGGTCGGCTCGTCGGCAATCAGAAGCGCCGGGCGATGCAGAACCGCCATCGCGATCAGCACCCGTTGCGCCTGCCCGACGCTCAGTTGTGACGGATACCTTTTCAGGAACCCAGGTTCCGCCGGCAGGCTCACATTTTCTAGACGCTCCAGCAGCGCCCGCCGGCACTCCTCGTGAGTTCCGCGGCGGTGCACTCGCCACGCCTCTTCCAGTTGGGTGCCGATGCGTAGCGCGGGATTGAGTGAGGACATCGGGCTCTGCAACACCAGCCCGATCTCGCTGCCCCGCAGCGCGCGCATCTCGCGCTCGCCCAGAGCCATCAATTCGCGCCCCTTGAGCCGGATCGAGCCCTCAACTTTCCCACCCTTCAAATGAAGCAGCTTCAGGATGGCCAGCGCCAGGGTGCTCTTGCCGCAGCCGCTCTGCCCCACCAAGCCGAGGATTTCCCGTTCGCGCAGTTCGAGCGCAAGGTCGCGCATCACTCCCGGCTTTCCGGAATAGCCTCCCGAGACTCGGAGTGACAAGAGCGCGTCCATTACTTGTTCCTGGCCACCTCGCTGCCCAGCGAGAGTTCGTCAATGTTCCAGTACACCTGCGGCCGCAGCACCACCGGATGCACGTTGCGCACCGACGGCGATACCGCCGACAGCGCATCCTTGTTCACCAGGTAGATGAAGGGCTCCTGCTCCCAGGCGATTTCCTGAACCTGGTCAAAATATTGTTTGCGCTGTTTCGCATCCAGAGCGGACGCTTGGGCGCGCATCAGTTTGTCGATCTCCGCTTCCCAAGCCGTAGCCGGAGTTTTCTGGCTGGGATTCCACTGGTGATTGTCCGAGGAGCTGAGCCACACGTTCATTTGCGAGTTCGGATCCAAGTCCGTATTCACCAGGCCGAGCAGGCAGGCTTCGTAGTCGAAAGTGCGCGTCATGCGTTCGATGAGCGAAGGGAAATCCAGCGTGACCACGTTCAGTTTGATTCCGATGCCTGACAGGTCCTGCTGGATCATGGTGGCCATGCGCTCGCGGTATTTGTTGCCGGCATTGGTGACAATCGAAAACTCGACCATATGTCCGTCGCGGTCATGGAGCACGCCATCCTGCAGGTGGAAGCCATCCTGCGCCAGCCGCTGCAAGGCTGATTTCTGGTCGAACGGGTGCGGCTGCAGCTTGGAGTTGAACCAGAACTTGTTGCCGGGAGAAACGGGGCCAGCCGCCGGATGAGCGCGTCCACGGAACGCGATGCGTACCAGGTCTTCGCGGTTGATAGCTTCTGAAATCGCCCGCCGGAAGTTGGTGGACGTGAACCACGCCTTCTTGTATGCGGGCAACGGAGAGGTCGGCACCTGGTTGAACCACATGAATTCCGCATCCAGCGAGATGCCGGCATCGTGCGCCATTGCCGGGTTCTGCGCCATCACCTTGTCGTAGTACTCGGCGTCGATGGAATTGATGAAGTCAATCTCACCCCGCTCCAACCGGAGCGTCTCGATGTCGCGGTTCTGCTGAATTTCGAGGCGGACGGAATCGATGTAGGGCAACTGCCGGCCGCTGGAGTCGTGCTTCCAGTAATTCGGATTGCGCTTCAGGATCAGGTAAGCGCCGGCTTTGTTCTCCGCCACGTAATACGGGCCCAGCACCGCCATTTCCTTCTGCGGCGACTTGGCCGACATGATGGCCACCTGGTCAAACAATTTGTCCAGGCCGGCGATGGGAGCGGGAAAGGTGATCGTGATGCGGTTCTTTCCCAGCACGCGGGTGATGACCCGGCCTTCACCTGAGCGGAAAGCATCGCCCGTAGGCGAATGCAGAGCAGGGTCCATGAGTTGTTGGACTGTGTAAGCCACGTCGTCCGACGAGAGGGGTGTGCCATCGGAGAAGCGGACACCGTCCCGCAGTTTGAGCGTGATCGTCTTGCCGCCGTCGCTGACCTTCCAGGAGGTGGCCAGTTCCGGCTCCGCTTCCTGCGTCAGCCGGTTCAGGCGCATCAGCACACCGCCGGTTAAGTAGCGAACCGTCTCGGAGGCGTCGTCCGCCATCAGCAATGGGTTGAAGGTCTTGGGATCCGAGCGGAGGCAGAAGCGCAACTCACCACCCGATTGGGCGAGTGCAATCCCCGTGCTCAGGACGGCCAGAATCAACAGAACAATGCGGACCCAGCGTTGTCTCATACCGGCAACTCCTCTTGCGTCAGGACAAGATGAAAACTGCTGACTACGACAATCAAAAGAATGAGTGGAACAAACTGCCAGGGCTGGCCAGAGATGGTCGAAAAGCTTTCCAGTTCGCGCAGCAGGCTGCCCCAGGAAGGTAGGGGCTCGGCCACACCCAGCCCCAGGATTCCAAGGTTGGCTTCCGCAATCATGAACACCGGCACGGAGATCCAGAACTGCGCGTACAGCACCGGCTTCAGGTTGGGGACCAGGTGATGCCACAGCAACCGTATGCCGGCACTCCCCGAGGCCCGCGCCAGCAGCACAAAATCTGATTGCGACAGAGCACGTGCATCCGCGCAGACTACTCGCGCAGCGCCCGCCCATCCCAGGCAACCCAGCAAAGCGAAAGTGATCACGACCGATGTAACCGGCGACACATTCAAGGGTAGAAGCGCCCGCACCGTGATCAGCAGGAAGAGCCAGGGCAGCGAGAGAAACAGATCGGTAGCGGCCATCACACAACGCTCCACCCAGCCGCCCACAAACCCGGCGATGCCGCCCACCAGAGCCGCAAGCACGCTCGCCAGCAGCGCAGCTGCCGGCGCCAGCAATAGCGACACCCTTGTTCCGTAAAGCACGCGGGAAAAACGATCGCGTCCCAGGTCGTCCGTCCCCAGGAGATGTTGCCGGGAAGGCGCGGCGTCGGGCACATCGCGGAACTGGTGTGCGTACGAAGCGGGCGCCACGAAGTTCGCGAGCAGGCTGGCGGCCGATACGACCAACAGAAAAGCGATCGCCATGATGCGCGCCCACTTCATGCTTCCGCCCTCCGGAACCTGTTTCCCATCAGATCGGACGCCGAATTGGCCACCAGCGTGACCAGGGTGACGATCATGGTGAGATTGATCAGCAGGGCTACATCCCGTCCCAGCGCGGCTTTCCAGGCAAGCTGCCCAATCCCGGGCAAGTCGCACAGCGCTTCCACCGGAATGGCGGCGGTGAATGCCACGCTGACCGAAACCCCAGCCAGCGCCAGCAGCTGCGGCGCGGCCGTCGGCAGGATGTGCCACACCAGCACCCGGAGGTTGCCCAAGCCCTTGGCTCGGGCCATCAACACATGCGGCAAGGCGGAACTCCGCGCCAAGAGATTGCGCGAATAGCGGAACACCTTGGGAAACACAATTAATCCCAGGATCAGTCGCGCCGGAGCTTGGGCCAGAACAAAAAGCAACGCCAAAACTGCTGCCGGCAGACACAGCAGCAGTCCTGCCAGGATCCCGGCAGACAGATCGAGGTACCAAGCTCTCGACATTACGGTGGCCACTGCCAAGCCCAACCCCAGCGTCCATCCCAGCGCGAGTCCCAGGCCAACTCCCTTCATCGTTTCCGGAAAGCGCTCCACCAGGAGCTGCCGGACCGGCCGCTGTAGCGTGCGTGAGATTCCCAGATCCCCGTGCAGCAACCGGTCGAGGTAATGGAAATAGAGAACCATCAGATTGCTCTCGGGAGCATGCGCCTGTCGCAGGGCCACGATGCTCTGCTGGTTGAGGCGAGGGTCCAACTCCTCCTCATCCACTCCAAAACCCGGAGCCAGGCGCACCAGGGTCGCACCCAGGAAGCCGCCCAGCAGGACGGTGATCAGGATTTTGGCCGCGAGTTTCAAAACTCCACGCAAATACTCACCCTGCCTCCGGAACCGATGGGGGGTGGCCCGGATCAGCGCTTCAACAGCTCTTTGAAGTAGCGGTTGTCGTAAAACTTGGTGGTGTTGTGGACAAATTCCAGGATGCGGTGCATCTTCTCTCTTTCGTCGCGATCCATCGCGTTAAACCGCACCGCGATGCCCGACCCGGGATCGATGCGAACCACCACGCCCTCGGCCTGCAGCTTGCCGTCGTCGATCGAGAAGATCAGTTTGACTTCGCTCCCCTTGGTCAGGATGGCGCTGGTTTCGATGTAGCAGCCGCCCAGGCTGACGTCGATCAGGTTGCCCAGGATGGGGCCAGCTCCACCCTCGGGATGCAACTCCATCGTGACCCGGCACTTCATGCGCGCATGCATCCTGCGGCTTTTGTGTGTGTTCTGCTGCTGCTTCTCGATGTACATGCGCCGGTCGGCTTCAGCCAGAAGTTCTTCGGCGTCGCGTCCGTCCTCGGGATAAACCGCCTGTCCCACACTGAGCGAGAGAATGTCCTCGCGGCACACCACGTGGCCGGCCTGCTTGGCCAGTTCCTGTAACTGCTGCGCCTTCTTGGCGGCGGCGTCCGGGGGAAGCCCTGGCGCTACCACTACAAATTCATCGCCACCCATGCGGGCCACGTAGTCGTATTCACGGCAGGTGTCTTTCAATGCCTGCGCGAAGAGGCGCAGCACGCGGTTCCCCTCCAGATGGCCGAAGCGGTCGTTGATCTGCTTGAAACCGTCCATGTCAGAGACCATGACCGTCAACGACGAGGTGTCGCGCTTGCAACGGGCCAGTTCACGGTCGAGCTGCAGGAACAGCGAGCGCGCGTTGGGCAATCCGGTGAGGTAGTCCGTAGTGGCGGAGTTCTCCGCCTGCTCGTACTTCAGCGCATTCTCGATGGCCAATGCCATCTTGGAACTGATGGCCAGCAGAATGCGCAGGTGATCGGAGGTGAACGCATCTTTTTCCGCGTGATAAAGCGCCAGCACTCCCACTATCCCGGCCAAGCCCTCGAGCGGAACGGCCAGCGCCGAACGCAGCGTGCTGAACTTGGTGGGATCATTCAGGTATCCCGGTTCCACCGAGGGATTGCCGTTGATGATCGGTTTCTTGTTCTGCGCCACCCATCCCGAGAGTCCCTGGCCCAGCGGAATGCGCAGCGAGGCAAACAGCCGGAAATTGTCGCCATTGACGTGCTCGGGGATAAGCTCGTTGTTGCGCCGCACGTAGATGGCGATGGCATCGTAGCGTACCAACCGCTTCATCTTCACCGAGAAGACCGACAGCGTTTCGCCCAGGCTGAGTGAGGCCCCCAAGTCCTGGCTCAACTCGAAAAGCGTCTGCGCCTCCTGGCGCGCTGCCGCGATCGAAGAGAGGAAATTCGCTTCCTGCCCCTCGCGCACCGAGATCTGTTCAAACCCCGCATCCGGAGCCGTGCCGCGCTCCACTTTCACCTCGGTGGATAACTTGCTCTCGGCATCGTCGCCGAACTGGGCCTTCACTATCGCTTCCAGGTCGAGGTAGCGCCTTTGCAGGACCTCTACCACTTTCGGATCGAACGATTTGCCGGACTCGGTAGCCAGGCTTTGCATCACGTCCTGCAGGGGCAAAGCCCGCCGGTACTGGCGGTCGGAGGCCAGCGCATCCAGGTAATCCACCGCCGAGAGGATGCGGGCGCCGATGGGAATTTCCTCTCCCTTGAGCCCGAACGGGTACCCCGATCCGTCCCAGCGTTCGTGGTGTGCCCGCACGATCGGCACCACCGGATAAGGGAAACGAACCCGCTCCAGGATCTCGGCTCCCACCACCGGGTGAATTTTCATCTTCTCAAATTCTTCCGGAGTAAGCCGTCCAGGCTTGGAGATGATGTGTTCCGGCACCGCCAGCTTGCCAATGTCATGCAAGAGCGCCGCCGCGTGCAGGGCCTCCATTTCCCCTGGGCTCACCGCCAGGGCTTTTGCCACCTCGATGGCATAGACCCGAACCCGTTGCAGGTGGTCGTGGGTAGTATGGTCCTTGGCTTCGATGGCCAGCGCCAGCGCTTCAATGGTGCGCAGGTGCAGGTTGGCCATCTCCTCCACATGCCGCTTCTCGTCTTCCAGTTTCCCCAGGTACAGGCGGTAGGAGCGGTAGATCAGGTAAATCGCGGGCAGAATCAGCAGCGAGGTTTGCCAGTCGAACTCCCGGTTGAACCAGGCCACCAAACCGGCAACTCCGGCGCCCACCAGGTAGTACGGGAACGACCAGAAATAACACTCCACCCAGATCTTGTTGAGCGATTTCCCTTCCGTGAGCGCGATTACTGTCGCAATCGATCCGGTGTTGGCCACGAAATACGTGGAGGCTGCCGCCACCAGCAGCAGGGAATGGTTGGCGAAGACTCCGTGAAACAGCGCCAGGTGATACACGCCATAGGCCGCAGCAATCGCGAACGAGCTGGCACAGATATTGAACAGCACCTGCAGCGGGCTGGGATGGTCGCGGTAGAAACATTGCACCAGGATAGCGGCGCTGCCCAGGATCAGGGTCTCGGCGAAACTCAGCTCCAGGATGCCCAGCAGGATGAACAGAAAGTTCACCGACATGGTTCCGGTGATGCCGGGCAGATGAACCTTCAGCCTTGATGCCAGGACCGCCACCAGCAAGTAACAAATAAACTTCGCCACGTTCTTGCTGGTGGGGTTGATCGCGGTATAGACGAGCACACCCGTGCCCACCAACACGATGAAGCTGATAAACACCTTGGCCCCGAGGGTCAGGTCTCTCCACGACTGCGAGTGTGAGCGGGCAGGCATGTCCCTCCGCGACGATCCTGATGGCCTGCGGGGGCATCAGGCCCTAGCTGGATCGAATCTAAGTGATAACAGCTAAGCCGCTTTGGGACAATAACTTACGATGCTTCTTCTAAACTTTGGTAACACCCGATTGGATACCTGGGTCAGCCCACGATCAGGGTTCTCCCGGACAAATTGTCCTGTGCTGGTACGGAGGAGCATAAACACCCTCCTGTCATATAGTTAACGCCGAGCTTTCGGATGGTGCCGTCTTTCTCTGGGACAGAATGTCCCCTCTCCCAACCTGAAAGAGATCTATCTAAATATTTGATTTTAATGATGTTAACTTTGAACCGACGGTTGGAACCGCACCTGCACTCAAACCCGTGACGGCATATTCCCCGGCTCGAGTTTCCTGATTGCGGAGAGAGCGAAATGAAGCAGGAGACAAAACAACGCGGACGGAACCTTACAGCCGGCTCAGCGGATTGGCGTAGGTGCGCCGCAGTTCTAATTTTCCTGGTTTGTAGCATGAGTGCAGCCTTCGGCCAGGCACAGCCGCGGTCTTTCCGCGAGGATGATGTTTCGACTCCTCGTCGTTCACACCGCCTGTCACCTGAACTCTCGGCCGTCGTCGCCCAGGCGAGCGACGATCGACAAGGTCTGCAGGTCATCGTGCAATTCCGGAAATCTCCCTCCACCGGACAACTTCAGCATCTGGCTAGTTTGGGCGGAGTCCATCAACAAAGGCTGAACGCGGTTCGCGGCGGCGTGTTTACCCTGCCCGTGGCCGCTCTCAGGGCGTTGGCCAACGATCCCGATGTAGCCTACATTTCGCCCAACCGCTCTCTCAGTGGAGCCGCGGACTATGCCGAAGCCACCGTGGGTGCCGACGTTGCTCAGCGCACAGGCCTCGACGGTTCCGGCATCACCGTGGCCGTCATCGATAGCGGCATCACCGACAGTCCCGACCTGCGCGACCTAAGCACTGGTCAATCCCGCATTCTTTACAGCGAGAGTTTTGTTCCCGGAACGGATACGGCTGACCACTATGGCCACGGCACACACGTGGCCGGCATCATTGCCGGAAACGGCCAGCAATCGGGCGGCAGGAATAATCCTTCGGCTATCTACGGCGTTGCTCCGCGGGCTCGGCTGGTGAACCTGAAGGTGCTGGATAGCAACGGTTCCGGGCAGGATTCCTATGTCATCGCGGCTCTGCAGCGGGCCATCGCACTCAAGAATACATACAACATTCGCGTGGTCAATCTCTCGCTAGGGCGGCCGGTCTTTGAGAGTTACACGCTGGATCCGCTCTGCCAGGCTGTTGAATCGGCATGGAAGGCCGGTCTGGTCGTGGTCGTGGCCGCGGGAAACCAGGGCCGGAACAACAAGTACCACACCCACGGCTATGGCATGATCAGCGCCCCCGGCAATGATCCTGACGTAATTACGGTGGGTGCGATGAACACCATGGGAACACCCACCAAAGGCGATGATCTCATTGCCAGCTACAGCTCCAGGGGCCCCACAGTGCTCGACCACGTGGTCAAGCCCGACCTGGTGGCGCCCGGCAACCGCATCGCCTCGCTGCTCGTGCCCGGCAGCACCCTCGACGTCAAGTTCAAGACGGATGAAGTGTCGCCGACAACCTACGGCGCCGCGTCAACGGCGGCCAGGGCCTACTTCAAGCTCAGCGGAACCAGCATGGCGACTCCGGTGGTGAGCGGCGCCGCCGCGCTGCTGCTGCATCAGGATTCCACCCTGACCCCAGACGTGGTCAAGGCCCGCCTGATGAAGACGGCGGACAAGGTCTTCCCGCAGCACAGCCAGATTCTGGTCGACGGCGTACTGACCGACTATCAATACGACCTGTTCACCGTGGGGGCGGGATATCTCGATATTCCCAATGCCCTGGCCAACGACGATACCGTCCAGGGCACTGCGCTTTCGCCTGTCGCCGTCCTTGATTCCGACGGAAATGTGTTCATCATGGCGGACCCTTCCGCCATCTGGGACACATCTGTGATTTGGGGCAACTCGCTTATCTGGGGTAACACACTGCTCACCGGGACCTCGGTGATCTGGGGCAACTCAGTAGTTTGGGGCAACGACACGCTCGCCGGCTACAGCGTGATCTGGGGCAACTCGGTGATCTGGGGCAGTTCGATCGCCGCCGCCAATGAAGCCGAGAACATCGATGGCAGCGGAGATGACGACGGTGAGTAAGCAGGCCTGAAAGCCTGAGAGCTTGGTGCAGACAAGCTTGGTTCCAGAGAACGGAATACTGTGAAAGGAGGAGTCATGAAGCGATTCAAGAAAGTGAGCCTGGTGGTTCTGTTGCTCTCGGCGATGGTCGCGGGCCTCAGCCTGCTGTCGGCAGCCTCAGCGGTTTGGGGGAACTAGAGCAGGTCTCCGGAGGGTGTCGCTTTCCGCAATTCTGTCGGGGCATCGTCCTCACGGGCCATAAGTTCTCCACCAAGCTTCTGATTCCAGCCAATTAAACCGAAGTAACCTTTCCGCATTGCCGGCGCCGTGCTAAAGAGTGCACGGGGAGGCGTGTGTTTCTTCTGCCCGCGCGGGCATTCACGCCTTTTCTTTCAACATGAAATCGGCCGCCCAGATGCAGCTCGTGGACGGGACCACCGCCGTGGTTCGCAGCGAGCTCATGCGCAAGCTCATGGCCATGGTGGAGCGCGTGGCCCAGCACGACGCCGCGGTGCTCATCGTAGGCGAAACCGGCGTGGGCAAGGAGATGGTGGCAAAGGCCATCCATCAACATTCCCTGCGCTGCGGCAAGGCCTTCGTGGACGTCAACTGCGCCGCGCTGCCCGAACATCTGGTCGAGAGCGAGCTTTTCGGATACGAAAAGGGTGCCTTCAGCGGCGCCGATGCCACCAAGCCTGGCTTGTTTGAACTTGCCGATCAGGGCACGCTGCTGCTTGATGAGATCGGCGAGCTCGACGGCAAAGTGCAGGCCAAACTCCTGCGGGTGCTGGATGGCGTGCCCTACTACCGGCTGGGCGGCAGCCGCAAGGTTGCGGTCAACGTCCGCGTGCTCGCCGCCACCAACCGCGATCTGGAGGAAGAAGTCCGCTCCGGCAAGTTCCGCCGCGATCTCTACCATCGCCTGACCCAGTTCCCGCTGCGGGTGCCGCCCTTGCGCGAGCGCCCCGACGATATCGTTCCCATCGCCGAATTCTTCCTGCACCAGCATGCCCCCAGCGCGAAGTTCAGCGAAGAGGCCAAGGAGGTCCTGCTGCGTTACGACTGGCCAGGCAATGTACGTGAACTGAAAAACGTCATTTTCAAGGTCACCCTGCAGGAGAAGCCGGGAACCCAGGAGATTCGAGCCAGCCATCTTCCGGCAGCGATTTGCGGCCTGTCGGTAAACGCTTCCACCGCCGCGCTCGACGGCAACCTGGGTGACATGGAACGGCAGATGATCTTCCAGGCCCTGGCCCGCAACGGCAACAATCAGGCCAAAGCCGCGCAGCAGCTGGGCATCTCCAGCCGCACGCTGCGGCGCAAGTTGCAGAAGTACAGCCGGGACGGGCAAGGCGCAGAGCTGCAATCCGCGCTCGGGTCCCGCAGCGCACATGTGCAGCGCTACTTCCGCGCCATGATCGAAGTGCCCATCGTTCTGCACGTGGACGGACAGCAGATCGACGCCACCAGTGTTAACCTCAGCTCCGGCGGTCTGGCCGTCCAGTGTGCCGCCACCCTGGCTCACGGCTCCACGATGGACATTTCGTTCACGCTGCCGGATACAACTTCTCCCATCGAAGCCAAAGCCAAGCTGGCCTGGACCGCTCCCGGCGGCCTGGCGGGCCTCAGCATCGTCGAGATTCACCCGGCGCTCGAGCGTGAATTGCACCAGTGGCTGGTAGAACGAGCGCAGGCTGAAGGCGCTGCCGACCAGCACTGAATCGCAGCTATTTCTTGGGTCGCGACTCCGGCGGTACCATGCCGGCTACGCGGTAATAGACCGCGAGCTGGCCATAGATCTCGCCCGAATGCTCGATGAAGCCGTAGGCGAAATCAACAATCCGCATCTGCTGATTGCTGAACGGATCGGCCACCAGATCGTTCATTCCCGCGTCGCCTTTGGCCTTGATCGCAGCTGCGCCGTCGGCAAACGATTTCTTCACAAATGCAGCTACATCGGCCCGAGTCTTATACTGCTCGCGCTTCGGATCGCCCTCGCCCGGTGGCTTCTGGCCCATCGCCGCATTGGTGAAGTAGTAGTTCGCCCCGGAGACGTGGAGCAACTGCTGCGCGAAGGTGCGCTGCGCGGGGGTGGGCTTGAAATCGTACTTATCCTCGGGAAAATCCTCCGCCATCGCAATCAGTTTTCGCCCAATCTCGTTCCACTGCTCCAGCACCGCCTGCGACGGGCTCGCCGCAGGTTTGGGAGCCGCGTCTTTCTTGGTCATGTCCTGCGCCGCCGCGGCGAGCATGAGACCGGCGGCCAGTATCACTGCAGTCACTGAAAACGCCTTCTTCATCGTTCGTTCCTCCGCGACCATCAAACATGATGTGCCCACCCTCTGGCAAGCGCGGCGAGGGTGGGCCATGGGGTTTACTTCGTCGCCGGGGTGTAGGTGCCTTCACAATCCCAGGTAGCGGTTCCGTCGGCATTGGCTTTGCCTTGGCAGGTGCCTTCGCCCTTGGCTCCGGCGAATTTGCCGTCTTTGAGGGTCACCGTCCCCTTGCTGGCGTAGCTGTAACTAATCTTGTCGCCATTGTGTCCCTTTGGGCTGGATGGGATGGTGAACGGCCGGGGACATCCCTGACATTTTAGACTGGGCACATCCCTGACATTTTTTCCTCCACTTCGGTAAGGGGATGGGGTGCAGGGGAAGGGGAGCTTTTTCCCCCTTCCCCTGCCTCATCCATGGAAAAGCTGCCTTGTTTCGGCAAAGGCGTAATGCGCCGGTGCCAGCTGTCGAACTGGGCCAGAGGGATCTGCGCGAAGTAGATCGTGAACCAACGATCGTCGACGGGCAACAAACCGACTC
>JAIQFP010000001.1 GCA_020073165.1 Terriglobia bacterium | reverse complement strand
CTGCAGGTGGTCAAGCAGCGTTTCGCACAGCGCATTCTGCGGCGACGGCGCCAGGTGGCAGAGCAGAGGTCGTTGTTTGAGGGGCAAGCGCTTCACCTGTGGCAGGCGAGATTTTACGATTTTAACGTTTGGACGGAGCGCAAACGCGTGGAGAAGCTGCGTTACATGCATCGCAATCCGGTGAAGCGCGGGTTGGTAACGTCTCCCGAGTTATGGCGCTGGAGCAGTTACCGTGCGTCCGCGTATGGCGAGCGCGGTCCGGTCCGAGTCAATGCGTGGGAAAGGTTGCCGATGAGGATTCGGTTGCCCGCAGCATGAACGTGCGCCCCATCTCATAAGTGGAGGACAGAAAAAGCACCAGGTCTCGAAGACCGCGAGACCCGGGGCACCCCAGATTCTACGAGTGTCAGCACAAAGCCAAGATATAATGACCGCCCCAGACCCGGGCCATTCGCCCTTGGAGACGCCGAGAGTTGCAGCTATGGCTGAGTATGTGATTCCTGCGAGCTGAGGCGGGATCTTCTGTGGATAATTCTCGTTATCGAGCCATGCGGGCTGGCTAGGGCGAGGCCTCTTCCCTGATCCATTCGGGGCCGATCACATCTCCGGCAGTTGGGCGTGTAAGGTGAGGCCCTCCGTCGTAACAACCGCCCGCTCGATGAAGTTCTCCAGTTCTCTGACGTTGCCTAGCCAGTCCCATTTAATCAGTGTATTCGCGGTTTCGACGGAGATGGCTGCAATGCGTTTGTTGATACGGCGAGCGAACCTTCGCACGAAATAATCCGCCAGCAAGGGAATGTCCTGGCGTCGTTCGCGCAGCGGCGGAACCCGGATAAGCGACGGCTTCAGGTGATCGTACAGATCCTGCCGAAACCGATGTTCAGCGATTCGCTTTTCCAGATCGTAGCTGGTGCCCGCGATCAACCGCACATTCACAGGGATGCTGCGTGTGCTCCCCTTTCGTGCAAATTCCCGGCGCTCCAGCAGGTAAAGCAGTTTAGGCTGAAGCTCCAGCGGGAAGTCCGCGATCTCATGCAAGAAAAGCGTTCCCTCGTTTGCCAATTCCAGCCGGCCGATCTTTGGTCCGCTGCTGTCCCGCGATATGCCTTCTTCGTCTCCAAATAGTTCGCTCTCCAGGAGTCCAGCGCCAATCGCCGCGCAGTTGACCTTGATAAAAGAGCCCCTCCTCCTGGGACTGATACGATGAATGGCCCGGGCCATCGACTCCTTGCCCGATCCGGCCTCGCCGACGAGCAGCACCTTGTCGTCTCTGAGCGCTACTTCCTTTACACGCTGCAGCAACTGCTTCAATGCAGGACTTTCACCGATGATTTCCGGAAAGATAAACTCCCAGTTGATCCCCTCTTGCATCCCTCGACTCCTTGAGAAAGATAGAACTATCTTTCTCTGCAAAGAGAAGGTTGACTTCGTGATGAAATGCGAACACCGAGATAACAAGGTTTCCGACACGTCAGCCTTCCTCGAGCTTCGTCGTGAAACGTAGCACCGCGCGTGGTGGGGTATCCATTGTGCGTTGGTAAAGATGGGCCTTACGTTCGTAAGGTTAGGCTTTACAAAGGTTTAGCTTACCTTGTGGGTAACTCCAGTTCCGCTCTCTGTTGGAGTGAGCTGGGGATGAGCCCGGCACTATTGGTGTGGTATCTGCCCACAGTGGTTTGTTGATCCTCTCACTAACCGTCGCGCAGCTTTGTATCGTCCCGGCAGTCCGGTTTGAACCGCGCGGCTGGCGGGGAGAGCGGAAGCAACCCTTGACAATTCAAGCTCCGGGTGTAGATTGACACGGTTATCGGGAGTTCCTCGTCGCTTTCATCCCGTTGATTTAGGTTTGCGGTTAGTGATCCGCAAAGTCGGGTTAAAGTGGTAGCTGCGGGCGGTCAGGGGGGAATGGCTCTGGAAACTTGTCAGCATTCCCATAGGGTTAGCGGCCTGGTGGAGATAGACTTCTCACATCAACATGTTCCGGACGGGCCGGTTTACTCTGGGGCGGTCTCGATCGGTATATGTGAAGAGTGCGGACAGATTGAACTATACGGCATGTTCCACAGCGAGCTCTGCGATTGGCTAAAGCAAAGTTGACAATCAACACCCTGGTTTTGGCGCAGCCGCAGATGTCTCAGTGGGGCCAGGATGTGGACTCCTGGTCGCGAGCGTAAGGAATTTCAGGCAGTCATGTATTGTGCCACTTCAGTTGTTGATTCGTGCGGTGAGGTTTGGAGTCTCTCCTATACCGGCGAAGGAGATCCTTAGTGGTGATCTCCCCCAACGCGCCGATGACCAGCCCATACGATTACCTGGTGTCGCTTTCGGCATTGATCGCTGTCTCTCTGTCCTACCTGGCAATTGATCTTGCGGGACGCTGGCGATGGATGACCGGCGGCGCTACCGCGATGGGAGCGGGCATCTCGAAGACGCACTATGTCTCGATGCTGGCCTTGCGCTTGCCGCTTCCCGTGGGCTGCCACTGGCCGGCCGTTCGGGAGTCGCTCGTTCTGTGAGACTGACAATGGCCACTACGCGCATGTTTGTGGACCAGCAACTGTTGCTCACTATTTTCCTGGTAGTGCTGCTGTGGTCCCTTTACGCCCGGCTTCGCAAACAAGACTTCTTCCGATGGTGGGCCTGGGCGTGGACTGCGTTCGGCGGATACCTGTGCTTCGGGGCCTTAGCTCTTTACTTGGCTCCGGCCTGGACCATCCTCAGAGGGAGCCTGATTCTGACGGCCTTGGTCTGCGGGTTCCTCCAGATCCCTTTGCTGGCATTCGGAGCGAGCACTTTACGGGGACCGATCAAACCTCGACAGGTTTGGCTGCGGGCAGGAATCTGGGCGGCACTGGTGGCCAGTGTTCTGATCTTTGCGGCGGCCCTGGCTTACCGGGATAGGCCCATGGTCAGCTTCGCTCTCCGCACCCTCCCGCGTACGCTGGCGCTCACGGCCAGCTTGTTCTTCTGCGCATGGGTGTTTCTGCAGAAATGGCATAGAACCGGTTCGGTTGCGGCGGTTATCACCGGTGGATTCTGCTCACTCTATGCTTTCGACCAGATGTTCTACAGTTCGGTTTACCTCAGTCAATTGGTTTCCCGTGTCCCCGTGGTGTCTCCCGTTCTCCTCCTGAGCCAGCCGCTTTTTGCGATCGACTTGGTTGCCGAGTGCGGGATCTCCGTCGGCATTGTGCTCCTCTTAGTGGAGGAATATCAGCGAGCCGAAGTTGCTTTGGTGAAGACAGATGCCCGCGCCGAAGCCGTTGCCGAAAGCAATGTTGCTCTGCAGGCCGAGATCACGGAGCGCAACCGCATGGAGGAGGCGCTGCGGGAGAGCGAAGATCGCTACCGCGACCTGGTCGAACACAGCCAAGACCTGTTGTGCACCCACGATCTGGCAGGGAAGCTGCTCTCATGTAACCCTGCTCCAGCGCGCGTTCTGGGGTACGAAGTTGCCGAACTGCTGGCAATTTCCATGCGCGATATCATAGCCCCGGAATATCGCGAGAAATTCGACGAATACCTGGCCAGAATGAAGACGGTGGGCGCGGACAAGGGTCAGATGGCCGTCATCACGCGAACGGGAGAGCGGAGGATCTGGGATTACGACAACACACTTCGCGTTGAGGGAGTTCCGTTCCCCATCGTCCGAGGCATGGCTCACGACATCACCGAGCGCGCGCAAGCGGAAAGAGAGTTACGCGCGAGTGAGGAACGCTTCCGTCAGCTGGCAGAGAACATCCACGAGGTGTTTTACCTGAGGGACGTGCCCAGCCACCGCCTCCTCTATGTGAGTCTGGCATATGAACAGGTGTGGGGCCGCCCTTGCCAGAGTTTGTATGCAGCTCCCGAGTCCTACCTGGACGCGATCCATCCCGAAGACCGCGAAGCCGCGGAGCGCTCTTTCGCTAGTCATGTCCCCTTCGTGCACGAGTACCGGATCATTCGCCCTGACGGAAGCGTCCGCTGGATTTTGGATCGCGCATTTCCCGTCCGCAACAAGAAAGGTCAGGTCTATCGCCTGGCTGGTATCGCCGAGGACATCACCGAACGCAAACGCGCCGAACAAGCACTGCAGGAGTCGCAGGCCACATTGGCGCGGGTGACTCGCATCGCCGCCATGGGTGAGTTGACGGCATCCATTGCGCATGAGATCAACCAACCGCTGGCGGCGGTCGTCGCGAATGGCAGTGCCTCCCTACGCTGGCTTGCTATACAACCGCCCAATCTGGATGAGGCGCGGGAAGCCTTGACCCGGGTGGTCGGGGACGCGAATCGCGCCAGCGACGTGATTGCCAGAATTCGCGCCCTGCTGAAGAAGGCCCCGCCTCCGTTGGAACAACTGGATGCAAATAAAGAGATCCGAGAAGTGTTGGCTCTGACTGCCAGCGAGCTTCTAAAAGGCGGGGTTACCGTTCAGACGGAATTGGCCGCCGATCTTCCCGTGGTGCTTGGAGATCGCGTTCAACTGCAGCAGGTGATACTGAACCTGGTCATGAACGGCATCGACGCGATGAGTACGATCGCTGGCCGGCCGCGGGATTTGCTCATCAAGTCGGTGGGGTCCCCGGAACATGTTTTGATTCAAGTTCAAGATTCGGGAAGCGGACTTGATCCGGAAGATGCAGAGTGTATCTTCGAGCCATTCTTTACCACCAAGCCCCAGGGGATTGGAATGGGACTCTCCATCAGCCGCTCCATTGTTGAAGCGCATGGCGGCCGTTTGTGGGCTACGCCCGGGTCATTACACGGAGCAATCTTTCAATTCACCTTGCCAAGAGCCGATAGTTCCCATGAGCGAGCCGCATAGCATCGTATTCGTGATCGATGACGATGCATCCATCCGCGATGCGCTCAGGAGCCTGATCCGATCGGTAGGTTTGCGGGTCGAGCTCTTCGGCTCGGTTCAGCAATTTCTGCAGCAGAAGCGACCTGAGGTGCCGAGTTGCCTGGTCCTCGATATCCGGTTACCCGGCACCGGCGGGCTGGACTTCCAGCGCCAGTTAGCCGACGCCAACATTCATATTCCGATCATCTTTATCACCGGGCACGGCGATATCCCCATGTCGGTCCGGGCGATGAAGGCGGGAGCCGTCGAGTTCTTGACCAAGCCGTTCCGCGATCAGGACCTGCTGGATGCCATCCAGTTCGCGCTGGAGCGGGACCATGTCAGACGCCTGCAAGAGGCGGAGATTGCCACCCTGCGGGAGCGCTTTGAATCGCTGACACCGCGGGAGCGGGAGGTGCTGGCTTTGGTCGTTTCCGGCCGGCCCAATAAACAAATAGCCGCCGAAATTGGAACCAGTGAAACCACGGCAAAGGTCCATCGCGGCCAACTCATGCGAAAGATGGGCGCAGACTCTTTGGCTGACTTGGTGAGGATGGCCGAAAAAATCGGGATTCCCACAACAAAGTCCTGACCGGCTGCGTGATCGCGCCTTCCTGTCCAATACCAAAACACTTGATGATCATCCACGTTCCTCTGCAATCGCATTTCTTTTGGAGAGGTTGCCCAAGCCCATCCAATCGGATACAAATGACTGTCGCCCTGACATGCCCAGCACCGTAACCACCACTCAGCCTGCGTACACTCTCAGCCCCCGCCCCCACTGGTGGGCGCAGGCGCGCACCTCGTTTTTCTGGATGGTGGTGATTGGCTTCGCGCTGCGTTTCGGCTGGATGGTCGTTGCCCACACCTACAAGTTCCGTACCAGCGACGAGAACTTCGGCTTCGGCTGGGAGATGGGGAGGATCGGCCGCGCCATCGCCGAAGGTCACGGGTTCAGCAATCCCTTTGACATCCAAACCGGCCCCACCGCCTGGGAGCCACCGCTTTACCCCTTTCTCATCAGCGGCGTCTTCCGGTTGTTTGGCGTGTATTCGCACGCTTCGGCGTTTGTCCTGCTGACTATCAACAGCATTTTTTCCGCGCTCACCGCAATCCCGATCTTCCTGATCGCGAAACGATGTTTCAGCGAGAAGGTGGCGGTGTGGTCGGCGTGGACCTGGGTGGTGATACCTTACGCCATCTATTGGTGTACGCACTGGGTGTGGGAGACCAGTCTTTCCGCCCTGCTCATTGCCACTATCTTCTGGCTCGCCCTCACCATGGAGGAAAAAGATGGGCTCAAGCTTTGGGTGCAATTCGGCCTGCTCTGGGGTGTGGCCGCGCTGAACAGTCCGGTGCTGCTGGCATTCCTGCCTGTTTCCGGTCTGTGGGGGTGGTACCACCGCGCCAAGCGCGGCAAGCGCTCGCTGGCGGGAGTGGTGCTCGCCTCGGTGCTCTTCTTTGCCTGCATCACACCCTGGCTGGTCCGCAATTACCGGACGTTCGGACAATTTGTTTTCCTGCGCTCCAACTTCGGCGCCGAACTGCGCATGGGCAACGGCCCCTGGGCCGACGGCACCTGGATGTTTTATCTTCACCCCACCCAGAATGTGTACGCGCTGGCGCAGTACCGTCAGATGGGAGAGATCGCTTACGTTGCCGAACGCAAGCGCCAAGCACTAGAGTGGATCAAGCAGGATCCGGCGCGCTTCCTGTGGGTGAGTTTCAAAAAGTTCGTTTACTACTGGGCCGGGACGCCGAAGCTCTCCAAGTTTCCACCGCCGGAGGTGAAGAACTCTCTGTTCCTGGCCTCTTCCGTGCTGTGCTTCTGGGGGCTCGCCCGCGCCCTGCGCAGGCGCAAGCCCGGCGCGTGGCTGTTCTTCTGGCTCATTCTCTCGTACCCGGCGGTGTATTATTTCGTCTTTCCCCACGCCCGTTACCGCCATCCCATCGATCCGGAGATCGGGATTCTCGCCGTCTACCTGATCTCGGAAGCGGAGAAAAAGTCGATCAATAAATCGTGTACCCCGGCGCCGGCGTCCGCAAGTCCGGCTTCGACGCCATCAGCAACAGCGCCCCGGTCCGCTTGAACGCCCGCAAATCCTCCAGGCTGCGAAACGAGGTCGTCTTGTAATCGTCCGGTGTGGGCGTGTCATCCGGGATCTGCCGCGTCTCCACCTTCTCGAAGGCGTGGGCTTTCAACAGTTCCACGTACTCTGCCGCCGAGCGCACGTGCACCGGCACCTTCAGTTTGTCCACCCACTGCAAGGAGTAAGGATTGTCTTTGTAAAGATTAATCAGGATGAATAGCCGCCCGTGCGGCGCCATCACGCGAAACAACTCGTGGAGCGCCCGGTCCTGGTCCGGGTAGTAGTAGAACGACTCGACCGAAAGAACCTTGTCAAAGAAGTTCTCCTCCCACGGAATCTTCTCCGCCGATCCCCAGACGTAAAGAATGTTGTCGAAGTCTTTGGACACCGCCCGCGCCTGCCGGATCATCTCGTCGGAGACATCGATGCCCACGACTTGGCCGAAACCCTCCGGGCCTTCCGCCACCAGCCGCGCCAGCAGGCGCGTGGCCCAGCCGGAGCCGCATCCCAAATCGAGCACGCGCTCGCCGGGACGAAGATCCATCAGCCGGATGGTTTTGTCGGTGATGTCGAGATGATGGCGCTCCATCTTCTCGCCCTTACCGGCCTGGGCCCAGCGGTTGAATTCATCCTGCAACCGTTTATCGGGAGTCGGTGTTTTGTCGGACATGCAGTTCTCAGTTCTCGGTTCTCGGTTCTCAGTCTCGGACAGATTCTATGCTACAGTTCTCCTCTCAATGGCTCAAACTCCGCTGCCGCAGCCCGAACCCCTATATTGCCCCAAATGCGCGCAGGAGGTCACAGATCCTCTCACCTGCGGCGACTGCTCGGCGGTGATTTGCCGCCGTTGCGGCACGCCTTTGGAATCGCCCGACGAACTCGGCATCGGATAACTCATGGACACTCCCGCCGTCACGCAATCTGCCCAGCAGACCGAATCCAAACCAACCCTGGTCCGCGGCCTTTCGCTGTTGGACTCGGTCCTGTTGCTGGTCAGCGGCATCATCGGTTCGTCCATTTTCTTGACTGCCAAAGACATTGCCGGCCCTCTTCCGCAACCGGTGCTGTTCCTGCTGGTCTGGGTGCTGGGCGGAGTTGTCTCCCTGTTCGCCTGCGTCGCCTTTGCGGAGCTTGGCTCGATGTTCCCTGACTCCGGCGGCCAGTACGTGTACCTGCGCGAAGCCTACGGCGACCTGGTGGCTTTTCTTTACGGGTGGATGCTGTTCGCGGTCGCCAACGGAGGCACGATTGCGGCCCTGTCGGTGGCCTCAGCGGCGTACATGGGCCAGATCATTCCGGTGATTTCGCAGGAGCACGTGGTGTTCGCCGCGTTTGGTATCACCTTCACGCGTGCCCACGTGGTCGGTTTGGTCCTGATTCTTCTCCTTACTTACGTCAACGTGGTTGGGCTGCGCTGGGGCGCGCTTCTGCAGAATGTTTCTACCTGGTCCAAGTTCACCGCCATGGCAGCATTCGTGGTTCTGGGATTCGCCATCGGCAAGGGAAGCTGGGGAAACTTCAGCGGACACGGTGTGAGCCTGAGCATGGGCCTGGGCCCGGGACAATTTATCTCGGCGCTGGGGATTGGGCTAATCGCCGTGTTCTGGGCATATGACGGGTGGGTATACATCACATGGGTGGCGGGAGAGGTCAAAGAGCCGCGCCGCAACGTGCCGCTGGCCATGGTGCTGGGCATCCTGGTGGTGGGCGTGATTTACATGGCGATGAACATGACCTACGTCTACGCCATGCCGCTCAGCGAAGTCGCCAAGCACGAGACCATCGCCCACGCCGCTGCTGCTTCGCTGTTTTCACCGGGCGCGGCGGTCTGGCTTTCCGCTACGATCGCAATTTCCTGCTTCAGCGCTGCTGCGACCTGCACGCTGTCGGGAGCGCGGGTCTATCTCGCTATGGCGCAGGATGGGGTCTTCTTCAAGCGCATGGCGGTGATCCATCCCAAGTGGCGGACGCCGGCGTTCAGCCTGATCGGACAAGGAGTCTGGGCTGCACTGTTGACCGTCAGCGGGCGGTACGACCAGCTCTATACATACGTTATCTACGGCATGGTGCTCTCCTACACGCTGACGGTGATTGGCCTTTTCATTCTGCGCTGGAAGCGTCCCGACATCCCCCGCCCCTACCGCTGTACGGGATACCCGTGGCTGCCGGGAATCTACATTCTGATCGGCGCGGCGTGGACACTGAACACAATCATCACCCGGCCGACCGAAGCCTTCTGGGGAACTGCGATCGTGCTGATTGGAGTGCCGGGGTATTTGTATTGGAAGCGCGCCAGCCGCAAAGTAGCTGTGGAGTAGGTAATGTTCGAACGCTACACCGAGAAGGCCCGGCGGGTGATTTTCTTTGCCCGGTATGAAGCCTCTGAGTATGGGTCGCCTTTCATTGAGACCGAGCATCTTCTCCTCGGCCTGCTGCGAATCCAACGACCCAGACCACTCTACCGGATACACCAACGGCCGCGATTGGGTATGCGTGGAATGCTATGAAAAATTCGTGTCGCGCCCGGATTTTTTCTCATTCCCCTGTTCCGATATCACATAGCGGGTCGCTGTTCCCCAAAATTCATCTTGCCCTCGCCGCCCATCGGTGTTATCTCTCTGACTCCTTTTCACTAGCATTCGCAAAGGCCTGACTCCGGGATACACGATTGCCAGAATCCGACGCATCCGCCGGCGAACCAGCCCCCATCAGCCTCCTCTCCCCCGGCGTCTCCATCGCCGAAGCCGAAGACCCCAACCGCCCCAAGCGGGTGATGGGATTTCGCGACCTGGTGCTGTTCTACGTGGTCACCGGCATCAGCCTGCGCTGGATTGCGACCGCAGCGGCGGCCGGGCCGAGTTCCATCGTCATATGGATTGGGGCGTGGTTCTTCTTCTATACGCCGCTGGCGCTGTCAGTGCTGGAGCTGTCGTCGCGTTATCCCAACGAGGGTGGGTTGTATGTCTGGACCAAGCGTGCATTCGGGGATTTCTCGGGATTCATGTCGGCCTGGTGTTATTGGGCTTGCAACCTGCCTTATTTCCCTGCCGTGCTTTACTTCGCCGCCAGTAATGCGCTCTACGTTCGGCAAGATGCCTGGGGACATCTTTCCAACAACACGACGTTCTACATCCTGTTCTCTCTGGCGGCGCTCACGGTGGCGACGCTGCTGAACGTGTTCGGCCTCGACGTCGGCACCTGGCTGCATAACCTAGGCGCGTTGGCCATGTGGATTCCGGTGGGAATCATCATCATCATGGGAGGAGTGGCGTGGTATCGCTACGGCGCGGCCACGCCCCTGACCGTGCATTCCATGATCCCGAGCACGCACTTCAATGACATCATTTTCTGGTCGGTGCTGATTTACGCTTTTGCCGGCTGCGAAACCGCTTCGCTGATGGGTGACGAGATCAAGAATGCTCGCCGCACCATCCCCTGGGCGCTGTTTATTGCGGGCGCGACGGTGACCGTGTGCTACATCGTGGGAACATTGAGCGTGCTGGTGGCGCTGCCGGCTTCGCAAGTCGGAAACCTGCAAGGACTGATGCAGGCTATCTCGGCCACTGCGCACCGCATTGGATTCGAGGGCGTGATTCCGTTTGCGGCATTTCTGATTGCGCTAAGCAACGTCGGCGCAGCCGGGGCGTACCTGGCAGCGGTAGCGCGGTTGCCGTTCGTGGCCGGACTGGACCGCTTTCTGCCGCCGGTGTTCGGCGCGCTGCATCCGCGATGGAAGACACCGTGGGTAGGCTTGTTGACGCAATGGGCCTTCGGCGTACTTTTCATCTTCCTGGGGCAGGCAGGCACCAGCATCAAGGGCGCCTATGACGTGCTGGTGGCGATGGGCGTGATTACATATTTCATCCCATTCGCATATTTGTTCGCGGCAATGATCAAGCTGCAGCGCGAACCGGCCGGGCCGGATGTGATTCGGGTACCGGGAGGAAAGCGAGTCGCGCGCCTGGTCGCCGTCGTGGGGTTGATGACCACGACGTTTGCCATTGTGATGTCGGTGATCCCTCAGCCTGATGAAGCGAACAAACCGCTGGCGGTGCTCAAGGTGGTGGGGCTGTCAGGATTGCTGGTGCTGATGGGGGCGTGGATTTACTGGGCGGGAAAGAGGCGGGCTGCGCGGACGTAGCGCCGGGTCCCGCCGACATCTGAAGCGCTGGATATCTAGGAACTCACACCGGCACCGCCGTCTTTCTCTCCGGATTGAAGAATGGCAACTTCACGACCCTCGCCGTCACGCGCTGCCGCACTGCCTCGATGGTGATTTCCATCTGCACCTTGGTTCCAACCTGCGAATGCGCGGTGTCCACGCTGGCCAGGGCGATCAACTTCTTCAGCAGCGGAGAAAAGGCCGTGGTCGTCGCCTTGCCGACTTGCTTCTCGCCCACATACACGGGCACCGCCACGCGCGAAGCCTGGCTAGGTGCCGCCGGGGTCAAACCAAACCTTTCGTGCAACTCCTCGACTTCCACCCAATCCACCTCAAGGCCTACCAACTGCCGTGCCACGCCGTTCTTGCTGTCCTGCACCAGCGCGGCCTTCCCCACAAAATTCTCTTTCTCCAAGTGCACCATGCGGCCAAATCCCAACTCGTACGGAGAATACTTCTGCGACGGGATCAGCGCCTTCTTGCTGCTGATGTAATCCACCTCGATCAGTAGCAATCCAGCTTCTACTCGCGCTACGTCCAGCGCCAGCATTCCCGCTGCATGGAGGTCGAACTGCCTTCCCGTTACCGCGAGCGCGTCCCACACTCTCACCGCGTCGTTCCAGGGTACCCAAATCTCGTACCCCAGGTCCCCGGTATAGCCCGTGCGCGAAATGTCCACCGGCACGCCTGCGATCTTGCCACGCGTTACCCGGAAATATTTCAGGTTGGCAATGTCGGCCTCCGCCACCGCCTTCAGCAGCTTGCCCGACGTGGGTCCCTGCAGCGCCAGTGCCGCGACTTTCTCCGAGATATCTTCGATCTGGACGTCCATGTTCAGGCCGTTCTGGCGGAACCAGCGCAGGCTGGGGTCGGCGGCGGTCCAGCGATATTTGTTCTCTTCCAGCCGCGTGATCGTCCCGTCGTCGATGACCTTGCCCTGCTCGTCGCACCAGCAGCAGTAAATCACCTGCCCCACTTTAACCTTGTTGATGTCGCGAGTGATCACGCGGTTCACCAGCTTGGTCGCGTCTTTCCCGCTGACCAGGTACTTGTAGAGCGGGGTGATGTCAATCAGCGCGCAGGCATTGCGGATGGCGTTGTACTCGTGCTCGTGGTGCACTTCGTACACGCTGACCGTGTAGTATCCCGACCACTCACGGTAGCTGAGGCTGTGGCAGAGGGCGAAGGTTCTCTCGTGGAATGCAGTGCCGACGGGCAAGGGTTTCTCCTATGATTGCCGCAAGCGGATTATATGCAGCGAGTCGGCATCGGGGCAACTCAGCTTTATGCAGACAAAGCCGCGAGGCTCAGATAGAATGAGCGGGCAAAATTCTTCTATGCGCAGCATTCTCATCGAGTGGAGCGTTCTGCCCAGTGGCCTCTGAGCCGCCGCGGTGCTATCGTACGTCTGCGCTTTCTTTGTGCTAACAGACAATCCCAGTCAAAGGATTTCGCACCTTGCTTGATTTGAGCTGAACGCTGAGGGCTGAACGCCAGGAGTTAGAAGCGAATGGCTGCTTCCAAGTATGACGTCATCGTGATCGGCGGAGGCCACAACGGCCTGGTCAACGCCGCCTACCTGGCCCGCGCCGGCAAGAAGGTTCTGGTGCTCGAGCGCCGGCATGTGCTCGGGGGCGCCGCCGTCACCGAAGAAGTCTTCCCCGGATTCAAGTTCTCCGTCTGCTCCTACGTGGTCTCGCTGCTGCGCCCGGAGATCATCCGCGACCTCGACCTTCCCCGCCATGGGCTGGAGATCCTGCCACTCGACGGCACCTTCACGCCCATGCCCAGCGGTGACTACCTGTGGCGCGTCAATGACCACGGCAAGACTCGCCGTGAGATCGCCCGCCACTCCCGGCTCGACGCCGAAGCCTACGAGGAGTTCGGCAAGTCCATGCAGGCCATGTGCCGCTTTGTGAAGCCCATCCTCAGCATGGTGCCGCCCGATCCCCACACCTTGAACCCGCGCGAACTGATGAAGCTGCTTTTTATCGGCAAGCGCTTTCAGGGCATGTCGAGCGAGGACAAGTACAACCAGGTGCAGTTGATGACCATGAGTGCCGTGGATTTTCTCGACCAGTGGTTTGAGACCGACGTGCTCAAAGCCACCATGTCGGCGTCAGGAATTATCGGTACGTTCCTGGGCGTGCGCTCACCGGGTACGGCTTATGTTCTCCTGCACCACTACATGGGCGAAATTGACGGCGCCTTCCGCTCCTGGGGATTCGCCCGTGGTGGCACCGGAGCGATTTCCAATTCCATCGCCGACGCCGCTCGCGAAGCCGGGGCCGAAATTCGCACCGAGGCTCCCATCGCCAAGATCATCGTTAAGAACAACCGCGCCAAGGGTGTGGCGCTCGAAAACGGCGATGAAATCTATGCCAACATCGTGTCTTCCAGCGTTGATCCCCGCCTCACCTTCATTCGCTTCATGGAGGATGGCGACCTTCCCGCGAGTTTCCTGGACGAAGTCCGCCGCTACAAGTTCCGCGGCTCCTCCGGCAAGGTGAACCTGGCGCTCGATGCCCTGCCCGATTTCAAGTGCATGCCCGGGCCCGGTGCTCACCTGCGCGGTGCGATTTCCATCTCTCCCAGCGTGGAGTACATGGAGCGCGCCTACGATGACGCCAAGTACGGCAACTTCTCGCGCCGCCCCTACATTGACATGGTCATTCCCACGCTGACCGATCCTTCAGTGGCGCCCCCGGGCAAACATATTCTTTCCTGCTTCGTGCAATATGCGCCCTACAAGCTGCGTCCCGGGCTCAACTGGGACGACCAGAAGGAAGCCTTCGGCAACAACGTGATCAATACCATCGCCGAGCACGCGCCCAACATCAAGAACATCATCCTGCACAAGCAGGTGCTGACGCCGCTCGACCTGGAGCGCGATTTCGGCCTTAGCGAAGGCAACATCTTCCAGGGTGAGCTTTCACTGGAGCAACTTTTCTTCCTGCGTCCGGTGCCGGGCTGGGCGCAATACCGCACGCCCATCAAGAACCTTTACATGTGCGGGTCTGCCACCCACCCGGGCGGCGGCATCATGGGTGCCAATGGACGTCTGGCGGCGCTCGAAATCCTCAAAGACTTCAAGGGAGCGGCCTAGCCCATGCCCGAACGGCGCGATGTCGTGATCATCGGTGGCGGCCACAATGGGCTGGTCACCGCTTTCTACCTGGCCAAAGCCGGATTCAAGCCGCTGGTACTGGAACGCCGCGCCCAGCCCGGCGGCGCTGCCATCACCGAAGAGTTTCACCCCGGCTTCCGCTGCTCCATCCTCGCCCATGTTGCCGGACCGATTCGTCCCGACATCGTGCGCGACATGCAGCTCGAGAAACAGGGCTTAAAACTGATCACGCCTGAGATTGGAGTCGTCTCACTTTCTCCCACCGGCCGCGCCCTGCTCCTCTACAACGACGCCAGAAAATCGGCGCAGGAAATCGGCAAGTTCTCGCAGAAAGACGCCGCCAAGTATCCCGAATTTCAAGACTCGCTCGGCAAGATGGGCCGGGTCATCGGGAAAGCGCTCACCCTCGCCCCGCCCAACATCGATGACCCCAGCAAAGGCGATCTCTGGGGCATGCTCCAGACCGGGCGCGCCATTCGCAAGCTGGGCAAGAAAGACATGTACCGCCTGCTGCGCTGGGGCCCCATGGCAGTTGCAGATCTGGTCGCGGACTTTTTCGAGACTGAACTGCTGCGCGCCACCATCGCGGCGCGCGGCATTTTCGGCACGTTCTTCGGTCCTTGGTCCGCGGGCAGCAGCCTGGTTCTTCTCATTCGCGCAGCCGGCGACGAGCATCCCGCCGGTTCAGCGTTTTTCGCTGCGGGCGGAATCGGCTCGGTGACCCAAGCCATGGCTGCCGCCGCCAAGCAGGCAGGCGCCGAAATCCGCTCCAGCGCCGAAGTGATTGAAGTCCGGGTGAAGGACGGTGCTGCCACCAGCGTCGTGCTCTCCACCGGCGAAGAAATCAGCGCCAAGGCCATCATTTCCAACGCTGATCCCAAGCGCACCCTGCTCAAACTGGTCGACCCCACCCACCTCACGCCTGATTTCGTCATGAAGCTCCAGCATTACCGCACACCGGGGACGGTGGCGAAGGTCAACCTGGCGCTCTCCGGCCTGCCGAAATTCACCGCCTTGAACGGCTCAACCGACGCGCTGAGTGGACGCATTCACATCGGTCCCGAGATTGATTACCTCGAGCGCGCCTTCGACGACTCTAAGTACGGCAACTTCTCGCGCCAGCCGTATCTGGAAATCGCCATCCCCTCGCTAACCGATCCCTCGCTGGCGCCTCCGGGCAAGCACGTCATGTCCATTTACGTGCAGTATGCCCCCTTCAAGCTGAAGAACAGTGACTGGGAGAGTCAGCGCGTCGCGTTAGGCGACACGGTAGTCAAGACGATCGCGCAGTACGCGCCCAACCTGCCTGAGCTTATTCTGACGCACCAGATCATCACGCCGCAGGACCTGGAAGACACCTACGGCCTCACCGGAGGCCACATTTTCCACGGGGAGCTGGCCCTTGACCAGTTCTTCACCATGCGTCCGTTGCTGGACTGGGCGCGCTACCGCACCCCAATTCAGAACCTGTATTTGTGCGGGTCGGGCACGCACCCTGGCGCGGGGTTGACCGGGGGCTCGGGCGCTAACGCCGCCCGCGAGATTTTGAAAGGTCTAAAGAAGTAGCGCCATCGTCCCGCCGGCTACGATGCTGCTCCTAGGGAAGACCTCTCCCGGCACAAACCGACACCCAGTCCCAAATTCCCCGCTAATTCCGTAACTTTGGTAACCACGGTAACGAACACACCTGGGCGCCAAGCCGTGATAGTTTTATTCAGCTATTGTGTTTTTCTCCAGATTCAAGCTTCCGATGGAAGCGTCTGCAGGAGTGGAGCTTGGTTGAAGATCCGAAATGGGACCTTGCCATCCTGGCCACTGTACAGGGCTTCTACGAGAAGCTTTTGCAGGACTATCTCGAAGCTGAGGTTCCGGTCCCGCAGGGCCTTGAAGCCATTTCCCTCCAGCAGAACGAAGGCGATGTCCGTCAGACGCTGGCCCGTATGCGAGCATGGTTGCGTTTGCTCGACATGGCCCTTACGCCGGCCATGCTACGGCGCGCGCTGACCGCCGAGACTGATCCCGAAATTGCCGAGTCCCTGCTGCGCTACCTGGTTCGTAAGAAAGATCTCAGCGACACCAACCGCGACAAGACCGACCTGGTGGCAACCTTTCTCTACCGCCATCCCCGCGTGCCCGGCCAGTGGGAGCGCCGCGGCTATGGGCTGGATGGGTCCATTCCGCTGCCGCCGTTCGAGATTGCGCTGATTGAGATTCTCGCCGACAGTGACGTGCCTGCGCTTGCCGACGAGCACGTGCAGCTGCTGCACGGTTTTGACTCGCTGCGGGAGCAAGCGCATGGCTTCCAGGACCTGAACGCGCTGCTCGATTCGGGCATCATTCCACGGGTGCGCGAACTGAAGCAGTCGCTGGACGCGTCTTTTTATCATCCCGGGGCATTGGCGACAGTTGCGCCCTACAATGCGGCCTTCGGCAAGACTTTTGATGCGTTGTTCCATGCGGCCACCGAAGAGATTCGAGGGTTTGCGCAGGAACTCCAGGAACAGGGCGGCAGCATTCTGGGAACGGTGGATGGGGTGGATGTCACTGTCGAACATGTGGCCGCCATGGAAGAAGCAGAATTGCTGAAGATGGATTACAGCAAGGCGCTGGAGAAGTTTCGCCGCGTTTCCGACCTGCGACGGACGCTGGAGCGTCAGCCCCCGATCCGGCGAGCCGCGCGTCTGGCGGCCATGGCCGCGGCTGCGACACCTGGAGGCGTGGCGACTGCCGGAGGCCGCACTCCCGTAAGACCGCCCGTCGTCGACCTCGAAGCCATGCGTGCAGCGGTGACCCCGCAGCAACTCAAGATCGAGGAAACCAAGCTTCTCAAGGTGGAAGAATCCATTCGCGTTTTTGTGCGCGTGGCGGATCCCAAGTTCCGCCAGGTTGTGCCCATGCGCTATTTCAACCTGACGCTGACCCCGGCGGAAGCCAGCGCCTATTGCGCCGATTACCTGGAGGAGATCAGCTTGCGGGCCACCATCGCCCGCTCCCAGCTGCGTTTGGTGGCATTAGTGGCACGCATCACCACCGAACTGGAGGAACTGAAGCGTGACGAGAATTCGCGCACGCTTTGGAGGCTTCACGCGGATTCCCTCGCCGTTCTCCTGCAGATTGCCGAGGCCGAAAACAACAAAGCCAATCAGATGAGGGAACAAGCGGCCCAACAAGGCAGTTTCCCTCAGGCTGAAGCGGTCAAGACCTCGATGGAGAAACTACACGATCGGGTGGACCTGGTGACGCGGATGCTGGGGCACAAAGGGTAGACAACTTCTCGCAAGAGAGAGCGGACGGGCCGGAGACCCGTCCCCACGCCATCCATTTCTGCGCGCTCCCTATCGATTACGTGATGTCGAACTGCTCCTGGTGCAGAGCGGGATCGCTCTTCACAATCACCGTGCGCTTGGTCAGTTCTTCCATTTCGCTTAGCGCGCGGCCGTTGCTGGCTTTCAGTGCCTTGGCCACCTCGGGATTTACGCGCAACATGACATCGGCATGTTCAAGGTGTTTGGCGATCTTGCGCATCTCCAGATAAATCTCGTTGCACACGGTGTTGACCGACTTCACGAATCCCGTTGACTGACAGTACGGGCATGGAGACCCTATGGTGCGCTCGAGGGATTGTTTCACCCTTTTGCGGGTGATCGCCACTAGCCCGAAGTCGTTAAATTGCAGCGTCTTCGAGGGTGCGCGGTCGCTGCGCAGCGCCTCTTCCAGCGCCTGCATCACTTTCTGGCGGTTGCGGCGCTCGTCCATGTCGATGAAGTCGATGATGATGATGCCGCCCAAGTCGCGCAGCCGAATCTGCCGTACGATCTCTTTGATGGCATCCACGTTGGTCTTGACGATGGTGTCTTCCAGCCGCGCCGTCTTGCCCACGTACTTGCCGGTGTTGACGTCAATCGCGACCAGCGCCTCGGCCTGGTTGATCACGATGTAGCCCCCGCTCTTCAGCCAGACCTTCGACTTGAGTGCTTTGTCGATTTCCTCCTTCAGTCCGAACTGCTCGAACAGCGGAGTCTCTTTGGTGTAGAGCTTCACTCTCCGTACCAGCGCCGGCTGGAAGCGGTTGGCAAAGCGCAGAATGCGCTCGTATTCCTGTTCCGTGTCCACCCAAATGGCGGAGAAATCGGAGGTGACTTGGTCGCGCAGCACTCGTTCCACCACGTTCAGGTCATGGTAGATCAACGCCGGGGCCTTGCCGCTTTCCGCGCGGCTCTTGATTTCAGTCCACAGACCCTTCAGGAAGCGGATGTCGGCGCGCAGATCGTCTTCGTTGGCGCCCTGCGCCGCGGTGCGCACAATAAAGCCACCGTGCCCGTTTTCGCGTTCGCTCTGGATAATGCGCTTCAGCCGCTGCCGCTCTTCTTCCGACGCAATCTTGCGCGACACGCCGGTGTGGTTCACGGTCGGCATGTACACCAGGAAGCGGCCGGGCAGGGCGACGTGGCTGGTGATGCGAGCGCCCTTCTTGCCGATGGGTTCCTTGGCGATCTGCACCAGGATTTCCTGGCCTTCCTTGAGCAGATCGGTGATCTGCGGAATCTGTTGCGGTTCGCGGCGGCGCTGGAATCGGCGCCCTCCCCCGCGCCGGCCGCGGCCGCGGCGATCGAACCCCGGACGCGCCGCGCGTTGCGTGTAAGGCGCCGTCCCCGCCGGGGCGCGGACTTCCGCTCGCGCCTCCGCCGTGCCGTTGCCCCGAGCTTCGGCGTCGAGAATGGCTTCAGCCTCGGCTTGGGCTTCCTCAAGTTCCGCTTCCTCTTCTTCCTCCTCGGCCGCCTCTTCGGCGGCTTCGTCGATTACTCCTTCGCTCTCGGTGGCTTCGGTGGAAAGGGCCTCGGAGGCGGACGCCTCTGTCGTCTCGTTTGCCGGTTCTCCCGAGGCCGCGATTTCCGGGCCGCCATGTTCGCGGTAATCTTCTGCGGCACGAGTTTCCTCTTCCAACTCTTCGAACGTGGCATCTTCCTCGAGATCTTCTACGTAGTTGGCGAGATCGGCCTCCTCGTCGTCAATTTCTTCTTCCTCAAGAGTGCCGGCGGGAGAAGCGGTCGGGGCCTGGTCCGAATGCTCGGGGACGGCAACCAGCTTGTCCTCTGCCTCCTCGAGGTCTTCTTCCTCGGCTGCATCCCCCCCAAACACTGCAGCCACGTTCATCTGGTGGAGTCGCTTCTGCTTGCGGTCCCACGCCTCTTCCGCGGTCTCAGCATGGGATTCCACATTCGCTTCAACACGCTGCTCTTCGCGGTGCTCCTCATGTTCTTGCGGACCAGGCGCGGCGAAGAAAGGCTCGTCTCCGGGGAAAGTCTGAGCGATTGGGACAGCCGTCTCCTGGCCTTCGGACACAGGACTGGTTAGTTCCGTGCGCTGCTCCGCCGAGGCGGGCTGCGCCTGCGCCAGGCGTTGGTACTTGGAAATCGACTCTCCCGGCAAAATAATCGGCTGGTATCCGGGCGGTGGGCCATAGTCGCTGCGTTCGCTGCGTTCGCTGCGCTCGGAACGTTCGCTGCGCGGCGCCTCGCGCGGGGTCTCGGCGGCGGGCCGGGCAAACTTCGATTCGGGAAAACGTTCTCCCCGGCGCCCGCGGCGACGACGACGCCCACGCCAACCTCCGCGGTTGTCTCTCTGATCCTCGTCGTTCGACCCCTCACGGCCCTCCGGGCTCGGAGCCGACTGTGTCGGCTGTTCAGTCGCAGCCTCGGCTTCCTCGGGGAAATCCGGACCCTCGATCACAAACGACTGGGTCTCCATCCGTGGTTGTACCTGGGGCTGTGGCTGGTGTCTCGGTTCTGGGACTGCCGGACGATTGGTGGGAACTTCTTCGACCTCGTCCCCTTCTTCCACTTCCATGAAGTCGGAAACGTACAGGAAAGCATCGCGCTCCAGGCCGATGTCAACGAAGGCGGACTGCATCCCGGGAAGCACCCGGGTCACCCGTCCCTTGTAGATGGATCCGGCCAGGGTGTACTCGTTCTCACGTTCCAGGTAGATTTCGGCTAACTGATCGTCTTCCACCAGTCCCACTCTGGTTTCATGCGGGGTGGAAGACACAAATAATTCTCTGGTCATGCGGACTCCGGTTTCTGCGCCGTCAAGCGGCCGCAGGGTTCACCGGTCGAAAGGCAGGTAGGGACAGGGAGGATGGAGCGATGCGATGGCCGGCCCGTTCAGGGCACGGCTGGGGCTTCGGAGTTTTCTCCGCAACCCAATCCGTTGCACAAGCTTGGAAATCTTTTGCACTTATCGCATTGGCGCTGTCCCAGGTTTGTGACCGCTCTCTCCGTGGAGGGGGCCGTTACCCGCCTGGCAACGCCTGGCTTCAATCCTGCCCGGCCTCAAACTGCATTCCGGCCGGTGAGTGCCCTCTTTACGCGAGGGCGATCGTGATCTTGATCTTGTTCTTCTGCCGCGCATGGCAGGCGCGGCTGCTTTCCTTGCCTTCTTCCTCTGTTTCAGTTAACGAAGCGGCGCATACGAACGTTCATTACAATCCCCAGCGCCAGAAACATAAACAGGACGGAAGACCCGCCATAACTCATTAACGGCAAGGGTATTCCGGTAACCGGCATAAAGCCGACCACCATGCCGACGTTGACCAGGACGTGGAAGCTAAGCACAGCTACCAGCCCCATGACCACGAACGTGCCGGCGCGGTCGGGCGCCGTTTGCGCGTTCTGGGTCAAACGCATCAGCACTATGAAGTATAACAGCATCACCCCCAATGCTCCTACAAATCCATGTTCCTCCGCGAAAGCTGCAAAGATGAAGTCCGTCTGGGGCACCGGCAGGAACGCCAAGTGGGTCTGCGACCCGGCACTGCTGCCCCAAAGTCCCCCCGACCCCACCGCAATAAGCGACTGAATCACCTGGTAGCCGGTATGCTGGGGGTCGGCCTCGGGCTCCAGGAAGGCGGTCAGCCGGTCACGCTGGTAGGGCTTGAGGACGTGCCAGGCGAGCGGCATCATGGATCCCGCCAGCAGCACCACCGCCAGACCCTGTTTCGCCCGCAGCCCTCCCAGGAACAAGCCCATCACCGCAATTGGAATGTAGGTGAGCGCCGTCCCAAGATCGGGCTGAACCAGGACCATGAGCATGGGGACGCCCACCATCGCGCCCGCCTTGACGAAGTCTCCCCAGGAAAGTTCCTTCTGGTGCAGGTCGGCGAAATACTTGGCCACCGCCAGGATCAGGATCAGCTTCACCCATTCCGAGGGCTGAAAGTGCGCCCCTCCGGGCATCTTGATCCAGCGCCGCGCGCCCAGGTACTTCTGCCCGAAAATCATCACCGTGATGAGCGAGGCTATGGCCGCGATGTAAAACCAGTGCACCCGGTCGAGCAGAACCTGATAGTTGATCAGGCTCATCAGAAACATCCCCGCCAGGCCACCCGCGATCCAGTAGAGCTGCTTGATGTGCGCGCCTGCGAACTTGGTATGCGCCGTCGCGCTGCGGATCTCGACCACGCCCAGCGCGCAAATGAGCAGCACAAACACCAGCAACAGCCAGTCGAAGTCGCGGAATGAAACGTAGCGTGACATCAGTACTAGGCTCTAAGTTCTAGGCACTAGGCGTTAGGCTACGGCAGGCTCCTAGAGCCTAAAGCCCAAAGCCTAGAGCCTTAATGCACTCCCGGCGCTGCCACGGCCAATGGCAAGCGCTTCTTGGATACGTTGATGGCGAAGTGTCCACCGCGCACCGTTTCGTGACCACCGTCATCGTCGGAAGCGTTCCACACCGCGCCCACCTCCACTTTGCCGTCGCCTTTGGCGACCTTGGTCGGCTGCCGGCGCTGCTTCTCCACATACGCCTTGATGACCTGCGCGGTGGCGCGCGCCGCCAGGTAACCGTGCTCGCCTTCCTCGAGCAAGGTGCATACCACAATCTCCGGGTTGCGCCGTGGCTCCACACCCACAAACCAGCCGTTGTCCTTGAATTTCGATTTCCCGTTCACCAACCGCGCCTTGGCCACATTGCTGATGGTTTGCGCGCTGCCGGTCTTGCCGGCAAAATCGATGCCTTGCAGGTGCGCGCTTGGAGCCGTCCCCCCGGGGTTCACCACATCGGCCATGGCGTCGGTGATCAATTCCCAGTTGTTGGGATCGAGGCCGATGTTCACCTCGCCCGACCCATCCGAGACAGGCCGGATGTTGGCGGGCAATAGATCGGGGAACGCGACATGGGGCCGGCGCAACACTCCCCCGCTGGCGATGCCGCCGATCGCGCGTGCTAACTGAATGGGTGTCGTGGCTACCGCCCCCTGTCCGATGCCGACGGAAATGGTTTCGCCTGCATACCACTTCTGCTTGAAGTTGCGGATCTTCCATTCCTCCGAAGGCATCACCCCGGTCACTTCCTGCGGCAGATCAATGCCCGTCCTCTGCCCTAGCCCTAGCATGGTCGCGTACTTGGCGATGCGCTCGATGCCCAGCTTTTCCGCCAGCGTGTAGAAGAACACGTCGCACGACTGGTAAATGGCCTTTCGAATCTCGACCGGGCCGTGCACGCGATGCTCGGCCACTACCCAGCACTTGAAATAGCGCCCATAGAAATTCGCGCCGCCATTGCAGTTGACATGCATGGTCTGCGCGATGCCCTCCTGCAGTCCCGCCGTCGCCATGATGATCTTGAACACCGATCCCGGCGCCAACTGCGCCTGGATGGCCTTGTTCAGCAAGGGATGGTTCTCGTCCGTGACCAGCTTGCTCCATTCGTCACGCGAGATGCGCACGGCAAAATCGTTGGGATCAAAAGTGGGGCGGCTCACCATGGCCAGGATCTCGCCGGTTCGCGGGTCCATGGCGACGATGGCTCCGTTCTTCCCTTCCAACGCCTGTTCCGCGGCAATCTGCAGGTCAATGTCCACCGTCAGTTTGAGCTGCCTGCCCGGTTCCGCTGGGGTTTCATCCAGTCGGCCGACTTCTTTGCCGTGGCTGTTCACCACCGCGCGCCGGAATCCATTCCTCCCCATCAGGATCTGGTTGTACTCCTGCTCCACTCCCGACTGCCCTACCACGTCACCCGGATTGTAAAGCTCCCAGCGAGGTGAGTTGAGCATCTCCTCGCTGACCTCTCCCACATAGCCGACCAGGTGCGCCATGAAGCCGTTGCGCGGATACAGGCGGCGGTGGGCCATGATGGTATCCAGCTCCGGCAACTCGTTGCGGTGGGATTCGATAAATGCCAGTTCGTCCGGCGTGATGTCATCCTTCAGATAGATCGGCTGGTACTGTGGCACGGCGGCGAACTTCCGGATGCGCTCCCGCACTTCTTTCGCATCCAGGTGCAGGCCTTGCGCAATGAGATCGGCATCGCCCAGCAGGTCGCGGGAGGAGTCGCGCAACAGCAGCGCCGTGAACGAAGGGTAGTTGTCTACAATGGTGCGCCCTTCGCGGTCAAGAATTTTGCCGCGCGGCGCCAGGATGGGGACGTTGCGAATGCGGTTCTTTTCCGCCAGCGTGGCGTACTTGTCGCTCTGCGCCACCTGCAGCTGCCAGAGTCCATAAGCCAAGATCAGGAAGATGCCCAAGATGATGTACTGCACCGCGGTGAGCCGGACAGGCGACACTTTTTCATCGCGGCCAAACATCAGACGTCGGACCTCAGACCCCGGGCGTCAACCCTTGGCGAAACATTGCAGTGGTGGATTTCCACGGCCAGGCAGCCCTTTCAGGAAGTTGACTGTATTGTAGCCCTTTGAGCGGGTGAGGGGGATTGTGTCTTGAGTGACGGAAGGGCATAGACGGTGGGAGAAGCATCCCACGGGCGCTGCCTCCGCACCAGTGCGTGCTGCAGCCGAGATCTGGCTCCCCCCGGCCTGCCACCGCGCCCGGAATCCGCCGCTGCCTCGTGGCCGAACGATGACCCCTGTAATGATGCTTGGGTTACTTCCGCTTGCGAGAAAGTTCCCACATCACAGAGGTCTCTCGCTCTCCTCCGGGATACTGTGAGGAGTCTCATATCCTTTTTCTTCGAGCTACGAACCGTGTCTATGAATGAGCGCCGAAAAGAGCCGCGAACCCGAGTGAATCTTTCCGTGCGCGTCTGGGGCATCGATGCCACGGGCGCGCTTTTCGTGCAGGACGCTGTCGCTCGCAACATTAGTGGCAGCGGAGCCCTGCTCTCCGGGATTGAACAAAAGATCAGAACCCACGATCTCATTGGCGTCGGCTACGGAGACCGGCAGGCCCGCTTCCGCGTGGTGTGGGTGCGCGATTCTGGGACCGATCAAAAGGTCCAGGCGGCCGTGCACAAGCTGAAAAGCGAGGAGTGCCCCTGGAAGCATGTCCTGGGACAAGAAGTAGCCATGTGCGCGGACTAGGCTCCCGAACTAGATAGTCATCGAGAGTTCCTCGACTGGAGGCCGACATCTGCCCTTCACGTCCGCTGTTTGAACCGGTCCAGCAGGGCAAACAAGGCCACAGCCAACAGGGCGTTGGCCAGGGCAGAGCCCAACTCGTGCAGCCAGCTCCATTGCAGCGTCAACCCTACCAGCCCGCGGGCCACGGCGAAATAGACGATTTCGTGGGCAATATAAAAAAACAAGGTCACCAGGAAGCGCGAGCCGGCGTTTTCCACGTCCAGTTTCACCCCCAGCGAGGAGGCGCCATACCCCACCACGGTCTTGGCGATGCCGTAAACCCCGATGGGCTGATGGGTGAGCGAGTCCTGGAGCAGGCCGATGGCGGCCCCGGTGAGCAATCCCGTTACCGGGCTACGCCGCGCGACCGCGAAAAAGATCACCACCAGCAGCGGCAGGTCGAAGATGGAGAAGAAGCCCAGCTTCAACGGCACGAAAGCCTGCAGAAAGACCGCGATCAGTGGAATCAGGATCGCCGCTGGAATACTGAACCGGTAGACCTCCACCTGCTCCTGCGATGTGTAAGTGATAGGCACGCTAGTGAGGTTTGTCCTCCGGTGGAGCCGGCTCGAGCTGCGGCTCGACAGGCTGCGGTTTAGGTTTGGCGACCGGCGGCTTTGCCGCTGGCTTCGCTTCGCTTCCCGCCGTCTTCACTTGGTCCGACACCTTGACCGCCGGAGGCACAGGCTTCTGCTCCGTGGCCGGCTTGATCAGTGCGCTGCTGGCCGGCTTGGTCGTCACTGCGGTGGTGTTTGCGGTTTTAGCGCCAACGGTTACATCACTCGGCTTGGGTTTTGGGCTGGCACTCCCGGCCTGACCCAGAGGCACACCTGCCACACTTGGCTTCTGGCTCGTAGTTCCGGCAGTCTCCGGCTTGGCCGGTCTGGGCGGGGGCTGCACGATCGTCGTCGCTCCCGTCGTCCCACCCGGTTTACTGGCGTCCGGCGACGGCTTCTCCGGTACCGAGGGCAAGCGCTGCGCCAGAATATCCGCCGCGCGCATCGGCCCCGCCTCATTCACAGCCGGTTCCTTCTCTTCCACGCTGGTCACCACCAGCACTTCATCGAGTTTGCTGAGATTGGCGGCCGGCTTCACCCGGATACTGAGAAAGAAATCTGGGCCCGAAGACACTTTGGTAACCGTGCCCACCGGCAAGCCTTTGGGAAAAATGCGGTCGCCTCCGCTGGTCAGCACCGCTTCCCCGGGCTGCACGGTTTCGTCGGACATCACTTTCTCGAGCACCACCTCGCCGGCGGGTGTACCTCGCAACACCCCCTGCAGGCGCGACTTCTCCAAAATCGCACCCACGCCGCTGGTCTGGTCGTCGATCAGCAGCACCTGGGCGGTATTGCTGTTGTAGACGCGCAGTACCTTGCCCACCACCCCGTCGGAGGTGATGACCGCCATGTCCGGCTTGATGCCGGCAGAAGCACCTTTGTCGATGTAAACGGAACGCGACTGCTCGCTGCCACTGGAGCCAATCACCTGCGCCGCCACCGTCTTCGAGATAAATTGTTCCTTGAAGCCCAGCAGCACCTGCAAGCGGCGCGCCTGCTCCGCGTCCTCGCTCAAGCGCACCTGCTCCAGGCGAAGACGTTGGATCTCGGCTTTCAAGTCGCGATTCTCCTGCCGCACGCCGCGCAGGTAGAAGTAGTTGTGCCAGAGCCCTGCCGTGCCGCGCTGGCACCAGACGATGACCTTTTCAAACGGAGTGACCGCATTGACTGCCCAGATGCGGATCAGGCGGGTGGGCTCATTTTCCGTGTTGCGTTTCACCTGCATAGCCAACCCCAACACCTGCGCAAACAAGACTGCCACTAGGATGGTGACGTTACGGTAGCGGGTGATGAGGTTTTCCATGCAACACCAGTTTCAAGTTTCCGGTTTCAAGTTTCGAGAAATGTTGGCGGCGCCATGCAGGTGCGGTCGGGCTGGCCGGAGACGGTGGAGAAGCACACCAGAAACTTGAAACCCGAAACTCGAAACCATTTACTCGATCGAAATTTTCCGCAGCAGCTTGAAGTCGCTGAGCATCTTGCCCGTACCCAGCACTACGCTGCACAGTGGATCGTCGGCGATCGAAACCGGCAACCCGGTTTCTTCCCGGATGCGCTTGTCCAAATTCTTCAGCAGTGCGCCCCCACCCGTGAGCACGATGCCGCGATCACTGATGTCGGCCGAAAGCTCCGGCGGCGTACGTTCCAGTGCTACCCGGATCGCATTCATGATGGTCGAAACACATTCGCTGAGCGATTCGCGCACTTCGCTGTCGTCTACGGTGATGGTCTTGGGCACGCCCTCAATGAGGTTGCGTCCCTTGATCTCCATGGTCAGCGGCTTGTCCATGGGATAGGCGCTGCCGATTTCAATCTTGATCTGCTCCGCGGTGCGCTCGCCGATCAGCAGGTTATATTTCCGCTTCAGATAATTCATGATGGCTTCGTCCATCTGGTTGCCGGCCATGCGCACGGAGCGCGAATAGACGATGCCGCTGAGCGAAATGACTGCGATGTCCGTAGTGCCGCCGCCGATGTCCACCACCATGTTGCCGCTGGGTTCGGTGATGGGCAGCCCTGCGCCGATCGCTGCTACCATGGCTTGTTCCACGAGATGCACTTCGCTGGCCTTGGCGCGATAGGCGGAGTCCATGACCGCACGCTTCTCTACTTGCGTGATCTCAGAAGGCACGCCAATCACGATGCGCGGATGCACCAGCATCTTGCGGTTGTGCGCCTTCTGGATGAAGTAGTTCAGCATCTTCTCGGTGACTTTGAAGTCGGCGATCACGCCGTCCTTCATGGGCTTGATGGCCACGATGTTGCCCGGCGTGCGGCCCAACATCTCTTTGGCTTCCTTGCCCACGGCCTCCACCTCGTTGGTGTTCTTGTTCAGGGCCACGATGGAAGGCTCATTGACCACGATGCCCTTGCCCCGCGCGTACACCAGCGTGTTGGCTGTGCCCAGATCGATAGCCAGGTCGCTGGAGAAAAGGCTGAACAGCGACCGCAGGTTGTGCAAGCGCGTTGCGCTGGAGTGAAAACCGTTCGATGACATAACCCCACTTCTCTCTTTGGTTCTCGGACCGCTGTCCATCCCGGGACGCGACCCGCTCATTGCCTTCGTGTAATAACGAGGACTGTCTTTGATTCTATGAGATAAACCCAGCCATTGCCGTAAACGAAAGTTCGTGCCCCTCAGTAGTCTTCAGCCAGGATTGTCCCCTCACTGGATCACCACTTTCTTCTGCAGCGTGTTGACTCCTCCTTTGGCGTTTTGCGCCGTGATGGTAATCACGCTCTCCCCCGTGGGCAGCGGGGGCATGAAGTAATGAAACTTGCCATCCGACCCGATGACGGGCACTTCCCGGCCGTTGACCATCACCCGGGCTCCCACCTCGGTTTTGCCCGTCAGCTCCAGCACATGCCCATGCTGGATAAAGGGATCCAGTTCCAGGTTGATGGCCTCCGTGTTCGTCTCCTTGGGAATCAAGGTAAAGCGGTTTTTTTCGCTCTCCACCGACTCCTTGCCCGCGGCATCGTAGGACTGCACCAGCCAGTAGTAGGCCCCCTCCGGCAGACCGGACACCTCGACGTCCGCCGTGTTCACCTTGCGGTCGACGATGGTCGAGGAGAAGTAGGGGTTGCGCGAAATACGCAGCCGGTATCCTACGGCATTGGGCATCTTCGTCCAGGAAAATTCGATCGCCTTGGCGTCTTCGGAGGTGAAAATCGGCATCATGTTGGCCGGAGAAATCGGCGTCGGCGGCCCAATCTCCTTCAATTTCTCCATCTTGGGAGCTTGGGTGGCAAAGCTCACCTTCTCCCAGTCTGACAGGCTGACTACCTCACCGTTGCGGCTTACCTCGCCCGTACCTTTCTTCAAGAGAATTTCGTGCTGGTCGGCCTTGGGATCATTGTGTACCATGGCCGCGCTTTCCGGCGCCAGGGAGGCGGTAGCTCCCGCTACGATGACCTGCGACTTGGAACCCTGCACGTAGGTTGCAGTCGCCAAGTCCACCGTGCCGGTGCTGACCGCCACCGCCACGTTGGTTTGCTGTTGCTCGTTGGCCGAGTTTTCCTCGATCACGATCAGGGAATCCTGTTTCACCGTGTAGTTGGTGCCGTCATTGAAGACGATCTTGGCCATGCCCTCCGAACCGGTTTGCACCACATCGCCTTTTTCCAGCGGCACGTTGTAGTCAGCGGTCACCCAGCTATTGCTGTTCGACTTCTTCACTCGCACAGTGCCGTCCAGCGCGGTAATGTGCGCTTGCTGCGAGTTCATGGGGCCGGACTTGGCGGGAGCCCCCGCCGCCCCCGCAACTGCCTCCAACACATGTCCAGCCAGGCTGTCGGCCGCCTTGATCCCGTTTTCCGTGAACTGCGGAAACGCAAAATGCAGGCCTGCGAAGAAAACCAGCAGCACACCCAAAATAACCAGGGCTACACTGCGATAGGTGACTGTCTTCCACGCAATGTGGATTCCCGATTTGCTCTTCGAGGACACCGGGGCCAATGAGAACCAGCCAAACTTAGAGAATATGGGGTAATTTCAACCCTATCACAAGCTTAACTGGGCGGATACAGGTAATCAACTTGGGTCAACCACACCTGCGGCCATGTCCGGGAGTGTGTCTGGGATCGGGGGCGATTCTGGGCCTCGACGACGACCCGAGACAGGGTGCAACCCCTCATTTCGGGGCGCCCACACGCTGCACCAGCACCCGAAAACGGGGGTCACTGCGTAGTTCTGCGAAATCTGCGTCTTGCTCAATTTCAATCAGGTCGCTCACATGCCTTTCATCAGCCTTCTCTAACCAGTACAGCGCCTTCTCCTTGTCCCCTAAGCCTGAAAATACCGCCGCCAGGTCGAGCGCCGCATGAGCATGCCCCGGCCACAACAGTTTGAGCTCTCCGACTATCTTCTCTGCCTCCACCCGGTTTCCCGAAGCGGCGTAGGCATACCCCAGAAGTCCGCGCATTTCCCCCGGCGGGCCGCCGAGTTGCACCGCCGCTTTGTACTCGGCGATGGCTTCCGGGTACATTCGTTTGTCCTGGTAGATCACGCCCAGCACGGCGTGGGTCACGGCGGAGTCAGGATCCAGATCCAAGGTCTTCTTCGCCTGCTCGATGGCTTTGTCATCCTGACCCGCCTCCTGCAGGATTTTTGCCAGGTTGGCGCCCACCACCGGGGACAACGGATCCAGTTCGTACGCCTTCTGGGCCTCGGCCAGCGCCTGGGCTTTGCGGCCCCGCAGCCCGAGGTACATCGAATACCAGTGGTGTGCAGAGGCATAGTTGGGATCAAGCTGAAGTGCACGCTGGAACTCCCTTTCTGCCCCTGCCCAGTCCCCGTCAAACCGGTAAAGTAGCGCGGCCAGCGAATTGTGCGCCTCGGCCAGTTGATCGTCCAGTTCTAGCGCCTTTTGCACCGACTCGCGGGCTAGCTGCGGATCGTCCGACAGCTGGTAAAGGTCAGACAGCCCGGTATAGGGAAGCGGATAGTTTGGGTCCTTTTCGATCGCCTGCTGGAAGTAGCGCAAAGCGTTCTCGTTGCTGTTCCTCTTGCTGAAGAAGAAGCGGCCCTTGAGGTAATCCTCGTGCGCCTCGGGGCTCGCAGACTGCGGCGCCGGGCCTCGGCTGCGGGCCAACTTCACCCGGATTTCTCGCGCCACGTCTTCACAAAGATCGCGCTGCAGGCCCAGAACGTCCCGCATCTCGCGCTCGTAAGAGTCTGCCCAGACGTGGGCCTGATCGTGCGTCCGGATCAGTTGGACCGCCACCCGCACCCGTTTGTCGGAACGCCGTACGCTTCCCTCCACCACGTAAGCCGCTCCCAATTCCTTCCCGATCTGCGCCACGCTCTTGCTGGCGTGCTTGTATTGCATCGCCGACACTCGAGCGATCACGCCCAGTTGCTCCGGGTTCAACCGCCCCAGTTCGGTGATCATTTCCTCGGTCAAGCCGTCGCTGAAGTATTCCTGCTCGGGATCGTTGCTGAGGTTTTCGAAGGGTAAGACGGCGACCATGATCCGGCTGCGGTTGTCGGCCGCACGGCTGCTATTGCGCTGCACGACATAGATCGAACCCAGGCCAACCACGGCCACCAACAACCCGGCCACTGCCAGCCTCCGCCATTTCTTGGCGTGCGGCTGGGTTTCGGGCGGCAGCGGCCCAATGGTTTCGCCGTCGCTTCGCGAATCCGATGACGGACTCGCTACTGGCGCCACAAAGCGGTAGCCCCGCCGCGGCAGGGTCTCGATGTATCGTGGATTGTCGGCCGAGTCTCCGAGCGCCCCGCGGAGCTTCGCCACGGCCACGTTCACGGCCTGATCGAAATCTCCAAAACTTTCCTCCGGCCAGATCCGGCTCCGCAATTCTTCCCGGGTAACCATCTCCCCAGGGTGTTCCAGGAGAATCTCCAGCAGCTTGAGCGGCTGCTGTTGCACCTTGATTCTTATCCCCGCCTTCCAAAGTTCTCCGGCGCGCAGGTCGACCTCATAGGTTCCAAATCGCACCACCGACGTTTGCCGCTGCTGCTCCATACCCCACTTTGCTTGCCACGAAGTCTAGCACGCCTTGACCCAACATAACTCCTGGAAGATGTGCAGCTCAACGTTGTGCAGAATCTATCACTTGGCTGGAAATGTATCGTTTATGAGGAGACAAGGCGGCGTGCATTGACGCCAGGCCGGGGGGCGCGTCAGATGAGGGCACAGGCCGCGAAGTGTTTCAGTATCCCTCGGGCACGCAAGACTTACGGTGGAGGAAAAAGCAGTGGAAAGTGCACCTTGTTTCGACGGCATGGTTTTAGTGCGAGAAGCCCAGCGGGGCGACCCCCTGGCCTTCGATGAATTAGTGCGCCAACACGATCGAGCAGTTCTGGGGCTCGCGCTTCGTCTCACCAAGTCGGAAGCCGACGCCCAGGACATTTACCAGGAGGCTTTTCTCAAGGCTTACAGCAAACTCAACACCTTCCGATTCGAGTGTTCCTTCGCCACCTGGATTTATCGCATTGTCAGCAATCTGTGCCTTGACCACCTGCGCAAGTCAAACAGGCGTAAGGAAAATCCTGCCGTTGCCGTGAATGCAGAAGGCCAGGAATTGGATTTGCTCGACGAAATTCCCGATACCCGCACGGCCGACCCCGAACAGCAAGTCCTGCTTGGCGAAATGAACTTCCGCGTGGCGCAGGCCCTGCGGAACCTCACCCCGCACGAACGCATTGTCTTTGAGCTCAGGCACTATCAGGGGCTGAGGCTGCGCACCATTGGCACTATTCTCAACCGCAGGGAGGAAGCGGTGAAGAGCACGCTGTTTCGGGCCACCCAAAAACTTCGCTTGCGGCTGGCTGCCCGCTCTGCGAGATGGGGGCGCTGAGGTTCGCCTGCCTCGCGGTCGCCAGGGCATTGTTCACCGCCCAAAGCCACTATGGCTCGGTCAAGCTATCTCCGGTCTTGTGCTCGCGAATCTGGAACACCAGGAACTCGTGGATGGCGGCCAACGCCTCCGCATCGCTGCTGGCGATGACCACTCGGCCGCCGCTATTCGTCTCCTCAAACCGATAACTGATCTGGTCCTTCCTGGCTTTCATCACCGGCACACCGGGCGGCGTCTGGTCATGCACGAACATGGGGATATCAAAGTCTCCGGCCGCGAAAGCTTTAGCGATATGCGCCAGGTGCATCCTGACCTGGTCTCGGCTTTCCGTGTCCTTGGCATCATTGGCCTCGACGCGGATCACGCCGCCGTCCCGCTTCAACAGGAAATGGTGTGTAGTCTTCGCCTGGTCGAAACCCATGCCCTTGTCTGCCCGGTCCTTCATCCCCATCATGGAGCATTGATGGCGCGAATCCTCGTTCCCGGCCTGATGGTGGCTATCGGTTTCCTGTGCGTTCGCCGGTGCGATCCACGCCAGCACAGCAAGCACTACAGTCAGATGTCGTGTGCAATTCGTGTTCATTGCTTACTCCTTCTGAAAAGACTTTCTGGCTAGAGACGAGTAGAGGTGCGCAGGCAGGGTGCGGCCGTGGCCCCCGGAGGTGGCTGCCAGTGCTTCCAGCAGTCCTGCGCGCCGGCTGGCGGGAGTCTTTTTGAGCGCCGCATCCCATTGCTTGAGCACTGTGCGTAGCTGCTCACGCAGCTGCATCAGCTCGCGCATGTGCCGCTCCAGGTTTCTGAGCTTGGTAGCGGCCAGGTCGCGTACGTGCGCGCAGGGGACGCCCTCGCCGTCGCGCAAGGAGAGTATTTCGGCCAGTTCATCGATCGTAAAGCCGATCGAGAGCGCCGCGCGAATCAGGCGGATTCGATCCACCATCTCCGGTGGATAGCAACGATAGCCGTTCGCGGAGCGCGGTGGATGCGTCAACAAACCTTTGCGCTCGTAGAGTCGCAGGGTGTCAGGACTGATCCCAACCAGCTTGGCCAGATCTCCCGAACGCAATGCCGGCTTGCTCCTCACGCCCACGGCTTCAGTGTAGACCCCGGAACTCGCTCCAGAGTCAAGGGATTTCTTCCGCCTTTGGACGCTCGCTGACACCGGCCGGGCGTGATGTTCCATTGCCGCCAAGGCACGGGCGACTGTGACCTCCCTCACTTGCCCGGCCCCTGCCCGGCCTGTAGCATAGATAGCTTGCAGCATCTCTTAGGAGGCCTTATGGCTACTGATACTCTTACCGGCCCCACCATCATGGGCACCGCTACCCGCACCCGGGTTTTCAAGAACTTTATCGACGGCGAATGGGTCGAGTCCTCGACTGGGGAAACCTTCGAAGACCGCAACCCCGCCGACACCCGCGACGTGGTCGGCATCTTCCAGAAATCCGGCAAGCCGGACGTGGACGCCGCCATTGATGCCGCCAAGCGCGCCTTCGCCAAGTGGCGCCTGGTGCCCGCCCCGAAACGCGCCGAGATCGTCTATCGCGCTGGCGAGATGCTGATGGAGCGCAAGGAAGAGTACTCGCGTGACATGACCCGCGAGATGGGCAAGATCATCAAGGAGACCCGCGGCGACGTGCAGGAGGCCATCGACACCGCTTACTACATGGCCGGGGAAGGCCGCCGCATGTTCGGCCCGACCACGCCGTCAGAGCTGCCCAACAAGTTCGCCATGGCGGTCCGGCAGCCGCTGGGCGTGTGCGCCATGATTACGCCGTGGAATTTCCCCATGGCAATTCCCTCCTGGAAGCTGCTGCCCGCCATCGTCTGCGGTAACACCTGCGTGATCAAGCCGGCCCAGGACACGCCGCTTTCGACCTTCAACCTGGTGCGCACTCTGAGTGACGCGGGTGTGCCCAAGGGCGTGATCAACATCGTCTCTGGATTCGGCTCCCGCATTGGTGCTCCGCTGATGGAGCACCCGGAAGTCCGCGCCATCTCGCTCACCGGCTCCACCGACGTAGGCCGGATCGTGGGTACCACCGCGGCCAAGAGCTTCAAGCATTGCTCGCTCGAACTCGGCGGCAAGAACCCCATGATCGTGCTCGATGACGCCAACCTCGACTTGGCCATTGACGGCGGGCTCTGGGGCGGCTTCGGCACCACCGGACAGCGCTGCACCGCCACCAGCCGCATCATCGTGCAGAAGGGCATCTACAGCGAGTTTGTGGAGCGCTACGTGGAGCGCGCCAAGGCGCTGAAAGTTGGCAACGGTCTGGATGAGACGGTGGAGATGGGTCCGGCAGTCAACGAGGCCCAACTCAAGACCGACCTGGACTACGTACAGATCGGCCAGTCCGAGGGCGCCAAGATGAAGTGCGGCGGCCATCGGCTGGATAAGGGCGACTACCAGTACGGCTGGTTCCTGGAGCCGACGGTGTTCATCGACGTCGATCCCAAGATGCGCATCGCCCAGGAAGAAATCTTCGGGCCGGTGGTTTCCATCATCCCGTGCGACAGCCTGGAGAGCGCCATCGAGATCGCTAACAACATCGAGTACGGATTGTCGTCCGCGCTGTACACCAAAGACGTGAACAAGGCGTTCACCGCCATGCGCGACCTGCATGCCGGCATCACCTACATCAATGCGCCAACGATTGGCGCTGAGGTGCACCTGCCCTTCGGCGGCGTGAAGGCTACAGGAAACGGCCACCGCGAAGGTGGATTCGGAGCGATTGACTTCTATACCGAGTGGAAGTCGATCTATGTGGATTACTCCGACAAGCTGCAGAAGGCGCAGATCGATAGGGTGGATTAAGACGGTCGCTGGTCGTTCGTCGTAGGTCGTTGGCCGAAAACGAAAGACCTGAACCGCAGTGCGCCGAGATCGTAGAGAGCAGGAATTAGTTTCTCGACGTACTCTGCGATCTCTGCGGTTTGGATAGATCTTGATGACTGTGCATGCAGGGGGCGAGTACGGAGGATCCCCAGCCAAGAAGAGCTACCTTGCTGGCCGCGTTGCTGCCAAGCGAGTGCGAGACAGGCTTGGCTGGAAGTTTTATCTGTTTATCTTGTTCGCAATCGTGATCGGGAACGTCGTAGAGAAATGGCTTGTTGCTCGATCAGTTCCTCGATCCGAGAGTTACCTGCTTTCTTTATTGGCAGTCATTCTCTTTGGAGCGCTGATCGGGCTCGTGGTAAGACGCGTTTATCGAACTTAGACCCCTTCGCGTACTCTGCGATCTCTGCAGTTAAAGGTTTATTATGCCCACCACCCAATCCAGCGAAATTACCGCCGCCTCCCGCCTGGAAAACGTCCGCTACGCCATCCGCGACCTCGCTTGCGTGGCGGACGAAGTCGCCATGCAAGGCCACAAGATTCTGCCACTTAACATCGGCGACCCCAACGTCTTCGACTTCGTAACCCCCGCCCATCTGATCGAGGCGGTGTACAAGGCGATGAAAGATGGCAAGAACGGCTACGCGCCATCTTCCGGCATCAAGGAAGCGCTGGACGCCATCCGTGGCGAGGCCGGGCGCAAGGGGATTACCAACATTCGGGACATATTCGTCACTTTGGGCGTCAGCGAGAGCGTTGACATTTGCCTCACCGCGCTGCTCAACCCCGGCGAGGACATCCTCACTCCCTGCCCCGACTATCCGCTGTATTCCGCGGTATTGGCCAAGCTCGACATCGGACTCAACACTTACTACCTGAACGAAGAAGACGGCTGGCAACCCGACCTCGGCGACATCAGGCGCAAGATCACTCCGCGCACCCGCGGGATTGTGCTGATCAATCCCAACAATCCGACCGGCTCGGTCTGCTCGCGCAAGATGCTGGAAGAAATCGCCGAACTGGCCCGCCGGCACAACCTGGTGATCTTCGCCGACGAGATTTACGACAAGCTGATTCTGGATGACGACCAGCACATCTCGCTGGCAGCGGTAGCGCCCGACGTGCCGGTCGTGACCTTCGGCGGCTTGTCAAAGAACTATCTCGCGCCGGGATGGCGAGTAGGCTGGGGTGTGGTGAGCGGAGACAACGCCGCAGTGAAGCCTTATGTGGAAGGCATCAACAAGCTGCTGCGCGCCCGCCTGTGCGCCAATCATCCCGAGCAGTACGCCATCAAGCCCGCGCTGGAAGGCCCGCAGGACCACCTCATCGAAGTCCGCAAGAAGCTGCGGTCACGGCGTGATCTCACCGTGAAGGCTTGCAACTCCATGCCGCGCGTAAGTTGCGTCTCCCCACGCGGAGCGTTTTATGCGTATCCACGGCTGGATATCCCAGAAGGCGATGATGTCTTCGTGAAAGAACTTCTGCTGCAAAAGCACGTGCTGGTGGTTCACGGCTCAGGCTTCGGACAGAAACCCGGGACGAAGCATTTCCGCATTGTCTTCCTGCCCGACGAAAAGACGCTTTCCAGCGCCTACGCCGCCATCGGCGAGTTCATGCGGGAGAGGTATCGGTAAGGGCATATAACCGCTAAGGGCGCCAGAGAAGACTGTACGCCTTTGCGACCTTTGCATCTTTGCGGTTGAGCGCTTTTTCTTTCCTCTGGTTCGTGCTTAAATCGCTCTAGCCACCGTGATTGACATCCACTGCCACATCCTCCCCGAGGTGGACGACGGCCCCAAGTCCTGGGACGTATCGCAGCAGATGTGCCGCATGGCGGTGGCCGACGGGATCGAGCACATCGTGGCCACCCCTCACGCCAACGAGCGGTATGGCTACGACCGCGAGTATCTGGTCGGGGCTCTTGAGCACTTGCGGCAACTCGTAGGCAGCACTCCGAAGCTGAGCCTAGGCTGTGACTTTCATTTCTCCTATGACAATCTGCAGGATGTCCTGTTGCGCCCCGAACGCTACACCATTGAGGGCAGCCGGTATCTGCTGGTGGAGTTGAGCAACTACGGCATTCCGGTGCAGATCAACGCTTGCTTTACCAAGCTGGGCGACAAAGGCATCACTCCGGTGATCACGCATCCCGAGCGCAACCCCATTCTCCAGCAGGCTCCCCAGCGGGTGTTGCAATGGGTGGAGCAAGGTTGTGTGGTGCAGGTCACAGCATCGGCGCTCACGGGATCGTGGGGCGAGCGCGTCTGGCGCGCCGCCAAGTGGCTGCTGGAGCGAGATGCCGTCCACGTGCTGGCCAGCGACGCCCATGACCTTGAACACCGCACGCCAATGCTTTCCGCGGGGCGCGCTGCCGCCGAGGAATTCTGTAGTCCCCAGGTCGCGCATGCGCTGGTAGACGACAACCCGCGCGCCATTGTCAGCGGCCAACCCCTGCCCTATTTTCCGAATCCCGTCAGCAAAAGCTGACGGCGGCCTGGGCGCGAAGGTCCAGAAATGCTTCACGATCGAAGTTCGCAGGTCTTAGATCTGAGGTCCGGCTTCCTACTTCTGTGGCGGGCTACTGTCGGCAGCATCCCTGGCGGGACTTGAGGCCGGCGCCGTGGTCATGGCGCTTTCCGGATTCAGCAGGTGTTCGTGGTCGGGACCGAGACCCAGTTTGATGAGCGCCCGCGAGTCCGGAACTGTCTTGCTCTGCCAGCCATTGTCGGCCTGGTAGCGCTCCATCGCATTCTGCGACGCGTTGTCCCACGCCCCGGAAGCTTTGCCATCCAGATAATGTTCGCGGATCAGAGCTTCCTGGATCGCCCGGGCGCGCTGCGCGTCGATCTTCTGTTGACCGCGCTTACGCCAATTGGATGTCTTCTTCGACCGCTTCTTCCGTGAGCTTGTGTGGGTCGAACTTTTCGCCGTCTTGGCAGGGTTCCCTGAGGTTTGTACCGCGGACTTGGCCGCGTTGGAGGCAGGCTTGTGCGGGGATTCCTTGGCGGTCGTACTCGCTTGAACGTGGGCCGCCATGCCCGCCAGCAGCAAGGCGCAAGCGACAGCCAGGCGTTTTTCCGGCCAGAGAACCAAATAGCACCTCATAAAAATACAGACCCCGACGGCTGGCTTCGGGGAAATCCTCTCCCGGCGAAGTGGGAGGGACAATGTACCACAACCCACCCACTGAACCGGCGCTACAGAAATGATCTCCCATTCGGGATCGCAGTGCCAGTTCCAGTGGTGTCAACCAGAGGTTACGGAAGTGTACCCGCCAGGAACACGGTCCCGTCCTGGCGCCCGGCGCCTCTTTGGCGGACGAGGAACACCACGTCCTCCCCGCTCTTCAGGGTGGAGGTAACGCGGTTGAAGTCCTCCTCGCTGTTCACCGACTGCTTGTTGATCTCCAGGATCACATCGCCGCGCTGCAAGCTCACGTCGTCGGCGAACGAACCCGCCTTCACGTCCTGCACGATCACGCCTTTCACCGGCACATCCAGCCGGTCGGCCATGTCCTGGGTCAGCGCGCGAACGTTCAGACCCAGCTTGCTCTCCTTGGGCTGGGTTTCATCACTGCCTTCTTCTTCCTGGCCCAGGCGGGCGGCGAACAGCTTGGCGCGATCCGCAACCGTTACCGCACTCTCTTGCTTCTTGCCGTTGCGAACAAAGCCCAGATTGACTTTGCTGCCTGGCCGGCGGCTGGCGATGTCCGCCACCAGTTCGTCGCCGTTCTTTACCGATTTGCCGTCCACCGAGATGATCGTGTCGCCCACCTTGAGGCCAGCTTGGTCGGCGGGGCTGCCCGCTACCACGTTGGAAATAGTCACGCCCTGGTTGACGCCATACACCCGCGCGATGGCAGGATTTTCCTGGGCATTGAACTCAATCCCGATCGAGCCGCGCGCTACCCGGTGGTCAGGACCGATGAGCTGGTTGTAAACCTGCGCCACCGTGTTGGAGGGCATGGCAAACCCCACCCCCGCATAAGCGTTGGTATCGGTCAGGATCGCGGTATTAATGCCGATTACTTCCCCCAGCATGTTCACCAGCGGGCCGCCCGAGTTTCCCGGGTTGATGGCGGCATCGGTCTGGATAAAGGACTGGAATTGCCGGTTGGGCACGATGTTGCGGCCCTTCGCCGAAACGATGCCCGCCGTGACCGTCTCCCGCAAACTAAAGGGGCTGCCGATCGCCAGCACCCAGTCGCCCACCTGCATGCTGTCGGAATTGCCCAGCTTGGCCGCGGGCAAGGGGTGGTCGACATCGATCTTGATCACTGCCAGGTCGGTTTCCTGGTCGCTGCCAATCACCCTGGCATCGTGCTGTACACCCGGTGGATCGTCCTGCAGTTGTACTCGCACTCTATCGGCTTTCTCCACCACGTGCCGGTTCGTAACGATGTAGCCTTTGGGATCTACAATGACGCCGGAACCGAGAGAACGCTCACGGATGGTCCCAGCACCCGGTCCCTGCCCTCCCTGCCCACCGAAAAAGCGGTCGAAGAAGTCATCGAAGGGATTATCGTCATCCGGCCCTCCGGAAGATCCGCCACGGCGCCGGTGCGGGTTCTTGATGGTCGACTCGGTGTTGATGTTGACCACACTGGGCTCCAACTGTTTGGAGATCTGGGAAAACTGGTTGGAGAGCTGCTGGGGCGACGGCACGGTCAGCGGCGTGGCATCCGAGGCGCTTTTCTTGTCCTGCCCCTTCACTCCGGCCGAGATTACGGTCCCAATCAAGATACCGACGGCCAAGGTGGCCAGGATAGACAGGCTGTACGCCATCCGGTTGGCTCTCAGGCGCATCCAAAAGGCGCTTGCGCGCGGATCCATAGATAACCTTCCTCCAGCAATATCAGAACATTAGGATTATACCTTTTCAGCAATCGCAGGCACCAACCTGCGCGGCGCACCGAGACTGCTTCTAGTTAGACGCAGAACATCCGGAAAGTGTTGTTGGGCTCAAGCCTCCTCGGCTTCGATGCCAAACTCGGCGCCCCGCGCGTCGGTGGCGGGGACACCTGCATGATCCGGGCAAACCGCCATGGATTCGGCACTTCCCTTCTCTTCGGAGATCAGCACCCCGGACAAGATGCAAAGCGCGCCGATCCCGGCCCGCCCGCCCAGCCGCTCGCCCAGAAAAAGGAACGAGGTGATCCAGGCGAACACCGGTTCCAGGGAAAAGATCAGCGCGGCGTGGGTGGGTGGCGTGAACTGCTGCGCCCAGGCTTGCACCGAGAACGCCAGCGCCAAGCTGAGGAACCCAGTAATGCCGATCCCCCAGATCACTCGCGGCGACCAGACCACCTGCACCTTCTCCGCCAAGGGCACGGTAAGGATCATCAGGGTCGCCGTCACCGCCACCTGGATCACGGTGATTTGCTGCCAGCGATGCTTCCGGGTGACGTGCCCGATGAAGATGATGTGAAACGCAAACACTACCGCCGCGCCCAACGTGTAGAGGTCGCCACGATTCATGCTCTCCAGGTTCAGGCCGGCGCCGGTCGAGGCAGGCACCGTCAGCAAGTACAGGCCCACGAATGCCATGCCGACACCCGCAGCGCTCCAGCGGTTGATACCCCGCTTCCAGAAAAAGGCCAGGAACAACGGCACCAACACCACCGAAACCCCAGTCAAGAAGGCGGATTTCGAAGGCGTGGTGTATTTCAACCCGGCCGTCTGCAGCTCGTTCCCCACACACAGGAAGACGCCGACCAGGACTCCCGAACTTACTGCACCAAGCGTGATCCGTGGCAGTTCGCGATGAAACACTGCAGCCAGCACTAACGCTGCCAGGCTCATGCGCACCGCATTGAAAAACAGCGGCGAGACATCCCCCAGCGCATTCTTGATGACGACAAAAGTCGCGCCCCAGACCAGCGTCATCAGCACCAACATGACATGTGCTTTGAGCGAGCGCGACATCAGGTTAGGGTAGCAAGAGTTGGCGTACTGATGGTTGACGAAGTTCGGTGGACGATTGGAAGGCTTTACTGCCCAGGTAATGGTGAACTAACTGCCGTAAACGAGGCTTTATTTCCTCTCCCACACCGTCTTGCCGCCCACCACGGTGCGCAGCACCTTGGTCTCGAGGACTCCGGCCGGGGGTACTGCGGTGATGTCACGATCCAGTACGATGAAATCCGCCAACATCCCCGGCGCCAGCGTTCCCTTGTCCTTCTCGGCAAACTCGGCGAAGGCCGACCCGGTGGTATAGGCGGCGATCGCCTGCTCCATGGTCAGCTTCTGCTCGGGAAAATATTCCTTCTTACCGTCTTCGCTCTTGCGGGTGACGGCAGCATATAACCCACGGAACGGCGACAGTTGGTCGTAGGGATAGTCGCTGCCAAACGCCAGCTTTACGCCTCTTTTCTGGAATTCCGCCCAGGCGTAAGAATTCGCGGCGCGCTTGGGGCCCAACCGGTCCAAGGCCCAGTTCATGTCGCTCAGCACGTGCCCGGGTTGCATGGAGGCAATAACTTTCAGTTCCTTGAACCTCGCAATCTGCAAGAGAGTGGTCACCTGGGCGTGTTCGATGCGCAGGCGATAGTCATCGCCGCCATTCGCCGCCCTGACCTTCTTCTCGCGCGCGTCTTTCTCCGCAGCGGCAAACGTGTCCAGCGCCATCTGCACGCCCTTGTCCCCGATGGCGTGGAAACCCAGCTCCTTGGCCATCTCGATCAGCTTCGCCGGATCATAGCGCGGCAGGCCCGAGTTCTTGGGATCGTCACTATACGGCTCAAGCAGGGCGGCGGTGCGGGAGCCCAGCGAACCGTCCATGAACGCCTTCAGCATGCCGGTACGCAGCATGTTGTCGGACTGCGGATGGGCCGCGCGGTGCGCTTGCAAGGTGTCCAATGGAGCATTGAACGGCAGCCATTCGCTGACCCGCGCTGTGAGCTTGCCGTCGCGCTCGATTTCTTCCAGGATCTGAAAATCCTCCCAGGATGCTGCCGCTTCGGCGTCGGAGTTGTCCTGCACCGAGGTGATGCCCGACTGCGCCAACTCCAGCAGCGAGGCTTCGATCGCCTGCCGGCGCCGGTCATGCGTGGGCAGCGGAATGACGGCAAACACGGCGTCGCGTGCGGTCTCGCGCAGAACCCCGTTAGGCTCCCCGGTAGAGTCACGATCAATGTGGCCCCCCGCCGGGTCCTTGCTGGCAATGGTGATGCTGGCCAGTTGCAGCGCCCGCGTATTGGCCACCGCGATGTGCCCATCCACCCGTTGCAGAAACACCGGATGATCGGTTGTGACCTCGTCAATGTCCCAGCGGGTGGGCAGTTCCTTCACCGGCCACCGGGTCTGGTCCCAACCCCCGCCTACAACCCACTCGCCCGGCGCCGCCGTTTCTGCCCGTGCCCGGATGCGTTCTCGAAACTCACTCAGCGACTTCACCCCAGTCAGGTCCACCGTCAACCGCTCGAAACCGGCCTCCGCCAGGTGCAGATGAGCGTCGTTGAATCCCGGCATGACGAAGCGGCCGCCCAGGTCAATAACTTGGGTCTCAGGCCCCTTCAGCTTAAGAACGTCCCCGTCCTCGCCCACGGCCACAATGCGCTCGCCGCGGACCGCCATCGCCTGAGCGCGCTTGATCTCGTGGAACGACGACGTTACCGCCACCCCTGTGTAGATATTAGCGTGAAGAAGAATGAGATCGGCTTTCGGAGCTTGCATCATGGAAACCGTACACAGCAGAAGCAGGATCGTCCTCATGTCTATGCGCTTACCCCCGCCAGAGCGAGCAGGGCCAGCAGGATGCGTTTCAATCCCAACTCGCGCCCGCTGCAGTCGAACCACTCTTGCAAGGTATGCGCTCCGCCGCCGATGCCTCCGCCGCCGATGGCAATGGCTTCGCGGCCGAGTGACAACGGGATGTTAGCGTCGGTGGAGGCGCGCTGAATTTGGGCCGAGTTCCCCAACTGCGCGTCCACTGCGCGAATCACCTGCAGGATGCGGGCGTTCGCACCCAGCTCTCCCGCCGGACGATTACCAATCCCCACAATATCAGTACTGAGTCCGAAGGGCCGGCGCTGCGCGGGGGCCCGCGCTTCCGCGACCAGCGATTCCTCTTCGACGGCACGGTCGAGCGCCAGGCGCAGCGCGCTCTCCAGCCGTTCTATCTCCGCCGTCGAAGTAGAACGGATATCCACCCGCATGCTGGCCGACTCGGGGATGGAGTTCACTGAAGTCCCCCCGCGGATCACACCGATATTGAAAGTGGTCTTGGGCGACGAGGGGACCGGCGTCTGCGCGAACGCCTGAACAGCCCGCGCCAGCACGACAATGGGATTGGGAGCGCCAAAATCGCTCCAGGAGTGTCCCCCAGGGCCGCGTACGATCACTTCGAAGCGCCGGCTGCCCAGGGCCTCGGCCACGATGGTGTCCGAGCCGGCCCCGTCCAGCACCAGGCTGTACGAAATAGACTCCTTCCAGCGCGAAGCAGAAAAAATATGGCGCATGCCGCGCAGGTCGCCCTCACCTTCCTCCCCCACATTTCCAATAAACACAAAAGGCAATGCATGACGAACCCGCACCGCTTGCAGCAGGCCCGCAATCGCCAGCATGGCGGCCACTCCCGCCCCGTTGTCGGAGACCCCCGGTCCGTACAAGCGTCCGCCTTGCTGCCGTATGTTCAACGGCGTGCCCGCGGGGAAAACCGTGTCCAGGTGGGCGCTGAGCGCGACATAACCCTTCCCGTATCCGGGATGAATACCGAAGACGTTGCCCACGTCGTCGGTGTGCACGTCATCCAGCCCCAACTCGCGGAATTTTCCCGCCAGCCACGCGCTGCGCGCCGCCTCGCCAAAGGGAGGGGCGGCGATGCGCGCCAGTTCCAGTTGCCAGTGGGCGAATTGCGCTTCCTGAGCGCGCAGCCAGGCAAAGGCCGAACGGACCTCCGCCAGCACGGCCAAGCGCGCGACCTCCTGCTGCACGTTGGAAGAACCTTGCGACACTTCGGCGCGGGGGCTAAGAGCCATCGAAGTTAATTGGCCATATTACAACGCAACGTCCTACTTGGGGTTGGCTTTGGCGGGAACCGCGGATTACGGGAGGGCGGTAACGGTTACCTCGAAGCCGGAGTGTACCCGTAGAGATGCAGCTTGCTGCCTCTCAGCCCGTCAGTCAGACGTGGCCTGCGCCGGCTGTACACACTCCAGAATCTCGGCGTGGCTCAGGGTATGGTTCGACGACTTGGCGCGCTTGTAGATGCGCTCCACAATGTCGTCCGCTACGGGCAGTCCATGGCGCTCCAGCCAGAACAGCACGTTCGACTTGCCGCTCATGGGGCCGATGTCGATCACTTGCTCCAGGCCGAACACGTGCGACGGCACGCCGGAATAGACCGTGTTCGCCAGTTCGATGTCGTTCTTCTTGTACGCCTTGATCACCGCCGCCGCATGCACTCCGGTCGCGGTGCGGAAGGCGTCCTCGCCCACCACGGGATAGTTCGCTGGAATCGGCACCCCCGTCGCGCGCGAGACCGCCTGGCAATAATCTTTCAGCTTCGTCAAGTCCTGCTCGCCCCACGGGGGAATGCCCATCAGCTTCAGGTTGACCAGCATCTGGTCCATCTGGGTGTTGCCTACGCGCTCGCCAAGACCCAGGGCGCACGCATGCACGCACTCCGCCCCGGCCACCAACGCGGCCATCGAGTTGGCAATAGCCAGACCGCGATCGCAGTGACCGTGCCAGTCCACCCGGATTTTCTCCCCCGAAGGCTTCACCACTTCGTCCACGATGAACCGCACCAGGGCGAACGTGCCCATCGGCGTTGCGTGTCCCGCGGTGTCGCAAATGACGATCGCACGAGCCCCGCAATTGATGGCCGCGGAGTAGAGCCGCTTCACCATCTCCGGATCGCAGCGCGTGGTGTCTTCGGTCACGTACATGACCTCGAGCCCCAGGGAAACCGCGAACTTGACCGCACTCTCGGTCGTCTCCAGCAGGAAGTCGTCGCTCCAGCCTTCGGTGTAGCGGCGGATGGGACTGGACCCTAGAAACGTAGCGGCCTCAATGTTGAGTCCCGTGCGCTGCACGATCTCGGCCACCGGACGGATGTCGTTCTGGTGGGTGCGGGCCGCGCAGTTGGCGCGGATTTTCATCTTGTGCTGCACAATCTCGCGCGCCAGCGCTTCCGTGTGCTCCACCGCCCGCGGGCCCGCTCCCGGCAAACCCAGGTCGAGCGAGTTTATCCCCAGCGCCTCCATCAAGTGCAGGATGTGGATCTTTTCTTCGATCGAGGGATCGCGCACTGAAGGCGACTGCAGCCCGTCGCGCAGGGTTTCGTCGTTAAGCAGAACATGCCCCGACGGCCGCAGCGACGCGGGATGGATCCGGTTCCAGTCGTAGATGAGTTCGGAAGTTTTCACGGTGCTGCAACACCCACGTAGCGACGGCCGCCTCGGCCGTCCACCCGAGCGAAGCTCAGCAATTTTTCCTGTCGGCGCCCCACGCGCCCACCGCCAACGCCCTACTTTTCCTTTGGCGGCACCGTCAATCCGAACACTGAGGTCCGCCCTTTCCCCGCCACATTGATGCCGCGCACGTCCTCGGGATTGGGCAAGTACAGTGTCTTGCAGAACTCGCAGCGGTAGACCTCGGCGTTCGGTCCCCACGCTTTCTCCACGTCGCCACATGCCTTCTCCACCGCGTCGCTCATGTAGTACCAGCGCTTCAAATGTCCGCCGCAGAACTTGCCCTTATCGTCTTTCTCGTTGCAGGAACGCTGGCCCAGCTTCTTGATCTTCACTTTGTGATGGGGAAGCTGGGCAGGAGTTTGCGTGGAGGTTGCGGTTTCGGTCGTGGCCAATGCGGTGGTCCTCGTCGCTGCGGCCGGCAAGCCGCCAGATTCAGACAGAACCGTTTATTTTACTCGAAGTCACCGGGAAACCTGAATGGCGTAGCGAGGGCTCAGTTGGTCAGCCCCGATAGCCAGTGCATGATGTTGAGTGCAAGCTGGCGATTGTCGCACCCCGGATATTCCATGCCCAGACGGATTTCGCGCCCCGCAACGCGGAAGACCTGGGCGGAGAGCATGGCCGCTTCCCCCAGCACTACCACGCGCCCTTTGCCGAAACTTAGCGCGATGCCCTGCGCCCGGCCCGCTGCCGGCCGGCCTTCAGCAAAAGTGGATTCGCGAAAGGGATACTCGCGCGCGCTGGGTGCCAGATTCAGAAAAGGGGTCGACCCCGCGACGCCTTTCAGGGCCTGCCCGTTAAAGGTTACGACGCGCTGCACCCGCTCACCAGCATTGCGGCCCTCGGTGACAGGATGCCCCAGCAGCAGTCCATTCCCCCGGCTGAAGATGAGGAAGCTATAGGCATCGGGATCGGAATGCTGGTCGTCTTCGGTGAACCAGTTGCTCATGTCCACCCCGAACTGCGCTGCGAGACGACGCGCCGCGCTGCCGGTAGGCGCATGGTCAGAGATCAGCAGCAATCCGCCACCTTGCTCCACCCACTCCCGCACCGCGGTGCACTCTTCTGGAGTGAAAGCGTCCAGGTCCCATTGCAGTGCCTTGGTGTACCCCGCCAGGTTCAGCAGCATCGCACCAGCGCCGCGCATTCCCAGCGCATTGGCGATCACCACACACGGTATCCACGCAGCGATTCGGGAGTGAATTTGTGCTTGTTCGGAACGACCAGATAGCCGTCGTTGCGGATCAGGTCAGCAAACGGCTTGTAGTTGCCGTCGGCGGTGTGGAAGTTGATGTGCCCGGCGTCGAACAACACCTTGGGGTGCTCGGCGGTGTATGCCGACTGCGCCACCTGCGCGTGAAAATCCGGGTCGGGCTGCTGGGCGTATGCAAAGCGGTCATAACCGAAATAAGCAGCGATGCCGAGCGCCAGCAGCACACCGGCTGCGGCAACAGCAACTTTGTGTTTTGTGAAGAAGTCTTTAGCGCGGTCACCGGCGCTGTCGTGCTGTTCGAACAGGGTGCGCATGCAAAGCTAGTGACACCGCAACCAATGCGCCGGTTCCAGATCAGTCGAATTCGCGTTTAGGGGGCGCCTGCTCCGGCCCGACGCGGCCCGCGGCCATGTCCGCAACAAAGTAGTTTTCGCCTCGCACCGGAGCGTTGGCCAGGCGACGCAGCATCGCAATTTGCCCCACGTGCGTCAAGGCATCGGCGATCGGTCCCTGGAACAGCTTCTCGACCGGCGCCCCCAGCGGTTGGCTCGAAGCCAGAAAATCTTCGAACGCCTTGAGCGCAGCAAAAAAGCGATCCACCTCCTGGTTCCACGGCAAAGGTTCGGAATTCTGCCATTTCTGTTGCCCTTTGGCGATCGACAGGCCCCAATCCATCAGGTCTCCGATGTGCGCCAGGATTTGCCCCGGCGTCCGCACCCCTTCGCCCGCGCCAAAATCGCGGAACGACTGCGGTGCGTGGCGCACTGCCTTGCCTCCGCGGTAGGCCAGCGTGGCCAGCATGTGGCGCAACATCTCGCGACTGGGATCGTTACTCACACTTTTCTCCCCATGCAGATGTAGTAGGTACGGAAGCTCAGTTCTTCCATCTCGACTGCGGACCCCAACTCTTTCAGTTCGTTCCACGGTCGCCGGTCGGGGTCGCCCAGCACCGTCGCCCTGCTGAACACAGTGACGGGCCAGCGCAGCAGCTTACCAGCTCCGCCGGGGGGTAGCTTGGCGTCCATGATCACGACTCGGCCTCCGGAACGAAGCTGCTTCCACGCCTGAGCCAGCACTTGTCGCGATGCGGGCATCACCGCATAGGAAAGGCTGAAGAGTACGCCGTCCACCGGCTCGGGCAGGGTCATCTCACCCGCGTCCTGCTGCAACAGCCGCACATTCTGCCAGCCCCGGCGGTCGCACAGCTCTTTGGCCTTGGCGAGCATTCCGTCGCTGGCATCCACGCCGTAGACGACTCCTTGCGGGCCGACAGCGTTGACCAGATACGCCAGGTTTCTCCCGGTCCCACAGCCGACTTCGAGCACGCGGGCGCCCGGACCCAACTCCAGCTTCTTGACTGCACGCACCCGGATTCCCGGCGGGAGCAGAAACGCCAACTCGAAAAATGGATAGATCCTCGCCAGCCGATTGTAGCGGCGGCGGACGAAACCGAGATCGTACTCGAAGGCCAAAGCTCGTCGCAGCGCCGGCGTCCCGCCGGCCACCCCACTGCTTGCGTAGCGTTCTCGCCGTTATACCGTAGAATTCGCGCCCATCCGGCGGGCCCTACACTCTCCCCTTCCGCACATACACTCCCGCCGAGCGCATGGCGCCGCGCACCCGCCGCCCCAGGCCTCGTCCAAATTGCAGATCAAGGAACCCTTCCATCTGCCGTGCAAACGCTGCCCCATATCCGTACCACCAAATTTTCTTGATGCCCGGCAAGCGGTCTGAACCCATGTACTTGATGCGCACCATCTCTTCCAGCCCAAAGCGCCCATGCGTTCGCCCGATGCCGCTGGCTTTCACGCCGCCATGCGGGGCCTCACTAATTCCGAAGCAAGAGACCGTATCATTCACCATCACCGTACCCGCATGGATGCGCGCCGCAAGAGCCTCGCCACGAGCGCGGTCCCGGGTCCAGACGCTGGCGGCCAGACCGTACTCAGAATCGTTGGCCAACCGGACCGCTTCGTCGTCCTGGTCAAACGCCATCACCGGAAGCACCGGCCCGAACGTCTCCTCCCGCATGATGCGCATTTCGTGGGTAACGTCGGCCAGCACCGTCGGCGCATAGAAGTTAGACGCGCCCCGGCCCACTCGGGCACCACCAATCAGCAGCCGCGCCCCGCGGGCCATGGCATCTTCCATTTGTGCTTCCACATTACGCACCTGGCGCTCGTGAATCATAGGCCCGACATCGGTCTCGGCCTCCATTCCGTCGCCCACTCGCAGTTGCCTGGCCTTGCTCATACAAGCCTCAAGGAACGGCTCATACAGGCTGCGATGCACATAGCAGCGCTCCACCGACAGGCAAGCCTGCCCGGCATTCACGAACGCGCCCCAAACCGCACCACTCGAAGCCACCTCGACGTCGGCATCGTCGAGCACCAGCATGGGATCTTTTCCGCCGAGTTCGAGCACCACGGGAAGCAACCGCGCTGCTGCCGCCTGCGCAATGCGCTTCCCGGTCTGCACACTCCCGGTAAAGATCAGCTTGTCAATCTCGGAGTGGATCAGCGCCGCGCCGGTGGCGCCATCGCCCACCACCACCTGGAAAACATCCTTGGGCACACCCGCCGCGTACAGCAGGGACGCCAGTTCCAGCGCCATCAGCGAAGTCAGTTCCGAGGGCTTGACCACGACCGCGTTTCCGGCCACCAGCGCAGCCAAGCTTTCGGTGGCAGGAATCGAGAAGGGATAATTCCAAGGCGAGATAATCCCGATCACCCCGTAAGGCTCGCGCATGATCCGGCCGGCCTTGGCTTTCATCGCCAGGTTGCCGTGCGGGACTGCCTCGTCCCGCAGCAAACCATAGGCGTTCTTCGCCAGAAACCCGGCAGCATCCAACACCACCAGCACTTCAGTGAGCAGCGCCTCAACATAAGGCTTTCCTGCCTCTTGCGTGATCAGGCGAGCGATCTCGGACTTCTTTTCGTGTAAGAGGTGCTGAAACCGGCGCAGGATGGCGACCCGCTTGGAAATGCCGGCCTCATACCACTCTTGCTGGGCGGTTCGCGCCCGGGCAACGGCAGCCTGAACCTCGGATTCGCTGGCGCACTCAATTTCGCGCAAAACCGCGCCCGTCGCGGGGTTGACAGAAACTACTTTGCGGACCGCGATTTGAACATCCGTAGCCATACCTGTACAGAGTTTACGCGGGCGGGGACGTCCGCGCCACACGCGCGCAGCTAATACTCGACGCTCACCAGATGCAGCCCGCTCGCCGGCGCCGTCGCCCCCGCCGCCGAGCGGTTTCGTGCTTCCAGGATCCGCTCTACATCCGACGGCTTCAGGGTCCCCTTCCCCACCTGCACGAAGGTTCCCACCAGGTTGCGCACCATGTGGTGCAGAAATCCGCTACCGCGGACGGAGTACACCAGCTCGTCCCCATCCCGCTGCCAGTTCGAAGAGAAAATCCGCCGCACATTGGTGACTTCTTCCTCCTCGCGCCCGCGCTCCGGATCGACCGCGGCAAACGAAGTGAAATCGTGTTCCCCGACAACCAGAGCGGATGCCGCCTGCATCGAATCCTCGTCCAGTGGATACGGGTGGTGCCACACGTAGCGCGCCACAAAGGGCGGGCAGATGGCCCCGCGATACGTGCGATAGCAATAGGTTTTCGCCCGCGCAGACTTGCGGGCATGAAAATCCGCCGCAACCTCGCTGACCTCGAGCACCCGGATCGCCGCCGGCAAGATGTCATTCAGGGCCTTGATGAAGTTCTCCGTCGGGATGGGCGATTCGGTGCTGAACGTGGCCACCTGGGCAAGCGCATGCACGCCGGCGTCGGTGCGTCCCGAGCCCTGCGGCAAGACCTTTTCTCCCGTCACCCGTCCAATGGCTGAGGCCAGTCTGCCCTGGATGGTGGCGAGTTCCGGCTGCACCTGCCAGCCGGAGAACTCCGAGCCGTCGTAGGCGATGATCAGTTTGAGATTGCGCATGCCGATTCCTTCGAGTCCCCGCACCGCGGCCCCTCATCTAAGCCCTTTGCGATCTTTACAAACTTTTACGCGCTTGACCCGCCTTCCGGCGCGGAAAGCAAGGCGGTTGTCAGCTATACTATTTCACTTCCCGTACTGTGCAGTTCGGATGAGCAGTGGTTCCGCTGCGCACGCGCCAGAAAAGTGAAACCTGCCGCGGGTCGCGTGCGTACCACTGTGGTGACCCGGGGGTTTTTCGCGGTCTTTTGACAGAGAAACAGCCCTAATCCATGGAGATGAGCGAATGCCTTTGCCTCGTTTGAATTCCTCTGCCCGTTTTGCGGCCGCCGCAGTGCTGGCGGGCGTGCAATGTATCGGCGGTTGGGCGCAAACCTCGGCGGAACCACCGCAGACTCCCGCGCCGCAGGCGCAGAAGTTGCAGACGTCCTACCCGTTCAGCGATTACTCCAAGCCGCGGAGTCACTTTCCCAATCTGATCGCGCCCTACTCCCCGCGTACGGTTTCGCCGCCGAACCTGGCGAATACGCCACGGATCGGCCAGGTAATGCGCGACGGCAAATTGTACCTGTCGCTCGACGAGGCCATCGCACTGGCTATGGAGAATAACCTCGATATCGCGATCGCACGCTACAACCTGCCGATCGCCGACACCGACATCCTGCTCTCCAAGGCGGGCAGCGCCATCCGCGGCGTAAATACCGGCGTGGTGCAAGGCACACCCGGCGGCGGCGTAGGCGGCATCGGCGGGACCTCCACCACTGGTTCCCAAGGCGGTGGGGCGGGGGGAACAACGACGGGCGCCGGTGGCGCAGGCACCGGCAGTGCCGGCTTAGTGACCTCAACCGTAGGCTCCGGGTCAACCATTCCCTCGTTCGATCCCATCTTCACCGGGACGGTGCAGTTCGACCGCAACAATATCCTGAGCGCCAATGCGTTCCAGGCCTCGGCAAATCAGAACACCACCACGGCGGACTTCGCTTATAGCCAGGGTTTCCACTGGGGCATGAACCTGTCCGTGGGATTCAACAACACCCGGTTCACCACCAACTCCCCGTTCTTTGTGGCCAGCCCGCAATTGAACTCCAACTTTCGTTTTGCGCTGACCCAGCCCCTGCTGCAAGGGCTGGGATTTGCAAGCAACACCCGGTTCATCCGCATCGCCAAGAATAACCGCGAGATTTCCGATATCGCTTTCCGCCTGCAAATTATTACCACGGTCAACCAGGTGGAGAACATCTACTGGGACCTGGTGAGCGCCTACGAAAATGTCAAGGTGCAGCAGGACTCGGTGGCATTGTCGCAAAAGACCCTCGAGGACAATAAGAAGCAGGTGCAAATCGGCACTCTGGCGCCCATTGAAGTGGTGCGCGCGCAGAGCGTGGTAGCCACCAATCAGCAGGCGCTGATTGTGGCTCAAACTAATCTGCAGTTGCAGCAGTTGCTGATGAAGAACGCGCTCAGCCGGACGCTGGTCGATCCGACTTTGGCTGAGGCTGAGGTCATTCCAACTTCGACGATGGCCATTCCGGAGAGCGAGCCCGTGGTACCCGTGCAAGACCTGATCAACGACGCGCTAAGCCACCGTGCCGAGTTGGCCGAGTCGCGCATTGACCTGACCAACCGCGATCTGACCAACAAGACCACCAAGAACGCCCTGCTCCCCAGCCTCAGTCTCTTCGCCTACTACGGTGGTTCGGGCCTGGGTGGCGTTCAGAACCCGCTCTTTGCCGGGACCGCTACCTTCCCGACGAACGGATATGGCGATACTCTGAGTCAGCTTGTGGACTCGACTGCCCCTGATAAAGGCGTTGGAATGCAACTGAACATTCCCATTCGTAACCGCGCGGCACAAGCCACGCAGGTGCGCGCCGAACTGGAATACCGCCAGGCGCAGATGCGTCTGCAACAGCTCGAGAACCAGGTGCGCATCGAGGTTCGAAATGCCCAGTTCTCGGTGCAGCAGAACCGGGCCAGCGTGGCCGCTGCCGAGGCCGCGGTGGAACTCGCCAAGCAGTCGCTCGACGCGGAACAGAAGAAGTACGCTCTGGGCGCATCCACGACAACTCTGGTGCTGCAAACCCAACGCGACCTGACTCAGGCGCAGTCGAACCTGGTGGTCGCCAAGGCTGCGTATGAGAAGTCGCACGTGGAGCTGGACCGTGCCACCGGCTTGACCCTCACCCACAACAACATCCTGCTGAACGACGCGGTGAGCGGCCAGGTCACCCAGATGCCCAATGTGCCCTACGCCGCCCCACGCCAGGAGACACAGCCCCAGACCAACCCACCGCAGTCACCGCAGGCGGACCAGCCACAGACGAACTAGGCTTGGTTGACATACAATTTGGCCCTGTTGCCCTTCCCAGGCAGCAGGGCTTTGTTGTTTTGAAGCTGCTCGCCAACGGATGGAATCGAACCTTTAGGCCTTCAGCTGTCGAGTTCAGCAGTTCATCGACGCTGACGACTACCTTAGGAGTTCCCGTGAGAATTGCCCAAGACGTTACTGAACTCATCGGCCGCACCCCCCTGGTCTATCTGAACAAGGTCGCGGCCGGTTGCCCTGCCAAGGTCGCCGCCAAGCTGGAGAGCTTCAACCCCTGCAATAGCGTGAAGGACCGCATCGGCGTCAGCATGATTGTCGAAGCCGAGCGCGCCGGAAAGATCCATCCGGGCAAGACCGTGCTCATCGAGCCCACCAGCGGCAACACGGGCATCGGCCTCGCCTTTACCGCCGCGGTCAAAGGCTACCGCCTCATTCTCACCATGCCCGACACCATGAGCATGGAGCGCCGCGTCCTGCTCATGGCCCTGGGCGCAGAGATTGTGCTGACCCCCGGTCCCAAAGGGATGAAGGCCGCCATCGCCAAAGCTGAAGAGTTGGTGGCTGCTACAACCGGTGCCTATATGCCGCAGCAATTCGTCAACCCGGCGAATCCCAAGATCCACCGCGAAACCACGGGCCCGGAGATCTGGGACGACACCGATGGCAAGGTTGATATCCTGGTTTCCGGCGTGGGAACGGGAGGCACGCTCACCGGGGTTACCGAATACATTCGCCCGAAGAAGCCCAGCTTCAAGGTAATCGCCGTCGAACCCAGCGACAGCCCCGTGCTCTCGGGCGGCCAGCCCAGTCCGCACAAGATTCAGGGCATCGGTGCCGGGTTTGTGCCTGAGGTTCTGCGCACCGATTTCATCAACGAAGTAATCACCGTCAACACCGACGATTCGGTAAACATGGCCCGCCGCCTGGCCCGCGAAGAAGGCCTGCTGGTGGGAATCTCCTGCGGGGCCGCCGCCCACGCGGCCATCGAAGTGGCGAAGCGCCCGGAGAACGCGGGGAAACTCATCGTCGTGGTGCTGCCCGACTTTGGTGAGCGCTACCTGAGCACTATACTTTTCGAGGGCCTGCGCACCGAAGCCCAACAGATGGCCACGGCCGCTGTGCCGGTATGATTCGCTTCTTCAAATCGGTCCGGGAGGACATCGCCGCCGTTTTCGAGCGCGATCCCGCCGCCCGTTCCCATCTGGAAGTCCTGCTCTGCTACCCGGGACTGCACGCGCTCTGGTTCCACCGCATCAACCACTGGCTGTGGCGCCATGGAATGCGCTTCCTCGCAAGGTTCTTCTCGCAATTGGCACGCTTGGTTACCGGCATCGAAATCCACCCCGGCGCCCAGATTGGCCACCGCCTGTTCATCGATCACGGCATGGGGGTGGTGATCGGTGAGACCAGCATCGTCGGCGACGATGTCACCATCTTTCAGGGCGTGACCCTCGGCGGCACCGGCAAAGAGCACGGCAAGCGACATCCCACCATCGGCAACAACGTCAGTATTGGCTCCGGCGCCAAGCTGCTGGGCAACATCACCATCGGCGAGAACTGCCGCGTAGGCGCAGGTTCGGTCGTACTGCGCTCCGTGCCGGACAACTCCACCATCGTCGGCGTCCCCGGCCACATCGTCCTGCGCCATGGAAAACGCGTCGTCATCACTGATCCCAAAGACATCAGCGACCCGCTCTCCGACGTCTTCATCAGGCTGGCCGCCGAGGTCCACGAATTGCGCGAGAAGCTGCAGGAACACACGCAAGCTGTGCTCGCCCCCGAACCCGACCTGGAAATCGACAAAGATTGGGACTCGGTCTCCGACGGCGCCGGGATTTAGGGTCACCGAGAATCCGTGTGGGGACGGGCGCCCTCGCCCGTCCAGCCGAGAAGCGGGCCTTGCCCCTCACCTATGAACTTGTCATCCTGAGCGCAGCGAAGGACCTGCTTTAGCCGGCGGCGGCAGAGCACCATCCACTCACCGATCGCAGATGCCATTTCGACAATCTCCCTTTCGGGTTTATCCTCTCTCCCGTGACCCTCTCGGTCGTCATCATCACTTGCAACGAAGAAGCCAACCTCGGGCACACGCTGGAGAGCGTGATGCCGCTGGTACGCGACGGGAAGGGAGAAATCATCGTTGTGGACTCAGGCTCCACCGACCGCACCGTAGAGATCGCGAAATCCTTCGGCGCGAAAGTGTTCGTGGAGGAGTGGAAAGGTTACGCCGCGCAGAAGAATTCGGCAATTGACAAGGCGACGGGAGATTGGATTCTGAGTTTGGACGCGGATGAGGAAGTTGAGCAAAACTTGTCAAGCGAACTGGCTGTGCTCTGGCAATCTGTTGGACCCGAGCAGGCTGCCCGCTTCGAACATCTCCAGCGCATCCGCTACGTGTTTACGCGGCAAACCTGGCAGGAGTTCCGTCAAGTCGCAAAGCAAAAAGGCATGTCGGACGAATTTCTGTTTGCGGCAATTTCGGGCTTTTGGATTCCCCGCAAGAACTTCTTTCTCGGCCGCTGGATCAAACACGGCGGCTTCTGGCCGGATCCCAAGTTGCGTCTGTTTCGCAAAGGCGCTGCACGCTTCGAAGATCGTCTGGTTCACGAAGACGCCAAGCTGATCGAGGGAGTCTCGGGGAAACTCAAACATGCGCTGCTTCACCACTCCTACCCCACGCTCTCCGACTACCTCGACCACATGAACCGCTACTCCTCGCTCGGCGCCGAGATGGTAATGGCTAAGGGTCCCGTGCGCTTCAGCGTGATCAACATCGTCGTCCGGCCGTGGCTTACCTTCATCTACAACTACCTTTTCCGCCTCGGCTTCCTCGATGGCCGCGAAGGCCTGCTGCTGCACCTGTACCACGCGGTGTACGTCTCGTGGAAATATGCGAAAGCGTGGGAACTGGGCAGAAAAAAGTAATCACCGAAACTCTGTCATTCCGAGCGAAGCTCGAACCGCGCCCCAGCGCGGCGAGAGCGAGTCGAGGGACCTTGCGTTTCCAAGCCACGCATCTGCGGCAGCAAGGGCGAACACAAGGTCCCTCGACTCCGCTCGGGATGACAATTTAGGGAGCTATCCCGCTCGTGTCCCATCCGGCACCGCTGCTTCCGGCACTGCCAGCACCGGCCTCACCCCGTCGGCGTAGCCGATGTCGAATAGCATCCCCTCGGACACCACCCCGCGCATCTTGCGCGGCTCCAGGTTGACGACAAACAGAGCCTGCTTGCCCTCGATCTCGCGAGGATCAGCGCGTTCCTGCCTCATCCCCGCCACGATGGTCCGCTCGTGGTCGCCAAAGCTGACGCGTAGCTGGACAAGCTTGTCGGAACCCGGCACATCCGCCACCGAACGAATCGTGCCCACGCGAATATCAACCTGGTTGAGGACGTCGAGCGATACAGCCGGCTTGATGGCAGCGGGAGTCATGCAGGCATTCTAGAACCATCCAGGAGCCTTTCGTCCCCAGACAACCGCTCCCTGTCTAGGCGGCCTGGTGCTTGATGCCTAAGATCACTCCCGTAAATGAACCATTTTCATCTCTGTGTCTCTGTGACTCCGTGGTGAATATGCCTTATCATGGAACGCAGATGACGGGGTGACCATGCCGGAAAACAAGCCGAAGCCTACTGTCGCCGAAAGCCCGATTTCCGATGTCTTTGAGGGCCGCCATCCCTCGCCCAGCGAAAAAGAGTGGGCTGAAAACACTCTCGCCCCGACTCTCGACAAGGCTCCCGAGAAGCCTATCGGCGCGGCGAGCGGCGTCAATCTCGACGAGCAAGGCCACGCCCGCTTCACCACGATCTCCGGCGTCCCGGTGCGCCGCCTCTACACCCAGGCCGACCTGCCCGAAGATTGGAATTACGATCGATACCTGGGCTATCCCGGCCAGCCGCCCTTCACTCGCGGCATTCATGCTTCGGGCTACCGCGGCAAGCTTTTCACCATGCGCCAGTTCTCCGGCTTCGCTTCCCCCGAGGAGACCAACCAGCGCTACAAGTATCTGCTCGAGCACGGAGGTGGAGGCCTCTCCGTAGCCTTCGACCTGCCCACGCTCATGGGCTACGACTCCGACCATCCCGCCAGCGAAGGTGAAGTCGGGAAGTGCGGCGTGGCCATTGATTCGCTTGAGGACATGGAAATCCTCTTCAACGGAATCGACCTCGAAAAGACCACGACCTCGATGACCATCAACTCGCCCGCCTCGGTGCTGTGGGCCATGTACCTGGTGGTCGCGGAGAAGCAGGGCGCCGACTGGAAGAAGATTTCCGGCACCATTCAGAACGACATTCTCAAGGAATACATTGCCCAGAAGGAATACATCTATCCGCCCGCGCCGAGCATGCGCCTGGTGATTGACACCTTCGAGTTTGGGTCGAAGTTCACCCCGCGCTTCAACACCATCTCTATCAGCGGATACCACATACGCGAAGCCGGCTCGACCGCGCTGCAGGAGCTGGCGTTCACCGTCTACGACGGAGTCGAGTACGTCGAATGGGCCCGCAGTCGCGGCCTCGACGTGGACGAGTTCGGTCCGCGCCTGAGCTTCTTCTTCAACGCCCACAACGATTTCTTCGAAGAGATTGCCAAATACCGCGCTGCCCGCAAGATTTGGTATCGCCTGATGAAGGACCGATTCCATGCGAAAAAAGAGCGCAGCTGGCTGTTGCGCTTCCACTCGCAGACTGCCGGAGTCTCGCTCCCCGCCCAGCAGCCCATGAACAACATCGCCCGGGTCGCCATCCAGGCGCTGGCGGCGGTGCTGGGAGGAACCCAGTCGCTGCACTGCGATGGCTACGACGAAGCCTTGGCCCTGCCCACGGAAGCCGCCGCCCGCATCGCCCTGCGCACCCAGCAGATCATCGGATACGAATCCGGCGTAGCCCAGACGATTGATCCGCTGGGAGGCTCGTATTTCCTGGAAAACCTGACTCTGCAAATGGAAAAAGGCGCCTTCGACTACTTCAGCAAGCTCGACGCCATGGGCGGCATGGTCAAAGCCATCGAGCGCGGCTACCCGCAGAAGGAAATCGCCGAAGCCTCCTATCAGTTCCAGCGCGCTGCCGAAGCCAACGAAAAGATCATCGTCGGCGTCAATGAGTTCCAAATCGAAGAAGAGCCACCCCACATCCTCTACATTGATGAGACGGTGGCGAAGCATCAGTCCGCCAAACTGAAAGCGTTACGAGCCCGCCGCTCCAACGAAGAAGTGAAGCGCCGTCTGGACGCGCTGAAGAAAGCGGCCGCCGGAACTCCCCAGGCCAGCAGCAACGGCAACATCTCCCAGGCCAACACCATGCCCTACATCATCGACGCGGTGCGCGCCTACGCGACCGTGGGCGAAATCTGCGAGGCGCTGCGCGAGGTGTACGGGACGTATACGGAAGTGAGCATCACGTAAATTGTAGGGGCAGGTGTCCTCACCTGCCTGGCCGGGCAGACAACGAAGTCCCTATCACCCTTCCTGCTTTTGCCGTTGCCGGTACAGCCCCTGGTCCACCTGCCGCGTCATGGCCTCCACATCCAGCGCTACCCCTAAGAACTTGGCGACGCTCTCCGCCGTCTCGCGCGGCTCGCGCAGTACCTGGTGATAATTCAAGCGCAACACGGCCAAATTCGGTTTGCCGTTGAGCCAGGTGTGGACGTCGTACAGGTGGTCGCGGAAGGCACGGGTTACCGCCGACGTGTCCACCGCCGCGTCGTAGGTGCCGCGCCGGCGCAGCATTTCGTCTTGCGACGCCATCACCTCGGGCAGTGGGCGCTGCATGAAGATGACGCGGTACTGGTAGGCCGGAGGAAGCGACAGCAGAAGCTGCGAGATCACTTTGACCACTTTGCCTTCGCCTTCGGCAATCAGGCCCGGCTCTTTGGGGAGCTGCTTGATGCGCTCCCATTCCATGTAACCCTTAGGGTTGTCGGTATCGGCCTTGCGTTCGCCGTCGGAGAGAATGGGCATGCCGCCCGCGGCGAGCATCTGCATCATCAGAGAAGTGCCCGAGCGGGGCAGGCCGGAAACTATAATGATCATGAGTGCCTTTGAGATGAATGTTGCAGTATAAACAGTCGTAGGGGTTTCGGGAAACGGGAGCTTGTACGGAAGGTTTTGAGATCACAAATTGTGACTTCAAAACGCCAGGCGACGACGCCACTCCATAACAACCCCATCATGGGTGGCCCGGGCCTCGCTTCGCTCGGTGGACGGCCGAGGCGGCCGTCGCCACGTGGTTCTTGCTGTCCCCACGTGAGCAAAATTTCCCTGTGTCTCCGTGACTCTACGCTGAATCCAATATTCCCATGCGCAAAGCCATCCACCACCTGAAACAGGCCGACCCTGTCCTGTCCGCCATCATTGAGCACGTGGGCCCGTACAAAATTAACTACGACGAGCCTGCCTTCGCCAGCCTGGCCGAGGCCATCGTCTACCAGCAGCTCCATGGCAAGGCGGCGGCCACCATCTTCAAGCGTCTGACCGACCTCACCGGTTTGCCGCTCAAGCCCCAGGGGATTCTCAAGCTCTCCGAGGCGCAGATGCGCGGTGTTGGCTTGTCCAAGCAGAAGCTAAGCTACCTGCGCGATCTGGCGGCCAAGACCCACGGCGGAGAAGTCGACTTTGCCCGTCTCCCCGATCTCCCCGACGAGGAAGTCATCAAGCACCTTACGCAGATCAAAGGCATCGGGGTGTGGACCGCGCACATGTTTCTCATGTTCTCTCTGCGTCGTCCCAACGTGCTCCCCACCGGAGACCTCGGCATTCAGATGGCCATCCGCAAGCACTACCGCAAGCGCAAGCTCCCCAAGCCGGCGCAGATGGAAAAGATCGCCCGCCCCTGGGAACCGTATCGCACTGTGGCCTGCTGGTACTTGTGGCGCAGCATGGATATCAAGACCATGGAGTGATCCGGAGATCGGGTCATCGGTGACTGAAACCCTAGGCCCAAAATGGCCTGATGACCAGATGGCCGGATCACCCGCTCTTCGTGACCCTTTGTGTCCTTTGTGGTTAAATTAGGGGGATGCCGAATGAAGCCAAGATTCGCGTGCTGGTCGCCAAGCCCGGCCTCGATGGCCACGACCGCGGCGCCAAGGTCATTGCGCGCGCCCTGCGCGATGCCGGCATGGAAGTGATCTACACCGGCCTGCGCCAGACTCCGGAGATGATCGTCAACGCCGCCGTGCAGGAAGACGTGAACGTCATCGGGCTATCGATCCTCTCCGGCGCGCACAACGCCATCGTGCCGCGCGTCATGGACCTGCTCAAGCAGCACCATGTTGATGACATCCTGGTGCTGGTGGGCGGCATTATTCCCGACCAGGACGTGGACGCCCTCAAGAAGATCGGCGTAGCCGCAATCTTCCAACCGGGCACGGCCATGGACAGCATCGTGCAATTCATTCGCGCCAACGTGAAGCCGCGCGGCGTTCCGGCAGCCGGCTGATGTCCTCCGACAAGCGCCTGGCCCTTCTCGAGAAAACTCCCGGGCCCTCTCCCTGGTATTGGAAAACCTTTCCCCCTCTGCGCGGGGCGTCTGGCCAGAATTTCGTCTGGACCTATCACGGCAACGAGGGCGAGCTCGCCTATCTGGCAACCCTCGGCCTGGAGCAGGAACCCTCACAGCCAAGGCTCGCGCTGAACACCCACTGCGTGCCGTTTCTCATCCCACCGGAGCGGCTGGGAGTCTGGTGTCCCGAGCCCGGTGCCCTGCGCGTGATGTGTTTCGATCCCGATCAACTGGCGGGCTTCTCTTTTGCCGAGATCGTGGGCTGGTTCAAGAATTCCAGCGACAAGGTCTACGCCGCCACCGCGCCGCTCGCCGAACTTGAGGTCAGTACCCGGCTGGCCGCCGGCACCCACAAGATCGAAGTGCCCGAAGAGTTCCGCTCGCTCGACGAGCTGCTGCTGGTAAGTTCGCGCCCGGCCAAGAACCGCGATGACGCAGCCTGCAACCTCCACGTGCTGTATCCGCAAGCCGGCCTGGTCCAGATTCTGCCGCAACGCTGGTTCACTGCCAACCAGTACGATGTCGGGCGCCAATGGATTTCCCGGGTCGCGCGAGACCCAGCCTCCCACCGGCTGATCGGCGATGGTGTCCGCATGGGGGCCTTTGAGCTCAGCGAAGATGGATGTGACCTGGCAGAGTGGATTGAGAAGATATGACTGCAGGCTTTCCCGATGGCAGAGTCGCTTGAAAGCCACCCCGACTTCACCCTCGCACATGACGATGGAATTTTCTTCCTCACCCTCGTCTCGCCCGACGGAACCAACCGGTTGACTCGCAACAAAGTCAAAGCCCTGACAGAAGAAATCCAAAACCTGGCGTCCGGAAACGCCCCTGCCGTGCCGCTGGTGATCTCGGGACACCCAGCCTTTTCGGCAGGCGCGGACTTGCACGAGATATCGCAACTGGGCGGTCCGGACGCCCTGGGCTTTGCGAGCATGGGTCAGCACTTGATGAACGTCGTAGAACGATATCCTGCGCCGGTCTATGCGGCGATTCACGGCTACTGCATGGGGGGAGGACTGGACCTGGCTCTGGCGTGCCATCACCGGATCGCGTCGCCACATGCCATTTTCGGCCATCGCGGCGCCGCCTTGGGCTTGATCACCGGCTGGGGCGGAACTCAACGCCTGCCCCGCTTGGTTGGGAAAGCCAAAGCGCTGGAGATGTTGGTAGCCGCGGAGAAGCTCCACGCCGCGGAGGCGCTGCGCATCGGGCTCGTGGATGCAGTGGTGGAAGACCCGGTGGTCGAGGCGGTGCGTCGCCTACAGAATCGAGCATCCCGCCGTGATTCGGTTCTGCCTTCAGATTTGTGACTTTCTCCGTGCCTTTGTGTCTCTGTGGTGAGAGCGGTTTGCCCTCTCCTGCTCCGCTGATATACCGTAAATAGTTTCGGGCCCACCGCCTATGGCCGATCGTACCGAATCCAGCACGCTTCCGGCGTCGAATGTTCTCACCTCGCGTGTAGACCCGACTTCCGCCCGCTTTGAAGCCAACATGCGCTTCATGGCTGACCTGGTTTCGCAAATCCACAACGAGGAAGAAAAAATCCGCGAGGGTGGCGGCCCTAAGGCCATCGAGAGGCAGCACGCGCAGGGGCGGCTGACCGCCCGCGAGCGCATCAACCTCCTTGCCGATCCTGGAAGCTTCTTCGAACTGTGCAGCTATGCTGCTTACCTGATGTACGAGGAATGGGGCGGCGCACCCGCCGCCGGCGTCATCACCGGGCTGGCACGGGTCCACACCAGGTTGGTGATGATCATCGCCAATGACGCCACGGTGAAGGCTGGCGCGTTTTTTCCCATGACGTCGAAAAAGGTCATCCGCGCCCAGAACATCGCCATCGAGAACCGCATTCCCACTATTTACCTGGTGGACTCGGCAGGCGTGTTCCTGCCGCTGCAGGAAGACGTCTTTCCCGACACCGACGATTTCGGCCGCGTCTTCCGCAATAACGCCGTGATGTCGTCCATGGGGATTTCCCAGATCGCCGCCATCATGGGCATGTGCGTAGCCGGCGGCGGCTACCTTCCCGTGATGTGCGACAACGTGCTCATGACCGACGGCAGCGGCCTGTTTCTCGCCGGCCCGGCGCTGGTGCAGGCAGCAATTGGCCAGAAGGTCTCTGCCGAGGAACTAGGTGGCGCGGCCATGCATTCCGCCATCAGCGGCACCATCGATTTTCACGAGCCCAACGACGAAGCCTGCATCGCGCGCATTCGCTCCATGGTCGAGAAATGGGGCTACCGGCGCCAGTCTCCGTGGGACCGCAAGAAGCCGGAGAATCCTACGCTGGCGGCCGAGGAAATCTACGGCATTTACGATTCCTCGCCCGGCCGCCCCTATGACATGAAAGAAATCTTGGCGCGTATTGTGGACGGCAGCCGCTTCGACGAATACAAAGCCGAGTACGGCAAGACCGTGCTCTGCGGCTACGCCCGCATCGGCGGCTTCGCCGTGGGCATCGTCGCCAACCAGAAACTGCACGCTCACCAGACTGACCACGAGGGCCACAAGCGCATCGAGTTTGGCGGCGTCATCTACACCGAGTCCGCCGAAAAAGCCGCCCGCTTCATCATGGACTGCAACCAGAATCTGATCCCGCTGATCTTCTTCCACGACGTGAATGGATTCATGGTGGGACGCGACGCCGAGTGGAGCGGCATCATCAAGGCGGGAGCCAAGATGGTGAATGCCGTGTCGAACTCGGTTGTGCCCAAGATTACGGTGATCGTCGGGGGCTCGTTCGGCGCCGGACACTATGCTATGTGCGGCAAGGCCTACGATCCGCGCTTCATGTTTGCCTGGCCCACCGCTCGGTATGCTGTGATGAGCGGCGATTCTGCCGCCGGGACACTCGTCGAAATCAAGATCAAGCAACTGGAACGCAGCGGCAAGAAACTGAGCGACGAAGAAAAGAAAGAACTGTACGAGTCGGTGAAGCGCACCTACGACGAGCAGACTGACCCGCGCTATGGAGCGGCGCGGTTGTGGATCGACAAGATCATCGATCCCATCGAGACGCGTGAGGCCATCACGCAAGCGCTCGAAGCGGCGGCGCTGAATCCGGATGTGGCGGAGTTTAAGGTGGGAGTGCTGCAAACCTAGGAATGGATTTCAGATTGAAGATTTCAGATTGCAGAATTGGAACACGCCTCAGAAAATCAGAGATCTGAAATCTGCAATCTGAAATCACACGTTGATATGCCTGACTCCGTCAAACTGATCGAGTGTCCTCGCGATGCCTGGCAAGGGCTCAAGGGGCAGGTCCCTACCTACATCAAGGTGGACTACCTGAAAGCCTTGATCAGTGCGGGGTTCAAGCACATTGATGCGGCCTCATTCGTCTCGCCCAAAGCCGTCCCACAGATGGCGGATTCCGAAGACGTGCTCAAAGAACTTGATCCTCCCGATGATGTTGAGATCATCGGCATCGTGGTCAATGAAAAAGGCGCGCAGCGGGCGATCAACACGCAAGCTGTCCGCACGCTGGGATTCCCTTATTCGGTTTCGCCGACCTTTCTGCGTAACAACCAGCACCAGACGCTGGAAGAAGCCATCGAGGAATTGGAGAAGATCGAAAAGAGAGCCGACGAAGCGGGATTGAGTGTGGTGGTCTACATTTCCATGGCATTTGGCAATCCCTACGGAGATCCCTGGAACGCTGGTGAGGTGGTGGACGCAGTCGATCTGCTGGAGTCTTCCGGCATCAAGATGATTTCGCTGGCCGACACCGTGGGGCTGGCCGGGCCGGAGCAGATTCGCGAATTGGTTTCCGCCGTGCTGGCAAAATACGAGTACCTCGAAATTGGAGTGCACCTGCACAGCCGTCCCGACCAGGCAGTTGAAAAGATTCTGGCGGCCTACGACGCCGGGTGCCGGCGCTTTGATTCGGCGCTGGGGGGGCTGGGCGGTTGCCCGTTCGCGCAGGATGCGCTGGTGGGAAACATCCCGACGGAGAGGGTGATTGAAGCCTTACAGCAGCGTGGCGCAGCATTGCCGCCGCTCAAACCGCTGGACATCCTGCTGCGGGTGACCACGGAGATCGGGGCGAGGTATACGAATTCGTCAGCGGCGGACTGACACCATACCGATTTGTCATCCTGAGCGAAGCGAAGGACCTGCTTTCCTATGTAGCGTTTGAGTGCTTGCGGAGCATCAGAATTCTTGCTGTGACGACCGGCACAGACTTCCACATGAATCTCATTTCTCATGTAGACGTTGTCATCCTGACCCGAGCGAAGCGAAGGGGAAGGAACTGCTTTCTGCATGCGCCACTTCTACGTTTACATGATGGCGAGCAAGTCGCGGGTCTTGTACACCGGAGTTACCAACAACATTCATCGCCGGGTGTGGGAGCACAGGCACGACATGTTTCCAGGCTTCACCAGCGACTACCGGGTGCACCGCCTTGTATACTTTGAATCTTTCCAATATGTGGGGAATGCGATTGCGAGAGAAAAGACGATTAAGGGATGGCTGCGCCGGAAGAAAGTCGCACTGATCGAATCGCAAAATCCCACTTGGGAGGACTTGAGTGAAGACTGGTACGGCGCGATCAAGCCGCTCACGCCCACAATATTGGGTGGCACCGACAACAAGCAGGTCCTTCGCTTCGCTCAGGATGACAAAGTTGTTAGTGATGACAACCCTGTTGGTAGAGACAAAATGACCTGCCAAACTCTCCAACTCGCCTTCAACGCCGGGGTCGCCACCATCACCCTCAACCGCCCCGACAAGCGCAACGCCATCAGCTTCCAACTGCTGGACGAACTCCTCGCAGCGCTGGACGAGATCGAGCGCTCGCCGGCGCAAGTTGCGATCCTCACCGGCGCGGGCAAGGCTTTCTGCGCCGGCCTGGATTTGGATGAACTGAAGTCATTGCTGGGGAAAACGCACGATGAAAACGTGCAGGATTCCACGCGCATGGCGCGCATCTTCCGCCGGCTTTATGAATTTCCTCGAGCCACCATTGCCGCTGTGAACGGCGCTGCCATCGCCGGCGGCACCGGTCTGGCCACCATGTGCGACTTCACCCTCGCCGTCCCCGAAGCCAAGTTCGGATACACCGAGGTACGCATCGGATTCGTCCCCGCCATCGTTTCTTCGATCCTGGTCTGGCAAGTGGGGCACAAGATTGCCCGCGACCTGCTCCTCACTGGACGGCTTTTCGATGCTGCCGAAGCCCATCGCTATGGGCTGGTCAACGAAGTGGTCCCGGCGGACCAACTTATGACGCGCGCGCGCCAACTGGCCGCCCAGATTCTTGAGAACAGCCCCTCCTCGGTTCGCGCCACCAAGAAGCTGATCAACAGTTTCATCGCCGGCCAGCTCGACGAGCAGATCGCCACGGCCGTCGAAGACAACGCCCGCATCCGCACCACAGCCGATTTCCGCGAGGGCATCTCGTCATTCCTGGAAAAACGCAAGCCGCAATGGAGCGGAAAGTGACCGCCAACGGACATCCTGTGGTCTGCGAAACCCGCCTGCGCGTGCGCTACGCCGAGACCGACCAGATGGGTGTCGTCTATCATTCCAATCATTTCATCTGGTTCGAAGTCGGGCGCGTAGAATTGCTGCGCCAGCTGGGGTTCACGTACAAGGAGATGGAACGCGACGACGGCTGCCACATCGCCGTAGTGGACGCCCGCTGCCGCTACAAGGTCCCAGCGCGCTACGACGAAGAGATCATTGTGCGCACGCACTTAAAGAATATTCGCGAGTCCTTAATACATTTTGCTTACGAACTGGTGCGAGCGGAGGATGGCACGTTGCTGGCCGAGGGTGAGACCACGCACATCGTGATCGATCACGAGATGAAGATCACGCCGATGCCGCAGAAGTACCTCACGGCATTTCGGGCGGCGGCGGGAAAATAGCACAGGTCACAGGTGTCGGGTCTCAGCGTACCTGACACCTGAGACCCAAAACCTAAATCATGAAAGCTCTCCACATCAACGGCAATGATTTGACGCTCGAAGCGGTGCGCGAAGTCGCGGTCGAGCGCCGACCAGTCCTGCTCGATCCCGACGCTCGCACCGCTGTGGACCGCGCCCGCGCTGTGGTCGACGCCCTGGTCGCCAACAACCAGGTTTCCTATGCCATCACCACCGGCGTCGGCAAGCTGAGCGACGTCCGCATCGGCGGCGAGCAGATTCGCGAGATGCAGGTTAACCTCGTGCGCTCGCACGCCGTGGGCGTGGGCGAGCCGCTATCCATCGCCGAAACCCGCGCCATGATGCTGCTGCGCGCTAACTCGCTTTCCAAGGGCTACTCCGGCGTGCGGGCTGCGATCATCGACACCCTGTGCGAGATGCTCAATCGCGGGGTGACACCAATGGTGCCGTCGCAGGGCAGCGTCGGGGCGAGTGGCGATCTGGCCCCGCTGGCGCACCTGGCGCTGGCGCTGATTGGCGAAGGCGAGTGTCTGGACGAACAGGGCGGGCGCATCCCTAGCGCCGAGGCAATGAAGCGAGCGCAGGTCAAGCCCCTGGTGCTCGAAGCCAAAGAAGCTGTCTCGCTGATCAACGGCACCCAGGGCATGCTGGGCGTGGGAATCCTGGCGCTGCTCGCCGCGGAGACGCTGGTGGATTCTGCCGACGTGATCGGCGCCATGACCCTCGACGCGTTGAAGGGCACTGATGTCGCCTTCGATGCCCGCATTCACCAGGCACGCCCGCACGCGGGCCAGTTGAAGACCGCCGAGAACTTGCGACGGATGCTCGAAAGCAGCCAGATTCGCGAGTCGCACCGCGATTGCGACCGCGTGCAGGATGCCTACTCGTTGCGCTGCATGCCCCAAGTCCACGGAGCGGTGCGCGACACCCTCGCCCATTGCCGTGAAGTTATGGAAACGGAAGTCAACTCCGCCGTGGACAATCCGCTGGTGTTCCCAGGCAAGGACCACGTGGGGACGGGCGCCCCCGCCCGTCCCGAGGAGCGAAGCTCCGGTGAAGGTGGCGGCGATATTCTCTCCGGAGGGAATTTTCACGGCGAGCCGGTGGCTTTCGTTCTGGACTTTCTCGCCATCGCCCTGAGCGCTCTGGCTGGAATTTCCGAGCGGCGTCTGGAGCGCCTGGTGAATCCGGCGCTCAGCGAAGGCTTGCCGCCGTTTCTCGCTCCTGGCGCCGGGCTCAATTCTGGATTCATGATGCCCCAAGTCACCGCCGCCGCCCTGGTCAGCGAAAACAAAGTGCTCGCTCATCCCGCTTCGGTCGATTCCATCACCACGTCGGGCAACAAGGAAGACTACGTCTCCATGGGAATGGGCGCGGCGCTCAAGCTGAAGAGGATCGTCGAGAACACGCGCAACGCCATGGCCATCGAAGCCATGGCCGCCGCGCAGGCGCTGGATTTTCTCGCTCCGCTCAAGACCTCCAAGCGCCTGCAACAGGCCCATGCCGCCATCCGGGCAGTCTGTCCGACGATGGACAAGGACCGCGTGATGTACCAGGACTTCGCCCGCATTGCGGACGTGATCGCGAGCGGCAAGGTGGCTGACGCGCTCCTCTAGTGGGCAGGTGGCCGGTACAACGTGGGCCGTGACGATTCGTATCAGGGCACGCCTTCAGGCGTGCCGTAAGCCACGAACTCGCCTTCAGGCGCTGGCCTTGTGCACCGGCCGTTCATCCCTTTTTTCCCGCTACCCTCTGCGCCTTGCTCCGCACGAATGCATAATTCAGCTGCGGCAATGAATTGAATTCTGCCGCCCGCGTGCAGAACTCCTGCGCCTTCGCTCCGTTGCCTTTTTCCTGGTAGGCCTGGCACAACCGGTAAAGGTCCCGGGGATTCTGTTCGTTGGCCTGCTGCAGTTCCGTAATCGCCGTATCGTAGTCTTTCTGCGCCAGCGCGATGGTACCTGCCAATGCGTGCGATTGTTTTATTTGGAACGCGTTCTGTGACGCCTCCGCGCCCTTGCTGAATTCCTCGGCGTGAGTTTTCGCTGCTGTATAATCCTTCTTCCCGATCGCCACCACCGCCAGGTTGAAATGGTGGAAGAGCTTTGCGTTGTCTTTGATCTTCTGCGAAAGATTCGATCCTTCCACCAATTGCAGTAACTGATCGAACTGCTGCTGGGCGGCATCATACTTCTGCATTTCGGCCAGGATGTTGCCCTTGTTCTGCAGGTCGCCGGCCATACCGGCCACATCGTTGGTCTCCTGGCCGATAGCGTATTGTTTGTCGAGTTCGGCCAGGGCCTGGTTCATTTTGCCACCGTCCACGTCAACCACCGTCTGCCCAAACAGCGCGGTGCGGCGTTCACCGTTATTCCGCGCCTTCTCTGTGATCTTCTGCAGCTCGGCGGCCGCATCTGCCGGTTTCCCCATGTACAACAGATCGGCGGCAATCCCGAAGTGTGACGGAACGAAGTGCTCATCCACCGCCAGCGCCTTGCGATATTGCGCGATGGAGTCGTCGAACCGGCCCATCTTCAGCAGCAGTTCCGCATAAGAGTCGTAGGGGTTGGGATCGTTGGGAATCAACTCGATGTACTTCTTGAACGCTTGCTCGGCATTGCCGTAATCACCCGCCTGGCGATAGGCGTAGCCGAGAATGTTGTAGGCCGGCGAGTAGTTCGGAGCCAGTTCCGTAGCTTTCTTGTATTGCTCGATGGCTTGAGCGTACTGCTGCTGGCCAAAGTAGTACCCGCCCAGGTTGAAGCGCGCCCGCTCATCGTTGGGATACGCAGCCACCAGCTTGTCGAGCAGCTCTTTCTGTTTCACCACCTCGCCGTTTGCGCCCGCCTGGTTGGCGAGAATCAGCAGGCGCTCCCCTTCAGAAGCCTTGTCCACCAGGGCCACGGCTTTGTTCAGGTGCTCAAAGAACTGCGTGCCCGTCGGAGAAGAATTGGCCCGTGTCAATTCGGCGTAAGCGAAATCCGGATCGAGGGCGACGGCCTTGTCAAAATGCTGGAGAGAGTCCTGCGCCAGCAGTTTCTCGGCCAGATCGCGTCCCTGCAGAAACTCTCTGCGTGCCTCTTCGGACTTGGTGCTGATCGGAATCTTGCCGCTATCGGACGAGGCTGACGCAGATCTGCCAGCGTCGCTCGAACCGGTACAAGCCGTCCAGGTGGCGGCGCACAGCACGATCGCAGCCAGCAGAAAATGCATGGAGTCTTTCCGGCGCATCGGGGATACCTCCTTCGAAAGTTGTCGCGATTTTGGCTTTCGGAATCAGACCGGAACTATGAACGGGGACCTCGACGATCCCCGTTTGGCTAGACGTGAGCGTCGTGGGTTTGGATAGCGAGGGGCGTGGGCTTTTCCGCAAAGTGGGGCCTACATAACAGCGGACAAATGACTTGGCTTCAGTCATGCGGCAGACTGTTCGCCCCACCCACTGAGGTGTCCTGCACTGTGGCCAACCCCAGCGGCTAAAGCCGCGGTCATTTCCGCATCCAACGGCACGGCTGAAGCCGTGCCCTCCCGTCTGCGACCTCTCCGACTTGGACGTCGGACAGCCGTAACTACGCCGTCTTCGCCCCGCTCCCATCCAAGCCCAGCTTCTCGGCGATCCCCTTCATCGCCTCAATGCAAAACCCAATGTGCTCCTCCAACTCCACTCCCAACTCCGCTGCCCCAGTCACGATGTCTTCCCGGTTCACGCTGCGGGCGAAGGCTTTGTCTCTCATTTTTTTTCTGACCGACTTGGCTTCGACTTCGGACAGCGACTTGCCCGGCTTCACGAGCGCGCAGGCAGTGATGAATCCCGCCAGTTCGTCGCAGGCGAACAGGGTTTTTTCCATGGGAGTCTCCCGTGGCACGCCGGAGTACTCGGCGTGCGACATGATCGCTCGCCGGATCTCGTCCGAATAGCCGCGCTCTTTCAGGATCTCGTTACCTTTGTACGGATGCTCTTCCTGGCTCGGCCACTTCTCGTAATCGAAGTCGTGCAGCAATCCCACCACGCCCCACAGGTTCTCTTGTTCGGGAGAACCAGCCGCCAGTTTGCGGGCGTAGGCGCGCATGCACGCCTCCACCGCCAGGGCGTGTTTGCGCAAACTTTCCGATTGGGTGAACTCAGTTAGTAAACCCCAGGCCGCCTCGCGCTCATTCATGGTTTCTTACCTGTTTTCTCTCGGTTTTCGCCCGCTTGTTTTGGCTTTTGCACATGATCTTTTGTGTTTCACCCCAGATTTTGCTTGACATCCACACCTCTTGTCCCGCAGATTACCGAGGAGTTGGAACATTTCCCCCGGTTCCGGAGTAGCCTCCGCTCTGGCAGCTCCCAAACCTAAATGGCCACGACCCTTGCCCCGGTTGATTCCAGGGAAGTCGTTCGTTGCGACCGCTGCCTGCTGGTCCAATTCCGTACCACCAACAACCTTTGCCGCCGCTGCCATGGCTCATTAGACGAGGACGAGCCGGAAATTGTCGCAACTCTGCCACTGCCACCAGTGGCGCCCTCGAACGGCAATGGGCGCGGGCACCTGAACCTGGCTGCATCCATCCGTTCGTTGCGCCTGCGCAACGGGCTTAGCCAGCGGCAACTGGCCGCCCGTATGTCGGTGCCGCGCACCTACGTGTCCAAGATCGAAAACGAGAAGGCCACGCCCACCCTCTCCTCGCTGGAGCGGCTGGCGCGGGCACTGGAGGTGACCGTGCCTGAACTGCTCTCGGGCGGCGAACGCAGCCGCCAGGAGGAAGTCCGCGAACTGCTGCAGGACCCGTTTATCGCCGAGCTGATGCCCTTCCTCTCGCAACTGAACGGCTTGCAGATGTCGAGCATCCTGGCGCAGGTGCGGGACTTGACCGTACGGCCGCGACGCAGCGCGTAAAGTCGCGGAGCGCGCCGCCGATAGGTTCGTTAGAGGCTGCGTGGGCGAGAGCGCCCGCGTGCACACAAGTTTTATCCGGGCAACCAGCCAACTGCAGCCGGGGTCTTCGGATCCCGGCTTTTTCTTGGCCGGAGGCTTCATCACGGAGACTCAGAGGCACGGAGAAACACAACCACCAGACTATGCCGCGAAGTCTTCTTGTGGCCGCTCCGGCACCGGCGGTGGCAGCCGATCCGTGACCTCAGCCAAGATTGCCAGACGCTGTGCCAATTCTGGCTTGAGGGCTCCGGGCTGGAATCGCCAGCGATAATTACCATCCTTCACGCTGGGGACATTCAGGCGGGCTTCGCTGCCCAGCCCCAGCACATCCTGCAATGGAACCACTGACAGGCTGGCCACCGAGCCTTGGGCCAGGCGAATCAAACCCCAGTTGATCCCATCTTCGCAGGCTCCCACATAATTCCGCACGGCACGACGCTCCTCTTCGCTCACGCCCGAGTTCCACCAACCGAGCGTGGTGTCGTTGTCATGGGTGCCGGTGTACACCACCCGGTCGGGTGTAAGCCGATGCGGCAAATAGACGTGTGCGCCCGGATTGCTGAAGCCAAACTGCAGCACCGCCATCCCGGGAATGTGATGGCGCTCCCGCAGGGCGTGCACCTCGGGCGTGATGTAGCCCAGGTCTTCGGCAAAGAACGGCAGCCCGCCCAGGGCGTCGCGAACCTGGTTGAAGAGGTCGTCCTTGGGCCCATCCGCCCAGCGTCCGTTCATTGCCGTAGGCTCGTGGGCAGGAATCTCCCAGAACTGATCGAATCCGCGAAAGTGGTCGAGACGGATGTAGTCGCAGGTTTGCGTGGCCCAGCGCAGGCGCTGGATCCACCACTCGTAGCCGCGGGCGCGCATGGCGTCCCAGTTGTAGAGCGGATTGCCCCAACGCTGGCCGGTGGCGCTGAACGCGTCGGGAGGCACTCCGGAAACCACCTCGGGCTCAAGGTCGTCTCTCAAGCGGTAGAGATCGCGACACCTCCAGACATCGGCGCTGTCGTAGTCCACAAAAATGGCGATGTCGCCGACCACGCGAATAGACTTCTGCGCACAGTAGCGATGCAAGGCCCGCCACTGCTCCCAGAAGGCAAACTGGATCACACGGCGCAGCGCCATTTCCGATGCCAGCTCCCGGCGCACGGCCTCCAGCGCCGTCGCCTCGCGGCGGGCCAGGTCCCGTGGCCAGTGCTTCCAGACTTGGCCGTTGCAGCGCTCGCGCAAGGCATCAAAGAGGACAAAATCCTCCAACCACCAGGCGTTGTCGCTGCAGAAGCGGTCAAAGCGGCCGCGTGCCGCGGCAGGAGCATGCTCCAGGAAATTGCGCGCGGCCTGGGCCAGCAGCGGCAGCTTGTGACGGCTCACCTCGTCGTAGTCGATCATGCCCACGTGCTCCGGCGGACCCGTGAACTGCGCGGGCTCGATCCAGCCACGCTCTGCCAAACGCTCCAGGCTGATGAGCAACGGATTGCCGGCAAATGCCGAGGTCGAGGAGTAGGGAGAATTTCCAGCCGCAGGCGGGCCCAGGGGAAGGACCTGCCACAAACCCTGGCGAGCGCTGGCCAGGAAATCTACGAACTCATAAGCCGCCGGGCCAAAATCCCCGATGCCGCCACGCGACGGCAGTGAGATCGGATGCAGCAAAATTCCTGTCGCGCGGGGAAAAACCATGGTTCTTTCTTATGATGGCTGAGCGTTAATGGGAACTCCTCTCGGACTCTGCCCGTGAGGAACAACACAGAGAAAAACTATGGGCCGGGGACCTGGATGCCTCCCCCGCAATACCCTGGCGTTACTCGCCCTCTTCGCTGCCCTGGCCGCGGGTCAGACCTTTCATCTCTTCCTGGTTGATCTTGATCTTCCCGGCCTTCTGCATCTGGTCCCGCAGGTTGGCCACGAACAGATTGAACAATTCCCCCTGCTTGTTCTGCAGCAGCGAATCGCGAATCTGGTCCTTCTTCGCGGCAAAGTCCTGGTCCGACGGATCCTGCTTCTCCAGGATTTGCAGTACCGCGCCGGTATTGCCATTGTCGATAGGCCCGCTGATCTCGCCCGGTTTCATGGAAAACGCCCCTGACGCGGCGCCCCCCATCGAGCCGATATCGGGCACCTGCCCGTCAGGCAGCACGAAATCGCTGGTCTTCATGGTCGCGCCCAGTTCCTTGGCCGCTTTCTTCAGGTCATGCCCGGCCTTGGCGCGGTCGGAAAGCTCCTGCGTCTTCTGGGTAAGCAGAGCGGTGGTGCGTTCGTTCTTGAACTGCGTCTCCACCTGGCTGCGGATTTCTTCGAACGTAGGCGTGGCCGGAGGCTTGACCGCCAGCACCTGGAACACCGCAAAGCCCTGCGGCAACTGCGCTTCATCCGGCGGCGCCTTCTCTCGCGCATTGAACACTGCATCCATGAAGGCCGGGGAGGGACCAATCCCGGGCAGCGCGTCGCCGCGGCTGATGAAGTCGGTGTTCACGACCGTCATCCCTTTGGCAGCAGCCGCCTTGTCAAGACCGTTGGCACGGGCCTGGCTGAGCAAGCTGCTGGCCGCCGCGTCAGCGGCGCGCGAAGCCTTCTCCCGCTTGATGGCGGGTTCGATCTGGTCCTTGACCTCTTCCAGCGTCTTCATGTGAGCCGGCTGACGGTCATCGATGTGAAGAATGACGAATGCATAGCCCGCGTTGATTACGTCGCTAGTCCCGCCCTTGGGCAAGGAAAACGCAGCCGTGTCCACCTCAGGAACCGGAAAGCCGCCGCGGCGAATCCACCCGATCGAGCCGCCAGTCTTGCCGCTGGGATCTTCGGAGTACTTCTTGGCCAGGTCTTCGAAGCTCGCCCCCGCCTTGAGCTGCTTGAGGGCGTCTTCGGCTTTGCCACGAGCCTCGTCAACACCCTTCTGGTCCACCTTCCCATCGGCACCGGGCAGAGGGGTCTTGATCAGGATCTGCCGCACATTCACCTGCTCGGGTAGACGATACTCGTCACGGTGCTGATCGTAATACGCCTGCAAATCTTCGCGTGTGACCTGGACCTCTGACTGGAGCTTCGCCGTGTCGATCAGGACATACTGGACTTTACGCTTCTCGGGAATGGAGTTGTTGTAGTTGGCCAGGTGGCTGTCGTAGTACGCCTTCAGTTCAGGATCGCTGGGGTGGATTTCCTTGGCAATGTCTTCTTTGCGCAGTACGGCGTAGTCAAACTTGACCTGGGTGTTGCGGCGTACGAATTCCTGGCGGATTTCGGCGTCGGTCACAAAGGCGCTGCCCGCCACCAGGTTGCGCAGCTTGTCGAAAAGGATCTGCTCCTTCACTCCTTGCTCGAATTGCGGCACGGTCATGTCGGCCTGCTGGATCCTGGCCTCGTACGCGTCCTCGCCAATGAAAGTGCCGCCGGGGAAGAAGGCCGCGGCGTAGCGGCCATGTTGCAACTCATCCCGCAGCTCTTCGTCGCTCACATGCAGACCCAGGCGGTCGGCTTCCGCCAGCACCGCCTTCTGGGTGATCAGTTCCTCGGCTGCGCGGCTGGCAAAGAAGGGGAGCAATTGCGCCGCCATGGCACTGCCCCGGGGAAACTGCTGGCGCAGCATCTGCCGGGCCTCCCGCTGCACCTCGACCGTGGTCACTTCCTCACCGGCCACGTTGGCCACCACCCCGCGTCCTGGGGCGCCAAAACCGAAGCTCGAGCCGACCCCGCCGGGCACCAGCGTGATCACCATGGCCGCACAAATAATCAGCAGCAGCCCTCCGAGAATAATCTTCTTCAGGGGCCCAGGGGTTTGCAGAAATCGAATCATCTTCTTGTCACTCCAGGATATACGGCAGAATTGATGATTATAAACCAGGCAGCAGCGCCAGAGCCTGCCCTGAGCGCAGTCGAAGGGTCGCGCTGGCCACCGCAAAGATCGCAATCTGCAAGAGGAGAAGCCGGACCACTGTGAACCGGGAGCTGGTCCCGGCTGCAGCGCGATTTCCCAAGGCCAAGCCCGGTACATTGAAACGTATCATTAAAACGTGTTATTAAGCTTCTTGGTATGCCCTCGAACCCCATCCTCAGCCCCGGTGCGGCATAATGGAGCGCCATTGCATTCTTACTTTTCGCCACAGGGTCTCCTCATGAAATTGCGCAGCGTCCTGTTTCTGTCGCTGGTCTTGTTCTCCTGCCTGGTGATTGCGCAGCACACCCCTGCTCACCGCTCGCGGCCGCAAGCAACCCTCTTCTTGGCCGACGGCTGGCAATTGCAGTCTTCTTCCAAGGTACCGGAGAGCGGCGACGTGCTTTCCACGCCCAGGTTCGAAACCAGGGGCTGGTACACGGTGAACGTCCCCACCACGGTGGTGGCGGCCCTGGTCAAGCAGAAGGTGTATCCCGACCCGGGCTACGGCATGAACCTGCGCTCCTTTCCCGGAGTCACCTACCCCGTCGGCATGAATTTTTCCAATCTCGCGATGCAGCCCGACAGCCCGTTCGCGGTGCCCTGGTGGTATCGCAAGCAGTTTGTGATTCCCGCTTCCGACAAAGGAAAAACCCTCTGGCTGCACTTTGCCGGCATCAATTACCGCGCCAACATCTGGCTGAACGGAAAACAGATCGCCAGGCAGGAAGACGTCGCCGGCGCCTGGCGCACCTATGAGTTCAATATCACCGGCCTGGCGCGCCCCGGAGAATCGAACGCATTGGCCGTCGAGGTCTTTGCTCCCACTGAAACCGACCTCGCCATCACTTTCGTAGACTGGAACCCCGCGCCTCCCGACAAGAACATGGGGCTGTGGCGCGGCGTCACTCTGACTACCAGCGGACCCGTGGCCCTGCGCTATCCCACGGTGCTTTCGAAGGTGGATTCTCCCGCCAATAACAGCGCACACCTGACCGTCACTGCCCTGATCAAGAATGCGACGAACCAGCCGGTGAAGGGCACGCTGAAGGGCCGGATCGAGGCGATCGAGTTCGCGCAGGAGGTGGAACTCGGACCGGGCGAAGCGAAGGACGTCGCCTTCGAGCCGGAACAGTTTTCTCAACTGAACATTTCCCATCCCCGCCTTTGGTGGCCGGCCCAGATGGGCACGCCCAACCTCTACCCGTTGAGTATGGATTTCGTCGTCGACGGCAAGCTGTCGGACCATGCCGACACGCATTTCGGTATTCGCGAGATCGATTCCACCCTGAATGCCAATAACGGCCGCGTCTTCACTATCAACGGAAAGAAGATCCTGATCCGCGGCGGCGGCTGGTCCCCCGACATGATGCTGCGCGAGAACCAGCAGCGCATCGAGGACGAATTCCGCTACGTCAAGGACATGGGCCTGAACACTATCCGGCTGGAAGGCAAGCTGGAAACGCCGGAGTTCTTCGACCTGGCCGACCGCGAAGGAATCCTGATTATGGCCGGCTGGTGCTGCTGCGATCACTGGGAGCACTGGGGCAACTGGGCGCCCGCGGACTTCACCATCGCGCAGGAATCGTTGCGCGACCAGATTTATCGCCTGCGCAGTCATCCCAGCCTGGTGATGTGGCTCAACGGCAGTGACAACCCGCCTCCACCGGACGTGGAGCAAATGTACCTCAACGTCGAAAAGCAGTGCCGCTGGCCCAACCCCGTGGTCTCCTCCGCTAAAGACATCGTGACCTCGGTGACCGGCGAACCTGGCGTTAAGATGCCCGGTCCCTACGAGTACGTTCCTCCGAGCTACTGGCTACAGGACTCCGAACACGGCGGCGCCAAGGGATTCAACACCGAAACCAGCCCGGGCCCAGCGGTGCCGCCGATCGAGAGCCTTCGCGCGATGCTCCCCAAAGAGCATCTTTGGCCGATTGACGACTGGTGGAACTACCATGCCGGCGGCGGCCAGTTCAAGAACATCCACGTATTCACCGATGCGCTGAACGCGCGCTACGGAAGTTCGACAGGTGTCGAGGACTTCGCCTTCAAATCGCAACTCATGGGATACGAAGGCATCCGCGCCATGTTCGAGGCCTACAGCCGCAACAAATACAACTCCACCGGCATCATCCAGTGGATGCTCAACAACGCCTGGCCTTCGATGATCTGGCACCTCTACGACTATTACCTGCGCCCCGGCGGAGGCTACTTCGGCGCCAAGAAAGCCATGGAGGCGCTGCACCCGGTGTACGGTTACGACGATCACTCCATCTGGGTGGTGAGCAGCCAATATCAGGACGCCAAGGGCCTGAGGCTGACCACCAAGGTCTTCAACCTCGATATGACGGAGAAGTTTTCGCAGCAGACTTCGATGGATGCAGCTGCCGATAGTACCAACAAAGTCCTGACCCTGCCGGAAATGGACGGACTGAGCCCAACCTATTTCGTAGTGCTGCGACTGGAAGATGCCGGCGGCCAAGTCGTGGGCTCAAACTTCTACTGGCTCTCAACCAAGCCTGAAACGTTGGACTGGGAGAAAACCAACTGGTACGTGACACCGACAGCCTCTTACGCCGATTACACCGCGCTCTCTCAACTGCCCAAGGTAAAGCTGAAGGTCACCGACCACACCGAACACAAGGGCGCGGATGCCATCACCCACGTGGTGGTGGAGAATCCCAGCCAGGGCCTGGCGTTCTTCGTTCGCCTGAAGGTGAATAAGGGCGTCGGTGGAGAGGAGATCCTGCCGGTGCTGTGGCAGGACAATTACATTTCCCTGCTGCCGGGGGAGAAACGCGAAGTTACCGCCACCTACCACGCCGCCGATCTGGGTACGTCCAAACCGGTGGTAGAAGTGAAGGGATGGAACGCGGACTGAATTGTGTAATGGGTAATTTCGTAATTCGGTAATTTGGCTGGTGCAAAGGGACTTTTTCAACAACGATTCAGCTACGTCAGGAAGGAGTTGAATACTTAGAGAAGAACACGTTCAGTCATCTTCACTTATTGCATTCACTTTACTAATTTTGCTACGCACTTCCTGTTCCCACTCCGGATTCTCGATTGGAGCTATTATCCAATCTTTGCACTTCATCTCGTACTTGTCCGATATCATTCCACAACGGACAAAATACCAGAGGGCTTCTTCCAAAGTGTCGCGTGACTGCCACGTGGTCATGACGAAATCCTCGTAAGTGCTGCAAGGGTGAATTTCGTCATCCGCGGCGTCAAAAAGGTCATGGACTCTTTCGCAATCTGGGCCCCAAGCGCATAAGCATACCAACCCTTTTGCCAAGAGTTTTTTCGCTGATTCTTTGATACTGTCATCCGCAACACCGCGTGCATCCATAAGGACGAAAAATCCAAAATACGGTGTACGGGGAGTGATTTTGTCCACAACTTCGTCCAGCGAGTTGCTGGGACAGAGATAGAAGTCTCTCTCAGGGAAATCGTCGTCAACGCTGGTGGCTAGCCATTCCATAGTCGTCTGTCTTTCCAGCGATTCGGAACTTCGAGCGAAAGGAGTATAAATCAACTTGGACGGAACTAACGCAGCAGACGAGCTGCGGGGAAAAGAGGAACTGCGCCGGATTCAGGCTATTGGAGGCGGGCCTTGTGGCGGTTGCCACCAGACCACCCACAATGATTCCCAGCACCAGCGTTCGCATCACTGGTCCCTCCGCACGACTCACAAATCAGACGTGCTGTGAAACCCACTGGATATCCTTCCTAGGCTTCTTCCGGGGGCAATTCGAAGTCGATCAGGTTGCCGCGGAAGCCGCGCGTCTTCCAGGCGCCGAAGGCGATGCCAACGCCCATCCAGATCGCGCCGAAGATTCGCGCCTTGGTACTGAGGTTCCACCACAGAAGAAAGCAGATCACGAATCCCAGCAGCGGCGGCAAAAGGTTGGAAAGCTTCTTCTTGTCCGCCCGCAGATAGTAGCGTGTGAATGCGGCGGCGTTGACTCCCATAAACGCGATCAGCGCCCCGAAGTTCAGCAAATTCGCCCCAAGTTCGTAGCCGGTGGCCTCGCCCGCAACCGCAGGCAGGATGAAAGCGCCGGCCAAGGCCAGCACGCCGACGAAAAGCACATTATTGCGAGGAACGTGGCGCTTCGGATCCACGGCTCCAAAAAAAGACTTCGGCAGCGCGCTGCTGCGTCCCATGCCGTAGAGCAGGCGCGCGGCGCCTAGTTGCGCGCCCATGCCGGAGCCAAAATTCGCCACCACCAGCGTGAACCCGACCACGGCAAACAGCGGCTGCCAGGCTCGTCCGGCCACAAACGTGAACGCCGTGTCCAGGTTGGGATAGGCTTCGGAGGCCGGCCATATCAACTGCGCCGCATATACCTCCAACGCCGAGAGAATGCCGATCACCAGGCAGGTAAGCACCGTGGCCAGCAGGATGTTGCGGCGCGGATTCTCCGCCTCCTCCGACAGCGTCGAGATGCCGTCGAACCCGATGTAGGTGAGCACTGCGATCGAGGTCCCTCCAAGAACCGTTTGCGAGTTCCAGGTCTGCGGATCGTAGAAGGGCCGCGTGAAGAAGGCCTCATCATGCGGATGACCGAAAACGTACCGCGCTGCCGCCACAAAGAAGATGGCGATCACCACTCCCATCGCCGCAGCCAGTCCCGAATTCACCCGCGCGGACGTCTTCACTCCCTGGACGTTCAACACGGTAAACACCAGGGCAAAGAACACCGCCCACGCCCCATACGAAACCCCGGGAGCGAACACATGCGCCTGCTGGCTGATCCAGATGATGCAGATCATGGGATTGAGCATGTAATCCATCACCATGCTCCAGCCGGTGACGTAGCCCAGCGCGGGATTGATCTCCTGGCCCACGTAGGTGAACGCCGACCCAGCGCTGGGATAGGCGCGGGCCATGCGTCCGTAGCTGATCGCCGTGAACAGCATCGCGACCATGGCGATGAGAATGGTAGTGACAACATGTCCGTGACCACGATTGCTCAGCACCCCGAACACCGACATCGGCGCTACCGGCTGAATGACAATCACACCGTAGAGAATCAGGTCCCAAAGGGTCAGGGTTCGCCGCAGACGCGGCGCAGATGCGGCAGGCTTGCCGGCAGAAGTGGAGGCCATTCCGGGTATTGGATTATGGGGTCAGGGGAATGTCAATCATTAAAACGATTTCGTGGAGAGGTCCGTCCTCTGCGAACTGAGAACCGGGAACTGGCATCTGAGAACTGCTGAGTGACAACATAGTCGAGCTTCTCGGTGCTATTTCGTGGGGTAGTCAAACGCGTGTCCCCGTGCCTCGTTCCCTGACACATACCGCGTGTTGTAGTTCAACAGGTCATCGAGATGGGTCTCACTCAGCGGATAGTTCTTCCCTTTCGCATACGGATACGTCCCCATCCCCCGGAAGGGCAGCGGATCGACCGCGATCGGGTTGTAAGCATAGAAATCCATATCTTTCTCGTACCCATTGGCGACAAAGAAATAATCCCGCGTCCACCCGCGAGGCAGCGGCGGCAGCTTGGCCGGATCAAACTCCAGCGCGACCTCGTCTCCCGATCCAAACACCGCCAACCGGTCATCGAAAGCCGTCACCAGCGGCAGCACGTCGCCATAGCGCGTGTAGCTCCCCGCCGGACGCGTGTAAGGCCCGGTGGCACTGGCTTTCTCGTACTCATACGCGACATTCCCCGGGGGTTGGTTCTCGATCTTCAGCGGAAAACCATGAAAACGCAGATCGGCGCGCGTCAGCGGGACGGGACTCAGGCGCACGCTCTGGTCCTGGCTCGTGCGATTGATCAGGATACTGTCCCAGTAGATCTGAAGATTGGTCGTGATTCGGATGCGCTGGGTGCCTTGCGGGAGTTTTCCGCTGAGGTCCGCAGTCATCGTTCGTGCCCCGCCCGCGGGGAAACCCAGGTCGTCGATCACCCGCGTCCACTTCCCGTCCGCGCCCAGCGCTTCCACGTAGGGCGACACCGGCTGCAGCCCGGCCTGATCGGCCGCATACATGCTGGTGGCGGAGAAGTATTCGATTTCCCCGTGCATCAGCAGCCAGAGCGGACCACCACGATAAGCCGCACCCAGGTCGAGTTCCAGGCTGTGCATCTTGGTAAAGCCCGCGAACGAGAGCACCTCGAAGTCGCCGAAATAGTGGTGTGCCAACAGATCAGGCAGAACGTCGTGGCCATGCTCATCCCAAGCCCCGGCTGGCGGGCGGGCATCTTTCGTGTCGCTGGCCACCACCTTGAACACCGGATACGGCGGATTGCTGGCAAAGTATTCGTTGGGATAAACGTCGAACGTCGCAGGATGATCCACCGCCAGCAGCTGCACCTGGTCGAGATACACGGCCTCTTCCAGGGGTTCCATGAAGCGGAAACTGAGTTTGCCGTCTTTCTCGCGGATCGCCTGGCGATCAACCTTGAGGTACTCGGTCGGCCGCGGAATGTTGCGCTGCCCCGGCCCGACCCAATGGCCGACCACGCCCGCTCCCAGCATGTCGGCGACGAGAGCGTAGCGATGCCCATCCCATACAAACAGGGTTGGACACGAACTGCCTCGGCGATCAATCTCGGTAAGCTTGTGCGTCTGGTTGGCCGCGACCTCGACTTCGTCCTGAAGCACGCCAGTAGGCCAGAGCATGCGCACGACATCGGCTGTCTTTGCCTGACCGAGTCCGACGACAAGGTCGGTTGAGTTCTGCCCCAGGTAGCCAGACGACCCCGCAATCTCGAATTTCTGCCGGTTCCCCCCGGCAAACACCTCGACTTTCGTACCGATGGCGCTCTTGTTGTCGGCCAGGCCTTTGAGCGAGAGCTTGAGCCAGTGATTTTGGTTGCCGCCGTCGTTGCGAAGCAGTACGGCTGGACCGTGGTTCTGGGTGATCAGCAGATCGGTGTCGCCGTCGTTGTCGTAGTCGGCGGTGACGAGAGCGCGGGGGTCTTTCAGTTGGATCTTGTCGAGGCCGACGTCGGCGGTGACGTCTTTCCAGCCATCAGGGCCAAGATTGCGGAAAAGGCGAATTTCGCCCTTGCCGTCTTTCGTCTCCCCGACAGCCGCGAGGTCCACCCAGCCGTCGTTGTCGTAGTCGATGGCGGCGACGCCGTAGGCACGGGCGAGGTCACTGGCGGGCAATGAAACAGGGTCGAAGGTCTTACCTTGGTTGTTGCGCCAGAGGGACAAGCCGGGAGAGGTTGTCTGGCCGAACACGAGATCCATCCAACCATCGTGGTTGAAATCTAGAACAATAACACCGACGTTAAACTTAGGCGTGCTCGAAACCCAAGGCAAACCTTGGAACCTTCCCTCACGCGGATTCAGCAGTATCTCAGGAGTACCAGCAGGGCACGTCGTCACCAGGTCCACTGCTCGGTCGTTATTAATATCCGAGCCAACAGTGTTCCCGCTGCAAAGGACTGCTCCCTCTTTCGAGAATACCGTCTCCCCTGTTACGGCAGTAAATGTGCCATTGCCGTTGTTCCGCCAAAGTGCGGTTGAACCTCCAACAAAGAGATCGAGGTCGCCGTCGTGATCGTAGTCCACAAAGGTAAGACCAAAGACATAGCCTTCTTGCGTCAAGCCAGCTGCGGCGGTAACGTCCTTGAACGTTCCGTTGTGCTCATTGTGCAACAGTACTGGACCCTTGCCTGAAGTGAGGGATACGTCTGCGAATCCATCGTTGTCGTAGTCGCCCGAAGTGCAAGCGAATGCATGTGCGTTGGGATGAAGACCGGACTTGGCAGTTACATCTTCGAATCTCCCGCTACCAACGCTGTGATACAGCGTTATGCCACCATCGGCACCATTGTCAGGCAAGAAAAGATCGATCCTACCGTCATTGTCATAGTCGAGAAAACACGCGCCGAAACCCAGGGCAACTCCGTCTTCCCTCGACCCTTTCGGGTCGATCACTTGCGAGATGATCTTGGCTTCCTTCGTCACATCCACAAACTTAACCGCAATCTGCGACGGCACTTTCTCCGGCGCTCCCGCCGCCTCCTCCGCCAGCGAATACTTCCCCTGCTCTCCATAGGCCAGACTGATCGCCGCGCCCAGCTTGTTCTGCGTGATGTATTGGAAGCGCGTCAGATGTTCCCGCGCGCCCGCCGCATCCCCTGACTGCTGCAGCGCCCGCGCCAGCCCGAACTGTGCCGAGGCATGCAACGGGTTCAACTTGAGCGCGTGCTGGAACGCCTCCATCGCCTGCGGAAACTGCTTCGCCTGCGCGTACGCCGTGCCCAGGAAGTACCAGGTATCGGCATCGTTGGGATCGATGCCAGTCACGCGCCGGAATGCATCCACCGCCGCCTGCGGGTTGTCAGAATTCTTGTACAGCAGACCCAGGTTGTACCAGGCGTTCGGATCGTTGGCGTCGCGCTTGACGGCTTCTTCAAGCAACTGCTTAGCGGCATCCACCTTCCCCATGTTCAGCAGTGCGATCCCCTGGTTCAGTCGCGTGATTTGCAGCGTGGGATCAAGCGCAGCCGCATCCTGAAAATTCTTGAGCGCCTTCTCGAACAATTGCTGGTTCATATAAGCCGCGCCCAGGTTGTTGAGGCGGGCGGCTTCTGCGGGACTGCTTGGGGCAGGTTTTTGCGCGGACAGAGTCAACAGACTGGCGATCACAAGCAGGATGCTGCCGATTCGCTGAATCATGCGTAAAGAAGTTAACCACAGAGAACACAAGCCTGCCCAGAGGAAACCTCAAGCAGTTTGTCAGCTACCTTGTTTTGCTGACTGGCGATGATTTGTAGGGACTCGTTGCGACCACACCCTTCCCTTCCTGCGCCGTCACCGTCTGCCCCGCCCCCACGTTCGCCAACTTGTCCACCTGCCCGCTCGGCCACTGCACTTCCACCGAGTCTGCCTTCCCCGTGCTGCCCAACCCAAATGTCAGCACCAGTTCGCTCTGCGACAAGTAACTCGACCCGCTGTGCACCATCTGCCATTGCTGGTCTTTGCTGGAAGTCACGCGCACCACCGCGCCAATCCCATCCCGATTCGACTTCGTCCCCGAAAGTTTCACCCGCAGACTGTGGTTGCTCCCGCCCTCATTGTGATACAGGTAGGCCCGCCCGCCGTTGGTGGTCATGAGCACATCGAGCGCACCGTCATTGTCAATGTCGGCGTACGCCGCGCCCCGCGCCACCTTTGGCGCGGCAAACCCCGGCCCAAGGGAGGTTGTCACTTCCTGGAATTTGCCGCCTCCCAGATTGTGAAACACGTGCGGAGGCTCGGCATAGGTCACACGCTTCTGCACCCGCTCAATCGCATCTTCAATATGTCCGTCGGCCACGAAGATATCTGGCCAACCGTCATTGTCGTAATCGAAAAAGAAGCAACCGAAGCCCAGCGTTACCAGCGTGGCCCTCCCCACCTCCGAGCGTGGCGCTTCATCCACAAACAAGCCGTTACCCTCGTTGTGGTAAAGCGAAAGCATTTGATTGGCGAAGTTGGTGATGATGATGCTGGGATGCCCGGAGTGGTCATAGTCAGCCGCATCCACGCCCATGCCCGCGCGCGCTACCCCGTCTTCGCTAAAGCCGATCCCCGCCGAGACCCCCTTCTCCTCGAAGGTGCCGTCGCGCTGGTTGAGATACAGCTTGTTGGGCTGGGTGTCGTTGGCTAGCAGGATGTCGGGCCAGCCGTCGCCGTTGTAGTCGAGCACCGCCACGCCCAGTCCCTTGGAAGTTGGATCATAGAACTTGGCCTTCTGGGTGGCGTCTGCGAACTTGCCGTTGCCCAGGTTGTGCCATAGCCGCGTCGAAGTGCCTTTGTAGGATTCTGGCGTGCAATACGATTTGCGCGTGCCGTCGAGAGTGCAGTACAAATCGCCCTTCTCGGACCATTGCACGTAATTGGTGACCACGAGATCGAGCTTGCCGTCGCGGTCGTAATCCACCCATGCCGCGCTGGTGGAAAATTCATTCGGTCCCCACAGGCCTGCCGCCTTGGTCACATCGCTGAAGGTGCCATTGCCGTTGTTGTGGAACAGATGGCTCTGCCCCAGCGCGCTCAGAAAGAGATCGTCATAGCCATCGTTGTCGTAGTCGCCGACGGAGACGCCCAAACCAAACATGGATATCGCCAGTCCCGCCTTGCGGGTGACGTCGGTAAACTTGCCATCGTGATCGTTGCGATACAGCTTGAGGGTGGTCACGGCGCCGCCGTGGCCCGGCCAGTTCTCGCCATTCATCAGAAGGATGTCGGGCCAACCATCGTTATCATAGTCAATAAATGCACATCCCGGCCCCATCGTTTCCGGCAGATACTTTTTTCCGAATGCGCCGTTGTTGTGCTTGAACTGGATTCCGGCCTGGGCGGTGATGTCGCGATATGTGATTTGCTGCGCGAAGCCTGGGGTAGTCAAGACAGCCAGCAGCAACACGCCCGCCGTCGCGAAGCGCGGGAAAATATAGGAGGCCATTATTTCGACGCCCCGGCAACGGAGGTCGTCTTCACCCGCTTGCGCCTGGCCTGGATCGATCGAGGACTCGCACTTTCCAGCGCCACCGACACATGCTCATGGATCGCCTGCCGCTCATTGTTGTCTTCAGGATTCAATTGCCGGTACGGCCCAGTGATCGCTTGCGCGGCCTCGTCCGCCTTGAAGCGCAAATACCGCACCTGATGCTCGTGCGCCTGCTTCGCGTCACCCAGGCCGGTGTAGCAAAGCATAAGGTTGTAATGCGCTTGCAGGTCCTCGGGATCGATCGTCAGCACCGAGTCCAAGACTTTAACCGCCTCCGCATACTTCCGCTGAAGGAATAGTGTGTGCCCTAAGTCGTCCAGCGCCACCCGGTCCCGCGGGTACTGTTCGACCACCTTGCGCAGGTGGTCGGCAGCCTCGTCGTAACGGCCATCGTTGCGCAGGACTTTGGCGTAGAAGAAATGTGCGCGCGCCAGGTTCGGACTCACCGCCAGCGCCTTCTCCAGCACGGTTCGCGCGCGGTCCATGTCGCCCTCCTGCAACGCCGCGCGGCCGATGTTTACCCACCCGTCGGGATTCTTGGGATCGATCTCTGTGACTCGCTGGAACGCCCCTTGCGCGCCTCTCAAATCGCCCTGCAACAGCAGGCCAATGCCGTAATCGTTCCAGCGCTGCCAATCTGCGCTCTGTAGAGCAACTTTCGCCTGTGGCTGGGGAGAGCCATGCGGGGCCACATTCACGGTGACTTCATCTTCCGCCAGGGCGACGATGGGAAGATTGGGTATCTTCTCTTCCTTCGCCGACACTCCTGCCAGCGATCCGCTAAATGCAAATTTCGTGTCGTCATAATCAGGAGTGACTTCGGGCTTCGGCTGGCTGGGATCGGGTACCCCCGCAAATGAAAACTGCGTGTTCCACCAGGCAAACTTGCGATAGCACAGCCGCGCATGCAGCGTGATCTTGTCGCCGGCGTTCTCCGGGATGTGCAGCCGGTAGTGAACCGTATCTGCCGCGCCCGGCGGAATCAGGTGCACATAAACCACCGCGCGCGTCGCCCAGGCGTTGCGCTTGTTGATGGGATTTCCGTGCCCATCCACCATGAGCGAGCGATAAAAGTGCGCGCCTTTCTCCACCGGGCCTTTGCCATTGTCCTCCACCATGCCGCTCCAGAAGATGGCCTGGCCCTTGTCGTCGGTGCCCTTGAGTTCCAACCAGGTGTCATAGGCATCCACCGTACCGCCGGGAAAGAAGTGCCCGATCTTCTTGGTGCGGACGACCACATCCACGCGTACCGTGTCGCCACGGCGCACCACGGGCTGCACACGGTTGAGCGGAGCGGTCACCGGGGCGGCCTCCGCCGGGCCTGACGGCGCAACCCTCGTCTCCGCTTCCTCACCCACCGCAAAGGTGGTGGACATTTCCGACTGCGTGACGGCGCCGGATTTCACCTCCGCCTGCGCTGGCGATAGCGCGAAGATATCCACGCTCAGAATGTCGTTCTTCAGGAAATTCTCGGTGATCTTGAGCTGTTCCGCGTCCTCGCTGGCCGTCGGCAGGGCCGTGTTCGCTGCCGGGAAGCGGTGCGAGTGTACGAAGCCATTGAGGTTTCCCTGATCTTTGGAAGCCGTCAGCGGCATGTGGCAGTCCGCACACTGCGAAGGCTTCTGCGGATAGTTGAAAGAGCGTGCCCCCTGCCCCGACACCCCGCTCGCCTGCCAGTTGTCATACTCGTTGAAGCCGCGAATCCAGCGGTAGTGATTCACCGGCACGTCGAGGTGGACTTTGTGGCAACTGGAGCAGAACTCCGCCGTCTGCTCGCGCATGAAAGGCTTCAGAAACACACGCCGGTGTGGCTCGGGATTCAACTTGACCAGAAAGTCGTGCAGTGCGCGGACAACCGGGTTCTTCGTCGCAGCCAGTTCGTGCAACTTGGGATATTCCAGGTAGAAATCCCCCTGGCCCATGGTGCTTTTCACGTCGGCAATGGAGTGGCACATCATGCAGCCCAGGCCGGCCTGCGCCTCAGGACGGTGCACGATCTGCTTGATGGGCGTATCCATCAACCCGCTGTAGAGCACGGCAGGATCGTGGCAGCCCCCGCACCACTTCGAAGGCCGGGTACCGATGGTGTCCTGCATGTACTCGACGCTCTTGCGGTACCACTGATTGTTGAACGAAGAAAAATGGTGTGCTGAACTGAACCACTGGTTGTAAACATCCTCATGGCAGCGCTTGCACGAATCCGATTCCATGAAGTACTGGCTGGGAATTTTCTGCCCGCCGTAAACCTGCGCAGAACTAGGGAAGAACGGACCCTGCGGCCCGTCGCCTTCGCCGTCCATGGTGGCCGGTGGCATGGTGGGATTTTCAATGCGCGCCCGGCTCTGCCAGCGCGCGTTGCGCAAGTACCAGGCACCCGTGCCCAGCCCTGCCAACACCGCCAGACACACCACAATTCGAATCATGGTTGCGCTGGCGCCCGGACCTAACCAGCCGCGCTTCCCTGCCCAGTCGGCAAACAGGAGGCCCGCGCCGGCCAGCGACACAATCATGTGGAAGTACAGCCAGATCCACTCAACCCGCGGCGTCCCGGTGTAAATCAGGATGCATCCCAGGATCCCGCCGCCTGACAAAAGCAACCATCCAAGGCGCACGGCAAGACTGGAATTTCTGAGAAGGCGGTAACAGAAAACAAGCAACAGGATGGTAGCCACCACGCCGGCCACAGCGTGCAGCAGAACCACTCCGGCGTAGAACACATTGGGTTGCGGGAAGGCATAGAGATAGGCCGCCGACAGGACCAGGAACGCAATGAGGCTGGCTGGGAATCTGGAACCGAAATAGCCCTCTGTCCGTGGCATGGTTTACTTCGGAAATAACGCCGAAACCCCTCACCCACTGCTGGCATCGGTTGGGTAACCGATTCGCCAGCTTAACTCGTTTGCAAACGCGTGTCGAGGGCTGGCCGGCTGATCGCCTCCCCTGTTCCCGTAGAGGCGCAGTTGGCTCTCTTGGCCGGTGCAGGCACCGGAGCTAGCATCTAGGCTGTCCACGTTCTTAGCCCCGCGCCGATGACAGGTGAAGGCACTGCTAGATCGGTGGCCCCTGCCATTTCCCCCGCTGCGCTTCCAACTCCGCCGCCACTGCCAGCACGACTTCTTCCTGCCACGGCAATCCCACAACCTGAACGCCAATCGGCAACCCCTCCGCCGACCTCCCCACCGGCACCGCCATCCCCGGCATGCCCAGCAGATTGAACCACTCGCAGTAACTCCAGGCGTCCAGATACTTCACCGTCTGCCCGTCAATCGTCCAACTGCGCTCGCCGTGCCGGAAAGCCGGAACCGCCGCGACCGGACACAGCAAGATGGGAAACTCCCGCATTTGCCGGAAGACCTGCATGCGCACTACATCGCGCTCAATCCAGGTATCGAGCAGGGTCTGCGCGGTGTGCGGCTTCTCCGCGGCTACCCAATCGGAGAACTCGCGCAGAATCGGGCTCAGCTCAGCTTCGTGCAAGCGCGTCATCGGGCGGAGCAGCATTCCGCCGGCAATTCCGAACAACTTCCACCACAATTGCTGTGACACTTCCAATCCCTCGGGACGAAACGGCGCAACTTGAAATCCGGCACGCTCCAGGGCCTGCACGGCTTTCCGCACTGCCGCCCGCGTTTCAGCGGTGACCGGCGTGCGGCCGTCATCCTCGAAATATCCAATACGCAACTTCTTCAGTTCTTGAATCGCCGTCCAATGCACCGGGACCGGTGCGGCCGACGGATCACCATCATCCGGGCCCTGCATGACTTCGAACAGCACTCTCAAGTCAGCAACCGTGCGTGCCATCGGCCCCACCACGCCCAGCAGGGCAAACGGGCCTACCGACACCGGGAAGTGTCCAGTTGCCGGAATGCGCCCGGGCGTGGGCTTGAGCCCGCAGATTCCACTGAAATGCGCCGGCACCCGAATCGAGCCGCCGCCGTCGCTGCCAACACCGCCTGCAGAGCAGCCCGACGCAATCGCGGCTGCTTCCCCACCACTCGATCCCCCGGGCGTGCGCGAGACGTCCCACGGATTATTGGTGCGGCCATATAGCAGGTTGTCGGTCTCCCAGGCCATCAAGAACTCGGGAGTGTTTGTTACGCCCAGGACGATCGCACCCGCCGCGCGCAGCCGCGCCACCAGGGGAGCATCCTGTGACGCCACATACCCCGCGCGCAACTTCGTCCCGGCTTCACACCGTAGCCCCGCAACGTCAATGGAACTCTTGATACTGATTGGTACCCCGTGCAGCGGGCCCTGCTTTTCCCCGCGCAGGACGGCACTCTCGGCGGCCTGTGCCTGGCGACGCGCGCGCTGCGCATCCACCTGCACCAATGCGTTCAGCTTGGGATTTAGCAGCTCGATCCGCGCAAGGTGCGCTTCTACCAACTCGACTGGAGAGATCTTCTTGCGGCGAATCTGCTCAGCCATGGACACGGCTGGTAGAAAGGTCAGTTCTGACATGCGGTCGTCTCACCCGGAAGAAATGGTGAGTCTAGCATGAGGTGGAAAAATCTTAGACCATGGAGATCGCGGAGATTAATGCACGGCTGACACCGATACCCGCGCCCTCTCCGGGCGCGCGCTAACCCGGACGGAGCGTTTCGTCGAGGTGCGCTTGTTGAGCCAGTTCTTGAGGTGTCGGCGCGAGGTGGGCGCCAGCTGAGAAAACAGCATTCCCACGCGGCCTTCGTCGTCGGCCCAGATCATTTCGCCCGTGCCTTCCACCATGCTGTTGGTGCCCGGCAGAACAAATCGGAAAGGAACTTCCGGAACCGCCGGCAGCGGTTCCGCCGCCTGCAGGGCCAATCCCTGTTCGTTCAGGTCGAGCACAATCGCCGGCAACGCAGCAACGCCGAACTGCAGGTAGACCAGGGTTTCGAGCGCCTGCCGCGGCGACCTTCGCCGGTCGGGCTGCATGAAGCCTCGCCCTGCGCGCAGGGAGCGTGTGACCTGCTCCAACCCCAGCGGCTTGTAGATAACGAAGTTGGCGCCGGCCTCAAAGGTCGCGGCCACGCCCGTCAGCGCCCCGATCATCGCGAACACTACCGGCCTGCGCTGCGACGGCGCCATGCGGGCGATGCGGGCAACCTGAGCCGCCGCCGGGAGATCAAAGTCAAGCAGCAGCGCGGAGTAGTGCCCTCGCATCAGCAATTCCATCGCCTCAGGCGCGGACAAGCAGACTTGCGGCTCGACCCGCAACTCGTGCAGGGCCGTCGCCAGCACCCGCAGCGACTCCCGGTCCCGGCACATCAGCAGGGCGTTCAGCCTCATCAGGCGCAGCTTACGGCGCAAGCCCGCGAGCGTAAAGTAACCCCGGTAATCGTTCGCTCCTTACTGAAGAGAGCTTGCGCACACGCGGTGCAGGATGAGCCGGTTGCGGACGTTCCGGAAAGAATTAGAAAGGGATTATGAAGACCCTCGGCCCTCAGGCGCCGATCAACTTCTCCAGGCCGGCTCGATTGCGGATGAGCAGCGTCGACCCGCGCAATTGGGCGAGTTGCTTGTCCCGGAATTCCCCCAGCACCCGGGTGACGGTCTCGCGCGAGGTGCCGATCAATTGAGCGATTTCTTCGTGGGTGAGAGAAACCTTGATGCGAATTCCGTCCTTGGTATTGTCGCCATCCGTCGCCCACTCCAACAGCAGCCGTGCCAGTTTCTCGGAAACCGAGTGCGACAGCCCTAGCGAGCGGATCATTTCATACGCGCTCTGACAGTTTTCACTGAGGTGTTGGGCCGCGTTCAGGCAGGCATCGGCATGGTTCTGCAGAAAGCGCAGGAAGTCGTCGCGCTTTACGAAATCCAGCTGGCATGGCTGCAGCGTTTCGGCGGTCAGCTCGTATGGCTTGCCCGACACGGTCGCATGCAAGCCCAGCACTTCGCCGGCTTGCGCGATGCGCAGGATAAGGGTCTTGCCGTCGCGCGACGTGGTGGAGAGTTTCACCCGGCCGCTGCACACAATGTACACGCCGCGTGCCGACTGCCCTTCTACAAACAAAACTGCTCCCTGAGGATAGGCGCTGGCGTATTTCACCCGCTCCAGATCTTCCAGCGAGGGCTTGGGCAGATCGCAGAAAAACCCCGAGTTGCGCAACTTGCAAATCAGGCAGCTTTCGGTGATCTGCAGCCCGTAGGGTGAGCTCATGCCGGCGGAGTCCTCCACCTGCCGCGACTATATCACTTTAGGTTGTGATTTGCAGCACATTGGACGGGAACATGTTACGGACGGAACATGAGGCGGGGGACCCGGCCCGCCAGGCCGGTTGTCACAATAAGTGTCTACCTGGGAGGGGCTTGCCTCCCCGCCTTGGCCCTAGACACCCAACCGGCGGACCCTGCCTCCTCCAGAGTGACGGCGCATGCCGGCCCATGGCTGCCAGTCGCCCCAGAATTCGCCACGCCCTTGCCGTTTCCAAGCTTCGCCCAATCGACAATTGGCTCCGGTGCCCACTCGAAACGTGGCCTTCAAGGCCAGGTGGGCCCAATCCGGTCTGTCCTCCTGCGAGGCCGGAAATGGATCAGCCAGACACGAATTTGCGGAAGATCCAGCTTCCCAGCCGGGGGCGATCTCGACGCAGCAGGCCGAGTGCTTTCGTAATCTCCCTGTCCTGCGCGTCCAATGCGATATTGGCAAGCAGCGCATGCCCGACCGTTTAGGAGAACACGTCAACCGCGCCCGCCGCGTCAAGCTGGCGGGAGCTGTGCTGGTCCTGCTTCGGCTGGAAAACGGCCGGAACGTGCGCGGCCGTCTGCACCAGCTCTCCATCACCGGAGGCTTGCTGCACATGGAGAAGCCGGTGGACGAAGGCATCAAAGTGGAGGTCATGTTCCACGTGGGCTCCACCACCGTGCGCAACAAAGCTCGCATGCTGTTTCCCCACTGGGCCACCCAAGGCTGCCTTCAGCCCTTCGAATTCTGTGATCTCACTGAGGAAGAGCGTAGCAAGCTGCAGGCTGACCTGCACACCCTGCTCGGGCAGACGCAGCTGGGCGCTGCCGCCGGCTAAGGCGGCCGCGGACCCATCCCCTGGTTTACCCCTCACGCTGTGATTTTTTCGCTAGAATATTTGTGCCAAGACTACTCCGCCAAGGGAGAGCCCATGCAACATTCCCCGCGTTTTCTCCATATCGTGGACGACGCCCGCAAACGAGTCCGCGAAACCACGGTTAACGAGGTGAAAGCCAGGCTTGACCGAGGGGACAAATTCCTCCTGGTGGACGTGCGCGAGGAGAGCGAGTTTGCCAAGGACCACCTCCCCGGGGCGGTCCATCTTGGCAAGGGCGTTATCGAGCGCGATGTCGAAGCCCGCGTGCCCGACCTGAACGCGCCCATGATCCTATACTGCGGAGGCGGTTACCGCTCGGCCTTGGCTGCCGATAACCTGCAAAAGATGGGCTACACCAACGTCCTCTCGATGGATGGCGGCATTCGCGAATGGCGCGAAAAAGCGTATCCCTTAACCAAGGGATGAGTCGCCGCTACTGCCCCGGTCCAGCGCCCGCTTCTCTTCGGCTGTGAGCCGGCGAATCGAGCCTTTGGACAATTCCCCCAGCGCAAGCGGCCCGATCGCCACCCTCACCAGTCGCAGGACTTCCACCCCAAGCTGCGCCAGCAGGCGGCGAATGTGGCGGTTCTTCCCTTCATCCAGCACCACCTCGAGCCAGGTGTTGCGCTGCCCTCCGCGCAGAATCCGCGCGCTCTTGACCCGAAGAAAATCACCGTCGCCAGCCTTGACGCCCTTCCGCATCGAATCCAACAGCATGCCGTCTGCGACGGTTCCCACCTGCACGTGATAGGTCTTATCGAGATGCGTTTCGGGGGCAAGGATACGTGCCGACCACTCTGGGTCGTTGGTCAAAAGCAGCAAGCCCTCGCTGGCCTTGTCCAGCCTTCCCACCGGCGCCACCCACGGCTGTTCCTCGCCCACATATGCGTAAACGGTCTCCCGGCCCTTCTCGTCCGATGTGGTGGTGACCACGCCCCGCGGCTTGTTCAGCATGAGGTACACCTTGCCTGGGGTGGCGACGGACCTTCCGTCAACTGATATCCGGTCCTGGTTGAGATGGACCGGAGTTTCCGGATCGCGGCGAATCCTCCCATCGAGCGTGACCCGTCCGGCGCGGATCAGTTCGCACGCGCGGGAGCGCGAGCAGTAGCCTAGTTTCGAGAGTGCTCGCGCCAGACCGACTTGGCGCGCGAGTTTCACCCGTCGTTCCACACCCTTATCGTAAACGGTAAGTGCGAGGCTCGCCCCTCAAGGAAGTTGCGGCGCGGGGGGAAGAATGACCAGAAAAAGGAGGCCAGCTTCCTGGCCTCCTCGTCGTTCAATCCTCACCACTCTACTGCTTCGCCGGCCGCCCGTTGTTTTCGCGTTGCTTGTGCCGCGCAGCCGCGTTGTGCTCCTGGTGCTCCGACCTGTGCATCACACGGTTCGGGTTCTTCTGCGCCGCCTTCTGGAAATCGGGGTGCTCGCTCATGAACTTCTGCAAGTCCGGATGTTTCGCCATATAGTCCGGATTGTTCAGCAGGGACGGGTCCTTCATGATCTCCTGCCGCGCCTCGGGATTCTTGCGCAGCCAGTGATCGAACGCCTGCGCTGAATCGGCGCGGGCTCCCGGATTCTCCGCCTGCTGCCCCGGTCTCGTGCCCTGACTGGAAGCATCGTCCTGGGCCATTGCTGCCCCCGATGTAAGCGCCGCCCCCAGAACCACCATGCACAGCACTACCGTCGCTATCACACTGTATTTCAATACTTTAGCCATCTCTTGTTCCCTCCAGGTCCTCTTCTTCAGAATGTGATCCCCAACGCTACACGCCTACTAACCCGGCTCACGCGAAGAAGTTGGACATTTTTTTGCTTCCGCAGATTCCCGCAGGCCGATACCCCTGGACTCCGGGGTCCAGCTTGAGCATAATACCAGCGCCAAACTTGGCGTCAACAATGGGGCGTTCCGATGCACCTGATTCAGTTGGTTAGGATGTTTCTGGCTATCTGGCTGGTTATCGGCGTGGCCACGGCGGTGACGGGTTTGCTGTGGACCTGCAAGACCAGCTCCCAGATGCTCAAGGAAGAAAAGTCCTAAGGCGCTCTCGCCGGCCTGCCCTTACAGCCTGCCTGGCAAGGAGCTAGCCCGCAGCCGCTAAGTCTCCCTCGCCCGTCTTCGCGCGTCTCCCCTCTCGAGCCTGGGCCTGGCATGGCGGGCCTCTGTCTTTACCCGCTGCCGGAAGCGTCGCACCTTGGCGCGATTTCCACACGCCTCCATGTCACACCAGCGGCGCATCCCGTTGCGGCTGGTATCAAGGAACAACCAGGTGCAGGTGTCGCCCGCGCACTGCCGGATCCGCCCCAGTCTCTCCGAGGTGAGGAGATCCATGGCCGAGCGCGTCACCGCCCACAGCACGCGATCGAGACCGAAGGCGTTCTCTTCCCACCCCAGTTCGTATCTGTCCCTCACCCGCTGAATGCTCACCGCGGCCATGGCCTGCTTGAAGTACGAGTTCAAAGCGGCCAGCGCCCCAGGTCGCGGACGGCCACCGTGGGAGAGGTCAGAAAAGACCTCATAGACCAACCGGCGCAGCCGCAGGGAGCGCTGGAAACCGGTAGCGGCGGGACCCAGATTGGCCCCCGCCTGGCGATAAAGCTCCTGGCTCTCGCGCTCGCTCAACAGACCAGCCTGCCGCGCCCATCTGACCAGTTCCGAGCCACTCTTCAGGTCGTCTTCCGAAACAGAAGCACCGTAGTCGTGCACGGTGTTGGCGAAATCCAACGCTAGATTGCCGGCGATGAATTCAAACTGCATGCGCCTTCCCCTTCTGCTGTAACTTCTATTACTATCTTGACAGGTTACGGCAAAATGGTCTAGTGTAACTTGTAAAGTGATATTAACAGGTTACATCAAGCAGTCACCGATTGCGAGGCACTATGACCATCGAGCCCTTCTCCCTTCCCTATTCCGAATCCGCTGTGCAGGATCTCCGCGCCCGCCTGGCCCGCACCCGCTGGCCGGACGAGATTCCCGGTTCAGCCTGGCAGTACGGCATGAGCCTCGATTACATGCAGGAGCTCTGCCGGTACTGGCAAGAGCAGTTCGACTGGCAGGCCCAGATCAAGAGGTGGTCCAGCCTCCATCACTACCGTTATCAGGCGCAGGGAATTGGGATTCATTTCATCCACGAGCGCGGCAAAGGTCCGAACCCGATGCCGCTGATCATCACTCACGGCTGGCCCGGGTCGTTCCTGGAAATGCTGAAGATTATCCCCATGCTCACCGACCCGGAGAGTTTCGGAGGCGATCCCGCGGACTCCTTCGACGTGGTTGTCCCTTCCCTCCCTGGCTTCGGCTTCTCGGACCGGCCTACCCAGCCCGGCATGAACAACTTCCGCACCGCCGAGTTGTGGGTGGAACTGATGAAAGAGCTGGGCTACGACCGTTTCGCCGCACAGGGAGGAGACTTTGGCGCGGGCGTCACCACTATTCTGGGCCTCCGCCACGCCGAACACATCCTCGGTATTCATCTCAACTACAGTCCCGGCTCGTACCGGCCTTACCTGGAGCCCGACACAAAACTCGCACCCGTCGAACAGGCCTTCCTGGACGAGGACAAGCGCTGGTACGAAAAAAGTGGGGCCTATGACCACATTCAGACCACCCATCCCCAGACCCTCGCCTACGGCCTGAATGACTCGCCGGCTGCCTTGGCGGCCTGGATCGTGGAAAAGTTTCGCGACTGGGCGGACTGCGAAGGCGACGTCGAGCGCCGCTTCACCAAGGATGAGCTGTTATCGAATGTAACCCTCTACTGGATGACCGAAACCATCCATTCTTCCTGCCGCCTGTACTACGAATACAGCAAAGCGCCGGTGCATTTTCAGAAGGGCGAGTACGTCACCGTCCCCTGCGGGATCGCGCGCTTTCCAAAAGAAGCCCCATTTCCACCCAGAGAGTGGATTGAGCGCGGCTACAACATCCAGCACTGGACCGAAATGCCCCGCGGAGGCCACTTCGCCGCCGCTGAACAGCCCGAACTGCTGGCCAAAGATATTCGCGAGTTCTTCCGAAGCCTCCGTCCGTAACGCCGATGTAACTCGTAGCGCCGGCGTCCCGCCGGCCAGCTTGCCCTGAGCGAAGCCGAAGGGCGGGGGCGTCCCGCCCCCGCAGCTGAGCGTAATTCTTCAAGCACTGGTAACCTTTTCATTCGGAAGCCGTAGTGCAAAACGAGGAGACTAGCCATGTCCGAGACTGCCGAGCAATACAAGGCGCGCCTTGAAGGCTACACCGCCGGCAAGGATCCGATCGCTATGCAGCGGGAAGCGCCGCAAACGCTGGCGTCTCTAATTGAGGGCGTAGCGGAAGCTGAATTGACGCGGCGGCCTGCTCCCGGGAAATGGTCGGTCACCGAGATTCTGGCGCACCTGGCGGAGGACGAGTTGACCAGCACTTGGCGTTACCGCCAGATGCTCGAGCAGGATGGCATTGAACTGCGTGGCTTCGATCAGGACCTGTGGGCGAGAGTGGGAGACTATGCCTCCTGGAAACCGCAAGATGCCTTGGCGATGTTCCGCCTGCTGCGCGAAGCCAACTTGCGCATGTTTGCCCACCTCACTCCTGAGCAGTGGCAACGCCATGGCGTCCATTCAGAACGCGGCAAGCTTACCGTCCGCGACCTCTGCCGCCACATGGCTGCCCATGACATCAATCACATTGAACAGGTGCGGAGAATTCTAGCGCGATAGGAAGTCGTCCCGACTAGGAGGTGGTCGCGTGGCGTGCTGATTTCCTTCAGACCGACGGCGTAGTTGGTGTAATCGCGATGTTACGCCAACTAGCAATCGTCCAATCACACTTGCACTAGTGGCAACTCCCTCGTCTCCCATCGCTGCTGACTTAAAACGGCTTTACTGCCCCCCAGGCAATCCGACCTTTGAGCCCGACGCCTACGTTGCTGAGGCCTACCTAGGCGACATCATGCGTTATCTCAAGTGTTGCGAACTCGACGCTAACGGAAACTCTACCGGCATTCCTCGTTACCCCCACCTGCAGCAGATCTTTATCACCAGTCGCATTTACGGCGGGTACGCTAATGGCAGCCCCAACGGATGCCTAAACCCTGAACCTTTTGCCTACGAACTTTCGTTCGCTGTGCAACGGCTGATCTTGGCGCAGATCAATGCGACCCCTGATCCATACTCGGGTGATGTCAGCTACAACAGCGCACCCTGGTTTGACTGAAGGCCATATCTTTGGGCCAGCGGAGTAAACATTAGTTCTGGTAACCAACTAAACTGGTGCGACAGCACGACTAGGAGCGACTTCCGGTGTGCCAACAACCTAGGCGACGTTCGCTATGGCGATCTCGATCAGGACTATACCCAATATTTTGGCGACCACACCCACCCCACCTTCAAAGGGCAACTCAAGGTCGCGACTCAGCTTGTCGAGTGGATCCAGGGCAACCTGCCGATGGCCCAATCCTTTCTCTCAGACTGGGTGAGAAACTGGATTGGGCAGTAGAAAACATTGCGGCGGATGGAGAGAGCCATCCGCCGCATTCCACATCTTGAGTCTCCAAGATCTCGTTTATTGCCGTCGACCGTAGCGCTCGAAATCGGCTGCCGTAATCGGGCTGGTCACAAAGCCGTGTGTGACGTTGGACGGGTCGATGTACGATCCAACGATCTGTCCGGACGCGCTGATACCGAGAGCTGCGGTCGCTTGTCCGCCAGGGTAGCTCAGCGAAATGTATTTCCCGTTCTTCAGGGCAAATCCGCAGGGAAGGCAAGCAGACGTGACATACCACCCCACGATGATTCGGCTGTCGTTAATGCCCCATGCTTCGGTCTGACTTGCGCCAGCAACGCCGATAGTCTTAAACGTGCCTGCGCGGTAAAAAAAACTGCTGTTGTCGTCCGTGCCTACAATCTCGCCTAGATTATTGATGCCGTCTGCGAAAACATAGATGAAATCTCCCGGCGGCGAAATAGTCTTGAACCGAGTCCCGATGAGCTCGAAGCCCTTGGTTGCGCTGAGCGTCGCACCATCCCCACCCACGACAGTGCCAGCGTTGTTGATTCCCCTTGGAAGTGTGCCGCTCTTGCCCGGCGCGCGAATGGTAGTGAAGCTGGTTCCGTCATAAAGGAAACCCACCGCAGCGGTATTCTGCAGGACAAAAGCTGTGCCGGAAATTAACCCGGAATCATTGATGCCAAAGGCTTGGGTGGAGTACGCGCCAGGATAGTCAAAGAACGTGAAATTTCCGCCGCTGAACAGGAAGCCGTGTCCAGGTGTGTTGAACGCGGCCCCGTAACTCCCAACCATGTCTCCAGCACTGTTAATGCCGAAAACGTTCGTGACGCCTGCCCCCGGCACGTCAATAGTGGTGAAGGTAATGTGGGCGTCGGTGATGATGGAGTTGGACTGCGCCAGCATCAGCGGAGCGCAGAGCAACAGCAGAAGCAGAGCCAAGGTGAAGCTGCGAAGAAGACTCATGGAAGCCACCTCTGGACGGCGGCGAGGGGGAAGCATGCCTAGACTCCCGGCATTATCCTTCGCGCCCCGCCTGCCGTCAATTGCAAAGAGCTTGAGCATGGCTGCCTCCAGCCCGCGCGGCCCATGTTCGCATCATTTCGCAGCCACAGGCGACTACACCGACTATCTCGGACTTGTCGTCAGTCGCTTACCAGTGCCCGCTCAATCCTGCGCAACCCCTCGCCAAACATCTCCGTATCCACTCCCATGCCAATCCGGAAATGATTCGGCAGACCGAAGAACCCTCCGGGCACAGCCGAAGTCTCGAACTCCGTCCGCAGCCGCAAGAGAAATGGTTCCACGCCGCCCCGAAGCAGCCGCAGAACGGCCGTCGTTCCAAACTCCGTGCTCACCGCCGACACGCCCTTCACCCGCGCCAGAAACGCGCTCAGCAGCTTGCGGTCCGCTTCCACCACCTTGCGCGCCCGCTCTCGAATCTGGTCCAGATGCTCGAACGCCACCACGCTCAGCAACTCCGCGGGATGCGCTGGGATAGAGGCAAACAGGTCGTTCAGCCGCCACATGGCGCGCGCCAGGTCAGGTTCGGCCAGAATCCATCCACAGCGCAGACCGCTCAGGCCATAAACCTTGGTCAGGCTGGTGGTAACAATAAACTCCGGCCCCAGATGATAGGAACTTCGCGGCGTATTTTCATAAACCGCGTCGAGATAGACCTCGTCCACCAGCACGTGCGCCCCCACACTGCGCGCCAGGTTGCCGACTTCACGCAGCACGGAATCCGGCGTCAGCACGCTGCTGGGATTGTGCAGATTGGTCAGCACGATCAGCTTGGTCTTTGGACTCATCACCCGGCGAATCTCTGCCGGGTCCACGGCGTACCCGCTCTCTTCGCTGCGAGGGAAGTGTTTCACCGCCGCCCCCAGATATAGCGCGGTGGAAGTGAGCAGCTCATAGGTGGGATGCTCAATCAGTACCTCGTCCCCCGGATCGATCAGCGCCGCCATCGCCAAGTGATTGGCCATGGAAGTCCCCGCTGCTGCCACCACACAATCCGGATCGACTCCACACTTTTTCGCGATGGCTTGCTGCAACGGCGCATAGCCATACGTGCTGTCCCCGTTGATCTCGAGTTGGTCGATCGTGACGGGAAGCTCGCGCAAGGGGAACGGGCCCACGCCGCTCGACGCCAGATTGAACCGCGCCCGGCCCTGAGTCTTCGCCCACAGCATGTAGTCGGAATGTCGCTGTCTCATAGCTCTTGTGGAGGCGGATTCCGGCGTGCTCCCCGGCTCCAGTACAAATATACCGGGATGCCCGCCAGCAGGATGGTCAAGCCCACCGCGCTGTTCGCTGGAGAACTAACGATCGTGCTGATCACGATTCCGGCGCAGGTCAGCACGAACAGTCCGGTGGTGTAGGGATGCCCCGGCGCCAGATACAGACCCTGCGCAGGAGCCGCATCAAGCTTGCGCCGGAACACAAACAACGAAGCTGCGGTCAGCCCAAACGAAATGAAGTCCACCGACACCACATAGTTCAGAATCTGCTCGTAGCGGCCCGAGAGCGCGATTACGGTCGCCGTCACTCCTTGCAGCACAATGGCGACCACCGGAACGCCGGTCCGCGGAGACAGCCAGCCTACGCTGCGAAAGAACAGGCCGTCCCGCGCCATCGCATAGTAAACCCGCGGAGCGGTAAGAATCCCCTGGCTGAGAAATCCCAGCGTGGACACCGCAATGCCGAAGGCAATCCACTGCGCCCCGCGCGCGCCCAGAGCCGCCCGCATCACCGCCGAAGCCGGAGTGCGCGTCGCCGCCAACCCCGCCGGACCGAGCACGCGCACGCAAACGAAGTTTACCGCCAGGTAAAGCAGCACTACGCCGAGCACGCCTGCCACTAGTCCACGCGACAGGTCGCGCCGCGGATCGCGCATCTCACCGGCGACAAAGCTCGCGGTCTGCCATCCCCCATACGCGAAGGCTACGGGGACCATCGCCGCGCCGATCGCCCCTGCCAGCCCAAACGACACTGGCCGATCAAGAACCGGCACCACCTGTACCGCCCCGCCACCCCACAGCATGCCAACCGCAACCATGGCGGCGATGGCGCCGGCCTTGAGCAACATCAGGCCACTCTGAACATTGCTCCCTGCCCGCACGCCGAGACAGTTGATGGCGGTCAATCCCAGCAGTGCCGCCGAGGCAATGGCGCCATCGCTAGCCGAGAATCCCGTGATCTCGCGGTAATACTTGGCAAACGTGACCGCGACCGCCGCCATGCCCCCGGTCTGGGTCACCAGCAGCAGAACCCATCCATAAATGAAGGCCACGGAAGGATGGTAGGCCTCGCGCAGATAGAGATATTGCCCTCCCGCCTCCGGCAGGCGAGTGGCCAGCTCCGCCCAGATGAACGCGCCCAGCATGGCCAGCACCCCGCCCAGCAGCCAGACCCCAAGAATCAGGAAAGGCGTGTGCACTCGCAGCGCGACCACGTAGGGATTGATAAAGATGCCGGAGCCTACGATGCCGCCCATCACGATCATGGTGGCGTCGAACACTCCGAGCAAGCGGCGGGGTTTGGCGGAATTCAAGAGCGTGGGCTCAACGATGCCGATCAGTTCTGGTACACCACGTAGAAGGTACCGCCGGTCAGATTGCACTGCCCGTCAACCGTGTTGTCGTGGTTAACAATTACCCTGCATTGGGCGCCGCCGGTGGCGGCAATCCTGGCCTCCGGGTTCTCCACCGTCGCCAGGGCGGTCTTGGTAGTCTCGCCCGCCGGGACGACCAGCAGCACCACTACGATCTTCCGGTAGGCGCGGCTGTGTTGTGGGCCTACCATTTGAAAAGTATCCACCTGCGGCCCTGTAGCCTCAGTTGTGGCCGTCTTGGCTTTTTCCGCTCCGCCGACCAAGCAGTTCACGCTGGCAACCAGCTTCTTCACGGTCGCAGCTTCGGTAGTGTACGTAACCTTGGGGCAGGGCTGCGCAGAAGCCGTGCCGGCCAGCAGAAACAGAGCAGCAAGAGATCCGGTTCCGAATCGCATCATGGTTGCATTGTCCCAGATGCCAGTCACGATCCTGGAACCCGTTTCAGAAGCGTACCAACTGGGTAAATCGCGCACCTGAGTCCCTGCCACTGCGGATTTTGCAAGACCCAGCAAGGCCGCCAACCCTGCCAATCCTGTGATAACCTTTTCGTCCCCGAGGAGGTGGCGATTGTTCCACCTGAGGAAGATTCTCCCGCTCTTACTCCTCCTTCTGGCAGTCTGTCGACTGGTGGCCCAAAGTACGGACAACTGCCTCCATCGCACCATGACTGTGAACGTTCGCGATTCAAACGGAAATCTAGTGCCCGACCTGCCCACAACAGCCTTTCATGGCAAGCTCCGCGGCAAGCCAGTTACGGTTCGATCCGAGCAGGTTGAAATCGGCCCGCGGCGGCTCGTGATGTTGCTCGACGCGAGCGGCAGTATCACCGGCAGTGAGTACACTTGGAAGATCGCCCAACTGGTTGCAGGCGACATCATTTCTTCAGCATCAAGACCGAATCAAGTCGCCCTAGTTGTTTTTGCCGCTCAGGTGCTTGACGTTACCAACTTCACCTCTGCCCGTATGCAGGTACTTGAAAAACTCAGGCAACTTGAGGACGGAAGCAAAGCGGCCCCTAAAGGCAAGCGTCGAACAGCCCTGTTCGACACTCTCACATATGCCGCTGACTTGTTTGGGTCACCGATGCCGGGTGACGTGATTTACGCCATCACTGATGGTGGAGACAACATCAGCCACAAGACAGAGGAGGACGTACAAACGAGGCTGTTAAGCAAGGGTGTCCGCTTTTTTGCGTTTTATATGACAGAAAACAATTTCCCGACAGAAGAAGAACGCCTCGGGCCACGAGTTCTTCACTCTTTGGCCGCTCTAACCGGCGGGGCAGTGCTTGACATTCCGAACTCAAGTCTTTCGCCTCTCTATGACCTGTCACCTAAAGGCCGGGAACGGATGGCGGCACAACTACGCTACCTTTACGATCTGATGGTGAGTTTCTATCAGCTCGAGATTGAGCTGCCCGCACCGGTGGACAAGCAGCGGCACTGGGACCTGGAGGTTGTGGACAAACATGGAAAGACACGGAAAGGTGTGTCGCTGTTTTATCCGCAAGAACTGATGCCATGCCGCATCGAGGCAGCTAAGCAGTAAAGAACCTGGTTCATTCCGCGATCAGCAGATTCTCCGCGAACGGCCACTCCTCGTCGATCCATTGCTCCTGGCAGCGGAATCCCGCATTTTGCGCGATCTGGAACATCTCCTCGGGAGAATATTTGTGGCTGCTTTCCGTCCAGATGGTTTCACCCTCAAGGAGCGCAGTCGAAAATCCGCCCTTGTAGATGGTCACTGTCTGTTCGCGCTTCGACCGGAGATGCATCTCCACGCTGCGCGCCTCGCCGTTGAAGTGGGCCACGTGTTCGAACTCGTGCAAATCAAAATCCGCGTCCAGTTCCCGATTGATCCTGGCCAGCAGGTTCAGATTGAACGCCGCCGTCACCCCGACCGAGTCATCGTAGGCATCGATCAGCCGGTGGATCGGCTTTTCGAGATCCGTTCCCAGCAGCAGCGAATCCCCTGCCTGCAGAATTCCCCGCACCTGCCGCAGGAATTTCAAACCTGCAGGCCGGTCGAAGTTGCCAATGGTGCTCCCCAGGAACAACACCAGCAGGTGCTGTCCCGGACATCGCCGTGCGGCCACTTCCAGCAGCCCATCCAGGTACTCGCGCTCGAAGCCGACAATGCTGATCGAATCGATATCGCCCAGCTCGCGCGCGCACATGGCCAGCGCCTTGGGGGAGATTTCGATCGGGCAATAGGAAGTGTGTTGCCGCCGGCACAGCGCCTCCAGGATCCAGCGCGTCTTCTTGCCGCTGCCGCTGCCCAGTTCGGCCACCATCACCGGCACCGGAAGCCGGTCGACAATGTCCGACGCATTGCGCCGCAGCAACCGTTCGTCGGCCCGGGTCAGGCCATATTCCGGCAGCACGCTGATCACCTCGAACAGCGCCGACCCCACATCGTCATACAAGTATTTCGACGGGAGTTCCTTCTGCCCCGGCTTGGTCAGCCCGGCCCGAACTTCCGCGGCAAATTCGAATGCCGGATCAGCCGTAATGGCGTGTGTCAGCATGAAGTGCCGTTGTGGTTTCATTTGTTCCTCACGCAGCGGAATCCCGCATACACATACTGGTAATGCGGTTGGAACCAGTTGCGAAACGAGCGGCGCAACATGCAGGCAGCCGTGCGGGCCGATCCACCCTTCATCACGTAATGCTGTCCATCAAAGAAATTCGCGGAATATCCCTGGTAAAACGAAAACGGCCGGAACCCGGAGAAGGGTGCAAACACACTCGAGGTCCACTCCCAGCCATTGCCCAGCAAGTCGGCGACACCGAACGCACTCTGACCCTGGGGGAAAGCTCCGACCGGCGCAGGGTCCCAGCTCTGCAGATCGAAGTTTCCCCGTTTCGCGCTAGGGGCTTCGTTACCCCACGGATAGGCCCGTTCGTCGCCGTCAGGCGTTCCATAAGCCGCGCGATGCCACTGCGCTTCACTTGGTAAGGCCTTCCCCGCCCAGCGGGCGTAGGCGCTCGCCTCCGCCTGGCTCACGTACACCGGCCAGTCCAGCGGCAGCGGAACCTCCTCGAACATTGCCCGGAAATACCATGTCTCACCCTGCTGCCTCCAGAAAGCAGGATGGTTGATGTTGTGCTGCGTCTTCCAATTCCAATCCGCGTCGGCCCAGAGCGACCGGTTTTCGTAGCCCCCAGCAGCCATAAACTCCAGGTACTCACCATTGGTCACTTTGTACTGGTCAATGGCGAATTCAGCGACGCTTACCGCGTGCGCTTCATACTCGTTGTCCCAGCCAAAGTTGCTCGCTCTGCGTGACAACCCCAGAGTTGCCTGCCCCGCGGGAATCTCGATCATCCTGGGTGTGACCGCTGAGGCCACGACCTCAGGGCCGCGAGATTGTCTATTCTTCCGCTCGAGCGGTAACTGGTGGAGCATGTAAGCCAGGGTTTCCGCGTGCATCAACCGGTGCTCAATCGCCACCTGAACCAGCACACTCGCCGGATACCCTTCCTCGACCACCGACCTCTCATCCGAGAGCAACCCGCCTGCCAGCCCTGCATCCAAAGATTGACCAATTCGGCTGACGTAACTCCTTACTTCCGCGACCGAAGGCCAGTCTGCGGGCTGGTCCGCCGGCAGCCCTCCGTCCACCGGATCAATTCCGAACGCGAAGAGCCGGTCATACTCCGGATGGAACGAATCCACTCTCAACACCCGTTCCCGCAGAAGGTTCCAATCGAAGGCTTCCAGGTGCCCAAGATAGAAGATGATCCGGTGCCGCTCGGGAATGGGCCGCTCGTAGAGGGAATCCGTCCGTACGATCTGGAAGATTTCGTCCGTCTGGAAGCGAGCCTCGGCCATTCGCTCCAGCAGTGCATGCCGAACTTCAACAGTCTCGCGCGCCGCAGACATTGCCGGATCTCCTCAGCAAGTTTTTGATTCTTTCTTGCAGCGCCGCCGTCCTGCCCCACATCGCTGCGCCCGGCCAGAGCTAACCGACTGGAGAGTGTTTACTGCACCCGCTCGACGCACAAGTGAGCCAAGGCCGGGCCTCGAAGAGAACAGAACACCCTCGACCGCACCTTGCCTATGATGCCGCACCCCCGTCTGGGGACTCACCCTTTCGGTTTCTTTTTATCGGTCCTGCTGGTGCGATTCGGTGCGCTCAGGGATGATACACCCCGACGGCAAGCGTTTGCCTGCCAACGGCTTAGACCTTCCGCAAGCCGGTGGGCTACAAACGGCGGCGAACAAAACGCAATAGTCGGTGAGCACGAAAGGAAGAGAACCTTCCGAGCCTGTCTTAGTGTCTTCTGTCTTCGCCCTTCGATCGATGGGTGTTGTCGTACTGAATCCCCGCCTCGACCTCCGCGATGGCCTGCCGGATGTGGTCCAGAGCTTTTACCCGGTGGCCGCCTTTGTCACGCGAAGCCGACTCGAGGTTCTGCTGCGCTTCGCGCAGATTTTGCAGGGCTGTGGTCATCTCGGGTTGTGGTTGATAGCCACCGCCGCCTTCCCACCCGCCATGCCATGGGTCGTTGCCCCAGTCGCCTCTGCCCCAACTGCTGAACATCGAGCCGTCGACCGTGCTGCCTTCACGATACTCAAACATGCGTTCCTGCCCATTCGGCCCGCGGGCATAAATGCGGAGTGTCTTCACTTGCCCTGGATCGGGGTCCACACCGAAGGTGCTGTTCCCCATGCGGAAGGTGCGATCCTGGCGGGCAATTTCCTTGAGCCGGTTGGTTACATCTACGTGGTTGCGTGTGGTCCCGTATTGCGCGTTCAGGATGGTGTACTGGCCAGCGTCGCTGGAGGAGTACTGAGCCACGAGCGTTCCTGGCAGAAATGCCACTGTTATTATCAAAGCAATGATGAGCCGGATCTGAAACATGGGAATCTCCTGTTCTGCCAAAGTCGATGTGCCGCGAGGGCGTCAACGCCTACTTCTTGGCACAAATTTCCTCCTGCTGTTTGCTAATCATAGCGCGTAGTAGCGGCAAACACCATGAGCAGAAAGATTGACCGAGGAGAGGAGTGCCTGTGCGCCAGAAAGATGCGCCTGTCCCTTCCCTGATGCCGACTCTCCAGATTTCAGAACAGCTTGGGACTAGTGCCATCTGCCGTGCTCGTGGTCCGGTCCGCAGTTCATTTCAGGGCCCGAAGTTCTTGCTGGGCGGCCAAGAGAATCGGGAGATCCTTGTCCGCATCCTTCCAAAGCGTGAACACCTGTTGGTAGGCCTTGCGACTATCCGCCTTTCGTCCTATCGCGGCATAGGCGCGCGCCAAGCCCAGCTGAGAAAGAGGGTACAGTGTCGTGGCGGCGTCGACGCTGTGGTGATCAAGTATCTTCTGAAATTCTCGTGATGCTTCCTCTGCCGCGTGCGTATCGAGATAACATTCTGCACGGACGTAGATTGGCAGCATATCTGCCTCAAATCCGAATTCATAGGGGAGGGCCGCTTGCATTAAATTTGTTACATCTTCTGCGGTGCTGCCGCGTGACACTGCCATCATCGCTCGCACCACCGGGGAATAAACTCCAAGGTTGAAGGTAGAGATCGGATAGTCGTGGTCGAGTTGATCCAGTAGTTCCTTCGCTCTCCGCATGTGGTGGGCGCGTATTGCGACAAGAGATCCAAGTCCGAGCACAAGTTCATTCTTCCCGAGTTTGAGGGCCTCCCCGGACTTTCTCTCCGCTACCGCCGACCATCCCATCTCTGAATTGATCTCTGCCGTAATTGCCAAGGCGTTGGCGGCAGATTCCAGGTCGCCAGTGGCAGCATCCAGCCCCGCTACCTGTTCAAACAGCTTGGTGCTCTCTTTTACCTTTCCTTCGGCAGCAGCGGTCTCCGCCCGAGCATAGAGCATATCGGCATTGTTGGGATGCTCGCGGGCCCATTCCAGCTCACGGCTTAGCGCCAGTTCATCATGCTGAAGAGAGGCAATCGTGAACAGGTCAATGTGGATGAAGGAGTCATCATGTCCTTGTGTGATCAGTTGCTGGCAGAGTTTGTTCGCTTCCTCGAGGCGATTCAGCGCGATAAGCCCGTTGATCAGGTTGACATACCCGAAGTTCTGATTGGGTCCGAGCCGGACCGCTTGCCGAGCAGCATCGACGACGGTCTCATATCTTCCCAGCTGATAAGCATCATTGGCCACTGCATTGTATGGCCGCCAGTCGCCCGGATACAGCTCGGTCCACAATTTGTAGGTCTCGGAGCCTTTTTCCGTTTCACCTGTCACGATGTCGAAATAACGCCCCGTAATATAGAGCCTTTCAGGTTCTGTGGCGCGAGCTCGAAGCTCAAACGCTCTTTGGAAATACTTCTTGGCCTCGACTGTGTTTCCAAGATTGGAGTATGAAGAGCCCAGCTGAGCGTAGGCGATGGCGAAATCCGGGTCCAGTGCAATCGCGGTCTTGAAGGCGGGCCTCGCCTCCAGGTTCTTGGAGTGCGCCCGCAGCTCCAGACCCAGTTGGTAAGCTTTCAGAGCCTCCAAGGAGCTGGTGGTCGCTTGTTCAACCGGCACGTCGTATTTCAGAAGCGACTGGCGCGACTCACCAAACCTGCGGCGAAGATCCTCGAGCATGGACCCCAACCGAGGCAATACCTGCTGCTGGTTGGCGACGGTCAGAGTTTCCTGAGCCAGGGAACTTCCGTCACTGCAGCGATTGGCTTCCATCGCCAGAAGGTAAGCACCACCGCCGGCCTGGATGGATCCATCAACCACGGCCGAAGCATGCGCCCGTTGGCATACTTCCCGTGCCAAGGCCGGTGTCAGCTCGTCATCGGGCGAGCGCCCAAGATCCTGCAGGATCTCGCTAAGTTTTTCATCCGGCAGAACATGCAGATAGGGAGATTGGTTGAGCTGAATTACCACCGCCCGCCGCAGGGATCCGTCAAACACTGGCTCACCGGTTGTATTTCTGAACTCGCCGACGACGATCGGCGCGCGCTCGGGAATGCGCCCCCGCGTCTGCTCTCGCCAAAACCAGCCCGCCGCCGCGAGCGCCACGACCACGACTGCGGCCGCCGCGATGCTCATTCTCCGAAGCCAATCTGACCTGCCCGCATGAAGGTGCGCCAACTGGAGTTGATCGGCTGCGGCGGCGCGGGGCGCCAGCGGCCCTCCAGTCTGCACCGGGCCGATGAAGCGATATCCTTTGCGGGGGATCGTCTCGACAAAGCGCGGATTGCTGGCTTCATCCCGCAGGGCTTCTCGAACCTTAAGAACGGCCACACCCAGGCTCTTGTCGAATTCTACGAAGGTGTTTCCCGGCCACAGCCGGCGCTGAATCTCTTCCCGCGAAACGATCTGCCCGGATTGTTCCAGCAGCAGAACCAGGAGCTGAAAAGGTTGATCCTGCAGTTTGACGCGGACTCCGTTGCGCGTCAGCGTGCCAGTCGCCGGATCGAGCACGAAAAGGCCGAAGTGGTAGGTGACATTCCGAGCAGCGAACTTGTCTGGCGTGGCTCCCATGGCTAGAAGGAGGCCGAAGAACTTGCGCGGTCGAGTCTAGCACGTCCCATGTGCGCCCAATAAGGCGGTTAGCTTATCCAGCTAAGTCATTTAGAACGAACTGGTTAGCTGTTAGTCCACAATTTGCGCAGAGTTGGATTGCGTGGGAGCGGCTTTGCCTTCACATTCGGGCGCGAGGGTGGCAGAGGACGCTTTGCGGAGTATCTGGGGCTGCCGGTTGAAATCCGCTGGTCGCTGCCGCGGAACCGAAACGGAAGGGCGCCTGGGAGGAGTGCCCTTCTCGTCTCCGACTGGATTCTGACCGAAACCTCCAGGAGAGAAAACATGCTCAGAACTGTCGTGATCAAATTGTTGTGCGTTGCCTTGCTAAGTCCCTTTGCGATGGCAGCGAAGCAGACGGCGTCCCGCGATCCCGGCAAGGTCCACACTTACTACGTGGCTGCCGACGAAGTCGAATGGGACTACGCACCCGATGGCATCAACAAAATGATGGGCATGAAGTTCGACGGCTATGCCGCGACGTTCATGAACCGCGGTCCGCACAGTATTGGCAAGGTATATCGCAAGGCCGTCTATCGCGAATACACCGATGCCACTTTTTCCAAACTCAAGCCCCGCGCTCCGGAGTGGCAGCACTTGGGAATTCTCGGACCCGTGCTGCGGGCCGAAGTCGGAGACACCATCCGCGTCGTCTTCAAAAACAACGCCACCAAGCCTTACAGCATGCATCCGCATGGCGTGTTCTATAACAAGGACTCAGAAGGCTCGGTTTACGACGATGGCTCCTCCGCCGCCGACAAAGCTAATTCCATCGTCCCGCCCGGAGAGACGCATACCTACACGTGGCAAGTTCCCGAGCGCGCCGGTCCCGGACCAGCCGATGGCAGCTCCGTCATCTGGCTCTACCACTCCCACGTCAACGAGCAGCGCGACGTCAACAGCGGGCTGATCGGCCCCATCATCATTACGGCCCGAGGCATGGCGGGTCCCGACGGCCGTCCCAAAGATGTCGATCGTGAGTTCGTCAGCCTGTTCATGATCTTCGACGAGAACGTGAGCTGGTACCTCGACCACAATATCCAGACCTACACCACGGATCCCAAGGGAGTGAACAAGCTGGACGGCAAGCCCGTCGACAGTGACGGCCTCTTCTCACTGATTGGAACCGGTTTCACCGCCGAGAACTTCCGGTCGAGCGTCAACGGGTACATGTACGGCAACGGGCCCATGATGACCATGAAGAAGGGTGAACGCGTGCGCTGGTACCTGATCACCCTTGGCGGAATCGTTAACGGTCACAATCCCCATTGGCACGGGAACGTAGTGCTTGCCAGGGGGCGCCGCACCGACGTCCTCAGCATCTCGCCAGCGGACATGCTCACCGCTGACATGGTTCCTGACGACCCGGGCATCTGGATGTACCACTGCCACATCGACGATCACATGATGGCTGGCATGGTCACTCTGTACAAGGTCGAGCCGTAGCCCCAACAGGGCAAAGCCAATTGCGCTTTGCCAAGGAGGTCAATGTGAAGCAACGCACCTTCGAAGAAACCGGCAAACTGCTGAGCAGCGAGTTTGGGGGGTACCCGCCGAGCCACACAACCGTTGCCAGATTGACCATGACGCTGGTGGGCATGCCGCGGGCAGATAAATCCTTGAGAGAACCCGCGGCCATTGACAAGAGGATCGCCATGATCGCCTGTACGGTGATCGTTTTGCTGGCGTTCGCAACCTCTTGTGGAGTCGTCCTGGCCCTGGACTTCCTGGGCAATCACTTGAGTCAAACCATGCAAGAGCTGCACCAGTACAGTTGCCGCGATGTGCCCTGTTCTGAAGTCGCGCAACGTCAAGGGAACCCGTGAAAGCTCACCCCGCCAAGAGTGTCGAATGGCCCGCCGGTTAAGCGGTTGAAGCACTGATGAAGTTGGTGAGCGCGGAAGGAATCGAATGCAAGGAGAAACGCAATTTCAGGGACTTACGAGGAATATCATGGAGTGAAAAGTAAGCCCGATCTATACCCGACCGTGCTTACAGTTCCCCTAAAGTTCCCTTATCTACGACACGCATGGCAACTCAAGTCGTTGGTTTGTGGCCGAACTGTCTGGCTTCGGCGGTCCGGGATGCGCCCACACTGCTACTGCTGACGTAGGCGTCGAACGCCTTGAAAAGCGTTCGTCCGCATTCTGCGGCAGCGATGGCATCGCACAAGGTCGATCTTATGGAGCTCCCATCAACTGTCCCACGGCAATCTGTGACACTGTCACAATGGGCCCACCCGTGGCTTGTTGCAACGGCAGCAACATCACTGCGCTCCGCGCAGTTCATGTAAATGGTCAGCACTGTGTCCATCCGGCCATTGTCATCCAATCCGGGAACTAATTGGTATTTTGTTGAGGTACGGATTTCCTCTTTCAAAGAAGAAAGTACAGCAGAAGAGATTTTCCCATCACACGCCGCGTGGATAAATAGGGACCTTAGGTTTTCCGCCGCGCTAGCGGGCAGCGAAGCGAGTGTGAATAGCAAAATCAAGACCAAACCCGCGATTCGAGTTTTTCTCCAAACTCTATTCCGTACGAAGATTTCTTCAGACATCTCGCACTACGTGAGTTTGCATGTGGTTATGGAAATTTGTTATTCATCGACAAGTGGCACGCCAGAACCTATTTTCCGGAGGTGGAAAAATCGGAAATAGACAACACGGTTTTTCTTGTCACTTCGTGGGCAGTTTTCATAAACCCAGACGCCGGGGAAGGTCTTAAGGACGCGGTCCAGCGCCTCGGAGAGGGTTACGTTATCCAGAGATCCCGAAATGTGCGGCAAATCAGGCGGCCACGCGCCAGGGTTGCCCGGCGCTGCTTCGCCGGCGAACGGCCATCCGATGTCGTGAAGTTTCATGAAAGCTACCACTTCCGGTGCCGACAAAATGAAATTCAGGGCAGCGTTTGGATTGTACACGGCGCTATGCCCATAGCCCTCAAATACGATGTCTCTAATCCTGATGTTTAGGAGATCCGTCGGAACGCCGGTTTCAATCATTCGAATTGTCCCGTCTGATTCCTGCATTACCTGCATGGCTGGATCATCCGCGAATATTTCACGCAAGGTTTGAAGAGGGGAACCTTCGCTGGTTGCACGAGCACGGAATTGCGGAAAGTCCGGAAAACACTCTGAGGTTGGTCTAAAAGGCTTGCACTCCCGCAAATCGCAGCGTCCCGAAAATACGAGAGATCCCGAGAGTTTTGCCTTATCTAGAGCCTCAAGAATAGGCTGAAGTGACGGTGCCTTATTAGGCTCAGCAACCCGTGCCTCTTGCCCACGGGCCCCAACCAGCAGGCCAAAAATGAAAGCAACCGCAAACGCACAACGTAGCACAGGAACATCTCCTCATCAAAGCCTTCGTAAGAGCGTCGCCCCCGGGACGGCAAGCTCAACCATCCATACAAGCAGAGCAGCCCCGTGCGTCCGGGCCGCCTCCCTATCGTCTATCAGGTCCATGCGAATGTTGGTATCATACTCAGCCGCTCCCGCACAATGCAGCCCCCCAGAAGAGCTAGGGTATAGCTATTGCAGGATTTGCCACTACCAAAGTGTTATTCTGATAAATCGAGAACTGATTGATGACAGTGGGATTCGACCCAGGAATCCAGAATCCCACCGGATTCCTGTACAATTGGGTTCCACCATGTTGCGTTCCTTGAAGGTGGACGTGAAGGTGCAACAGGAGTTGCTGCGTCACGCGGACATTCGCACCACCATGAACCTCTACACGCAGGCTATACCGGATGACATGCGGGAAGCGAACAGCCAGGCCGCCCGGATGGTCTTGCCCAGAAAGCCCGAGTAAGAATCGCTTTCGGTTCCCTTCTGTTCCCTCGCCGACCGGACAAGTGGTTGAAGGGATGGAGAGAAGCTGGTGAGCGCGGTAGGAATCGAACCTACAACCTACTGATTAAGAGTCAGTTGCTCTGCCAATTGAGCTACGCGCCCGGGAAATTCCATTGCGGAGTTGTCGCCGCGGACCTTTGGGAACTGCAGCCAGCAGCAGTCGAAAACGTGCGACGTATTGAGTCTAACACGAACCCCGCAGCAGCGTCGGCGTCTGGCCCGCCACGGCTGTGTCGCTCGCGTGATTTTCGGGATGGGCAGAGCTACTAAGGGATCGCTACGACCGTGCCACCGCGTCCGTAACTCTTGCACTCGCCCGCCGGGCCGGCAATGCTTCCACCGCAATCGGCGGACGCCGTTCCAGAGTTCCGATGACCGGGGCGTCTTCCACGCCGTTGAGTTGGGGCAAGGCGGTGAAGCGTTGCTCCGCACACAGGCCATCAATCAGCCGCTGTTCCCACGGCCGCAGGACCTGTGGCGGCAAGGTTTGGAAGTTGCGGAAAATCCATAGCAGGTGTACACGCTGCCAGAACGTGGGCTCGATGTAGCGCGGTCCCAGCGGAGTCAGCACACGCAGCACACCGCAGGACAATTTCTCAATCCACATGGCCGAACCTACCTGATGCTTTCGTTTTCGCTAACCTTGAACCAGAGCAATTCAAGGGCCAGCATTATTGCACCAATCCCGATGCATGTGCAAAAAAAATTTACTGCCCTCTTTCCTCGCCCTAGGGGAGCGGTGCCAAAACCCGAGCTGCACCAAATCTGGTGCAGCGGAGTCAGGCATCAGCCCACGATTTCCGGCAAAACCTCCACGCTGCGGAGATTGGCTGCCACCCCAAACTTACCTCCTGCCCCGGCATTTTCCACCCGCACCACCGACGCCTGGCAGCACACCCAGCGTTTCTCGCCCTGCGTCAGTTCTGCAGGTAGAATCAGCACCATCTCCAGTTCGCTCCCTTCACTGATTTGGGAATCGGTGTAGAGGAAGATCCCCGTGGCGCTCAAGTCCCGGGTGTATCCCGTGGTCTCCAGCGTCCCCTCTTTCGCCTTGACTTTGACCGGAACACGCGCCGGAATGCGCTGGCGGGAACGCCGCTCAGGTTTGGCAGGAGGCATGGACAGCGAGACTACCACACGCGGGATTGTGGAGTTTTGACTTTTGATGGTTGATTGAAGCATGGGAGGCTTGGCAGACAGCCGGCGACGGGCCTGAGAATCACTTCTGGGAAAGGGGGTCCCGATTCGGTATTCAAACCGGGCAAATTAACAATCAGATATTCCTACGGGTATTCCGGCCGCCTGGCCCGGGCCGCAGCCACCACCAGCGCCTGCTCCATAGTTGCGACGTTCGTCCCCCGCAACGCGCCTTCGACCTCGTGCATCTTGTCGGTGGCGCCAGTCTCGGAATAGGCGCGGGACAGCAACTCCATGGAATACGGGTTGTCGCGGTCTTCTTCCAGATGGGGAATGGCGTCGGCGTATTTCTGCCTGGCCGCAAGCAGGGCCCCGGCGGCACCATGATAGGAGGTCTGGATAACACCGCTGCGGCTGCTGCTCGCCATCGTTTCCAGTTGATGGAGACTCTTGTCCGCGAGTTCCTGATTTCCGGCGTGGATGGCACGGGTGGCTCGGTAGCGCAAAATGCGCGCTCGTTCCTCTTCGCGGTCGGACTGGGCAATGTTTTCCCCGTGGCTTAGCGCATCTTCTGCCGCTTGCAGGTGCGCCAGGGCCGAGGCATCCTCGCCCTGGTACATGCCCATCATGCGATGTGCCTGCGCTTCCTCCATGTGCAATCCGCCCGCGTGGGCCTTCTCGGCCACGGCGGTGAAGGCTTTGTCGGCCTCGGAGAAATTGCTCTCCCGCGCCCAGCTCATGGCCTTCTGCAGACCATAGTCCAGGCGGTCGGCCTCGGTCTGGGCCGCCGCGATGGCCTTGTCGTACTCGGCCCGTGCCTGCGCCTCATCACCCATTAGCGCGTAAGTGTCTCCCAGCCCGAGCTGCGACGAAACAAAAACCGGATCGATTTTCAGAGCGGCGCGGTAGTGGTCGAGGGCAGCATCAAATTTGCCCGCCATGCGCAAAATCTCAGCGTAAGAATCCTGCGGGTTGGGTTCTTTGGGTAGCAAGGTCACATACCGCTCCATGGTCGCGAACGCCTGATCGAACTCGCGATTGCGCGCATACGCGTATCCCAGGTCATTCAATGCCGCGGGATAGTTCTTGTCGATCGCCAACGCCCGCTCCAGCATCTTCTGGCAAGGCCCGTATTCTTCCTCCACCATCAGCCAGTTTCCCACCAGGTAAAGCACCCGCTTGTCCTTGGGATACATCTCCAGCATGTCGTTCATGGCGGCGATGCCGGCGATGAAGTTGTTTTCCTGGATGTTGGTGATCCACTGGATCATCAACTGCTCGCCCGGCGTCACCTTCGGCGCTAGCGCCTTGGCCTTCCCCCGGGCCGCGCTGGCTTCGTCCGGGTTGCGGTCATTGAAGGCAATCCACAAATGCGCCAGGGCAAATTCGGGATCAGCAGCGGCCGCCGCCCGCCATCCGATGTTGGCCCGCTCCAGGTGCAGGTTCTCGTAATCCTCCATCGCCCGCTCATACAAATCGCGCGCCTTGGCGGAGGAGGTCGTTACGGGCATGGTCTTGGTTGCGCCGGGCTTGATGTGATGGGCGAAAGACGGCAGAACGAACCCCACGCAGACAACCAGCCAGAGGCATGAAACGCGCCGCATCAGCAATCTCTCAAAGTGTGGATTTTGGGTTCTACTCGGGAATCTAGCACGGGCTCAGGACTCACCCAAGTGACGGAAGGGATACAGCAGACGCGGCCGGGCGGGGGCCGATTGTCGGGTCGCAGGTTCGAGACCCTGCATCGGACACCTAGAACCTGACCCCTGCAAGTAAACGGCTCCTCCTGCGCGGGCAGGAGGAGCCAGGAGAGTGCTTGCGCTCGACAGCTAGAAACTAAATTTCACCGACAACTGGATGTCGCGCGGCCCGCCACCGCCCAGGAACGGGTTCCCGCTTCCTACGTCGGGCGTGGCGCCGATCCCCAGGAAACCAAGCCCGTGTCCGAAATTCGGGTTAGGTAAGCCGCCAGGCAGGAAGGCGTTCGTATCGAGTCCATTGGCCAGAAAGTCCACGCCAAAGTTCGGCAGCAGCGGGTTCGAGAAGTTCGGGTGGTTGAAGATGTTGAAGAAGTCTGCCCGTAACCTCACGTTCAGCCGTTCGGTCAGGTTCAGCGTCTTGCTGAGGGAGAAGTCAAAGTTGCGATAGTGAGGCGCCACGAATGCGTTACGCGGCAGGTTGCCAAAGTGCTGACCCCCGATGCAGTTTCCCAAAGTGTCGATGGTGCAGGGCACCGCGAACGCAGTCAGGTTCAGATAATTGAAGGGTGTACTCGTGCCGGCAAACGGGTTGCCAACCAGGTCCGGTCTTCCAAAAAACTCACCGTTCCCATTGAAGTCATTTTCGAACAGGTAGTTCACGTTGAAGGGCTGCCCGGTCGCCAGGCTGATTACCCCATCTACAGCCCATCCGCCCAGCAGCCATTTCATGGTATGCGGGCTCGGAATGTCGTAACTGTAGGTCAAGGTGAAGCGGTGCCGCGTGTCGAAGTTCGAGTTGGCACGCTCGGCGTTCGGATTGAAGCTATTGTCCGGCTGGGTGGCATTGGGAACGTAGTCCTGGCCGTCGCTGGCGTTATCAATCGAATGGGACCACGTGTAGTTGAGCGACGAGTTGAAGCCGTGCATGTTGCGAATTTTCAGTTGAACCTGCAAGGCGTTGTAGGTGGACGAGGCCGAAGACTGGAAAGTGTTGATGTACTCGAACAATGGGAACGCCGGGGTCGAGGCGGGACAGTTGATCGACGTCGGGGAAGGCGGGCACGCTTGGTTGCGGTCCACGTAGCGAAAGAGTTTCCGTCCCGAGGAGCCAACGTAGCCAACCTGGAGCCCTACATTCGCTGACAGTTCCTGCTCCATATTGAAGTTGTAGTTCTGCACGTAAGGGGTGCGTATCTTTTGGTCCACGGTGAAAACGTCGGAGGCGCTGAAGTCACCCTGGGCGAAGACGGGTGGTGTGCACAGCCCTCCGGAGTTGGGCACCGGAATGCTGTTTCCCCCGCACGATACCAGGCTGAACGCGCTGACGCTCGGGTCAGAGCCGTTGAAAGCCGGGCTGAAGTTGAAGGTCACCGGCGCAGGTCCCACGCCGTTGTACGCTGGCCCAGAATTAAAGGTGTTGAAAGGCAATTGTCCGACGAAGAAATCCTGCGAAAAGGCGTCATAGTACACGCCCCAGCCCCCGCGAAGGACGGTCTTGCCGGTGCCGAAAACGTCGTAGGCGAAACTAGCGCGCGGAGCAAAATTGTTGTAGTCCTTGGGATAGAGTTGGTTGGTCAGCACCGGCATGGGACTTGCCGGGTCGAAGTTGAAATTGCTGAACAACCCGTCCTTTTCGCCGATCACGCCGAAGTAATCCCAGCGCAGACCGAAGTTCAGCGTGAGCCTGCGAAATGCCTTGAACGTGTCCTGAGCGTAGAAGCTATGGTTGTTCTGATGGGTGTGGCGTAACGAGAAGCCCTGCGCCTGCCGCCCGGTGGGCAGAGCGAAGTCCGTGGGCAAACTCGGGGCATCTCCGAAAAGTTCTGGATTGCCAGCACCAATGAATGAATCGAGATTTGCAAACGAAATCTTGCTGCGATACCCGGCATCGAAGAACCCGTCCACAAATGTGCGCCGGAATTCGTATCCGAATTTCCAGTTGTGTCGTCCCGTGTCGTAGGACAGGTTGGTGTCATATTGCCAGTTCGTGTCCACGCGCCCGCGTGGCACCGAAACATTGGCGCCAATCTGGCTAAAGCCACCAACGGAGATCAGCGGCAATCCCAGATCCCCGCTTCCGTTCAGGGTGTCCAGACCAACCGTCGTCGGATCGAATGCACTGTCTTCGGGATGGAACGACATCTCCGTAAACCGGTTATACCCTCCGCGAATTTCCAACAGCATTCTCGGAGAGATGACGTGAGTCAAAGACAGCGATACCAATTGGACTCGCGTGGGCACAACCGTGTTGTACCCGGGCAAGCCGCCGCCGCCTTCCAGGGCCAGCGGGAAGCTCTGGAGGCTGTCGCCAAAGAAGTAGCGTCCAGTGAACACGTCGCTGCCATGGAAGTGATGATCGATCTTGAAAATCAAGCTGTCCAGGCGGTTGCTGAAATCCGTTGACCCCAGAAAAGTCCCGCTCGGTGCGGTCGGCCAAACGTGGGCTGCGATAAGGTTCGCAGCAATCGGATTCTCGAAGCCATCGTTGTTTGCGATCGCAGTGGCGATGTCGGCTGCCGTTGGAACTGTCGCCTCCGTCGGAAGCCCCCCCCGCTCCCGTTGCCCCTCATAGGCACCGAAGAAGAAGGTGTGGTCCTTCCAGATCGGTCCGCCGATCGATCCGCCGAACTGGTTGTTGTGAAAGCTGTTCTGTGCACCCGGCCGGGCGTTGAAAAAATTCCGCGCGTCCAGGGCATTGTTGCGGAAATATTCGAAGACGCTGCCGTGCAGTTCGTTGGTTCCCGACTTCGTAATGATATTCACAATTCCGCCGGAATTACGTCCGTACTCCGCCTCCGCCCCCGAGATCACGGGAATCGCTTCCAGTGCATCGATGGGAAGAATCGTTGCCGGCACGCCAAACACGCCGCCTTCGTTTACCGCCGGATCGTTGCGGTACCCGTCGTTCATGTCCGTGCCGTCGAGCAAGTAGTTGTTCGATCGTCCGCGGTTGCCGTTCACACTCAGGTACCCGAACGAACCGGGCGATTCCGAGACTCCGGCCGGGTCGGCGGTCGCTCCTGCTACCAGCGCCATCACGTGAGTGAAGTCACGCCCATTCACCGGAATCGACTCCAGTTGCTGGGCTTCAATCGTCCCGCCCACGGTAGCGCTCGACGTGTCTACCAGGGGATTCTCGGCGTTCACCTCGACCACCTGCTGCACCTGGCCCGGCGACAGCTTCATGTCGGCTCGGGTGTCGGCGGAGACAGTCACCAGTACACCTTTCACATTCTGTGTGCTGAAACCACTCTTGACCGCCGTCACCGTGTAGTTGCCCACAGGCAATTCGCTGAAGTGGAAATTACCTTCGCTGTCCGACTGCAGGCTGCGGCTCAGACCGGTTCCGACGCTGGTGACCGTCACCTTGGCATCCGCGACCGCGGCTCCACTGGTATCTGTGACAGTTCCTACGATGCCACCACGAAATGTTTGCGCGGCCAGCACCCCGGCCGCCAAAAGAACAAAAGCGAGGATCATCCTCACTCTCATGGTCATTCTCCTTTTCGCCCACGCGATGAAACCGTCATCGCTTGCACCTGGGACCTTCCCGTTGGATCGGGGGATTATATCCCGTTGCCCGGCAGTTTAGGCCTCAAGCCCCCTATTGGGAACAAGAAAAACAACGGGCGTTTCAAACGGACGTTCGTTTTTGGGAAACATCGATGCGGGCCAAGGCAAGCCCAGAGCTACACACTGCGAGGAACTGCTTGCAGTTTCTATTACCAGAAGCGGGTAGTTAGAGCCACGAACTCAAAAGGTGAACGACACTCCGCCCCGCACCGCCCGCGCCGATTGCACCAGGTAGACGGTGTGCCCATCCTGCCCGAGCACCGGGACGTAGCCTTGCGCCAGCAGATTGCGCACGTCAATCATCGCCTCGATGCGGCCTGGCAAAAAGCCGGTTCCAGGGATGGGTTGGCGCAAGAAGATATTCAGGTACGGATCCGCCTGCCCGGGCGATGCGTTGAACATGTCCACAGGCGTCAGCGCCTGCCCGTTCAGCCAGCGATACGAGGCGATCCAGCGGGTCTTGGAGCAGGGCACCGTGCCACTGACTTTTGCCGCCACGGTGTGCCGATTCCGCGTCACCGTCCATTCCCGCGCCTCCTCCAGGCTCACGTCGGGCTTGGCCAAATCCAGCACTCCTCCGTAGCCGTAGTCCAGCGTCGCGGTGATATCCGAGGTCACCTTGCGTTGCAGGACAACCCGCAACCCGCGCGTATCCAGGTCCCTGCCCTGATAGGTAAAGGTTCCCGAATAGATATCCGGGAGCACTTCCCCGCTTTCACTGGAGGGTTCGCCGACCCCGGTGAGGGCAGGATCGGCCACGCGGTCGGCATACACGGCAAACTGCAAATTCGTCTTGCCCACCCGGCGCGACACTGAGAGCTCTTGGTGATGGGCCCGCTCCAGCGCGGGCAGGAAGCCGGCCACGCTCATATGCGGCCCGGACTCGCTCAGGTCAGCGGGAGCAGACTCGAACCCTTTCTCCATCCGGCTATCTGGTTCGGACGTGGTGTAACTGTACTCCACGACGGTATTGGGAGAGAGATGGAGATCGGCCGACCCAAAGGGACGGAATGCGCTCACCCGTCCCATGAACTGGATGGTCTGCATTTCGCTGCCGAATTTCAGTTCCAGGACGTTGCCCAGGGTGAAATCATCGGAAGTGGTCAACGCGAGCGCTTGCAACCCTTCCGTGTGCAGGTTGGCATCGGGCGCCGCTAGCCGGCGCATGGTCAAAGCAACCTGTGGATTGGAGCCATTCGCCATCTTGTGGCTGTATGATGCCCGCAGCACCGCGTCAGGCGACCCGCTGTTGTAACCCACATTCCCGCTTACCGCTACCGTCCCTGTAGAGAAGATTGACTTCTCTACCGAGAAGCCTGTGGTCACGTCCGACGTGCTCCCAAATCCTCCGGACTCCGAGCCCGCCAGGAACGACAGCCTGCCCTTGAGTTCGTGATCGTCCTGCTCCGACTCCGATACCAGCACCGCCGAACCGTCATCCAGCATGCGGAGAATCGGTCGGTTCGAAACTGACCGCAGTACCCATTTCCAGTCGTCGTCTTCGGCCGTACTCCGCGCGGGCGTCAACTGGAGGGCTTCGAACAGGGTATTCAGGGTGATGTTCACCACCGCATTGACGCCGGGGCGCAATCCTACCCGCTCCCGCAAGGCCGGCAGGAAGGACGGAGCAGAGACTTTGACGCTGTACGAGCCGGGGCGCAACCCGTTTGCCGCGTAAAAGCCGTGTTCGTCGGTAAACACCCGCAGCGACTGCAACGCCGTGCCCAGAACTTCCACCATGGCGCCCATTTGCGGCACGCCGCCGGCATCGCGTACGTATCCTGTAATCGAGCCTGGTTGCTCGCCAGCCGACGCCGGAAGCGCCAGGCCCAACGCCACCACCAAGAACCCGAGCTTACGGAGCATCACTCCAAATACCTCGTGGGACACCAAGCACGGGCGGCTACTCCACCGCAAACGTTGCCGAAGGATCCACCATTTGCTTGGAAATGTTGTCGTTCACCTTGATCTGAATACGATACACCCCAGGACCAAGGTTGGCGGCCGAGAGCGTCTTCTGCAGCGTCACCTGGTCGCCGATGTTCCCCATCTGGTCCGTGGATTCCACAGTGTGAATCACGGGCTTGTTGGTTGCCGTGTTAACTACGTCATACTCCACCGTGGCGGAAGGCTTGTGGGTCTTATCGTCCACGCTGAGGTTATAAACCTGCATCCAGAAGTTCAATTTCTGGTCGCGCTTGAAAACCACCGGCTTGCCGTCCGAGGGCGCCACCCGCGGCCTTACCTTGGTGGTGCCAATGACAAAATTGCCTGTACCCACATTCTTGGCCGCCACCGGCTCCATCTGGTCGGCCAGGATCAGAGAAGAGGCCTCCAGCTTGTCATCGGCAAAGTCCGGCACCACGATTCCCTTGCTCCACGTGCCGACCCGGTCTCCGTTGACATCTTTTACCACGACGTCAAACCGGTAGCGCCCCGGCCGTAGCGGGAGCGCCTTCCAGTACACCGAAGAGTTTTCCGTGACCTTGGGCAGCAGTTCCGCCGGAATGTCCTGTTGCACGGTGTCTTCGAACGTCTGCGCAATGCGGCCGCTGAGGGTCGTGACTCGGCCAAAAATGTTGACCGTTCCGCGCTGCACTCCGTCCTTGTTCACGAAGGTCACGTCGCGATTCTTTACCTGCACCGTGACTGGAACCAGCACCGTATCGCCCGTCACTCGGATGAAATCCGCGCGCACGTCGAACGGCATCAGGTTCACGTTGATCTTGTGGCTGACAACCTCCTCCAGGTCCTTGAACTTCACCGCTGGCGGTTTCTGGAGCGCGTAGAACTGCTCCAGGCGATCAAACTCTTTCGTTTGGGTGTCCACGCCGCCATTCAGAACACCTGTTCCGATTTGCTCAATGCCCCCGTGTGTGAACCGGTCCGTCTTGTTCGCCAGACCCATGGATTCGAACAGCGTCAAGCCGCCATTCGGCGTGTACTTGAGCGCATCTTTTTCCGAGCGATCGATGGTCATGTGGTAGTCGCCACACATGCACGTGTCCACGAACTCTATGATGACTTCCTGTCCAAGCCCCTGGCCCTCCAGGTAGCGATAGCGCCAGTCTTCAAACGGGAAGGTCGAAGTGCTGCCGCCGCCCTCTTCCATCGGACGGTCGTAGGTACCGCCGGAAGGATGCGCGTCAATCTCGTCCGGGGGGCCGTACATGATGTACATGCGGCCGCGGTCCGTCTTCCATCCGGGTATCCCGGCGGCAAAATGTTCGTTCGCGTATTCGATGCGCCGATAATGTTCTTCTTTGAATTCGTTCTCCACCGTATCCGGCGTGGGATCCCGGCGCTGCCAGAAGGCTTCGATGAAATTGTCGCGCTCTTCGTCGTTGGAAAGCTGCTTAAAAGCGGCCCGTTCCTCGTCTGTGATGATCCAGGGAACGTCCTGATCCAGCCACTTCTTGTAGGTCTTGCTCAACTCGACCTTCAGCGACTTGGCATTCTGTTTTCTCTGCTTCTCGCTGATCGGACGTTTCAGGGGGTCGGTTTGCTGGTCTCCCTGGCCTGGTTGCCCCTGGGAAGCGGTTCCGGCTTGATCGCCGTCTGCCTTCGTGGCTTGCGCCACCGCCACGGACCCCAGCGCCAGCAGCGAGATCAGTAGAAAAGGGAGAAGAACGCGATTTCCTGTACCTACCCTGAACATGACGGGGCACTCCTCACGTGACGCGCCGGTAGCGACATTCTATGTCTTACGGCCTGGCAAAGCAAGGCTAAGTCATGCGATGTAAACAAATTGTGGGGGGTTGTCCAGTGTCACGGCTGGCTTCGCCGGCCCCCCGGGTTGCCCGGCCCCCGGGGCTGGCGTCCCCGCCACTGAGTTGCCTGGCCTTTTCCGGGAAACCGGCACGTTATAATCAACTGTTGTCCGTTAACCCTCCCCGATCGCAGGGGTTCGTGGGCGCTTTAGGCGCGGCTGGGGGAACTTTTTGCGTGGCCTGGCCGTATCTGCTGGAGTGCGCCCCGTCACCCGGCAGACTGAGAACATGAGGGTTATGTGGCCAGGTTTCAGGGCATGACAGGGACGCAATGAGCACTTGGAAAAAAATTGCAATCGGCGCCGGGGTGGCAGGTCTTCTCCTGGCCATCGTCGGCTTCACCGTCTACCAGAGCCACAAGAACGTGGTCACGGTGCAGACCGGCAAAGTCCAGCGGCTGGATTTGACCGCGGTGGTTAGCGCCTCGGGTGAAATCAAGCCTAAAACCTATGTCAACATCGGTGCCAACGCCTTTGGCAAGATCACCCGGTTGTACGTCAAAGAGGGCGACCGCGTAAGGAAGGGTCAATTGCTGGCGCAACTGGAAAACGTGCAATCGGAGGCCGACGTCAACGCTACCCGCGCGGCGCTGGAAGCTGCCCAGACCGATGCCATCGCAGCCGACGCTGCTCTGAAGACAGCCATGGCTGACCTGAACCGCGCCAAAGCCGATGCCGAGCGCATGAAGCTCGATTGGGACCGTGCCCAGGGCCTTTACCAGGAAGCCCTGATCGCCAAGTCCGAATACGACATGCGCAAGAACGCCTGGGAATCGGCTGACTCCGGTTTGGCCCAGGCCCAGGCCCGCATTGCTCAGGCCAAGGCGCAAAAGGAATCCGCCGATCGGCGCGTCGCCCAGACTCGCGCCAACCTCACCCGTGTCTCTGACGTCCTGCAGAAAACTACCTACGAGGCTCCCTTCGACGGCATGATCACCAACCTGCCCGTCCGCGAAGGCGAGACCGTGGTCATCGGCATCCAGAATTCCCCAGGCAGCACGCTGATGTCGCTTGCCGACATGTCGGTCATCACCGCCGAAGTTCAAGTGGATGAAACCGACATCGTCAACGTCAAGCTGGGCCAGCCTGCCGACGTGACCATCGACGCCATCCCCAAGAAGATCTTCCCCGGAGTCGTCACCGAGATCGGCAACAATGCCATTGTGCGCTCCACCGGCCTCGCTACCTCGCAGCAGACCACCGCCAGCCAGGAGGCGAAAGACTTCAAGGTCGTGGTGACCCTGCAGAACCCCCCGGATAACCTGCGCCCCGGTCTTTCCGCCACCGCCAAGGTCACGACCGCCACCCGCAGCAACGCGATTACCATCCCCATTCAAGCCCTGACCGTCCGCCGCCAGGCCGATCTGGAAGCGAAGAGTAACGACAAGGGATCGGTTGAGGCCGCCGCGCCGCAGAAGCCCGCATCGAAGGACAAAGATAAAGACAAGGACGAGATTCAAGGCGTCTTTGTAGTTCGCAACCACAAGGCGGAATTCGTGCCGGTCAATACCGGCATCGCCGGCACTACGGATATCGAGGTGCTCAGCGGCCTCAAGGAAGGCGACGAAATCGTGACCGGCAGCTACAAGGTACTGCGCACCCTGCGCCCCGGAGCCGGCGTCAAGGTGGACAACACAGCCCCAAAGAAGGAAGAGGAAGAAGGCTCATAACTTTCCCCGGAGTGGCTCGTCCAATAGAGAGCCGGCTAGGATCGGAGCGGGCAGGTGTCCGAAGAGGAGAAGAGGATGGCAACCGCAGAGGTGATCAACATCGCGCAACCCCAAGTGTCGGCCCCTCCCGACTCGTGCATGATCTCCACCGTCGACCTGTGGAAGACCTACGACATGGACTCCGAACAACAGGTCCACGCCCTGCGCGGCGTCAATCTCCGCATTCAGCGCAATGAGTACGTGGCCATCATGGGCCCTTCCGGCTCCGGCAAGTCTACCCTGATGAACCTCATCGGATGCCTCGACACGCCGACCAAAGGCCAGTACTGGCTCAACGCCCAACTGGTCAGCGAGCTCGATGACGACGAACTGGCGCGCATCCGCAACAAGGAGATTGGTTTCGTCTTCCAGACCTTCAACCTGCTGGCCCGCGCCACCGCGCTGCACAACGTGGAGCTTCCCTTGATCTATGCCGGAATGCCCACCGAACAACGCACCGCGCGCGCCAAGGAATCGCTCATCGCGGTGGGCATGGAATCGCGCATGATGCACAAGCCCAACGAACTCTCTGGCGGCCAGCGGCAACGTGTCGCCATCGCCCGCGCCCTGGTCAACAAGCCGTCCATCATCCTGGCCGACGAACCCACCGGCAACCTGGACTCGCAGACCGGCCTGGAAATCATGGCGCTGTTCGATCGCTTGCATGCCGAAGGCAATACCATCGTGCTGGTCACCCACGAGCACGACATCGCCGAATACGCGCATCGCGTCATCCACATCAAAGACGGCGTCATTGCCGGTGACGAGCGGAAAGCCCGCCGCTAGTCATTCGACTCAGAAAAATCAAAAGCCTCTCTCGCGAGAGGCTTTTTTGGGAACCGGGAACTCTTCACTTCTATTGCGAGGTACCGACCGTTTTTACTCCGGCGGAGTCGGTCGGCACTACCGGCCGGGTTACGAAGAACTGGTGGTCGTAGAGATTCTTATACATCCGTCCCGCAATCTCAGCCGCTTTGGGGCCGAACGTTGGCCGCCCACCCTGTAGGAACACGACAGTCACGATGCGTCCCACGTCGGTGTTGGCGTAGGAAGCAAACCAGCCGAAGCGGGTTCCGGCGCGCGAGCAGGTTCCGGTCTTGCCCAGAATCTCTTCTTCGTTGAAGTTGAGGCGCACGCTGCGCGCGGTGCCGTAGGCCACTGCTCCCGCCATGCCGTCAGAAATTTCCGGAATCAGGGGAGCGATGTCCAGATGCCGCTTCACCCGCGGCTGGAAATCAGCCACTTCGTCCGCAGTGGTGGGGTGCTGCAAATAATAAAGCGTCCCGCCATTGGCGATGGCCGAGACCAGCGCGCCCAGTTGCAGCGGCGTCATCGAAATGCCTTCGCCGAACGAGCACATTTTGCCGACGCCGCCCAGCTTCGCAGGAATCACTTCGTCGGGATACGTCCCCAGTTGCTCGCCCCGAATGTCGTAGCCCGACAGTTCGCCCAGCCCGAACTGGTGCGCGTAGTAGCTGACTTTCTCAAATCCCAGTTGCCGCCCCACCGCCTCGAAATAGGCGTTATTGGAGTGCGCCAGCGCCTCGGTCAGGTTGATGCGGCTGCGCCGCCCCAGCTTGATCTCGGTGTCCTTAGTGACCAGGCCTTCGCTCAACGCGGCCAGCGCCACGGAAAGTTTGATGGTCGAGCAGGGCTGCGCTCCGCTCGACAGCGCCAGCTTCTGATTCACCATGGCCAGCACCCGGCCACTGGTGGGCTCGATCGCCAGCACGGTGCCGTTCATGTTGCCCAGCGCGTCCACCGCCGCCTGGCGCACCACCGGATCTTCGCCCGTCCCCACATCGCCCTCGGTCACATCCTCGGCGAATGAACTGGCTTTGAAGCGCTCGTAATACCGGCGCCGGCGATGGCTGGTGCGCACCAGGGTCGCTTTCCGCGGCGTCGCACTCCGGCTGCGCGCCAGCCGCCTCATGCGCTTTTTCGCATGCTGCCCTTCACTGACTTTTTGTGATTTCTTGCTCGAGGTCAGCGAGCGTGTGTTGACCGTGGCGGCCATGCCGCTCTCGCAGAGCAGCAGCGCCAGCGTGAAGGCAAAGACCAGACGAATCAGCGCAAAAGAACCCTTGTTCGCTATCACTTCCCTGTACCCATCCCCGGAGTTCACAAGTGTTTACGATGCAAGAACCTTGCCAGCGATCCATGCCTGCCGGCAAAATTCCCGCAACCCTTCGATACTATGAGACTTACCCCCACCGTCGCAACCAAAAACCGCTTTTCTCGCCAGCCCGCACCAATCTGTGTAACCCCATGGGGGGATGGATTTTAACCCAAGTTTGGCGGCGGTCATAGGTCTTTCGTAATCAGCTCCGCCATTACCCTCCCATCCTCTTCCATTGTGGAAAACTTTTTCCCATCCTCCGCCTCCGGGTTGCGGCCCGCCTCAATCCATGGCGTCATATCGTTGGGCCTGCCGGCCAAGCCGCGAACGAAATTCAGATAGAAGCCGTCGTCGGCCTTGAGGGCCAGGGTGGACAACAGGTAAGCCGTGAGATCGGCGCCTTTGAGGTCTTCCCACGCTTTGGGGGACATGGGGAGAGCATGACGGAATTGAGCGGTCTCCTCAACCACTGCGGTGGCGGACTTGGCGGGATCGGGTTTCTGTAGGACCACGGCGAGTTCGGGATTCATCTCGGCCTCCACGTCGTCCGCTAGGCGGGTGAGTTCGTCGCCGGAGCGCTTGCAATCGTGGTCGCTCGCGCCCTGGGAAATGTCCACAGCGCTGAAGCGGGCCGCGCCGGGATTGACGACCACTTTGCGCCACTCGGGCTCAAAGCTGAGGTGCTTGAGGTTGACGCTGGCAGTTTGCAGGGCGTAGAGCATGAGTCCGGCCTGCTTGCTGGCGATGTGACCCTCCGCGAGCTGGTAGAGGACCTCCATGATGGCCATCTGGATGGCGTTGGCATCCTCGAGTGGAGGCAGCATGATGGCGGTTTGGCCGTTAGTGCGGCGTTGAGCGCGACGACGGTTGGTGGAGTGCGGATTGGTTTTCTCGCGCCAGGTGTGATGGAAGTAGCAGTACTTTTTCTGGCGGAGCGCGGGGCAACCGCACTGCACGCCGTTGACCTTAATGTGCTGACATCGTGGAACGCTGGTCGTAGAAGCCATAAGTATGAGTACCCTCCCCTCCCCCTGCGATTCTCTGGAATCAGCGGGTTAGGGGTGCTAGTGTGTGTAAATCAATGAATTCATGGTAGTTGCAGAATATCTTAGGAACAAAGGGGTTGCGGGGTGGGTGGCTGGGGGTGGGTGGATAGGGAACTGGCGGAGGCGGAGCGGTGGCGGCGGGCTTCGGGGGCGATTGCCCTGTAAGATAATTTGTGTTTCATGTCAATAACTATAAGTTACTGCGAAGGACGGGGATTGTCTGTGACGGGGGTCACGGAGGGGTGTGTTAGGGTGACCGTAGAGTGTGCTGGTGCGTGCAACCACGCTCGAAAATCGCGAGCAGGCACCCGGGGGTTACTCCCTAACACATATCATTTCTTGGGAGTCGTTTCTGCCACAGCGCCGGGCGGCGCTTGGGGAGCCAGAGATCCTTTCCCTGGCTCCTTTGCGACCAATGGCGGCGGGGCAGCCTGTGTTTGAGAGGGTAGGAGTATTCTGGCGAGCGTGAAGACTAATGTTCGCTGTTGTTCAGTAAGGCTTAGGAATCCCTCAGCAGCAGAACTCCCGATCAATGCGAGGGCAAGACCACGCGTCGCTCGCCCGTGAAGCACCCCAAACCCGACGAAGAACATACCACCGAGGAGTTCAACGGTCCTCATTCTGCCATCTCCGGGGATCAAGCACGCGACCAGAAGTGCAAATCCGGTCGAGAGTCGAAAGCCGCCCTCAGACATTGCGACCATGTAATGCTCCCAAGGAGTCGCTCCACGAAGAAATCCGGTCATCAGCGCACCCCCGAGAAGTTTCTTGCCTTCCTTGGTTAGCTTATCGAAGATTGATCCCTGTTTGTTGGCGTCGAACAAGTTTAAGTCTTGCGTTCCAAACGAAAGGAGCCGAGCTTGCAAGAGGTTTGCTGGGATGAGAAACAGCCTACCTATCAGAAAGGAGATCACTAGTCCGCAGGCTATCTTTGTTCTATACCCAATGAAGGTCGTGCCAATTGCGGCTGTCGCTTCTGGCACACGCTTCACAATTAGGAGTATCAGGAACAGCACCCCCGGAATGAGTGCTCCCACCAATTCAGCCAAGAGAACAAGTGGCCCCAAAAGGAGGCCCCGGAGTCCTTCCGGTTTGAGGTCTTCCGCCATATGACAGGAAACTCTACTCCCAGATATACCGACCGACAATCGAAAAGCGTACCCGGGCCGCCCGCACACAACCCTTGTTTGAAAACCGCGAAGGGGTGGGGCACTCGGCTACGACACGTTCAGATCGGCTCACATGGTCGCCAACAGGCGGGAACGGCGGGCGGCTCCCTCGGTTTCGTGCTTTGATAAGATTTGTCATAATGGGCACTAGGAGAGGAAGCGGAAACAGTCACCAGCGGGCCGTGGCGAAGCGCAGACTAGACTCCGGAACTGAGAGACCAAAAGTCCAGTCCGGAACCGAGGAGGCCAAACAGGAGGCGGTAGTCCACCACGGCCGTGACTATCTACTGGCCGGATTCGGCTTGTTGGTAGAGCTGCTCGCTTTTTTTCTTGGCGAACTTGCGTTGGCTGCAGGGGCAACGGTCCTGCTCTGGCTGGCTGTGTGGGACTACGGTAGTCGATATCGAAGCGGCAGGTCGTTCGCTTGGAAGGTCGGTCTAGGAGGCATAGCGCTGCTAGGCATAGCAGCGTTTACCGTGGGTATTCCCTATGCGATCAAGCGCCATCAAGATCGCCTACCTTCAACTGCATCACCAAAGCCGACCGGCGAGTTGAGTCCTGACTTCCATTGGGAGTTCTATAACCTAGCTACTCTCAGCATTAAGCCCAAGACCTCACTGCCATATAAAGATGAATACGCAGACGATCTTGTGTTCTATATCACGGGTTTGCTGACAAACGCCGGCGGGCCGAGCATAACAAAGCAATGGGAGATTAAGCTGGTCATGCCTGACGACACTATTGGTACGCCTGGATATTTGGCAGAGTTCCCGGGGATAACCGGCAAATCGAATCTGAACATCTATTTGCCCGATGGAAAACGGATGTTGAGTCTGCCATATGCTGAGGCATATCTTCCTAATGTGACGGCTAGCGATCCTGTTCCTCAAGGTGGCAGCAAATCAGGTTTTGTAATATTCCGGTTTCCACGCATCGCCCCGAGGGTTAGGACCCTCCGCGGTGCCAAAATTGCGCTTTCGTTCTATGATGTGGCAGGGCGGCAGTACATATACAAACCATCTTCTGGCGGACCCCGACAAAGCTCTACCGGATAACATCGGCGTGATTCCCGGAATGCCGCCACCACACTAGAAAAGCTGGACTGAGTAGATAACCGTGCCGGGTGGGGACCAGGCTTCGCGTCCATCCTGACTCCGAAGGGTGGCCCGTCCAAGCTCCGCTTGGCCGGAGGGGTTCGCTGGTCACTGACGCGACTGCCGACTTGGGATCGTCAGGGGAACAGTCGCCGCTTGCAATCGCCGGGAGCGGTTGCTTTGTGCGGCTCCAGCACTTCGCGGGGCTTCTTGTCCGACATGACCCGTGCCCACCGGAAGTAGTGGTGATGGGAGCAGTGGGCCGGGTACCGCTGGGAGGAAAACCCAAGGTCCCTCCACTCCGCAGATCATTCGCAAGGCGAATGATCTGGCTCCGGTCGGGATGACAACGGGTGGGAATCTCCGTGGGTGGAAAGTCTACGCGATGCTTCTAGAATGGGAACCAGAAGAGCTGTGGAGGGCCCCATGCTGAGATTGACCAGTGGCTTGATTCTTGTTGTCTGCCTGGCGACGGCAGGCGCGGTGCGTAGTGCGGTGGCGGGTTCGCCGCAAACTGGACAGAGCGCGAGTGCAGAAGCCGCGCCTGCGGCGTCCGATGCGGGCGAGTTGCAGGCCACGAAGGCGGACATCGCCAGAATGCGGATCGTCCTCAACCAGATGCGGACCAACCTGGCGTTTGTGACCACCACCACGAATCCGCTCAAACATCAGTTTGAGTTGGACATTGATATGTGGCAGGCGCTGCTCGACCAGATGCAGCGGCGGGTGGACGCGGCGGAACGGGGGAAGGCGGGGAAGTGAGACCGTGCCGCTCCACGCCGGGTCCTTCGTGGCCTGGACGGCCACTCAGGATGACGCCCGCAAAAAGGAATGTTGGTGGCACCCCTATCTTCAGACGGCGTCATCCCGAAGCCCGGCGCTTTCTCCAGCCGGGCGAGGGATCCGGCGTGGAGGGGCAGCGCCCTGCGGTCTTGCCACTGCGCGCGAGGTCCTTCGTGGCCTGGACGGCCACCCAGGATGACGCCATGAAATTTTGGGCTGTGCCCGGGGCCTCGCTTCGCTCGGTGGACAGGCGAGGCGCCTGTCCCTACGTGAGTTTTGCCTAGATCGGCTCGCTTCTCTTGCGCAGGAAGGCCGGCACGTCCAGGTCCTCCTGCTCGAAGTTGGCGATCATGGCGTTGCGCATGCTGTCGAGGGAGATGACCTCGTTGGCGGCGCCTCCGGCCTGCGGGGCGGCCTGCTCCATCACCATGGGCGGCGGCGGCGGCTCGGGATCGAACTCCGGCTCGGGTTCGCGATAGTCGTCGGACTGGCGGGGAACCACGAAACTGGGGGTGGTCTCGCGCTGGCGGCGGCGCGTCTCGCCATCTTTGAAACCCGTGGCGATGACCGTGATCTTGACCGCGTCTTTCATCTTCTCGTCCATGACCGCGCCGAAGATGATGTTGGCATCCTCGTGGGCGGCGCTCTGGATGATGGTGCAGGCCTCCTGCACCTCGGCAAGCTTGAGCGAGGCGGAGCCGGTGATGTTGATGAGGATGCCGCGGGCGCCGTCGATGGCGCCGGCTTCGAGCAGCGGCGAGGCGATGGCTTTCTGGGCAGCCTCGGTGGCGCGGCGGGCGCCGGCGGCGGTGGACGTGCCCATGACGGCGTAGCCCATGCCCGCCATGATCGCCTTCACGTCGGCGAAATCGCGATTGATGATCCCCGGAATCGTGATGATGTCGGAGATGCCCTGCACGCCCTGGCGGAGGATGTCGTCGGCGACGCGGAAGGACTCGAAAAAGCCGGCGTCTTGGGCGACGGCGAGCAGCTTCTCGTTGGGAATGACGATGGTGGTGTCCACCGAATCCATCAGCTCGGCGATGCCGCGCTCGGCCTGCTGCATGCGGCGTTTGCCTTCGAAGGCGAATGGCTTGGTCACCACCGCTACCGTAAGCGCGCCCATCTCGCTGGCGAGCGAGGCAATGATGGGAGCAGCACCCGTGCCGGTACCGCCACCCAGGCCGGTGGTGACGAAGACCATGTCGGAGCCTTCGAGGGCTTCGATGATTTTGTCGGAATCTTCGAGCGCGGCCTTGCGGCCGACTTCGGGATTGGCGCCCGCGCCCAGACCGTTGGTGAGCTTGACGCCGAGCTGGATTTTCATGGGGGCGCGCGACATGCGCAACGCCTGGAGGTCGGTGTTGGCGGTGATGAATTCGATGCCTTCCATACCGGCATCAATCATGCGGTTCACCGCGTTGCCTCCGCCGCCACCCACGCCGATGACCTTGATCTTGGCATCGTTGCGGGGCTCTTCGTTGAAGCTGATGCGAATGTCGGTTTCTTTTTTCATGTACGCCACCTTCAAGTAAATTTCCGTGCAGTCTCTATGCACCTTTCCGTGCAAACAGTGAAATCAAGCGTGAACTCCAACGGTCATCCTGGATGCCGCGGGCAGTGCGGGCGCGATGTCCGTAGAAGACCAGGCCAAGCACCGTGGCGAATTCCGGCTCGGCCAAGGTCGATGGCATCCGCGCGAGTGGTGTCGGCCAGGACAGTCGCACCGGCCGCCGCAAGACCGAGTCCGCAATGTCGAGAATTCCCGGCAGACGCGAGGCGCCTCCGCTGAGCACGATGCCTCCGACGCACAGTTCGAGCAGGCCGGAGTGGCGCAGATTGTCGCGCAGCATCTCGAACAGTTCGCGGGCGCGCGGCTCCAGGATTTCTCCAATCATGCGCTGAGCGATCAGTCGCGACGGGCGATCGCCGACCGAAGGCACCTCGACCTCATTACCCTCAGGAATAAACGTGGGTATGGCGTGGCCGTATACCTTCTTGATCTTCTCCGCCTCGGCGAGAGGAGTGCACAGGCCCACCGAGAGGTCGCTGGTGAAGTGATCGCCGCCGATGGGAATGACAGCGGTGTGCGCCACGGCGCCCTCGAGGAAGACGATGAGGTTGGTGGAGCCGGCGCCGAGATCGGCGAGGCAGACGCCAAGCTCGCGTTCATCCGATCGAAGGACAGCATCGGCGCAGGCCAGCGGCTCGAAGACGGTGTCGTCCACGTGGACGCCGGCGCGGTTTACCGCGGTGACGACGTTCTGGGTGGCGCTCGAGGCAGCGGTCACCATGTGAACGCGTACTTCCAGCCGCGTGGCCATCATGCCCAGGGGGTCGTGAACGCCGTTCTGGTCGTCGAGGATGAACTCCTGCGGTAGCAGGTGCAGGATTTCGCGGTCAGCGGGAAACGGGATGGCGCGGGCCTTGTCCACGGCCAGGCGAATCTCTTCGCGGCCGATCTCGCGCGGACGGGTACCGAAGGGCACGCCGCCATGACTGTTCAAGCCACGCACATGCGAGCCGGCAACACCCAGCAGGGCGCGCTCGATGGGGGCGCCGGCAATATCCTCCGCTTGCTCGATCGCTTTTTGGATGGAGCCCACCGCCTTGTCCAGATCGACGATGACTCCCTTGCGTGAACCGCGCGATTCGGCCACACCGTGAGCGCGATAGCGCAGGCCGCAGTCGGTGATCTCCGCCACCAACGCGCAAGTCTTGCTACTACCTACATCAATCGCCGTCAGAAGGTGCTCGTACTGGTTCGCCATGCCTATGGATGATCCTGGTCGTTGTGCCTGGTTATTGCCGGGCTTGGTTTCTTGGCTGCCTTGGCCGCGTCCGTCGCCGGTTTGGCGGGCGCGGATGGATTGGTTTTTGGCAATGCACTCTGGGGCGCCGGTGCTGTCGCCTTGGCGAGAGCCGGGTTGAGAGTTGCGCTCATGGTGTTCGACGGTTGCTTGACTGATGCGCTACTCGCAACGGGGCTTCGGGCCGTGGTCACAGCTGGCTTTGCCGGCGGGACGCCGGCACTACGGCTGTGTTTCTTAGCGAGTTTCTTCTTTGCCTTCGCAACTGACCTGGCTGTCTTGTTAGTGGCTGGTGCTGCCACGGGAAGCGGCTTGGGGCCGATCTTCTCATGGGTGATCAGCGCGGCCGGCTTCACTCCCGCGGCCATGGCGGCTTTCGCCACCGAGGGGGCAAGTGGCGGCTGCTTTGCCGTTCCGCGCAAGTCGGGGTTGACCACGATCTGGCGGTCGTAACGCAGGTCCACCGACTCCAGCCTGTCGAACTGCTGGCGCCATTCCTGTACGTGGGCGACGTAAATCCTGTAGCGATCCAGGTAATTCGAGGACCCGAGGTGCACCAGCACCTCACCGCCGGGGTTGTTGGCGAGAACCTTCACATCCTCAGGGTCGGACAGGTCCACTTCGCTCAAGTCCTGCGAGTAACGGGTTCCTCCTGAGTCGAGCTGGCGCATGACTTCGTTGTGGATCTTCATGCGGGCGGCGCGGGTGGAGAGCGGCTCGCCCGGGTTGATGCCGAGAATCACAGGGAAGGAATATTTCTTCTTTCCAGGCCCGGGGAGATCCATCAGAGTGCCGAGGGAATCGACCAGCAGGATCTTCGAGCCCACGCGCGCGAAGGCAACCGGAGTGCGCTCGCGGATGTCCACGCGCACACGGTTGGGGACAAAGCGCATGACGCTGGCCGATTCGACCCAGGGAATGCGCTCCAGTTCGGCCTCGCGTTGGGCCAGGGGGATAAAGAAAATGTTGCGCCCGATGTCGCCACCCATGACCTCCGTCACCTGTGAGCGGGTGACATTCTCCACCCCAGTGACCTCAATGTCGTCGCTGGAGTCAACGCGGAAGCGCCACGAGTGCTCGCCGTAGTGGTAGAGGGCGCTGGTGGCGATGGCACAAAACACCAGAGCCACCGCTGCCACCGCGGTCCAAGTGAGGCGGGTAGCGGTTCGTTTCGGAAGGGTGCCACGGCGGACGGAGACGCGTTTCTGGGCCCGCAGGAAGGGCGATTCCTGTTCCACGTCCAGGTCGAGCGAGCGCGCATCGTCCAAATCGTCACGCGTAGGCTCGTCGGGCGGTGGATACAACTCTTCCTGCGAGATGGTGGGGGCAGATTTCCGCGCCATCAAACCAGGTCAGTTGTCGTCAGGGAATCGCTGAGCGGAAACACTATAACTGCTTTTCAAGGATTGAGATAGACCAAAGTTGGGTACGTTTTGCACAGACTGGTAGGGGCGACTCCTCGCTCACGGCAACTTGACCGGCGGGACGCCAGGGCTACTTCGCCTGCAGCTTTTCCAGGATCATCGGCCCCAGTTGCGAGACGCTGCCGGCGCCGAGGGTGAGAATCATGTCTCCTGGCTGGGCGGCGGCAGCCGCCGCCGTGGCAGCTTCAGCGAAGGAGCCAATGTAGCGGGCGTCCCGCGCTCCAACCTCTTTCATCCGCGCCACCAGCGCCTCACTGGTAATCCCTTCGAGCGGCGGCTCGCTGGCAGCGTAAATATCGAGGACGAACAGCGAGTCGGCGGCGTCAAAGGCTTTGGCGAATTCATCCATCAGCGACTGGGTGCGGGTGTAGCGATGCGGCTGAAAGACAACGTGGATCTTGTCATAGCCGCACTGCCGGGCGGCGGCCAACGTGGCGAGAATTTCCGTGGGATGATGGCCGTAGTCGTCGATGACGCTCACCCCTGCGGCCTTGCCGCGCAATTGAAAACGTCGGTCCACCCCGCGGAAGTTCTCAAGAGCTGAGTGGATCTGATCTGGCTTGATGTCGAGACCAATACCCACGGCAACGGCGGCAGTTGCGTTCAAGACGTTGTGTACACCGGGCACATGCAGTTGGAACTCGCCCAGGTCCTGCCCGCGGTAGATCACGTGGAAGCGGCTAAGGCAGGCGTTCTCGTCAGGCTGGCGCTCGAGCGGGGCGGCCTTGATCCGGAAATCTGACCCCTTGCGCGTGCCATAGGTCAGGGTGCGGCGGCGAATCTGCGGAAGCATACGGCGCAATAGCGGATCGTCGTTGCAGACCACCACCATGCCGTAGAAGGGCACGCGATCCATAAAGTCAAGGAAGGCGCGCTTGACGTCGCGCATGTTGCGATAGCAGTCCATGTGCTCGCGATCAATGTTGGTTACGACGGCGAGAATGGGCGATAGCTTCAGGAAGGAGCGGTCGCTCTCGTCCGCTTCGGCTACCAGGTACTGCGACTTGCCGAGGCGCGCGTTGGAGCCGATGGCGTCGATGCGGCCGCCGACAACGATAGTAGGATCTAGCTCTCCGGCGGCCAGCACTGCCGCCACCATCGACGTCGTGGTGGTCTTGCCGTGCATGCCGGCAATGGCGATGCCGTACTTCAGGCGCATCAACTCGGCCAGCATTTCGGCGCGCTGGATGACGGGGATGTGCTGCGCGTGGGCTTCGGCGAGTTCGGGATTGTCGGCCGTGATGGCGGAACTGGCGACCACGACTTCGGCGCCGGACACGTTTTCCGCACGATGGCCTTCAAAAATAGTGGCGCCCAGCCCGGCAAGGCGTTGGGTGATGGCCGAGGCCTTCAGATCGGAGCCGGAGACCTTGTAGCCGAGGTTGAGCAGCACCTCGGCGATACCGCTCATGCCGATGCCGCCAATGCCGACGAAATGAATGCGTTGGATCTTGGCAAACATGAAATCTTGCCCGCGGACTCTTGCAGATTAGTGCAAACTCTCCATTGTCATCCTGAGCGCCGTTTCTGCTTCGCCTCGCGAAGCAGAAACGGAGTCGAAGGATCCCTACGCGGTTGGCTGCGCCCATGTCGCGTCCAGGCATTCTCACCTGTAATCTCGCCAAACAACGTCCCGGTGAGAATGCCTTGAAGTGCTCCCGAAGGATTGAACAACTCCGGGGTCCTTCGACTCCGCAGGGACTTCACTGCGTGAAGTTCCTGCTCCGCTCAGGATGACAACCCATAAGTACAGACCTCACAAGGCTTGTCCAGTCGCTCCTGCCAACGTCGCTGCCATGCTTGCGATATCGCTCGCGGCGTGGGGGTGCGACAGCTTGCGCGCCGCTTCGCCCATGCGTTCCAGGCGGGCCCGATCACTCAATAGCGATGCGACAGCCTCAACCAACGTGCCGCTGTTCAGCCTGGATTCCTCCAGCATCACCGCGGCTCCGGCTCGCTCCAGGGCTTCGGCGTTGCGCTTCTGGTGATCGTCGGCGGCGCGAGGAAACGGGACAAAGATGGCCGGCTTCCCTGCTGCCGTCACCTCGGCCACGGTACTCGCTCCAGAGCGGCACAGCAACAAGTCAGCGCGCCCGAAGAAGCCCGGCATGTCGTCAATAAACTTGAAGACTTCGATTGAATCACCTAAGCCCGCATAGGCGGCGGCAGCGTCATTATAGTCACGCTCGCCGGTCTGGTGGACGATGTGAAGTTGCGGAAGGCGGTCGCGCAGGGCCGCAACCGATTCCATCACTACCTTATTAATGGCGTGTGCCCCCTGGCTGCCGCCGAAGACCAGCAGGGTGGGATTGCCGCTTGGTACCGGGCCGGCGATGTCGAAAAAGGCCCGGCGCACCGGCACGCCGGTGACCTCGGCACGGCGGAAGAATCTTGCGGTCTCGGCAAAGTGAACCGCGGCGGCGGATACCCGGCGCGCCACCAGGCGGTTGGCGAATCCCGGAACCAGGTTGGGCTCAAAGGCGAGGGTGGGAATCTTTTTGAGGATTGCAGCCAGCATGGCGGGGCCAGAAGCGTAACCGCCCACGCCAATCACCACGTTGGGTCGAAACTCGGAAAGAATGCGGCGGGCTTCCCACACGGCGCGGGGGAGATCGAACATCGTCTTGGCGCGGGTGACGAGGCTGACGTTCTTGAGGGCGCCGACTTCGACTAGACGCAGTGCAAATCCGGCAGCGGGGACCAGGCGGTTCTCGATGCCGCGGGCGGTGCCGATGAACAGCACCTCCGCGCCATATCGCTTTTGCAGTTCCTGAGCGATCGCGAGGGCGGGAATGACGTGTCCGCCGGTTCCACCTCCCGCCAGAATAGCCCGCATGCAGTGACTATAAACCAGGGTTCACGAGGAAAGTCGCCGCAGAGTTAACGGTTCGGTTGCGCCCGCAGAAGCGGGGCGGACTGCCCTGCGCAACAACCGGCGAGATGGCGCAGGCAGAAAGCAGGTCCTTCGCTTCTCTCAGGATGACAGGATTTTAGTTAAGGAGTTTTCTCACGAAGTGTAATGGGTGAGTCGCCCCGAACACCTGGTACTTCGTCCTTCGTAAATTTCCTCACTCCGCCTGTTTGCTGACATTCAGCAGCACCCCGACGCACGCCAGCGTCACAAACAAAGACGATCCTCCATAAGAGACGAAGGGCAGCGGGATGCCCTTGGTGGGCATCATGCCGAGCACCACGCTGATGTTGATGAACGCCTGTACCACCACCATGCTGGTGATCCCCACGGCGAGAAAACGTCCGAACATGTCCTGGGTGCGCACGGCGGTGCGCAGGCCGCGCCAGAGGAAAATCGCGAATAGGGCGATCACGATCAGTGAGCCCACCAGGCCCAGTTCTTCCGCGGTCACGGCGAAAATGAAGTCGGTATGCGGCTCGGGCAGGTAGAACAGCTTCTGCTTGCCTTCCATCAGGCCCACGCCGGTGATGCCTCCGGTCGAGACCGCGATCATGGATTGAATAATGTGGAAGCCGCTTCTTTGTGGGTCGGAGTATGGGTTGAGAAAGGCCATGACGCGGTCGCGGCGGTAGGCGACATGGAAGATCAGGAAATAAAGCGGGAGCAGCGAGGCCACGAAGGCGTATCCCAGGTAACGCAGATCCAGACCGGCAACGAACATCATGCAAGCGGTGATGGCGGCGCACGCGATGGCGGTGCCCAGATCAGGCTGAAAGACAATCAGTCCCAGGAAGACGAGCGTGGGCGCGACTGCGGGCAGCAGCGTGTTGCGCCAGTCGCGCATGGAGTTGGTACGGCTCTCCAGGAAAAATGCCAGAAACAGGATGAGCGCGGGCTTGGCCATTTCCGAGGGCTGGAAGGAGAGGCCTCCAAAGTGAATCCAGCGATGGGTGTTGTGGGCGCGATCGAGCAGGAAGACCGAGATCAGCAGCAGCGAAGTTACGCCGAGAAACGAGAAGACCACCGCGGGGTGCTTGTAGCGGCGGTAATCCAGTTTCATGGCGACGACCATGGCTGCGATGCCGCCCACGGCCCAGGCCAGTTGGCGCAAGAGAAAAGTGTAGCCGGAGCCGTAGCGCTCCTTGGCCATGACCGCCGAGGCGCTGAAGACCATCACCAGGCCGATGAAGACCAGGAACAGGGTGACGGTGAACAACCAGCGATCGACACTGACGCGCTTGGCCATGGGAACTCGTCATTTTAGATTGTTGACTGTTGATTGTTGATTGGCCAGGTTGGTTCCGGTCGCATGTTCTTTGTCTCTCAATCAACAATCAAGAATTCTTCTGCTCCACCAGTCCCCGCACCACTTCCTTGAACACCCTTCCGCGATGCTCGTAGTTCTGAAACTGGTCGAAACTGGCGCAGGCGGGAGCGAGCAGAACAATGTCTCCGGGCTGGGCGACGGCGGCGGCACGCTTGATGGCGTTGTCGAGGGTTTCGGCGTGGACGATCTCGGCAGCGCCCTTGATGTGGGACTCTATCTTGTCGGCGGCGGCGCCGATGGTGTAAACCCGCTTGACGCGCTGGCGCAGCAGGTCGTTGAGCACCGTGTAGTCACTGCCCTTGTCCTTGCCGCCGAGGATGATGTGGATGTTGGCAGGGAAAGACTCAAGGGCTTTGACGGTGGCGTCAACGTTGGTGGCTTTGGAGTCGTTAAAGTACTCGACCCCGTGGACGGTGGCGACGTACTCCAGGCGATGCTCAACCGCCTTGAAGTTTCGAATCGCGTGGGCAATCTTGTCCGGGGCGCAGCGCATCAACATGCCCACACACACCGCCGCCAGAGCGTTTTCCACGTTGTGGGCGCCTTTCAGCGGTATCTCGGAGGTCAGCATGATCTCGCGCTGCCCGGCGGTATCGCGGAAGAGAACCCGGCCACTGGCGACGTGGGCTCCCTGCTTTACCTCTTTCTTGCGGCTGAACCAGAAAACCTGGGCGCGGGTGCGGCCGGCCAGTTCGGCGCAGGTGGGATCGTCCGCATTAAGCACGGCAAAATCCTCGCCAGTCTGGTTCTCGAAGATGCGAGCCTTGGCGTCGGTGTAAGCGGCAAAGGTGCGGTGGCGGTCTAGGTGGTCGGGAGTGACGTTCAGGACGACCGCAACCTTCGGACGGAACGTTTGGATGGTTTCGAGTTGGAAGCTGGAAACTTCAAGAACCGAGATGGTGTCGGGCTTTGCCCGCTCGACGAGCGAAATGGCGGGCGTGCCGATGTTGCCACCGACGACGGCGGGGTAGCCGCCGGCCGCGATCACCTCACCCGCCAGCGCCGTGGTCGTCGTCTTGCCGTTGGAGCCGGTGATGGCGACGATGGGGCCCGGCAGAAACTGGGCGGCCAGTTCGATTTCGCCGATGACGGTTTCGCCCAGGGCGCGGGCCTGTACCAGCGGCGGAGCGTCCACGGGGACACCCGGGCTGACCACAATCAAATCCTGTCCGCGGAAGGTACGTTCGCCGTGGCCTCCGGTTTCAACCGCGATGCCCTGGTCGAGGAGTACGGGAATCTCTCCGCGGAGCTCGTCTTCGGTCTTGGTGTCGGAGACGGTGACCCGGGCGCCTCGGGCTTTGAGAAAGAGCGCCGAGGCTACGCCCGATTTGCCGAGGCCGACAACGAGAACGCGTTTGCCGTTTACGTCCATTCCGCAGAAAATTCTTATCTCAGTTTCAGGGTGGTCAGCGCGAACAGGGCGAACACCAGGCTCGCAATCCAGAAACGCACGATGATCTTCGACTCCGACCAGCCCAGCAATTCGAAGTGGTGGTGCAGCGGCGCCATTTTGAAGATACGCTTCTTGCGCAGTTTGTAGGAGGCAACTTGCAGGATCACCGAGACCGCCTCGATCACGAAGATGCCGCCAATAAAGGGCAGCAACAGTTCCTGCTTGATCATCACCGCAACTGTGCCGATGGCGCCACCCAGGGCGAGCGAACCCACGTCGCCCATGAAGACTTCCGCGGGATGGGCGTTGTACCAGAGGAAGCCAATGGCTGCGCCCACCATGGCACCGCAGAAAATCGTCAGTTCGCCCACTTGCGGCATGCGCTGCAATTCCAGGTATGCGGAGAAGGTGGCGTGGCCACTGACGTAGGTCAGCACAGCCAGCGCGCCCGCAGCAATCACCGTGCAGCCGATGGCGAGGCCGTCCAGACCGTCGGTGAGGTTCACGGCGTTGCTGGAACCTACGATCACCAGCACCACGAAGATGATGAATGGAATAAACGCCAGCGGCCAGAGATGGGGATTATGCTCCAGGCTTTCGATGACCAGATCGGGCCGGAATTGTTTAAAGAAGGGTACCAGCAGCTTGGTGGAGTACATGCCACGAGCCTGCATCGTAATCAGCACCACGGCGACCAGGATGCTGGTGAGAATTTGCAAGCCGAGCTTGGCTTTCCCCGTGAGCCCCAGGTTTCTGCGATGCACAACCTTGATGTAGTCGTCGGCAAAACCAATGGCGGCAAAAGCAGCGGTGGCGCCGACGGCGACCCAGACAAAGCGGTTGCTCAAGTCGGCCCAGAGCAGGGTGGGAACGATGATGGAGATGGCAATCAGCAGGCCGCCCATGGTGGGCGTTCCGGCTTTTTTCTGATGGGCCTTGGGGCCTTCTTCGCGGATGTATTGGCCGATCTGGAATTCGCGCAGGCGTCCAATGACCAGCGGGCCGACGATCAGTCCGGTAAACAGCGCGGTCAAACTGGCGAAAGCGGTGCGAAACGTGAGGTAACGGAAAATTCGGAACGGCGGGAAGTAATGGAACAGCTTCAGGTATAAGAGCCAATAAAGCAATCAGCCTCCAGGGCAGTAGTCAGGAGTCAGCGGGCCACGGCCCGATGCCCTCTCCAGGTTTCCAGCGCCTTTTCCAACTTCACGCCTCGAGACGCTTTCAGCAGGATCACGTCTCCGTCGCGGCCTTCGCGCGCGAGCCACTGGCCGGCTTCTTCAGGAGTGGCTACAAACTCCGCCTGCATGCCCGCCTTTTTCGCGGCCTCGACCATAGGTTGCGCAAGACCTCTTACTCCCACCAGCACATCGATTCTCTTCTCCGCGATGTGGCGACCGCACTGGCGGTGCAACTCTTCGCCGGTGGGGCCCAGTTCCAGCATCTCACCCGCGACCACAATGCGTCGCTTGGCCGGCATGGCCGACAGCGCATCCACCATGGCCTCGAGAGCCTTCGGATTGGAATTGTAGCAATCGTTGATCACCGTGATGTTGCCGAGTTGGAGAACCTGTCCTCGCTTGTCGGCGGGAGTGAGCGTGGCCAGGGCAGCGACGGCTTCCGAGGGAGTCAGGCCGCGCTCCAGGGCAACGGCGACCGCGGCCAGGGCGTTGTAGACGTTGTGCGTGCCCACCAGGGGCAATACCGCTTTTTCGCGGCATGACCCCACAACCATGTCGAACGCCGAACCGGCAGGCCCGCGGGATTCGATATTTTCAGCACGGACGTCAGCGGAAGCCCGCAATCCAAAGGTGATGACTTTGCCGCGGAAATCGCGGCCGAACTGGGAAACGTATTCATCGTCGGCATTCAGCACCGCAGTCCCTCCGGCCGGCAAAGACTCAATCAACTCGTACTTGGCGCGGGCGATTTCAGCCACCGACTTGAAGAATTCCAGATGCACCGGCGCCACGCAGGTCACGACCCCGACCTCGGGCTGGGCGATTCTGGCCAGCGCGGCGATCTCTCCCGTGTGTGACATGCCCAACTCGATGACGGCAGCCTCGTGGCCGGGTTCGAGCTTCAGCAACATCAGAGGGAGCCCGAAATGGTTGTTGAAGTTGCCCTCCGACTTGAGGACGCGAAAACGTGTGGAGAGCAGATGTGCGATGGCCTCTTTCGTGGTGGTCTTGCCGACCGACCCGGTGACGCCGATCAAAGGTTTACCCCACAAGCGGCGCACAGCAGCGGCCAAGGTCTGCAGCGCTACCAGCGTGTCGTCCACCGCCACCAGGCGAGCTTTCACCGGGTAGCGGGCCAACTGGTCTTTGCGAACCACGGCGGCTACTGCCCCTTTTTCCAGCGCCCGCTCCACGAAGTCGTGGCCGTCCATGCGCTCGCCTTTGACCGCGAAAAAGAGTTCTCCCGGCTGAAGCGTGCGGGAGTCGATGGAATAACCCTGGGCCACGGCGTTGTGGTCGAATTCACCAGTGGCCGAGAGGAACTCGGCGACGCGAGAGAGTGGGAGCTTCATCCGATCTTTCCTGCCCCGGCCTGGGCGGCTACGCAGTCGTATCCGGCGGCGCGCAAAACCTGCTGGGCGACTTCCACATCGTCGAACGGAATGGGGCCCTCGCGGGTCACCTGCACCTTTTCGTGGCCTTTGCCGGCGATGAGCACGATGTCGCCGGGGCCGGCCTCGTGAATCGCCAGCGTGATGGCTTTTCTGCGATCGGGCTCGACCTTGTATTTTGCGCCGGAGCGCTGCAGGCCGACCATAGCGTCGTTGATGATGGCGAGGGGATCCTCACTTCGGGGGTTGTCGGAGGTCAACACCGCAAAATCGCTGCCGCGTCCGGCGGCTTCGCCCATCAGCGGACGCTTGGCGCGGTCGCGGTCGCCGCCACAGCCGAAGACTGTGATCACTCGGGCTTTGTGTCCGGCCCGATCAACGAATTCACGCGCCAGCGCTGTCAGGTTGCGGAGGGCATCGTCGGTGTGAGCGTAGTCCACCACGACCGTAAACGGCTGCTTGCAATCCACACGCTCGAAGCGGCCGGGCACGCGAGTGAGGGTCTCGACACCGTGCACGATAGCCTCGCGCGGGCAACGGCGGGCATAGGCTGCCGCGGCGGCGGCAAGAATGTTGTAGACATTCACTTTGCCGATCAGCGGCGAAAACAACGGGATGGTTTCCTGCGGCGTGACCAGATCAAAGCGTGTGCCTCGAGGGGCGATGTCAAGTTTTTCGGCGTGGAAGTCGCCCTGGGTCAACCCGTAGGTCAGGACTTCGGAGCTGTGCTTCTTGCTGAAGGTCAGCAGGGCGGCGCCGGACGGGTCGTCGAGGTTGAGGACTGCGGCGCGCGGAGCATCGGTACCGACGCCCGCGAAGAGCGCCTTCTTGGAGGAAAAATACTCTTCCATCGTGTGGTGATAGTCGAGGTGGTCGCGGGTCAGGTTGGTGAAGACGGCAACATCAAAGGGAATCCCAAAGATGCGCTGCTGGGCCAGGGCATGGGAGGAGACTTCCATCACCGCCTCGGTCGCGCCATGGCCCAGCGCCTCACGCAGCATCTGGTTCAATTCGAGGGCCTCGGGTGTGGTGTGGGGCGCGGGCAGAATCCTGCCCGCCACGTGGTACTCGATGGTTCCGATCAGCGTGCTCTTGCGCCCGGCGGCGGTAAGGATTGATTCCAGCAGGAAACTGCTTGTGCTCTTGCCGTTGGTGCCGGTGATGCCGGTGGTGGCCAGCTTTTCCGCGGGACGTTTGTAGAAGTTGGCGCTGAGGCGCGCCAGGGCGCGACGTCCGTGCGGGACCTGCACCCACGCGACGTTGGGGCGGGGCTGCTCGCTGGCGGAGTCGGTAACTACAGCCACGGCTCCCGCGGCAATGGCTTTGTCGATGAACTGGTTTCCGTCGCTCGATTCTCCCCGCATGGCAACGAACACGTCTCCGGGCTTCACCCGGCGCGAGTCATACTTCAGGCCGGTAACGCTCGGGTTCCCGGTCTGGGAGAGGATTTCCGCGCCATGCAGGAGATCGAGGAAGGTCATTGGACGAATTATAGGTCACGGCCGTGCTGCCCCGACCAACCGCGTCCCTACCGGGCATCAGCGCTCAAACTTCACCGTCACCCGCGAACCCGGTGGCAGATGCGCTCCGGGTGCGGGGGATTGCTCGCGGGCGGTACCGCTGCCGATGGCTTCCAGGTCGAGCCCGCTTTCTTCAGCCATTTCTATCGCGGTGCGCACGCTCTTCCCCAAAAAGGACGGGACCACGACGCCACCCTGCTCGACGTCCAACACAACCGTGCCGCTGGACGGGAGGTGAGCGGGAGCATCGGGCGTGCGCCCTGCGGTGGTTGCCGGCGCCGCCGGCTTCTCCTCGTCCGACGACGAAGGAACCCGCTCGCGCAACCCTGCCGGGATTACAGCGTTGCCGGCCACTTCGGGGGTTGATTGCGAGGGAGCCAGCGGAATTGACCCCGCGTCGGCAGCGCTGGCATCGGCCGCATCCAGGGTTTCTCCCAAATGATCCGGGGACCCTTCCTCGAGGTCCTGCTGTTTCACTCGCTGTCTAGCCAGCAATAGCTGGCGATTGGGCGGCAGTTCGACGTCGTGTGGAGTGTGCAGGTATTCCAGAACCTGCTGGGCGATGCGGTTGAATACGGGGGCGCCAACTTCTCCGCCGTGGTGCCCGCCGACCGGTGAATCGAGAATCACCCCTACGGTGATGACCGGGTTGTTCACCGGGGCGAATCCAGCGAACGAGGCGATGTACTTGGTGCGTGAATACGTGTGGGTCGCAGGGTCAACCTTCTGCGCGGTCCCGGTCTTGCCCGCAGAGCTGTAGCCTTCGAGAATCGCCTTGCGCCCGGTGCCGCGCAGAACGACGCCTTGCATCATCTGCTTCATCTCGGCGGCGCTGAGGGGGGAGAGCACCCGCCGTTCCTGGGCGGGGTGGAAGGCGATCGTCTGCGGCGTACTTTGCGGCTGGATCGTAGCCGCCACGATGCGGGCTGGAGTCCAGACTCCATCGTTGGCGATGGTGGAGACCATGGCGGCCAGTTGCAGAGGAGAAACGCCAATCTCTTGTCCCATGGAGATGGCCCCGATGGACACCTTCGACCAGCGGTTGACCGGCTTGGTCATGCCCCGGGTTTCCCCCGGCAGCTCAATGCCGGTCTGCTGGCCAAACCCGAATGCACGGATGTAGTTGTAAAGGCGTTCCTCTCCGAGACGGAGAGCGATCTTGATGGCGCCGACGTCGCTGGAATGGGCCAGGATATCGGACACCGGCATGACACCAAACGGGTGCCAGTCATGGATCCGGCGCCCGTTGATGACGATTGATCCCATCTGGCAGTCGAACTTCTCGTCAGGGTTGGTGAGATTTTCGTTGAGCGCGGCCGAGATGGTGACCACCTTGAAAGTGGAGCCCGGTTCGTAGACATCGCTGACCGCATGATTTTTCAGGCGCTCGGGCGTAATCTCCCGCGAAAGATTGGGGTTGAACGTCGGCCAGTTGGCCAGCGCCAGAATTTCGCCGGTGTGGGGATTCTCCACGATCACCGTGCCCGATTCGGCGTGGGTCTGCTGCATGGCAGCTTTCAGCTCGCGCTCGGCGATGTATTGGATTTGCTGGTCGACGGTGAGAACTACGTTCTCGCCGGGCTCGGGTTGCTTCTCCACACTGCCAAACCACTTTTTGCGGGCATCAACCGAGATGAGCAGGCGGCCGGGCTTGCCGCGCAGCTGGTCGTCATATTCGCGCTCGATGCCGCTCAGGCCCTCATCGTCCATGCCCACGTAGCCCAGCACCTGGGCGGCAAGGTCACGCTTGGGATAGAAGCGCTTGGACTCTTTCTGAAAATAAATGCCGCGGAGGTTCAGGGCGCGAATCCGGTCGGCGGTCTCGGCATCGGGCTTGCGGGCGACCCAGCAGAAGGTGCGGCCAGCCTTGCAGCGGGCCAGTAGCTCGCGAGGATCGGCCTTGGTAATGCCGGCAATCAGGGAAACAGTTTGTCCAAGATCGTGGATTTCCGTGGGAACGGCAAAGACGGAATCCACCGAAATCGACATGGCCAGTTCGTGGCCGGAGCGGTCGTAGATGATACCGCGCTTGGCGGCGACTTCGGTGGTGCGCTGTTGCTGGCGCTGGGCGCGCTGTTCGAATTGTCCGTATTGGAAGATCTGCAACCAGACCAGGCGGAGACAGATGGCAAGACACCAGAGCACCAGGATTCCGCCCAGCAGGTAGAGCCTGAGGTGGGTGCGGTTGCGGTCTGTGCTGGCTGCCACCGGTATGATCCTCAGACAAACATGGCGGCCCACTCACCTGGAGGAGCCGCCAACCAAAGTGCCCTGCCGAGCTTGCTCGGCCTGGACGGGCGAGTCGCCCGCCCCCACACTGCCTTTGCTACCTCACCGACACTACCGAGACCGGGGCCATGCTGGCCATGACCGGTGCACCGTTGTCCGGCAGAACCGTATCCATGCGGATGATCTGGCCGGCTTGCGGCGGCTGCAGACCGTGCTCGCGCGCCCAGATGTCAACGCGCGAGGGATCGCGGAGCGAAGCCTCTTCCAAGTGCAGAGCGCGGTTGATTTCGATCATCCCGTTGCGCTGCGCCTTCAGGCCTTCGATCTGGTACCCGTATTCGATCGCCTTGTAGTGCTGCCAGGCAAAAACCATGACCAGCAGGAACAAGCAACCGAGTGCGACGCCGAACTGGCGCATTTCCCGGCTGCGGCGAGGATCCTCCAGCTTGACCATGCGCGAGTTGTCGATGGGCTTGGCGAAATAGATCTCCGGCGTTCCAGTCCAGCAGGGCCGGCGCCGGCGAGCCGGTGCTGCGCAAGTCGCCGCTGCCGACATTTAGGCCACCCCGACTAGACTGGGTTCGACCGGCATGAGTTCGTGCGATGCGGCGTACCAGTGCTCCAGTTCGACTGGATCGGCCGCTTGGTGGGTGCGCTGTTCGGCGCACTCCACCGTCCTGATCAGATCGTCAATCAATGTGCCCGTGTACATCACCAACCTCCGTACTCCGTTGAGCTCTACCACAGAGCTCCTGGATGCCTTGCCCCGGCACGCCTTCCCTGAGTCGTGCCGGGACCCTCGGCAGTTTCTCCGAGGCTAAACTTGTGTGTGGCGGCGGGTCTGAGACCCGATCCCACACAAACCTAAATTCTTTCCGCCGCTCGCAGCTTCGCGCTGCGGGAGCGCGGGTTGCGATCGACCTCTTCGTCCGTCGCCGTCACCGGTTTCTTGGTCAGCAGGCGGTAGTGACCTTGCTTCACTCCATCGCGGAAGGCATCTTTCACGATGCGGTCCTCCAGCGAGTGGAAGCTGATGATCACCAGCCGTCCGCCCGGTTTCAGCAGCTGCGGGGCTGCTTCCAGCAGCACCCGCAGATCGTCCAGTTCGCGGTTTACGAAGATTCGGAGAGCTTGAAAGGTGCGCGTCGCGGGATGAATCCTACGTTCTGCCTGATTCATTGGCCGGGCCGCGGCTGATATCACATCCGCAAGTTGTGCGGTAGTTCGTATCGGCCGCGACCGGACAATGGCTCTGGCGATTCTCCGCGACCTCCTTTCCTCACCGAATTCGTAAATCAGATTGGCGAGTGTGACCTCGTCCGCCTGATTTACCACTTGTTCGGCGGTCAGCTCGGCTTGCGGGTTCATCCGCATGTCGAGCGGTCCTTCCGCCTGAAAACTGAAGCCGCGCGCCGGGTCGCCGAACTGCAGGCTGCTTACGCCCAGGTCGGCCAGTAAACCGTCGATGGTCGCTGGTCGTTGGTCGTTCGCAATCTCTGCGAATGACCGGTGCAGCAAGGTGACCTCAGGCCAGTCCGTTTGTTGTTCGCCAACGGCCAGCCTTGCGCGGGCTACATTCAAAGCGGCAGGATCTTTATCGAGCCCAATCAAATGACCCGGTGCGCCGAGGCGTCTTGCGATTTCGTAACTGTGTCCGCCCAGGCCCACGGTGGCGTCGATATAGGTCCCGCCGCGTCGGATAGCCAAAAAGTCGATCGCTTCTTTTAAAAGAACCGGCACATGGCCAACTTCCCTGCCGCCATGCCCAACCCCCTGAGGGGTGTGTGTTGAACCCTCGCCCACTAGATGCCCAGATCGTCGAGCGTCTTCTCATCCTCAGCAGTGAACGGTTGCTCTTGAATTTCCTTGCGGTAGGCATCCAGGTTGCGAACCAGCAGGTGCGTCAAATTGCCCGTGACTGCCACTTCGCCCTTGATTTCCGCCGCATCGCGCAACAGTTGCGGCATCAGCAACCGCCCCTGCCCATCCATTTCCACCATCTGCCCGTAGTAGTTCACCCGGTCCAGAAACTTTTTCTTCGTAGGATTGAAGGTGGAGAGCCCGGCCAACTTCTGCTCGATCCGCTCCCATTCCTCGAAGGGATATACTTGAGCAACCTTCCCATCCAGACTGGTGATGTAAAATTGCGTACCGTACTTCTCGTCGATGACCCGCTTGAATTCCGCGGGGATCTTTAGCCGTCCCTTTTCGTCGACGCGAGTTGGATGATTGCCGCGAAACATGTGCCTTGCCCTTTATTGGGGCCTGAGACTGCTTTGCAGCTACCGCAAAAACTATGAGGGAGGTAAAAGCGGTCAAAATGTCGGTCGTCTTCGGTTTGTCTGGGCTGATTTTTGGGGTGTCAGTCTTTAATTCCACTGGCGCCTCTCAACAAGTCACCGCTGCCCACCACCGCTACCGTTGCGACCACTTTCTACCACTTTTGTCCACATCTTACGCCTAAAGCTTTTGTTGTCAACAACAAAGTTGTAGGTCACATACCCCCCCCAATGCTAAAGGACAAAACTACGACAGCTTGCGGCTTACTGATTGGGTGACCACAATAGGTAGGGTTTAGAAACTTGGGTCGCGAAAGCAAGCTTCGTCTTTTGTTCGCTTTAGCTTGAGGCGAGAAAAGCGGTTGTGGAAAAAACTTCTGCGCCGGGCAGGTTCCTGCGCTACCATGCGCGGCTGCCGGGTGGGGGGGCGTGCCCAGCAATCCTCATTCCTGGGGCGACTCCGGTTCAGACAGTTCCCTCCCCAACGTCCTTTCTACGGAGCAGGCACATGAAAAGGGCTTCCTGTTGGTGGTTGATGTTTCTCGGGTTGTGCTTCAGCCATCTGGCCCAAGCACAGAGTCAAGTTGCCAGCGTGACCGCGACCGTGCCCCGCCTGGTCAAGTTCAGCGGGACCCTGCACGACGTCCAGGGAAAACCGCTGACTGGCATCACTGGGATCACCTTTGCCCTATACGCCGACGAGTCGGGCGGCTCCCCGCTGTGGCTGGAGACCCAAAACGTCACTCCCGACGCCAATGGGCACTACACGGTGTCGCTGGGGGCGACGCAGAGCGATGGCTTGCCGATGGAACTGTTCAGCTCTGGCGAGGCCCGCTGGCTGGGCGTGCAACCCTCCGGGCAACCCGAGCAGCCGCGGGTGTTGCTGCTGAGCGTGCCCTATGCCCTGAAGGCAGCGGACGCAGAAACTGTGGGCGGCTTGCCGGCTTCCGCGTTTGTGCTGGCGGCGCCACCCAGCGGCGGCCCGAGCCCTTCTCCCGAGAACGGCGGAACGCCCGCTCCGGTGGTGGCTCCAGCGAACCCGGTAGACCCTGACACAATCACTAAGAATTTCATTCCCCTTTTCGCGGACAATGCCGGGACCCTGGGCAACTCCACCCTGTTTCAAAGCGGCAGCGGAAGCTCCGCCAAGATCGGCGTGGGAACTACTGCGCCCAGCGCGACCTTGGATGTAAAGGGGGCTACGGCCCTAAGAGGCAACGTGACTCTGCCCGCCACCGGGACCGCCAACGCGACGGCCGGCAAGAACTCGCAGCCGTTCAACCTGGGCGCGTCGGTGTTCAACAGCACCACGCAGTCCCCCGTGGCTCAGACATTCCGCTGGCAGGCGGAGCCGGTGGGCAACAACACCGCCAATGCTTCCGGATCGCTGAACCTGCTCTATGCCACGGGCAGCGGGCAACCGATGGAAACCGGGTTCAACATCGCCAGCAACGGACAGCTTACCTTCGCGCCCGGGCAGACGTTTCCGGGGACGGGCACGATCACCAGTGTGACCGCGGGAACGGATCTGACTGGCGGCGGAAACAGCGGAGATGTCACGCTGAACCTGGATACCACGAAGACGGACGCCCGCTATGCGCAGCTGAGCGCTATGAATTCCTTTCTTACCAGTCAGAGCATCCTCGGCAATTTGAGCGTCAACAATGCGAACGGCGATGGCATAACGGCGATGTCACAGACGGTTTCCGGGAAAGCAATCTCTGCAACCAGCGATTCCGGTTATGGGGTGTACGCCACCGCCAGCAACGGTGTCGGGGTGTACGCCACCAGCAACCTTGGCGGCGTCTTCGGCATCTCGACTCAATCTTCCGGAACGGGTGTTGTTGGACTCAATACCGACACCACGGGTACGAATCAAGGTTTCGGCGTCCTCGGAAGGGCAGATGGCCCCAATGGGATTGGCGTGGCGGGGTTTACCACCTCCGATACGGGCGCTCGCGTTGGCGTGATGGGGTTCACCGACTCCACCACCGGCTCTCCGATTCTTGTGGAAGGCTTCTCCCCTAACGGCACCAGCCCCATTCCATTTGCGGCAGTCGGCCCCTCGGGCCAAGTCTTCAGCGTGACCGCGACCGGGGAGGTCACGAGCAACAGCTCGAGCGCCAATAATGCTGCCTCCTTCACCAAGGATTCGTTGACCAGTCCCGGAACGCTGGCGGCGCTTCAGGCCGAGAATGCCGGCAGTAACGGCGAAGTGGCGTGGCTGGCGCACACCCAATCCGGCAATCACTCGGCAGTGGTCAAGCTGGTGTTGCCCACCAGCTCAACCTCCAACTTCCTCGAGTGTCACATCCCCGACGGCACCCGCAAGTGCCACATCACGACTGCCGGCACTTTCGTGGCCGGCTCGGACTTTGCCGAAGCTCTGCCGGTCCACAGCCAGCGTGAGCTCTACGAGCCCGGCGATGTGCTGGTCATGTCGAGCGACGGCAAGAGCGTGCAGAGGACTACCGTCCGCTACTCGCGCCGTGTGGTGGGTGTCTATTCCACTCGACCCGCGGTCCTGGGAGCGGAAAAGGGAGGTGTTTCGCGGGTGGATGCGGATGACGTTCCCGTCGCCATCACGGGAATTGTCCCCGCCAAGGTGACCACCGAGAACGGCCCGATCCAGGTTGGCGATTTGCTGGTCACGTCATCTCGACCGGGATATGCCATGAGAGCCACCAACCCGCGGCAGATGCTGGGGGCGGTGGTGGGAAAGGCGATGGAGCCGCTGGCCGCGGGAAGCGGCGCCATCAAGGTCCTGGTGATCTTGCGCTGACCCTGCCTCCAAGTCGCGAGCGTACGCCCGCGGTTCGGTGCGGCACCACGGATACCGCCTCGCGCTGCGCCCGGGAGGTCGTCGGCAAAACCCATCAGGGTTGCACTTTGGTGGTAAACTCCCGCCATCCTCTTTTCCCCGCTTTCTTTTTACTTCACCTCGGAGGTGATGCATGGGCGTGAATCGCGGTCGTGTTTTTCTGGGAGGCCTGCTGGGCGGAGTAGTGTGGAACGTCTGGAGTGTCGCGGTTCAGTTTCTGATCATTGGCATGGGACGCTATCAGGCGGCGCAGAACGCCGGACAGTTCCTGAAAGAGCCGCGCTATCCAGCTTTCCAAGTGCAGTGGGTCGTGCTGCTGTTCATTTTGGCGATCATCCTGGCGCACCTCTATGCCTGGGTGCGGCAGACGCTGGGGCCCGGTCCCGGCACTGCGCTGAAAGTTGGATTTCTGGTGGGCTTTGCTGCCGGGTTCCCGACCAACTTCGGCACCGCCACCTGGGCGCCGTTTGAGCGCATGTTTCCGCTGGGCTGGATGCTGGAGCTGTGGGTAGGCGCAATCCTGGCCACGCTGGTGGCGGGATGGTTGTATAAGGAATAGCGCTGGATTACGAGCACAAAAAAGCCCCGGCTCCCGCCGGGGCTTAGCTTCTGTTGTCTTTACCAGATGAACTTCACTCCCAACTGAATATGCCGCGAGCCGCCGGAGCCGATGACGGGATTGGCGGCCTGAACATCAGGTGTAGCATTGGCGCGTCCCAGGCTGGCCGGGTCGCCGAGTTCGCCCCCGATCGAGCCGCCGGCGAAGTTGGCATGGTTGGCCACGTTGAACATCTCGCCGCGCAGCTGCAGGTTGACCCGCTCCGTGAGCTTCCACACTTTGGAAACCGAGGCGTCCCAGTTGATGAAACCGGGCCCACGCATGATGTTCCGCCCCATATTGCCGAAGGTGCCAAAGGCTTGCGGATACATGATGGTGCCATTCTGCGCGAAGCAGCCGCCGACATAGGCCAGCGAATCCAGTAACGCCTGCGTCTTGGCTACGGATGCGCAGGTTGGATTGTACGAAATCAGGTTTCCGTCATCGTCGTACTCGTTCTGCAGGAACGGAATGGGGGCCTTCGCCGACCAGTGCAGTCTCGACGGGTCGCCCTTGATGTTCCAGCGCTCGTTGCTGAAATCGTCGGGCCCCTCGTCGGTTCCCGATAAGTCCCAAGTGTCGTCGTAGAGAAGGACGGGAGCACCGCTCTGCCAACTCAGGATGCTGGTGACCTGCCAGCCTTCGAGCATCTGGCCCCATGACTTGCGTGAAGGCAGATCGTAAGTAGCCGAGAGGGTAAAGCGGTGGCGGATATCATAGTCGCCGTCGCCCTTCTCGGCGGCGTAGTTGAAGCTGTCCTGGGGAACATAACCCAGGTTATTCGTATTTCCCGCGGTATCGATGGCGTGCTGCCAGGTGTACCCCGCAAGCAGGTAAAGCCCGTGGGAATAACGCTTGGTGAGCGTGACCTGCAGGCTATGGTACGAGGATGTGGATTGGTTGCCGAGGAAGTTCAGAAAGCCGATATAGGGATAGCAGGGTGCTTTGCCGACGCCCAGGCCTACTGGCGGCGCGCAACTGGCCGTCATGGGGCGGTTGATTGAGTCAAAGCCATCGGGGTTCGGGGGAGCCTGGTTCAGGTCCACAGTGCTGTACAACTGGACTCCCCGATTGGCCACGTATGCCATCTGTAGCACTGTACTGGGCGACAGTTCCTGCTGCAGGCTTGCATTCCAATTCAGCACGTACGGAGTTTTCAGGTGCTGGTCCACGCCAAACATGTCGCAGGGATTGCTGGCGTCACAGGTGTTGAGAGAGGTATTGTTCACCGGGAAGATCGGCCCGGCGACGCTCCAGTTGAGCAAAGAGGTATCGGCGCCGGACAACAGGTAGGACTTGATAGTGCCGTTGGCGCCGGGGTTAATCAGGGCGCTGGGATTCAACTGCAGCCCGCCGCTGCTGAACATGAAAGTCCGGATGGACGGCTGCACGTAAATCATGCCGAAGCCGGAGCGGAGTATGGTTTTCCCGGTGCCAAATACGTCGTAGGCGAAACCCACACGCGGCGAGAAATTCTTCCAGTTGGTCTGATAGGGCTCGCTGATGCCGTATCCGACCTGCACGATTCCCTGGGATGGCACGAAGTTCGCCAGCCGGTTCTGCGAGTCCTTGATGGGAAGCGTGACGTCATAACGCACCCCAAGATTCAAGGTCAGGCGCCGTGTCGCGCGAAAATCATCCTGCAAGAAGAAGCCGAGGGATTTCATGGTCACGCTGCGCGACGGATCTCCGTAGAGCAACCGCCAAGAGCGAATGTTGGCTGGATCGGTGGCCATAAGAAAATCCGTGAGGTAGTGAAAGTACACGCGGCCGCGGCCATAGGGAGCGCGGTAGTACTCCACGCCTCCATCGCTGAAATCGCCGCCGAAGCGCAAGGCGTGCTTGCCCTTGGTGTAGGCAACGCTGTCGGAAATGTCCCAGGTATGGCTGGGCGAGGTGTAGGCCGGCCAGGTGGAGCTCCCGCCCAGGTAATCGAAATTCGCTGTGCCGGGGTTGATAGTCGGAAAGCCAAACAGCCGTGGATCTGTAATTCCAGTGTTCAGACCGTAGGCGGTGGGATTCACGTTCGCATCCAGGGGTGCGATCTTCTCGGAGAAACTGTTGAAGCTGAAGCGGGCGGTATTGATCCAGCGCGAGTTCGGTGTCCAGGTCCAATCTCCGCCGAATACCTGGGTAATGGGAGCAGCATGCGAGAGCCACTCCGGGCGCAGCGGCACCGCATCCTCTTCGGTCTGATTGCTGTTGGCGTAAATATAACGGCCGGAAAATGCGTGGTGATCGCTGGGATGATAATCGCTCTTGAAGACCAGGTTGTCGGCGCGGTTCTGGTTATCGAAGTTGAAGTTAATCACCGTGGGATCGTTCGGGTCCGCTGTGAAACCTGGGTTGTTAGGGAAGAACTGGATCAGATTCAGACTCAGCTGGCTACACTCCGGGGGCAGAGGAGCCTTGTCGCAGCCGGTGGCAGCCAACGCGTTCACGATGCTGAGGCGGGAGTCGGGGTCGACCTCGTCCGACAATAACGTGGTGACTGGGCTGAAGGCGTTGTAGGGATTCCCTACTTTGGAACGAACTCCTTCGTAGTTGGCGAAGTAGAACCACTTGCCCTTGACGATCGGACCGCCGATGCTACCCCCGAACTGGTGAAGAATCAGATCGGCGACCGGTTGCGGACTGGGGTTGAAGACGTTGCGGGCATCCACTGCGGCATTGCGGGTGAAGTAATATCCCGTTCCGTGGATCGTATCGGTCCCAGACTTGATTCCGATGTTGACCACGACTCCCGGCTTCTCTCCATAATCCGCTTGCGGATGTTCCTGGGTGTTGAATTCCTGGATGGCGTCGAGCGGAAGCGTGCTGGCAGGTGTGCCCAGAATGCCGGCGTCGTTCACTACTGTTTCGCCCCAGTAGACATCATTGTCGTTGGCCCCATCGATGGTGAAATTGTTGTCATCCGGCCGCATGCCATTGGAGGTCACCGAGTGGAACCCTCCACCGGGGTCACGCTGAACGCCCGGATGGAGCGCCAGCAGATTCTGAAAGTCGCGCCCCTGGAGCGGAAGCTCATTAATCGCAGTGTTGGATAACACTCCGCTCAGGGTGGTGGTGGTGGCGTCCACCAGGGGGGCCTCGCCTTTCACCTCCACGGTTTCGCTGGCGGCGCCCGGAACAAGCTGGAAGTCAATTCTGAGATCGTTCGCCACCTCGATCTGTACCCGCTCTCGTATCGCCTTGCGGAAATTGGGCGCCTCGACGGAAATTGAGTACCACCCGGGCTCGAGGCCGGGGGCCACGTAATCCCCCGTGCTGTTGGTCTCGAGATTACGTCTCACGTGGGTGCCGGTGTTCTCGATGGTCACCTTGGCTCCAACGATGATGGCGCCGGTGGAATCCAGCACCCGTCCGGTGATGCGCCCTTGCGACGTCTGCGCGGAGAGAAGCGTTGCAGAGGTCAGCAGGGCCACTAAGACACTAATGATGAAGCGGGAAGATTTCATAGCCAGCTCCTTTACGGATCACTGCCCACTGAGTTCGAAATGTTAGGTTAGACTTCGGGACATTGTCTGTGCGCTAAATCACACAAAACAGTGGGACTGTCACAAGGAAGTTGCCAGGGATGAAGAGGGGATCACAGACCGGACTCGAGCTTGCCGGTGGCGACCAGGCGAGCCACTTGCGCCAAAGTACAGAGCGCAAGACAACGCGGAAGAGACGGTATCGTCACGACGCCGAGCTTCGCGTGAAGACCGCGGCAGTGTGTCAAAAAATCTGAACGAAGTCAATCGGGAACCTTGACCCACGATGGCGCAGTCGGAGAATCCCCGCTAGCTTCGGGTTTGAGGCAAGAAAGGCCTTTCACCGCAGAGTGCGCGGAGGATTCGCGGAGGACGCAAAGAAAACCGCACTCCGATGCTAGTAAAGAGAACCGTCCGCCTGGGTGCTGTGAATCACCCCTGCATCCACCGAGAGCGCATAGGCGCTGCCCCCGTCGCCGCTCCACGCCGGCAGATCGAAGCGCCCGCCCGCAGGGGCGTGGTATCCGGCGATGCTCTGAAAGGTAAGCGGCGTTCCTTTGCGGCAAACCGCCGGCGGTTCCGTGGGCCGGAGGAAGTAGGCTCCCCGGCCGGAACCCACGACTGTGCTCTTGCCGTCGGCCTCGACTAGTACCGCAGACTTTTCGTCCACTGCAACCTCGCGCGGCATGGTGGACCAGCCGTCCTGCATCAGGCGCGCCAGAAAGCCAAGCGTACGGCCCAGGCGGTCGCGCTTGGCGAAGTGGGTGTCGGTGAGCGTGTTCTCGAGCAGTGAAATCTTCAGGAAGTCGCGCACCAGGGTCACGCGCGGAAAGAAAGGGTCTCGCAGGACCTCGGGGGAAGAAAGATCGTTATCGTGCGGCTTGTCCCCCAGAGCGCCATAGGCAAATTCTCCCAGGACCGCGAGTCCGGCGCTGGTACCACCAATCGGCTTGCCGGCGGCGATGTTAGCATTGAGCGCATTCTGTACGGGCGTGCCCTTCCAGAAGTTCACGTAGCGGGACTGGTCGCCGCCAGCGATGAAGACTGCTTCCGCGTGGCGAATGATTTCCGCAACTTTGGGATCCTGAGCGGCCTTGCGACTGGGAATGATCAGTGTCGCCACCGAGTTCAACTTGCACAAACCCTTCACGTAGGGGTTGTAGTCATCATCACCGCGCGCGCGCAGAATGAGGAAGTCACCGCCGCGAGCTTTTTCGCACAGCCAACGGAAAGCGTCGTCCAGATCCTCGCCTCCACCCATCATGGCGATTCCAAAGACCGGGGTGGCTTGGCGGTCTACCTTCTCGCCTTGGCGAAAGTACTTGTAGGAGGCGCCCAGAGCCGCGGAGTGAAGCCACAGGGTTGCGATCAGAAGCGGGAGGGCCGAGCGTATTTTTCCGCGAGACATGAGGCGTGACAATTTATCGCGATCCGAGCGTCGCGTCTACCCCATTGCTGCACACCGCGGAGCGTAAGACCTCCGGCGAGATGTTGTTGCCGGTCACCAGTGCCACCACGTTGCGTGCCGAAGGTTCGGGAGCCTGTAGCAGCGCGGCGGTTGTGGCCGCCCCCGCGGGTTCGACCACAAGATGTTCTTCGAAAAGCAGGTGGCGGATGGCGGTAAGCATCTGTTCTTCGCTGACCAGGCGCATATCGTCCACCAGCTCCCGGATGGCGCGAACGTTGTTGATATCGGGGGTGCGCGTGGCCAGGCCGTCGGCGATGGTGTCGCAATCATCGGTGCGCACTGCCAGACCTTGTTTCCAGGAGAGGTAATAGGCGGGCGCGCGCTCGGCCTGTACGCCGACGATCTTGACCCTGGGCGAGAGATGCTTTGCCGCGGCCGCCACGCCTCGAATCAGGGCAGTGTCACCCATGGGTACGTAGAGGGCATCGGCCTCGGGAAGTTGCTCCAGAATCTCGCAGGCGATGGTGGCCGGACCGGCGGGCAGGTCAGGATCGGTGGCATCGTTCAGGAAGTAAATGTCCTCGGTTTGGGCGTAAGCCGAGGCCTGCTCAAATGCTTCGGCCAGATCGCCGCTGCCCTGCTCCACGATCTTCGCGCCCAGTTCCGCGATGCGTGCGCGCTTCACCGGATTGGGATTTTCTGGCAGAAAAATCGTCGCCGGCACCTGCAGTAGTTTGGCAGCGTAGGCCACCGCTGCGCCATGATTTCCCGTACTGGATGCGACCACTTCCGTGAGGTTGCGCCGCTGCAGGTTCAGCGAAAGTGCGTAGAGCGCGCCGCGGGGTTTGAAGGAACCGGTGGGCAGTTCGCTCTCCAGCTTCAGATAAACCTTGCTGCCGGTTAAACGGCCAAGTGAAGGCGCGGGCAGCAGCCGGGTGACCGGAAGATAGCGGCTCAGGTACAGCCGCGCGTCACGGATGGCGGAGAATGGCAGATACATGCTCGCGACCAGGCCAAGGGACGATAATGCATCCTACACAAGCGGGTACAATCTCGGCAGACACAGTTGGACATGACCTATGACGGACAGTTCGAACAGTGGGTGCCGGTGCCCTTGGAGCAGGTGTTCCTGTTCTTTACCAACCCGGGCAATCTGCCGCGCATCATGCCTCCTGCGACCGGGACCGAGGTGGTTCGCGTGCACCTGGTGCCACCACCGGGGGTGGCCAACGAACAGTCTATGATCACCGATCACCAGCCGCTGGCTGGCGCGGGGTCGGAGCTGGTGACCAGTTTTCGCGTCCTTCCATTCCTTCCCTTCCGCGCTCAGTGGATCGCTCTGATTACCCAATTCGAGTGGAACCATCACTTCGCCGACGTGCAAAAGAAGGGACCGTTCCGGCGCTTTCAGCACCGGCACGAATTCGAGGCTGAGACCCGCAACGGGGTTGAAGGAACAAGAGTGCGCGATGTGATTGCCTATGAGATTGGCTTTGGATTCTTAGGCGCATTGGCGCAAAAGCTGTTTGTTGCGCGCCAGTTTCGAAAGATCTTCGCTTACCGGCAGTCGGCGCTGGAGGGATTGCTGCAGGGAAAGCGACCGTAGCGGCGCCAGCTTGGGTGTGCGAACCGGGGGCCTCCCTCAGTGATAGCCATCGCACGAGCAAGCTTATTTTGATGGCTCGACGACCACAGCAGTGCCGTAGGCGAGCACCTCCGTGACGCCCTGCATGATCTCTGTGGCATCGTAGCGGGCACCGACTACGGCGTTTCCGCCCAGTTCCGCGGCGTGTTGCAGCATCAGGTCAAAGGCTTCAGCGCGGGTTTTCTCACACAGGTTGGTCAGCAGCGTGATGTTGCCGCCGAGGATGGTCTGCAGGCCCGCGCCGATGGTGCCGAAGATGGAACGGGAGCGCACCACGATGCCGCGCACCACTCCGAGGGTACGCACGATGCGGAAACCATCCAGTTCGAACTGCGTGGTCACCATGGTGTGGGCGACCATGCGGCCGGGTACGTTGGAACCCATCGCCATTGAGAATCACCTTTCCCCGCGAAACAGCTCACGGATTGTGCCGCGAAATTACTCCAAATCGGCAGAAATCACAAACACCTGTTCCAGCCGGTCGTAGTGGAGGCGCAGGACGTTCCGTTTACAGCATACCTGGCAGTCTTCGATATAGGACTGGCTCTGGCCGGCGGACTCGTCCACGCTGGTTTCGTTCCGCTGTCCACAGCCGGCGCATTGGAAGGCGGCCTGCACAAACTCATTTTCAATTGCCGATTGCCAATTGCCAATTGAAAAGTGGCCGAACCAGCTTGTGATTTTCAATTGGAAATTGGCAATCGGAGATTGGGTTACCTCTATAATGGCGGGTTTCCCGATTGCTGGAGGATGCATGGTCTCCCGACGCCGTTTTCTGCAGGCAGGTACAGTTGCTGCGGGCTTGACGCTGGCCTCACGATCTTTTGCCGCTGGCGATGGCTGCCTGCCGATGCCGCCTTCGATCGCCAAGCTGAAATCCATGAAAGACCAGGCCAAGCCGATCACCCGCGAGGAACGGCGCGACCGGCAGGAGAAGGCACGGCGATTAATGGAAGCCAATCAACTGGATGCAATCCTGTTGATGGAGGGGACGTCACTCACCTACTTCACCGGCGTGCGCTGGTGGGGCGGGGAGCGGTTGTTCGCCATGGTGCTTCCCGCCCAGGGAGCGGCGTTCTATGTGTGTCCGGCCTTTGAGGAAGGCAGAGCGCGGGAGCAACTGGCCAACGCGCCGGGAGGAGAACACGCGGATGTGCGCACCTGGCAGGAGGATGACAGTCCCTACCACCGGGTGGCGCAGGGGTTGAAAGATCGCGGGATTGCGACCGGTGTGCTGGGAGTCGAGGAGGCGGTGCACTTCGTGTTCAGTGACGGAATTGCGAAAGCCGCCCCGCAAGTGAAGATCGCCAGCGGCACTCCGGTCACGGCTGGTTGCCGCATGGTCAAGAGCGAACACGAAGTCGAATTAATGCGCCTGGCAGCCAAGGTCACGCTGGCCGCCTACGAAGCCGCCTACCGGGGGCTGAAGGAAGGGATGACGCAACCGCAATTCGAAGACTTGGTCGAAGCCGCGCATACTCAGTTGGGATTCTCCGGCGGGGCGGACGTCCAGGTAGGTGAGTACTCGGCGTTGCCGCACGGCTCCATTACTCCACAGGTGATTCGCGAAGGAACGATCGTCCTGATGGATGGTGGGTGCAAAGTTGAGGGCTACTGCTCCGACATCTCGCGGACGTTCGTGTTAGGTAAAGCGTCCGACAAGATGAAAAAGGTGTTCGACATCGTACACCGCGCGCAAGACAGCGCGCTCAAGATGGCTCGTCCGGGACTGGAGTGCCAGGCGGTGGATGCGGCCGCACGCAAGGTGATCACTGACGCCGGGTACGGACCGGACTACAAGTTCTTCACTCATCGCGTCGGCCATGGCATGGGCATGGACGGGCACGAGTGGCCTTACTTGGTTCGCGGTGACGCGCTACCAATGGCGGCCAATATGACGTTCAGTGACGAGCCGGGAATCTATATCCGCGGGGAATTCGGGGTGCGGCTGGAAGACGACATGCACATTACAGAAAACGGCGCGGAATTATTTACGCCCCAGAGCCCCTCGCTGGAAAACCCATTCGGAGCGGGGTAAGAAAAGAGACGTTGCAAGCAACGTCTCTTCAGGACTATTTAGTAGAGACGCAGCGTGCTGCGTCTCTTCCGGTCAATGCGCCACCGCGTGCAGCTCTTCCATCTGATGTTTCACCGCTACTGACAGCCGGCGGATGCCTTCGCGGATCTGTTCGGGTTGACCGTAGGAAAAGTTCAGCCGGAAGTGACGGCTGGCTTCTTCCGTGAAGCCATTCGGGGCGTAGAAAGAATCGCCGGGAACGAAGGCTACGTTTTCTTTCAGCGCGACCTGGAATAGCTTCTGGCAGCTCATGCCCTCAGGCAAGGTCACCCACAGGAACAGGCCGCCCTGGGGATGGGTCCAGGTCACTTCCGGCGGGAAGTACTGCTTCAGCGATTCGAGCATCACGTCGCGGCGCTCGCGGTAGACCTTGCGAATCAGCTTCACGTGCTCGTCGAGGAAGTTGTCTTTTGCGACCTCGTAAGCGACCATCTGGGTAAAGGTCGAGGTGTGCAGGTCCGCGCCCTGCTTGAGCTGCACGAGCTTGGCAATGACCTCCGGCGGGGCGACGATCCACCCCAGGCGGATGCCAGGAGCCAGCGTCTTGGAGAACGTGCTCAGGTAAATGACGTTGCCGATGGAGTAGCCGTCGTCGCGGCGCAGGTTCTCGCGATCGAGCACTACCAGGGGCGTAAGGTGCTCGCCCTCATAGCGAAGCTGGCCGTAGGGATCGTCCTCAATGATTGGAATACCATAGCGGTCAGCCTGCAGCACCAGTTCGTGGCGGCGGCCGGCGGAGAGCGTGGTGCCGCCGGGGTTCTGGAAGTTGGGCAGCACGTACATGAACTTGGGGCCGGAACGCAGCGGCTTGTCCAGCAGATCGGTGCGCAAGCCGTCCTGGTCGCTGAGCACGCTGACATACTCCGCGCCGTATACATTGAAGGCCTGCAGGGCGCCGAGGTAGGTGGGGGCTTCCACCAGCACGCGGTCACCGGGATTGATCAGCAGCTTGCCGATCAGATCCAGGGCTTGCTGGGAACCCGAAGTGATGAGGACATTATCGGTCTGGGCCTTGATGCCGTAACGGGCGATGTGGCGCGCGATCATCTGCCGCAGGGGCTCATAGCCCTCGGTCGCGCCGTATTGCAGGGCCTGGTGGGCATTGCGCTCCAGGACGTTGCGGCAGGCTTCCTGAAAGCGGGCCGTGGGAAACACATCCGGGGCGGGCAGGCCGCCGGCAAAGGAGATGATTTCGGGATTTTGTGTGATTTTCAGCAATTCCCGGATGGCCGAACTCTTGAGACCCTTGGTGCGCTGTGCGTAGCGGGACGTCCAGGCAGTCGACATCGTTTCCCTCCTCAACAGCCTACTCTAGAAGATTGCAAGCCAGGCTTCTGTGATGTGCGTCAACCGCAGGGTGACTTAAATCACCGACTAATGTGACCTGGGTCCGGGCGCCAGGGGCCCAAGCTCTTGACAAGTGCCTCGCCTTTGGCCGATGCTTTCAGCCCGATGGCAGGACGCAAGAAGAAAGTTCCTCTGCTCAGTTTGTCGGCCCGCCTCAACTTACTTAGTCCCAAACGCCAGCAGATTATCCGGCCGGCGCTGGAACACCCGCGGGAGTTTGTTCTGCTCAGTGTGCGGGCCGCAGCGCAGCGCCTCAAGACCGATCCCGCAACCATGGTGCGGATCGTGCGCGGGATGCAGTTTGGTTCGTACCGGCAGTTTCAGCACTACCTCCACGAACTGTCCATCGCCTACTCCACTTCGCTGGACAGCATGCAAACCGGCAACGGCAGGGGATTCGCGATCCCAGTGCAGGTGCGCAGGTCGCTGGACCAGGACGTGAAGAACCTGAATCAACTGATCCGCAACTTCGATGCCAAACGGGTTGCTGCGCTGGCCCGGCGCATCTATGGGGCGCGGCGCGTCGTTCTGCTCGGAGGCGACCTGGCCACCAACCTGGTGAAGTTCTTGGAACACCACCTGATGATTCTCGGATTGCCGGTGTCAAGTGCAACTTCACCCGCCGAGGTGGTGCACAAGATGAGATTCCTGGGCAAGAAGGATGTGGTCATTGCGGTTACCTACCGGCGCGGCCTGCGTCAGACCGTGGAAGGTCTGCGGCAAGCCCATGCCAACGGGGCTTACTGCGTGGGCGTGACCAACACCCTGGTCTCGCCGATCAGCCAGTTCGCCGACGAATGCTTTCTCACCTCGGTGGACACGCCTTCGTTTGGCGATTCCTATGTCGCGGCCATGGCGCTGCTCAATGTCATCGTGATGGCCTGCGCCAATTACCGGCGTTCCCGAACTCTGGCCGTGCTGAAAAAGGTGGCGCAGGAGGAGCGGCACGGCTTCCGATGGTATGAGACCTAAGCCGGGATAAGAACTGATTGAGGGTACAGTCTGATTCTCAATTGCGGATTGCCAATTTGAGAACCCGGAGTTCACACTTGGTCCGACGACTGGTTGATGTATGCCTGCTGGCCGCGGCGGCGAGTTTGCCCGGCTTTGCAGTGGAACCTCCTTCGCCGCCGGCCTACGGCGTGCGCATGGAGCGCACCTGGATTCCGATGCAAGACGGCGTGCGGCTGGCGGCAACTCTCTACATGCCCGACGGCGCCAAGCCGGGAGAGAAATTCCCCGCCCTGCTCGAGTACCTTCCCTACCGCAAGGACGACGGCACGGCTGCCGGGGACTATCCCAAGCACGCTTACTTTGCGCGTCGCGGATACGTGGGCGCGCGCGTGGATATCCGCGGCTTTGGCGCCAGCGAAGGCGCTCCCACCGATCGCGAGTATTCCGAGCAGGAACAAATTGACGGCGAACAAATCATCCACTGGCTGGCGACCCAGCCGTGGTCGAACGGCAACGTGGGCATGTTCGGGATTTCGTGGGGAGGCTTCAACGCCCTGCAGATGGCCATGCGGCATCCGCCGGAATTGAAGGCCATCATTGCGGTGGATGCCACCGCCGAACTGTTTCACGACGACGTCCACTACATGGACGGCATGATGCACATTGACGAGTTCGAACTGAATATGGACCTGGCGCCCGGGTTTACCGGAGCCCCCGACTACCCACTCGATGAAAAAGTGCTGGGCCCGCATTTCGATGCCGCTCCATGGTCGCTGCTCTACATGAAGCATCAGCATGATGGCCCGTTCTGGCGCAGTCCGGTGTGGCCTTACAGCGAGATCAAGATTCCATGCTTTGTGATCGGCGGGTTGCAGGACGGATATCGCGACAGCGTCACCGACATGCTGGCGCAAACCAAAGCCCCGGTAAAGGCGATCATGGGCCCCTGGAACCACTCCTTCCCCAACAATGCCGACTTCGGCCCCCGCGTGGAGTGGCGCGATCATGCGGTGCGCTGGTGGGACTACTGGCTCAAAGGGAAAGACACGGGCGTGTTGCAGGACCCGAAGCTGGTCGTTTTCATGCAGCACTGGCGGCCGCCCGATCCGAATCTTGAGACTGTGCCCGGCGAGTGGCGAAGAGAAGATAGCTGGCCTCCGCCGGATGCGCAGAACCAGGCGATGTTCCTGCAAGCGAATCACACGCTGGCGGACGGAGCTTCGCTGGAAGCGGTGCACCAGCTCAAGTATGTGCCATCGATCGGGGTGGAGGCCGGCTTCTGGTGGGGGGAACTGTTGAGCGACGTTCGGCCGGTGGACGCTTTCAGCCTGGTCTATGACTCGGCCCCGTTGCAGGAAGAGCTGGCAATCCTGGGAAGGCCGCATGCGTTGCTGCGCGCTTCGGCACCGGTCCCGCTGGCGGAGTGGTTTGTGCGCCTCTCCGATGTGGCGCCTGATGGTTCGGTAACGCAGATTACCGGCGCGGGGTTGAACGGGGCGCAGCGCGATTCAATGACCGAGCCACACGATCTGGAGCCGGGGAAGGTTTATCCGCTCGACATCGAAATGCACCTCACCTCATGGGTCTTTCCAAAGGGACATCGCATTCGCGTGGCAGTCTCCAATGCGTTGTGGCCAATGACATGGCCAACGCCGTATGCGATGACCACGTCGCTGGAGCTGGGCGGCGCAGACGGGTCACGAGTGGTGCTGCCGGTCGTTCCAGTCAAGGGCGCGACTCCGCCTGCGTTTGCACCGCCTGAACCGGAAGAAGAGCGTAAGGACATTCGCAGCGAAGGCTTCCCCTGGCCCGGCGAGTGGACCGTGGAGCGCGACGAGGCACGGCAGAAGACAACCGTCCATTGGAAAGGCAAAGACGCAGCCGAGTTCCCCTGGGGCAGGGAGAACGACTTCGAAAGTATGCAGTACGACCTCGACGACGCCCATCCCGAGGCCAACGCAGTCCACGGGGAGACCGAGAGCATCTTCGCGCTGAAAGTACGCGTGCTGTCGTACCGGGGACACCTTTCGGTCACCAGCGACGCGCGCAACTTTTATTACAAGTACACCCGCGAGCTGCTGAAAGACGGGAAGTTGCTCAAGACCAAAACCTGGCAGGAAACGATTCCCCGCGACCACCAGTGAGACTGCTTCCTGTGCGCCCTGTCACAGCGGTCCTTAGTTGAGCTGTGCTAACTTTCCTCGAGGCTCAGAGGGTGCGAACATCTGCGATTTTGGGTGGCGCAGTGCTTCAGCGCTGCGATAACTGTTCTTGAACTTGTCCCGGCTTCAGCCGCTGAGGTATTCGGCTGGCGAGGTTGCCGAGAAACGAAAACCAGGTACCGCGGTGGCTAAAGCCACTCATTGAAAGGCACATATCCGCGGCGCTAAAGCGCTGCGCCACCCCAAACCGGACGTTTCCACAGCCTGTGAGGCCGTGTTTTCCCGAACACCGGTCGCGAGATGGGCTGCGGGGAGGGAGTCTGCGGTGGAAGCCAACGAATTCGTCAACTGCTACGCAGATCAGAAGCGTGCTGAGGCCTATGCCAAGCTGGAGTTTGCCGGCACCTACTACCTGGCCTATCGGGATCTTCCTGCAGTCTTCGCGGAACACGTCAAGGGAAAAGAAGCGATCGATTTCGGTTGCGGCACCGGCCGCTCCACCCGGTTCCTGCGAGACCATGGTTTCCAGGTCACCGGCGTTGACATCTCCGAGGACATGATCCGCAAGGCGCGGCAAGTAAGTCCGGACGGAGATTATCGTCTAATCGAGGATGGCGACTTCCGCCAGTTCCAGCGCGGGACTTACGATCTGGTGCTCGCGGCATTCACCTTTGACAACATTGCCACTATCGAGAAGAAGGTTCGCCTCTTTCAACAACTCAGGAGCCTGCTGAATCCGGAAGGCCGCATCGTGATAGTGGTCTCGTCGCCTGAGATTTACCTACGTGAATGGGCGTCCTTCTCCACCAAAGATTTTCCTCAGAACAGGCTGGCCCACAGCGGAGACGTGGTCAAGATCGTTGTAACCGACCACGAGGACCGCAGGCCGGTCGAGGACATTGTCTGGACAGATGAGGCCTATCGCGAGGTCTTTGGCAAGGCGGGACTGGCGGTAGTCCAAAGCTATAAGCCGCTGGCGAAGGGTGATGAGCCGTACGCTTGGGTCAGTGAGACTGCGATTGCACCGTGGGTTGTTTATGTGTTGCGGGGAACATAGGCTGTTGGTAAAGCGAGCGATCACACTCACCGCCCACATTGCCCTGAGATAACTTCAATCTCCTCTGGGAAGCGGGATGCGCGACCAATCGGAGGTGGGAGGGTTCCCTCTTGTCGCAGGCTTCTTCAAAAAGAAGACCTGAGCAACTCGAAGACAGTTCCGCAACCATTTGGGGGGTGGCAGTGGGTATCCCCACCGAATTCGGTCGTGCCGTAGAGATTTCCGACCGCATCGAGGGTTAGGCCTGCATCAGGACTCGCTCCATATTTGGCGTCTCCCCCAAAGGCGTAGAGCACCCTTTCCGCCCAGCCGCCTTGGGAGGGCGTTAGTTCGAAAACCGTGCCGAAGTTGTGCGCGCCGAACTCGGTAGTCGTGCCGTAGAGATTGCCTGCTTTATCTAAAATCACCCCGGCGTCGGAATAGACCCCGCTGTGCCTGCGAAAGTTGAAAAGCACAGTCTCCGTCCAGCCCCCACTTGTCGGGGTCAGCTCGAACACATTGCCGAAGGTGTGCGCACCGCCATAGTGGGTTGTGCCATAAAGATTGCCTTGGCCGTCGAGGACCAGCCCAGCGCTGGGACCACTCCCGTCGATGCTTCCGGTGAAGCTGTAGAGCGCGCTTTCTGTCCAGCCAGCACTTCCGGGTGTCAGTTCGAACACGGTCCCCCCGAAGCTCGCGCCGCCACCGTAGGTCGTGCCGTAAAGATTGCCTTCATGGTCCAAAACGACACCTCCAACGGGGTTCCCCCCATCGCTGCCCCCAGTGAAGCGATAAAGCACGCTCTCCGTCCAGCCGCCGCTGGAGTGCCTCAGCTCAAACACTGTACCGAAATTATTCGTGCCACCGTAGTCGGTGGTGCCGTAAAGGTTGCCTCCGCTGTCGAAAATCAGCCCGCCAATGGGATTGGCGCCGTCGCTGTTTCCGTCCTCGAAGCTGTAAAGCACGCTCTCTGTCCAACCGTTGCTTGAGTGCACCAGTTCGAACACGGCGCCGAAGCCATTCGCACCACCATTGTAGGTCACGCCATAGAGATTGCCTGCAGCGTCAAGCACCATCGGGCCAAGGGGAGAAGAGCCATCACTGCAGAGATCTGCAGAGCAGAAGCTGTAGAATACGCTCTCCGTCCAGCCGCTACTGGAGGGTGTCAATTCGAAGACTGTGCCAGAGTTATTGGTTCCGCCGTCGGACGTCGTGCCGTAAAGATCACCCGCCGGGTCGAAGATCAAGGTCGCTCTGGGATGGTGTCCGTCGGGAAATCGGGTGAAGCTGTGCAACACGGTCTCGGCTACCGCCCCTCTTGCGCTGGTCACTAGCATCATGGCTAGCCCGAGGGATGCTCCGACACGTGTGAGAGCAGAGGTCGCTCTTTTCGATGCCATGGCGGGCCCTCCTGCACGCGAACGTCAGGGGAACGGGTGAAGGCTGGGCCCTCAGTCGACGGCGTTCTCATAACCGCCCCCGCTGACGCAAAGCATCTTACCCTTGCACCGTAAGATGTCAACGAGACTTTCGGCCTAAAATTCGTAAGGTGCGACGAGGCGGTTTCCGTAATCAAGCGATTTCGAATCTATCTACGCAAATCCTTAGTCACGTCGTCTCCGCCCCGATTACGGTTTGTACACCTTCCCATCCTTCATGACCAACTGCACATTCTCCAGCACGTTGATGTCTGAGAGCGGATCGCCCGACACCGCGACGATGTCCGCGTACTTTCCCGGCTTGATGGAACCAATCACGTCCGAGTGCCCAAGCAGATCGGCGGCGTTGGTGGTGGCGGCCTGGATGGCCTGCATCGGGGTCATGCCGTACTTCACCATGAGGGCGAACTGTTTGCCGCTGGTGCCGTAGGGACAGACTCCGGCGTCGGTGCCGAACGCCATCTTCACCCCGGCTTTGACGGCTTTGCGGAAGTTGTCGCGCTGGATCTGGCCTAACTCGGCGTCGTGCTCGAGGAAATCTTTGGGTTCTTTCCCTTCCCTTCCTGCCTGCTGGATGCACTCTTCGTCGTAGATATCCATGTCGAGATAGGTGCCGTGCTGTTTGGCGAGCGCGATGCCCTCGTCATCAATCATGGTGGCGTGCTCGACCGAAGCGACTCCGGCGAGGATGGCGTTCTTGATGCCCTGCGGCGAATGCGCGTGGGAAGCAACTTTGAGCCCGAACTGGCTGGCCTCGTCCACGGCGGCGTGCAACTCCTCAGGCGTGAACTCCTGCGACTTGGGATTGCTGCCGTGGGTGAGGACGGCGCCGCTGGAGAGGACCTTGATGAGGTCCACGCCATCATGGGCGAGCAGGCGAACCTTCTGGCGTACCTCCCAGGGGCTGTTGGCCTCGCCGTACCGCAGGTCCCAGGGAAGCTGGATGTCGGGCGCCATGCCGGTCATGGCCCCGGCGCCTCCGGTAATGGTGATGTAGGCTCCGGCGACATACATTCGCGGACCGATCACGTAGCCTTTGGCGATGGCGTCCCGCAGCGCAACGTCGTTTAGGGCGCGGTACGTTCCCACGTCGCGCACCGTGGTGAAGCCGGATTCCAGCATCTTGCGGGCGTTGGGAATCGCGGCCAGAACAGTTTCCGAAGCAGTATGCTTCAGCACGTCCATGGGCTCTGCGTCTCCGGCGTCGGCCACGTGAGTGTGACAGTCAATGAGGCCGGGCAGGACGGTCATCTTGGAGAGGTCGATGACCTTGGCTTCGCCGGGGATGGCGACGGTCTTGCCGACGGCTTCAATCTTGTTGTCGCGGATGAGAATGATCTGGTCGGTGAGAACGGCGCCGGCGTCAGGATCGACGAGGCGACCGGCTTTGATGGCGGTGACCTGGGCGGGAGCGAGGGCACACATCAGCGAGACACCCAGCAAGAGTGCAAGAGCTGTTTTCAAAACGTCACCTCGATCAGGATTCTGCAAAGAATGAACCACCGGAGACGCGCGGGAGTGCGTTGACTCCGCCTCTTCAATCAGCCGCCGCAGCCGTGATTCCCAATCCCCGCTTCAAATCGCCCGCCAGCAGGCGATGGAACAAATGTTCCCCCGCCTCGCGCCGCACTGAGAGCCTGCCCGCGCCGTAGGCCCGCGACTTCAGTCCTCGCTGCACTGCTTCGCAGATACCCAGGTCTTCATCCTGGACCCGCGCGCCGACCTCTACGCTCTGCTGGTTGTACTCGCGCCGCGCCTCGCTCACGTCGGCGAAGTAGAAGTCAAAAATCACGCGGCAATGATCCACATCGAGGGGCAGCACCAGGTTGGTGTCCATGTAGCCCTCGTAGCAGTTGATCATCAGGTTGGGATATTGCCAGAAGTACCAGGCGCGGTCACCCTTGCGGGTGGCGCCGGTAGCGGCATCCTCGTCGGAAGCCACCATGGGACTGGATTGCAGGCAATAGCGGTCTTCGTTCTCGATGGTGTACTGCTTGTAGTCGAGCACCGAGCTCAGGCCCTTGTGCAGATGGGGGACGTGGTATCCACCGTCGAGGTAGTTGTCTACGAAGACTTTCCAGTTGCAATGGATGTCGTAGGTACGACTGTCGAAGTAATGCGTCCGAGTAACGCCCAGCGGCGCAACCCGCTTGACCAAACCGCCGAGAAAATCCCGCAATGGAGCGGCCTTGGGATCAAGGTTGATGAATACAAACTTCTCCCAGATCTCTGCCTTGACGGGGACCAGCCCATTCTGCTGGCGGTCGAAATCCTTCACCCCTTCGAACTCGGGCATGCCCTTCAGCGAGCCGTCCAGACCGTAGTTCCACCCGTGATACGGACAATGCAGGATGGAGGCCTGGCCGCAGGGCTCGGTCACGACCGCAGCGGCGTGGTGACGGCAGACGTTGAAGAAGCCGCGCAGCACGCCATCGTTGCCGCGAACCACCACAATCGGCTCTCCCGCCACGGTCGCGGTGACAAACTGGCCGGGCTTCTCCACCTGGTCAACGCGGCCGACCATTTGCCAGGCATTACTGAAGACCGTTTGGCGTTCCAGTTCCCCGATACGGGCGTCTACATACCAGGGGGCGGGGATGGTTGAGGCTTCCGACAGCGGGGCGCGGTCGTTGTAGCTGGCGAAGATATCTTGTAGCGACGTTGGCATGCTCATTATTATTGTTGTCCCCTGCTCACTTATGGCCGGAGAACAGCCGGCGCTACGGCTCGGCGATGCCGATTGCCCTTCGCAGCACGTCGAGAAACTGGGTGATGCGGGCTTCTTTTTTCTCTGCCACGTCTCCGTGGCGGCGGAAGAGCCCGGGGTCAAGCTCTTCGGTAAGCAACGCGTCCTGAAAGCGTTCCATGGTCCAGTCCAGGATGGACACGATCATCTCCTGATCCAGGTCTTGGCGAAGCTCTCCACGCTCCTGGCCGAAGCGCACGAAGGCGACCGTGCCGTAGGGGTCTTCCGCCAGCAGAAACCGGTTGATCTCGCGCTTCAGTGTGAGGTCGGTGCCGTAATTGCCCAGCAGCGAAACACGGTAAGGGATCCAGTCCTCGTGGATGAGATGCTCAGTGCATGCCAGCCAGTAACGCAGTATCTCGAAGAAACCCTTTCCTTGCACGTCCGCAGGCGCATCGAGGTAACGGGGGAAGGACCGCACCGCCTTCTTGTAGGCTTCAAAGAACAGGCCATCTTTGCTGCCAAAGTGCTGGAAGATAGATCCCTTGGCGATACCCAATTCGGAAGCAATGTCCCCGACGCGGGCCGCATGGTAGCCCTGCTCGGCAAAATGACGCATGGCGGCGTCAATGATGCGGGTGCGCTTGCCCTCGGAACGGGGCCGTGGAGGCATGTGACGGTAGCGCGGCGGAGAAACCAGATTGCTGCCTATCCCACTCATGTCTGACCTCAAGTCATGAGACTGTACCCTAGAATTGATCACAATTTCAATTCAATTTAGCGGGAGTCTGCGGTAATGTAGGTTGCCCGCCAGACAGCAGTTGTGACTGCGGGTTAGAGCGGAACGTGGGGTTCAACTCTCAGAAAATTTATGACGCCATTGTGGTCGGTGGAGGCCACAACGGGCTGACCGCTGCCGCTTACCTGGCACGCGCAGGACTGTCCACACTGGTGCTGGAGCGGCGCGAAATTGTCGGCGGATGCTGTGTGACCGAAGAAATTGCGCCCGGTTGCCGCGCCTCCACTACCTCTTATATTGCCAGCATGCTGCGGCCGGAGGTGATTAAAGACCTCAACCTCGCCCAGCATGGCTTGCGCATGGTGCCCTGCGATCCTGCCATCCAGGTTCCCTTCCCCGACGGGCGAGTGGTTTCGTGGTGGGCGAACCGAGACCAGGCTGTGGCGGAGTTCCGCAAATTCTCGCCAAAGGATGCCGACACATTTGTCCGCGTGGATGAGCGGCTCAAGAAGTTGGCTCGCTACCTGCAACCGTTTTTCCTCGAGCCGCCTCCGGACATCGGGACGAACAACTTGCAAGGCTGGACCGGCCTGTTCCGCGTCGGCAAACGCTTTCGCGGAATTTCCAGCAGCGAGATCTCGCAATTGATTTCGTTCCTCACCGGCAGCCTGGGCGAATTCCTGGATCGCAATTACGAGTCGAACGTCATCAAGACCCTGTTCCTCGCCAACAACGTGTACGGCAAGCACGGCGGCCCGTACCAGCCGGGAAGCGCGCTGGGCTTGCTGTTTCACCTGCTCAGCGGCGGGGAGCACGAACTGCAAGGCTTCTACGGACATGTGATGGGCGGGATGGGCGCCATCACCCAGGCTCTGGCAGCCGCGGGACGGAAGTTGGGAGTCGAGATTCGCACGTCGGCGCCGGTCGCGCAGATTGACGTTCGCAACGGGCGGGCGCGTGGCGTAGCGCTGGAGGATGGCACCGAAATCCGTGCACGCATGGTGCTCTCCAACGCCGATCCCAAGCGGACCTTCCTGGGCATGGTTCCGGCGCGTGAGCTTCCCGAAGAGTTCACACATGCCGTGCGCGGAATCAAGATGGACGGCCCTTGCGCCAAGGTCAACCTGGTGCTGGCCGAGGAGCCGCGCTTTACCGGGACCCCGGCGAGGGCCACGCCGCTTGAGCGCACGTTCTACACCCTGGTGCCGTCGCTGGAATTTGCCGAGCGCTGTTACGACATCGCGAAGTTCGGCGAGATTCCCGAAGAGCTTTGGGTGGATTGCGTAGTGTCGTCGAATGCCGATGACTCGCTGGCGCCTGCCGGCAAGCACATCTTGACCTGCTTCGTGCAGTATGTGCCATACCGGCTGCGGCAAGGCACGTGGGATGAGAAGCGCGAGGCGCTGGGCGACAGCGTGGTCAAAAAGATTGCCGAGTATGCACCCAATGTGCCGAACGCGGTCGTGGCGCGCCAGGTGCTGACGCCGCTCGATCTGGAGCGCACCTATGGTCTGACCGAGGGCAACATCTTTCATGGCGACCTGAGCCTGGAACAGCTCTTCTTTATGCGTCCGGTGCCGGGATGGTCGCAATATCGCACGCCAGTTGTCGGCCTTTATCTGTGCGGAGCGGGCGCGCATCCCGGCGGAGGCGTCACCGGAGCCCCCGGCCACAATGCGGCGCAGCAGGCGCTGCGTGACTGGAAGAAGGGACGTTTCAAGGAGGTGGCCGCATGAGCCACGGCAACTCCCAGCCCAAGACGGCCGACATCGTGATCATCGGCGCCGGGGTTATGGGCGCCTCCATCGCCTTTCACCTGGCACAACGCAACCCGGGGAAGATCCTGGTCATCGATAAGGACCACGTCGGAAGCGGCGGCAGCGGCCGATCCTCGGCGCTCATCCGCATGCACTACAGTTTTCCGCCGGAGGTGCAACTGGCGGTGGTCAGCCTGCACGTGTTCCAGCACTGGCGTGAAGTCGTGGGCGAACCGGGAGATTTCCGCAAGACTGGCTTCGTGCGCATCGTTCACCCCAACGAAAGCGCCCGGCTTAAGCTGAACGTGGAGATGCAGCAAGGCCTGGGAGTGAACGTGCAACTCATCTCGCGCACAGAGCTGAAGAAGTTGGAGCCAGACTGGGCGGTAGATGAGGTCGATCTCGCCGCCTACGAGCCGGACTCGGGCTACGGTGACGGCGCCGGTGTTGCCAATGATTTCCTCAGCCGCGCCCGCGACCTGGGCGTTACTTACCTGCCCAAGACACAGGTTACCGCCGTGCGTGCGGACGGCGGACGGATCCGGGGCGTGGTCTCCGATCATGGTGAGATCTCCGCTCCGGTCGTGGTGACAGCGACCGGGCCGTGGACCCGGCCAATGTGCCAAAACGCAGGCTACGACCTGCCGATCGAGAACGAGTACCACCAGGTTGCCATCCTGAAGAACGCACCCGCCATGAAAGGCGGCGGCTGTGCCTGCATTGATTCGGTGACCGCGACTTATTTCCGCTCCGATGGACAGGACAAGTTTCTGGTGGGCGACTTCTACGGGCAGAGAGGAGTCGATCCTGATAACTTTCCGCAGCGGGCTTCCGACGACCTGCTGGAAGAAATGATCGAGCGCGCTTGCCGCCGCATCCCCAAGCTGGAGAATGCGGAGGTCATGCGCGGCGTGACCGGGGTCTATGACATGACGCCTGATTCGCGGCCGATTCTGGGCGAAATCCCAGGAATGGATGGGCTCTATGTGTGTGCCGGATTCTCCGGCATGGGATTTAAGATTTCTCCAGCCATCGGACTGGTGATGGCAGAGTTGTTGCTCGATGGCCGCGCAAAGACCGTGGACATCGCCGCATTCCGCCCCAGTCGGTTTGCAGAAGGCCAGCCGATCAAGGCGGAGTATGAATACAAGGACGACTAGCCAGCTACCCACTGTGAGGGCAAGGTGCCCCCACGACAGCTGGCGCGACCCCGTCCCTTAGAAAGAAACGAAGGAGCACGTATGACAAAGAAGGGCATTCTGGAGCGCTTGAAAGAGGGCCCGGTTCTGGGAGATGGCGGTTACCTGCTGGAACTGGAAAAACGGGGATGGGTGCGGGCAGGTCCCTTCACACCAGAAGTGGTGCTTACTCATCCCGACGCGCTGCGGGAACTGCATGTCGAGTTTCGCGAGGCCGGGGCCGATGTCCTGCAAGCGCTGACCTTTTACGCCAGCCGCGACAAGCTGGCCACAGTCGGGCTGGAGAATCGCCTGGAGGATCTGAACCGGGCTGCGGTGCGGATCGCGCGCGAGGTGGCAGGCGACCGCTGCCTGGTGGCGGGCAATCTGAGTCTGACCTGGATGTACGAGCCGAACAGTGCGGCCGCAGCCGATCGCGTGCGCAAGACGTTCGACGAGCAACTGGCAGTACAGGTGGAAGAAGGCGTGGACTTCATCATAGGCGAAACTTTCTCCTGGCTGGGAGAAGCCTTGCTGGCGGTGGAGCGCGCGAAGAAGACCGGTCTGCCGGTGATGGTGACCATCTGCTTCGAGAACAAAGATGAAACTGCGGAGGGCAAGAGTGCCGCCGAGGCCGCCAAAACACTGCTCGATGCGGGCGCGGATATTGTCGGCATGAATTGCCTGCGCCCGCCGGAACATATGCTGGGGCCGATGGAACAGATGAGGAAGGCGGTATCGGGATACCTAGCCTGCCAACCGGTGGCGTACCGCACCCCCAGGGACAAGCCCGACTTCACCAGCCTGCCGGAATTCCCCTATGCGCTCGATCCCTTGCAGCTCACCCGCAAAGAGATGGGAGACTACGCCAGGCAGGCGCGGGAGATCGGCATCAACTACATCGGCGCCTGCTGCGGCTCGGTCGCCATCCACATCCGCGAGATGGCCCGGGTGCTGGGCAAGGTGGCGGAAGACAGCCGGGTGTGGAAGAAGGGCGGCGAGAAACCCATGTCGGCTTATGAGTACTACGGGCACGATCAAGCGACCGGCACCGGGAAGAAGCGTTAATCCCGGCGAACCCGACAGGTTCCCGAAGAACGCCTGGCATGAAAAAAGGCCAGCTCGGCAGCTGGCCGATGCCTCACGGCAGAGTTAGGAGAGAGAAGAAGACCCTTTGATAAGACCGCTCACCCAGGCGCAATCACCGGACCGTGCCAGCCGAGTTGTCTCGGCTGGCAGTACTACATGCCGGGCCGGTTCGCCCAAACATCAAGAAACCGAAACTGAGGTCCCGGGACCAATCATTGGGAGCAGGCCAGCAGCGGCGCCCGCTCGATTGCTCAAAGCCTAATCCGGCAGGGGAGAGTAGTTGTCACAGCGGTTTCATCAATTTGTCATTTGTTTGTAAAGAAGGGGCGGGCCTCAGGGGTGCGGGTAGGCCGGGTTATCCGTCGGAGCGGGCGGGTCATAGTCGCGACCGTACTTGTTCTTATGCGTCAGAGGCAAGTCAGCGGTGGCTAAGCGCAAAGTGCCGAGCGTGGCATCGCTGTCGGATACCGTGATCTCCCGGGTCAGAGCCCTCAGCGTGTCCGGCACTGCCTCCTCATACCAAATATGTAGCCGGTAGCGGCCTACGGGCACATGGGAAATGGCGACCTCCCCGCGGGAATCGGAGATTCCGTAGTACGGAGTATCGAGGGCAATGACCACAGCACTCATCTCAGCATGGATATTGCAGAAGATGTAGGAGATGCCGGGCTTGTCGAAACGCACCTTGCGGGTGCTTCCAGCCTCGTAAAGCCCAAGGTCGAAGCGCTTGCCCTCGAATAGGGAGAAGACATTGTGAAAGAAAGGATCGCGGTTGGGGAATTCGACCAGCGAACCGACCGGTACCACCAGCACATGGGGATCGAAGCTCTTGTTGTGCTGCACCAAGCGGAGAGGTTGCAAACTCGGAGGCGCAGGATCGGGGTCGGCCTGGCTGGCGATGGGCGTCAGCCACAGAACTACGTTTCCAGGTTTGGGAGTGCGGCTGGAGCTATGCCGATTCACCAGGGCCACATGCGCCGAGAGGGTGACCTCCTGCGCGCAGGCCAGCGCGCTGCTAAGGAGCAGGGCGCACCACCAACGGCGGTAGGGAAGGGTGGGGTTCATATCAGAAAAGGATCCCCATCATCATGTTCACCTGGTCGGCCGTCGAGTTGCCGGAGTCGATCGCATACGTCTTCAAGTGTCTATACTCGGTGGACAACAGCAAGTTCGACCGCGGCCGGTAGATGACGTTCACCATAGCGCCGCGATTCTGCGAGAGCAAACCAAAATAGCTCTGCACGGCAGAGAAGGGTCGAACGTCTTCCGCGTAGGGATTATCCAGGCCGAAGGCCCCGTTGAACTCCAGTTTGGCTGTGGCCTTGACCTTCAACTGCGACCACCCGCCGATGGAATCCAGCGCCCGCAACTGCGCATCCGGCCGCATCGGATTCAGGTCAAACAGGACGCTTCGTCCGACGGCGCCCCCGAATCCGCCGACTGCCAGGCCGCGATAGAACTCTCCCGAGACCGTGACTCGGGAAGCGAGCGGAATTTCCCAGTCTGTCATCCCCGCCCAGCCATCGACATGCCGGTTGAAGCCCCAGTTCTGCCGGCTGTAGTAGCCCGCTCCACCCAGAGTCAGGTTTCGACCAAAGATGTTCCGCGTCCAGGCCAGGCGCACTCCGAAACCGGGCTGGCTCGAGGCTTCGCCCGCTTGCGGGTTGCGGTCAAAGGTGTGGTAAGGCTGCTCTCCGGTCAGATTGTCCAGGATGCCGCCCTGCAGAGTGACGCTCTGATTGCTGGACAGATCGAAGCGATGCTCCACGCGAACCTGTGGGATCCATCCCCAAAGGTTGCCGGCGTAGGCGAACTCAGGTAGAGCGAGCGAAGCAAAGGAAGTGGGGGAGAGCGGGGACAGAAACAGGTTGTCCTGGCCGGCAACGATCGCGGTGTGATCCCAATCCAGCCGCATGCTGGCGATGCGCAGGCGGGCGACTCCGAAATTCACGCCGTTTTCTGTGACCGGGAACCCTCCGGAGAAGTCCAACTGTAAGTTCCCGCTGGTTCTGGCCCCTGCCAGGCGGGGACCGAAGACCTCCAGCCCCAGCTCGGATTGCCGCATGGTGGCGCCGAAATTCCCCTGGGGTTCGAACGGGGCCCGCGGACTGGCCCAGTTGGGAACGTCCTGATTGTCGGTCACGCCCCGATTGCTGAAAGCGTTCAACAACACAATGCCGGAAAGCCTGACTTTGTACTTGGAGGCGCTTTCGACCTTGGTTTGGTACTGGTCGTCGACCTTGCTGCTGAGCAGTTGTGTGGAGTCTTCCAGGGCGGCGACACGGTCCTCCAAAGATCCGGAGGGTGTGGCGCTGGCTTCCTGAGGCAGCTTGGAATTGGGGTTCGGGAATACGGGTTCGGCGGCCGTGGCCGCAGGAGCAGAATACGAGCTCGCCTGCGGAGGCGCACCGTTGGATGCCACCGCCCCCTCGTTGCGAGTAGCTTGCAGTTCACGCCGCAGCTCTGAGGTCTCGGCGCGGTACTGCGCAGCCTCGGCGCGCATCTCCTCCACCGCGGAGCGCAACTCGCGAACCTGTTCCTGCAGTTCGTGGATAGCGGCAACCATGGAATCCTGCTGCGGGGCCGGTGGGGCGGCGGGCGGCGGGCTGGCCTGTTGTGTCCACGCCGAACCACTGAAGGCCAGCAGAAGCAATCCCAGCGTGCCGGATGCTCGAATGCAACCAGACAAACCATTCTTGTGCTTCACAGTTCGCCTCCCGAAGAAGACTAGGGAAGTACCTTGTCTCTATGACGTTTCAGTGAACCCGCGGGGTCTGCATTTCGCGCGCACCCCGGGCATAACCTGGGAAATCCTACTCCGACTGGGCCCGCTTTGTCCGAACCAGTGGTGGCGTGGCGGTCTTGCCTTCGCCACGGCTATCGGGGCCACCGTTGGAAGATGAGGCGAGCGGAAGCACCAGCCGGAAAATCGTCCCCTCTTTGGACGTTTTTTCCACCGTGACGTCACCTCCATGATCTTGCACAATCTTCTGCACCACGGTGAGACCCAATCCGGTGCCATTCTCTTTGCCATAGCTCACGAACGGTTCAAAGAGCTTGCCCCGAATGGATTCGGGAATGCCACGGCCGTTGTCAGCCACCCGAACCTCGACGCCCCCGGGAAACTCGCTTAAGTCGATGTCAATGCGCCCGTTGTTGCCGCTCACCGCCTCGCAGGCGTTGAGCAGGAGGTTGTAAAGAGCGCGCTCCAGCTTCTTGGGGTCGAACCAGCCGATGCTGCTGCCGGTCTGGTTCACCGCGATCTGCACGGGGTGGAATTCGGGATGCGACCGAATGTTGTGGACCACGCGCTCCACGGTTTCTTTGACACTGCCATAGGTCGGGCGCAGTGACTCGCGGGTGCGGGAGAACTCCAGCAGCGAGTCGATGAGGTCGGTCATCTGGTTCACGGCGACCCGGACCTCGTGGTAGAGATCCTCGCGCTGTTCAGAGGTCAGCCGGCTCTCGCAGAGGAACTCCGCGTTGGCCACGATGGCGGCGAGGGAATGGCGCAGATCATGGGAGATCGAGCTCGCCATGCGTCCAATGGTGGCGAGCCGTTCCGCCTCCAACAACTCCTGCTGGGTTTTCAGCAGGCTGTTGCGCATGCGGTCGAAGGCTCCCGTGACCTCCGCCACCTCATCGCCGCCGCGCGCATCGAGGGCATAGGTAAAATCTCCCGTTTCCAGGGCGCGCACCCCGGCCACCAGATTTCCCAACGGCCGGGTAAAGGTGTGGGAGATAAAGAAGACCAGCGCGCTGCCTCCGAGCACGGCAGCCAGGCCAAGAGCCAGCAGGAGCCGGTTCAGACTGTCCAGGAAGGCGGTCGCCCGGTCGTACGACTTGAGGACGCTCAGACGCACAGAAGGATTTTTTTCTGAAGCCAATTCCAGCGAGGTGCCCAGAAAACGCTCGTCCCCTAGTTGCACCTGTTCGGGCTCAGCCGCGCCGGGAGTGGAATGAAGCCCGCGCAGGCGGGCCAGTTCCGCCTCGTGCTCCGGGGTGAGGGTGCTGCGAACGATGGTGTCGCCGTAGTAGAACGCGACCTGGCTGGCCGCGATGCGGCTGACCTGCGAAGCCACCCTGTCGTCGATCTCATAGCCAATGACCAGGAAACCCAGCAGGCGGTTGTCCTTAGCGGGACCAAAATAGATCGGCTTGAGAAAACTCTCATAAAGATGGTTGGCGCCGAACCACCAGTGGCCGGGAGCTTCCTGGTTCAAGGCGGTGCCCAGCGCATCCTGGGCCATGGTGCGGGTAAAACCAGGGGATGCGGTATGGAGGGCGACCACTCTTCCCGTCCGGTCGGCCAGCACAAACAGGTCGGTGCCAGCCAAGCGCCACAGATCGTCGGACGCATCCTGAATGGTAGCCTCGTCCTGGGTCGTCATCAGGGCCCGCAGGTTGGGCAGGTCGGCGAGCAACTCCGCCGAGTGGGTGAGGGTAAGTTCGCGTTCCCGCTGGAAATTCTGAAAGGTAGTGACCGAATTACGCAGGTCGGAGAACAGGGAGTTCCTGACCTGCGCCTGGACGCTGCGGCGGACCAGCAGAAGGCTGGTGGAGGTGAGCCCGGCGGAGATGAGCAGCATGGAGAGCAGGAACTTGGTCCGCATCCGAAGTTTCACCATGCCTGCTCTCCTGCCCCACAGCCCGGCTGTACCTGTCCCGCTCCCTGCTCTTCCATTAGCGTACGAATTTGTAGCCCATCCCGTGAACGGTCCGGAAGTGTACCGGATTCGCGGGATCCTTCTCCAGCTTCTGCCGCAACTTCAGGATGTGGTTGTCCACGGTGCGGGTCGAGGGGTAATTCTGGTAGCCCCAGACTTCATTGAGCAGCTCATCACGGGAGATAACCCGTTCCGCATTTTGCACCAGGAATTTCAAGGTCTTGAATTCCTGGGCGGTGAGCGCCACCGGCTCGCCATCGCGGTTCACTTCCATCTTGGTGAAATCCACGGAGATCCCGGCGAAGGCAAATATCTCGCCGGTGCCGGTGCGCACGTTGCGCCGCAACGCGGCCCGCACCCGGGCCAATAACTCGCGCGGGCTGAAAGGCTTGGTCACGTAATCGTCGGCGCCGAGCTCGAGCAGCAGCACTTTGTCCGAAACATCGCTGGTCGCGCTCAGAACAATAATAGGGAGCGAGGGCGACTGCTGCTTGATTTCGCGGCAGACGTCGCGGCCCGACATAGCAGGAAGACGCAGGTCGAGCACGATGGCAGCGGGAGCGGTCGTGCGGAAGGCCTCCAAGGCCGACTTTCCGTCCGAACTGATCTCCACAGCAAAGCCTTCGGTCTCAAACAGGCGCTTAAGTGCGCGCTGTACCGCACGGTCATCTTCGACAACCAGAATTCGTTCCATGGTGGTGGCCCCCGCGTCAAGGTGGGAATAACCTTCGCGCGGGCTTTCCGGGATTCGCAGGACGGCTGACTCCCCACTTCCTTCGACTCTAATCATAGACGCTCCGTAAGTCCTTTTTTCGGGCAAATGTCTTGTCGACGGATCAAGCTTACTATCAATTTCCCCTGCCAAAGTGGCTGTAAACCTATTGTTGACAATCTTTTTACAAGCTGCAGACATTCACTGCTTTGGGCAGCACTAGCTTACCTTCGGTAATAGACTACTCACCTTTGGGAGTGAAACCGTGAACTACTCGACGCTTTATGAGCGACATCTTCCAGTCCATCGGACAGTCATTGTTGTGGTCCTGCTTGGCGCGCTGGGATTAGCGGTTCCGTCCACTGCGCAAACCTCCATATTCGCGATTCAGAACAGCCCCAGCCCCAACGTTCAGGGGAACACCCTCAATGCGGTGGCGGCACTTTCCACGAGTGATGCCTGGGCGGTCGGTTACCAGAACGACAACAATCTCAACGACTCCCGAACCCTCGCCATGCATTGGGACGGAAGCCAGTGGAAGCTGGTGCGCACCCCAAATCCCGGCTCGCACTGCCAGGGCAACAGCGGAAACGTCCTGAATGCGGTGGCGGCAGTTGCCCCTAACGACGTGTGGGCCGTGGGTTTCTTCTTTACTTGTAACGCGCTGCTTAAACCGATGGTGTTGCACTGGGACGGTACGGCGTGGACGCCGGTGCATACTCCCGCGCTGAATACCAACGACAACGCTGCCTTGAATGGCATTGTGGCCCTGGCCGCGAACGACATTTACGTGGTCGGTTACCAACCTGCCTCCAACGGTGCCGTACTGACCCTCATCGAGCACTGGGATGGCACCGCCTGGAGCGTTGTGCCCAGCCCCAATCCCAGCCCCACCGGCAACCTGCTTTCCGCGGTCACGGCGAGCTCCGCCACCGACATCTGGGCGGTCGGCAACTCGACCGACCAGGCCACCGTGTCCGTCCAGACCCTGGCTCTGCATTTTGACGGCGCCACCTGGAAAACCGTTTCTACGCCTAACCCGCTGCCCAAGCAATTTCTCGACCAGAATGTACTGCTCAGCGTCCAGTCGGTTGCGGCCAACGACGTCACCGCGGTCGGCTTCATCGCCGATGCCAACGCACAGAACACCTTGACCCTGATCGAACACTGGAATGGAACCCAATGGTCGGTGGTGCCGAGCCCCAACCAGGGTGAGGCCCGTGGAGACCTGAACACGCTTCACGGGGTCGCAGCGGTATCGGGAAGCGACCTCTATGCCGCCGGCTTTTATGAGACCGCCGCAACCGCAGGACAGCACACCACCCTGATCGAACACTTCGATGGCAATACTTGGACGATCATTCCCAGCCCGACCCGGGGCCTGGCGCAACAACTGAACGGAATCTTCGTTCTGCCGGGGACGACCGATGTATGGAGTGTGGGTGGCGCGTCGCGCTTCGGGATTGATTTCGAGGACGGGTTCCTGCAGCTGCCAAAGACCCTGGTCCTGTTTTCCCCGATTGGTTAGGCGCTTGAGATGATTCTGCAGAGATGCAGCTTGCTGCGTCTCCGGGGGCGGCAGAAGCCTGCCGCCCTTTCATTATTCCGGATTGGGCCGGTAGAGCCAGACCACCTCGGAGGCGCTCCCTTGGCCTGCAGCTTGCAGGCGCGCGTTTTCCACTACATTGTGCATGGGCGCTAACGAGCACGTTGGGTCCGTGGCGCTGGCATCGCCGGTGAGCAGAAACGCCTGGCAGCGGCAACCGCCGAAATCCTCGCTCCGGCGGTCACAACTGCGGCAGGGGTCCGGCATCCAGTCTTCCCCGCGAAAGCGCTGGAAGGCGGATGAATCCGTCCAGATCCATTCCAACGGGTGCTCGAGCACGTTGTCGAACTGCATGCCGGGAATGACGCCGGCGGCGTGGCACGGGAGCACGCGTCCGGCAGGATCGATCAGCATCAGGCGGCGTCCCCAGCCGCCCATGCAGGCCTTGGGATAACGCGCGTAATAGTCGGGCACGACGCAATCGATACGCATAGTCCCCGAAAGCCTCTGCTGAGCGGCCTCGACGATGCGCAAGCAATTGTCCAGTTGCTCCCGAGTGGGCATCAGGCTATCGCGGTTCTTCAGCGCCCAGCCGTAATACTGGGCGTGAGCGATCTCCACCCGCTCGGGTTGAAGTTGCTCGATGAAAGTGATCATCTCCTCAAGACAATCGAGATTCTGACGATGTACGACCAGGTTGACCGTGAACGCGATCGGGAACCGGCGAATCGTGGCAGCCAGCGCAACCTTGTGAGCGTGGGCCTTCGCCCCGGCAATCCAGTTGGCGGGTCCCTCCCGGGCATCCTGGAAGCTCAGTTGGATGTGGTCGAGCCCTACCTCCACTATTTCCTTCAAACGAGTTTCGGAGAGGCCGATGCCTGACGTAATCAGGTTGCTGTAGAGACCGCATGCGTGCGCACCCGCGACCAACTCCTTCAGATCCAAGCGGGCCAGCGGCTCACCGCCCGTCAGATGCAGGTGAAGAATTCCCAGCCGGGCAGCCTCCTGAAAAACACGCAGCCAGCCTCCCGTTGCCAGTTCTTCCTTCGCGCCAGCCATTTGCAGGGGGTTCGAGCAATAGACGCAATGCAGCGGGCAGCGGTGCGTGATCTCGGCAATGAGCGCCAGAGGGTTGGGAATCATCAATAGTCCACGATGCGCTTCTGTTGCAGGGCCTCCAGAAACGCGGTGACGTCTTCTCGAATCTTTGCCGGATCAGCGCTGTTGAATCGGCCCGCGAGCACTCCGACAATCTCCTCGACGGTACGCTCTCCGTCGCACAGTTCCAGCACGCTCTGGCCGGTGCCTTGCAACCGAATCATTCCCTCGGGAAAAAGTACGACCTGGTCGTCGCCTTGCTTGCCCCAGCGACATCCGGGAGCGAAGCGCGGCTGACTCGAACCCAGCGGCCGGGCCATGCCTACGACTCCTCGATGCGAAACGCGCCTGGAGGCGGCCATCCCGGCTGCACGTAGGCAAAATAGAGCGCGTCCAGTTGCGCCCACAGGATGTCGCACTTGGCGCGCAGCGCGGCGATGGCCAGTTCCTGCTCGGCGCGCGTGTGCGCGTGCTCGATGACCCACTGCGATGCAAAGCGCGCATCCTCGGGCGCCTGGTCGAGACGCGCGGTGAAGTAGTCCAGCCCGCCGGACAGCCAGGGATAGTGCTGGCGCAGACGGTCCATACGCAGGGCGATCAGATCACGTGAAAATAGTTCGGTTAGAGAAGATGCCACCGCTTCCAGGAAGGTGCGGCCTCTTACCAGCTCGAGATAGGCGTCCACAGCGTAGTGCGTCGCCGGCAGCACCTCTGCGCCGCGGAGAACGCGTTCGCGATCGAGGCCGGTGGCTTCTGCCAGTTTGATCCAGCGCTCGATGCCGCCTTCGTGAGTGGCGTCGCCGTCGTGGTCCACCACGCGTTTGCGCCAGGCCCGGCGGAACTCGGCGTCCTCGCTGCGCGAGAGAATGATGGCATCCTTGATAGGGATGCGGCTCTGGTAGTAATAGCGGTTCAAGGCCCAGGCCTGCAGTTGACCGCGGCTGAGTTGGCCCTCATGCATCATCACATGAAAAGGATGACGATGGTGATAGCGCTCTTCGCCCACCTGACGCAAGCGGGCGTGCAGTTCCTCGGGCGAAAGAAGTGTTGCGTCGGTCGATGTCCCGGCAGCCGCTTTCATGATTCACTCTCAAGAGTTGCGGGTACCGAGTGCCGACTTGCAAGCAACCAAGAGGCTTGCTGCCCGCAACTTGCAACTCGCAACTCGCAACTTGTCATAACTCGAACCCCCACCCATCCTCGGCGATCTCCCACCCAGCCGCCCGCACCTGAGCGTTTTCCGGACTGGACTCGTTCAGCATGGGATTCGTATTGTTCACATGCAAGAAGATTTTGCGGGGGCGGCGCAGCGCGGCCAGCTTCCGCAAGCTGCCTTCGGGCGAGGAGACAGGGATATGGCCCATTTCTCGCGCCGTCGCGCCCTGGCCTTGCACTCGAATCAGCTCATCATCGCTCCAGAAGGTGCCGTCGAACAGCAGCAGATCGGCGGTATCCAGACGGCGCAGCAGGGCGTCGTCCACCTTGGGAACGGCCGGGAGATAAGCCAATCGTCCACCGGAGGAGGATGACAGCAACAGTCCCAGCGAAGCTTCGTCTGGTGACAGGTCAGCGGAGCGATCAGCGACGTAGGTGGGATACCGGCTGCCCAGCGAGAACGGCTCGCAGCACAATCCCGAGTCTTCGCCGTCCACCGAGGCCACGGGAAAACTCTCTCCCGGCTTGATCTCCGTCCATACAACCTGGTTAGGAACCCGGTTCAGCATGCCGAACACGCTGTTGTGCTCGCGCAGGATGCGGCACAGCGAGGGCGTGCAATAAATCCGGAACGGCTGCAACTCCCGTAGTGAAAGCAAACCCGCAACTTGATCGAGATCGGCGCTGCTGAGCACCACTCCCTTGATGCCAGAACCCCGGCCGCTGCCCCGGGGATGGAGCGCGGGTGTAGCTTCGATCTGCAGGCGCAGATCAGGCGAAGCATTCAGCAAATACCAGGATTGGTTGTCGTTGCTGAGAGCGACCTGGGTTTGGGTGCGGGCCTTGCCTGGGAAAGTCCCGGCGCGGACCGCCGAGCAGTTGGGGCAGCCACAGTTCCACTGCGGAAAACCGCCGCCTGCGGCCGAGCCCAGGATTTCAATCCGCATTCCTACAGATTATAACGAGGCACTCGCGTAGGAGTTGATTTCGCAGTTGAGGGCTACTTCTTCAAACTGAGGTACTGTCCATTCCATTGGCTCACCCCTTCAAATCTCTGATGTTTTTACACTAATCTGGGGCGATTGTCCAGAGGTTGCTTTGGGCGGAAAGCCTTGCCGGGGGCTGGTTTGGGGGCTTTCTCCCAGGTTTAGCCAATGATTTTGGGTGGCGCAGCACGGCGCTGCGGTAACTGCCTTCCCGAGAATCAGCACCGTCGCAAGCTGCCAACCGCCTATTTTTCTCCAAGCGCCGGCCTGGGAAGCTCTTCCCTGCTGCAAACTCTTTCACGTTGACCTGAAAGGCCAACCGGGGAATAATCTGCGAAGCCGCGACACTGCCCCCCGGCCTGGGAGGCTCCATGCCTGATGTCCGCAAACTCGGTTGTAGGGTGGTTCTCTTGCTCTTGGCCGTGGCGCTGGCCAGCGCCCAGGACGCCGGCACCACCGTCCCGTTGGGGCACGGGAAAACCACCCGGATCACATTCACCACCATTGACGTGCCCAGTGCCAGCGTCACCATCGTGAAGGGGATTAATGCAGCCGCGGACATGGTGGGATGGTACGCCAACAGCACCAGCGGGCCGTATCACGCCTTCCTGCTGCGCGGGGGCAGTTCACCTTTTTCGACTACCCGGGGGCGGTGTCCACGCTGGCCACCGGCATCAATGATGCAGGCCTGATCGTCGGTTTCAGCGGCGACCTGTATGACCGCGGTTTCGTGTACGACGGCACCACCTTTACCCCGGTCCGCCCCGGCAACCGCACCCGGACCTTTCTGTACGGGATCAACAACGCCGGGGAGATCGTGGGGGGTGCGGGCAATCCCTATTTCACCGACCCCTTCGCCGCGCGGGGCGACCACTTCAAGGCGCTCAGCTTTCCCGGCCAGCATGTCTATGCCTACGCGACCGGCATCAACAACTTCGGCACGGTGGTGGGGTGGGATGATTATCACGGCTACGTGTACAGCCACGGGCAGGTCAAGCAGATTGACTTTCCCGGGCCGCAGCAGACCTTGGCATGGGGCATCAACGACGGCGGCGTGATTGTCGGGTATTATGCAGAGGGCGGCTCAGATTTCGGTTTTGCACTGTTGAACGGGAACTTTGCCTCGTTCGGCTACCCCGGTGTAAGGGCGACCGCGGCATACGGCATTAGCCCTTCGGGCCAGCTTGTAGGCGCCTACACCGATGACTTCATCACTTACCACGGATTCGTGACTAGCCCGATTGCTGAAGCTCCTTAGGAGGAGCCGGAAAACCGGAGACAGACGGGACGTACCCCGAGTTCCAATTCGCAAAAACCGGTGAACGTCCCGTCTGTCCCGAGGGTTCCGAGGGTTCCCAGCAACTCGTCAGCGGGGTATCAAAGGGAAGGCTCCAGGTCTCGAAAACCGCAAGACCTGGGCCACCCCCAAAGTCTTGCCGCGAGCAGACAGCAAGGATGTAGTGAGCCACGCAGACCTGGGCTACCCGTCCCGGCACAGACGCTCATGGTAAGACGTACAGTTCGAGTATTGGCGGTAACCATGCGGCCTCGCAACAACAATCCTTTCTTCGACCGACTTATGACTCTTGGGGTGCTCTCGGCGCTTTTGTACGCAGCCGTCGGGACTGGCTCAGCGCAAGTCTTTCTAGACCTACCGCCGGTCTATGCAACGCCCAGCAATGCCTACGCAGTCGTTACTGCTGACCTCAATGGAGACGGGAAGCTGGACGTGGTCACGGCCAACAGTGGTGCAACTATCAGTGTGCTTCTGGGGAGGGGAGACGGTACTTTCGGCGCACATCAGGACTATCCCATTGCAAACACCAGCCAGTCGTTGGTCATCGGCGACTTTAATGGCGATGGAGCCCCTGATATCGCTACAGCAAACAGCTATGGCACCACGATCTCTATTCTGCTGGGAAATGGCGATGGAACATTTCAGAACCATGTCGACTACCAGCAGGGCGGAGCACCGTCGTCCCTTGTGGCTGCCGATTTCAACGGAGACGGAAAACTCGACCTTGCGTTTAACGATAGGGCCATTGGCATTTTGCTCGGTAACGGCGACGGGACTTTCCAGCCTGCGAGATCCGTTTCCATTAGCGGCGATACCGTGGGCTTGGCGGCCGGTGACCTGAACCATGACGGCAAGGTCGATCTGGTTACAGACAATGTCTTTGACGTCATTGTCGTATTGGGTAATGGGGATGGCACGTTTCAACAGGAGCGAGACTTCGAAACCGGCATTGGCCCGGCGGTAGTCACGCTCGGAGACCTCAACCAGGATCACAATCTGGACGTGATCACCGGAAACAACCAGTGCTGCGGCGAAAGTGTGAGCGTTCTGCTAGGCAACGGCGATGGTACATTGCAAGCACATCAGGATTACTTTTTACCGTCTCCGACATTCGTTACTACCGGCGATCTGAATCACGATGGCAAGCTTGATGTCGTCGCCGTCACAACCTACTACTCGGACACGGTGAGCGTGTTCTTCGGCAACGGCGATGGCACTCTACAAAATCGCACCGATTATGCCGCGAGCGCGTATCCGTATGGCATAGCGGTTGGAGACTTCAATGGCGACGGAAAGGGGGATATGGCGGTTTCCAGCGGGACTGGTGTCGCTGTCCTGTCGCAACAGGGCCGCAACAGCTTTGCCGTGCGAGCGGATTACGCGACACTGGATTTTCCTAACGGCATGGCAGTGGCGGACTTCAATCATGACGGCAGACCCGACCTAGTAACCGCCAATTACTTCTATACGGCCAGCGTTCTACTGCAGGACGCCAATGGCGCATTCCGCCAAAGAACGGACTTCGCCACATCATTCGGCTCAACCACGGTTGTGGCTGCGGACTTCAACGGAGATGGAAATCCCGATTTTGCGGCTGCGGATGGCAGTAACGTTGCCATTTTCCTCGGGAACGGCGATGGCACGTTCCAGTCGAAGGTGGATTACCCGAATGGCGGCTCGTTCCTTTCTCCGCTGGTTGCCGATTTCAATAGCGACGGGAAGTTGGACATCGCCACGCTAGTCGGGGTGTTGCTGGGCAACGGTGATGGCAGCTTCGGTCCCCCCATAGATTTTCCCCCTAACTCCGCCTTGTCCATTGCCGTCGGGGATTTCAATCATGACGGGTACCTTGACATCGTTGGCCCGACTCCCGGCAACGGGTTCTCGCTGTTGAACATCATGCTGGGGAATGGCGACGGGACATTTCAGCCAGCCGTGCAAGTCACCATTCGCCGGGGCGCGGCAATGGTGTTTGCCGGAGACTTCAACCATGATGGGAACCTGGATGTAGCAATCGGACACGGAGCTCTTTTTTTCGCCGGCATCAGCATTCTCCTGGGCAATGGCGACGGAACCTTCCAATCTCCCGGTTTATTTACTGACATCGGCGACGGGGCATTGGTGAATACGGCTGACATAAATGGTGACGGCAATCTCGACCTGATCATCGCTGCACCATTCTCGACGGACGGGGAGCGAGTCACCATTCTGTTCGGGAACGGGGATGGAACTTTTCAGACCGGAGTGAACACTGAGGCAGCCTCTGCGCCCTTCACCACCGCGGTCGCCGATTTTAACCATGACGGAGCTCCCGACCTTGCCGTTTCGAATGGCTCGCCGACCGATACCGTCAGTATCTTTCTCAGTCTGGGCGGAAGCCATCTGCGGGCGACATCTCAGCCTAATCCGTCGAAGGCGGGGCAGACGGTCACGTTCGCCGTTCAGGTGACGCCGACGTTTCCTGGCCGCCCCGCGCCGACTGGCACCATTACGCTCAAGGATGACGGTCAGACCCTGGCAGTGGTCCGTTTGCAACCGGCCCGCACGTATTTCCGGACCTCGAAACTCAGCGTCGGAACACATACGATCACAGTTCAGTATTCTGGCGACAGCAATTACAACCCCAATATCGCGTCGCCGATTACCCAGGTGGTAAGTCCGTAAACCAAAGGCGGACACCGCCAGTTAACAACAATAATGGGATAAACCCCTTCCCGCACCAAGGGTTGCGAGACACGGTACTGCTGTGACTTTCACGTTCTGCGCCGAAGGAGGGGCACTTACCCCCGCAGCGGCAGTTGCAGGCTGGCCTCACACCCGCGTTGGGCGAGGCGGTTGGCCACGGTCAGGCTTCCTCCGTGGGCTTCGGCGATTTGGCGGCTTAGGGCCAGGCCGATGCCGGAACCTCCCGGCTTGGTGGTGAAGAACGGCACGAACAGGTTGGTGGGGTTGGCGATGCCCGGCCCCTGGTCCTGCACATAGATATTGACCGAGCTGCCGTTTTTCGACCAGCCGATCTGCACTTTGCCGCCGGTTTCGAGCGAGGCATCCACCGCGTTGCGGATGAGATTAATGAGGAGCTGCTGCAATTGATCGGGATCGGCCTCGATGGTGAGCTCCGGCCCAGGCAGGACTTCGACCGGCATGCGCTGCTCCAGGCCCACGGCGGCGCGGACCAGCGAACTGATCCCCACGGGGCGCAGTTGCGGTTTGGGCAGGCGGGTGAGGCGGCCGTAGTCGCGCATGAAGCGGCTGAGGGCGTCGGAGCGCTCGGCGATCACGCGCAGGCCGCGGCGCAGGTCCTCTTCCCAGTCGGCGGGGCGCGACTCGCGCTTGACGATATCCTCAAGGCTGCCGGCGATGGAGCAGATGGGCGCGAGCGAATTGTTGAGTTCGTGCCCGAGCACGCGGACCAGGCGCTGCCACGCTTGCCGTTCTTCCTCGCGTAAGGTGCGGCTCAAGTCGGCCAGCACCACCAGGTGGTGGGGCACTCCTCCCTGACGGAAGGTGGTGCGGCGCATGCCCCAGCGTCCGGAGGTTCCGGGAAAATTTCGTTCCAGGGTACGTGCCGATTCCCCTTCCAGACAATCAGCCATGCCGAGTTCACCGGCTGTCTTGCCTAATAGCCGTTCCGTGTGTTGCCCGAGAAGGCGTTCTCCAGCCCGGTTGACCAAGCGCAACCGGTGCTCGCCGTCAAACGCAAAGACGGCGACGTCGATCTCGGTCATCACGGTGGAGAGGAGGGCGGTGGCTTCCATGGCCCCAAGGCGCTGCTCGCGCAACATCTCGGAGAGCGTGTTCACCTCCAGCATAAGCTCGCCCAGAGCGTCGTTTGCGCTGGCTCCGCGCACGCGGAAGGAAAAATCTCCTTCGCGCAAAGCCGACTGCATGTTGGACAGGGTTTGCAGGGGGCGCACGACGGTGGATCGAACCGAAAATGCGAAACCGAGCCAGAGGATGGCGATCAGGGTGGTGAGGGTCCATCGGGTGCTGTCCGTGTGATCGCCCGCCCAGAGGAGGATGACGGAAAGCAGGAGTGCCGGGGCTCCAGCCGCTAATGCCAGAAGCAAAACCCGGTTTTCGTGGCTCAGGCGGCGCCTGGGTTTCCGCCGAAGGGAGGCGCGCGGCTGGCCTCCCGGGATTGCCCGGGCTGCGCTTCCCTGCTGTGGCGGTTTAACTGCTGCCGATCCCATATTTCTGCAGACGGCGGTAGAGCGCGCTGCGGCTCAGGCCGAGGGCCTCCGCTGCCTGGCTAATATTACCCCCATAACGGTCGATGGCTTTGCGAACCAGCAGCGATTCGACCTCTTCCAGGCTGAGGTCTTCCATCTTGGGCAGGCTGTCGCGAGTCTCGCGCAGTCCCAGATCGCTGACCTGGACGGCTGCGCCCTGCGCCAGCAGGACCGCGCGCTCGACCGAATGGTCCAGCTCGCGTACGTTTCCCGGCCAGGCGTATTCGAGCATCATCTGCATGGCCGCGGGCTCGAAGTTGGTGGTCGGTTTGCGATAGCGATCGGCATATCGCTTGAGGAAGTGCATGGCCAGGACCGGGATATCGCGCCGCCGCTCGCGCAGCGGCGGAATGTGGATCTCCACCGTGTTCAGGCGGAAGAGCAGGTCCTGGCGGAAGCGACCGTTGGCTACTTCCTGGTCAAGATTGGCATTGGTGGCGGAGATGATGCGCACGTCCACGCGCTGGGTGCGCGAGGATCCTACCCGCTCCATCTCGCCGCTTTCCAGCACGCGCAGCAACTTGGCTTGTTGCGAAAGCGGCACGTTGGCAATCTCGTCGAGGAAGAGCGTCCCGCCGTGGGCGAACTCGAAGCGGCCAATGCGGTCGGTCTTGGCGTCGGTGAACGCGCCACGCACATGGCCGAAGAGCTCGCTTTCGAAGATGCCTTCTGAAAGCCCGCCGGTGTTGACGGTGACCAGCGGACGCGAAGCCCGCTTGGAGAGCGCATGCAGAGTGCGTGCGATCACCTCCTTGCCGCTGCCGTGGTCGCCGGTAATCAGAACATTGGCATCGGAGGGACCGACTTTGCTGATCAGCCTCAGGACGGGCTGCATGACGTCGGCCTCTGCGATGAATGTGGGAGCGCCCTCCGCACGCAGCAGGCGGTTCTCGGCCTCCAGTTGCTGGCTGCGGCGCACCGCGCCGCTGAGTTCGATCTGGGTTCGCAGGATGGCCAGCAAACGGGCGTTTTCCCACGGTTTCTGGATGAAGTCGCGCGCGCCGCGCCGCATGGCCTCGACTGCCAGGTCCACGCTGCCCCACGCCGTCATCACGATCACCGGAAGAGTACTATCGATTGCCTGGATACGCGAAAGCAGGTCCAGGCCTTCCTGGCCCGAGGTAGTGTCGCGAGCGTAGTTGAGGTCAATGAGCGCGGCATCAAATTCCCGCGATTGCAGCTGGTCGAGAACGCCAGCGGGAGAAGCGGTGGTCTCAATGGCGAAGCCCTCCCGCTTCAGCAGAAGGCGTAGAGCTTCCAGCACGTCGCGCTGGTCATCGGCAATCAGCACCCGCGGATTGGTAGTGGCGGTCATAGTGGCGGCTTGGTTTATGAATTCTACGCTGCTCACGCGGATGTCCCCTCAACTCTTGGGTGGCGGTTGCGGTTCGGCAGGAGCAGTGTCGGAGCGTGGAGCAACCCCGGGCAGAATCGGAAGCGTTCCCACATGCCCGCTCTCCGCATCCTGGAGTTGGATCCCCGCATGAGACAAGGTCAGGCCCGTGACCCGGTCCAGCTCGACCCGCGATTTTTCGTACGCCGACATGGCGGACACCAGGTTCGACTCAGCCTGCGCCAAGTCCCTTTGCAATTGCAGGACCTGATAGCTGGTGGACGCGCCGAGAGAATATTTTTTCTGCTCGATCTCGAGTGTTTGTTGCGCCAGGTCGCGCGCCTTGCGGGCGGTGGTCACGCGGGCGCGGTTTTGCTGCAGGGCAAACTGCGCGTTGCGCACTTCAATGCCGATCTGGTTCTGCAGTTGTTGCAGGCGAAGTTGCGCCTGGCGATATTCCAGTTGGGAGCGTATCTCGTCGGCCTGCGCCGCCCGGTTACGCAGCGGGATGGTGATGTTCAGGCCGACAGCATAATCGGGAAAATCATTGCGGAACAGGGTGGCGAAAGCGTTGGGGAACCCGGAACGTGGAATCGGGTTATCTGGAGGCGGGGAAAGGCTCGGGTTCTGCTCGCCCGCGAGCCCAGAAGCCCCGTACCAGGCAACGAAGTCCATGGTCGGCAACATGGCGTTGGACGCCGCCTTGCGGCTGAGGTCGCGGTTGTGAAGATCAATGCGCGCCTCGGCCAGCTCGGGACGATGGGAGAGCGCGTCTCCGATCAGGTCCTGCACCGGGACCACAGCTTCCTGGTCGGAGATGCTCATGGTGTCGGTCGGAACGACCGGTGCCGCGGCGACCACCTGGTCACTCAGGTCGCGGGTGATCGCGTTCTTGATCAACAATTCCTGCAACTGCAGTTCGTTCTGCGAGAGCAGAAGGTCCTGGCTTCGGGCCGCCACTTCGCTTTCTGCCCGCATCACTTCGATGGGCGCGAGCGCGCCGATTTTGACCTGGTCGCGATCGTCGGACAGCGTCTTGTCGGCCAGCGCGAGCGAACGTTCCTTCACTTTCATGTCTTCGTACGCGTTGACCAGGTCCCAATAAATGTTCTGGATCTGCGAGACCGTCGCGATCACCTGGTTGCGGAAGGCCACATCAGAAATTTCGCGATTGTTGTGGGCGATGCGAATAAAGCGCGTATTGGGTCCGACCCCGAAACCCGAGAGCAGCCTCTGCCGCAGGGTGAGGCGAAAACCGGACTGGATCTGGGGCACAAGGCTGCTGGTGGTGGTGTTGTCGGTGGTGCGGGCATTGTCGAAATCAACTGACATGCTGGTGCCGGAGCGGAAGGCCTGGAAATAATTGAAATTCGCCGTGCCGACGTTTTGTTGCAGGAATGGAACCTGGCCGCTGAGCACGCTGCTGTTCAGGGGGAAGGTCCCGTGCTCGATTCGCAAACCTGCGCTCAAGATCGGATCATATGAATCCACCGGTGCGCCGGTGCCCAGCGTCGATTCCACTAGACCTGAAGCTCCGGTGCCGGCGCCCCCCGCGCCGCCGGTGGTGCCGCCGGCTCCGGCGCCGGACGCACCTGTGCCGAACCCTCCGATTCCCCCTCCGGGAGTACCCTGAACCAGTCCGGTGGCCACGCCGCGGACGGTGGCACCCGACTTGGCGCGCAGGACGTCGGTATCCGCAATATTGAGGTTGTAGCGGGCAATGGCCAGGTCAAGATTGTTCTCCAAGGCCAGGCTGACGGCGTCGCTTAACGACAGCATCAGCTTCCCGTCCTTCAAGAGAGTCTCGAGGCGCGGCGTGTTGCCGAAGGTGGGTTCCGGCACCTGGCGGGCGATGTACGGCCCGACCGGGTTGGGGAAATGGGCGGCCGGCTGGACGAAGTTCGGCAGTGATTGTGCGCCGACGAGGACGGTCCACGCCAGGAACATGACGCTAGCCCACAAAATGCGGTTCACCTTGTTCATGGGTCTCCTGCAAATTTTTGCAAAAATCAATCTCTACCCCTGTGGCTGCGCGCCAATGGCGGCAATGGGCTGTTTGCCGGCGGCTACTTCCGGATTTTTCGGCTCGTTGGTAATCCAGCCATCAAACAACTGAATGGTGCGGTTGCCGTAGGCGGCGTTTACTTCTGAGTGCGTTACCTGCACGATGGTCGTCCCTTGGTCGTTCAGGCGCTTGAACAATTCCATAATGTCCTTGGCCTGGCTGGAGTGGAGATTGCCAGTGGGCTCGTCGGCAAGAATCAGCTTGGGATTTCCCACCACCGCCCGGGCCACACCCACCAACTGCTGCTGTCCGCCGGAAAGCTGGCTCGGATACAGGTCTTTCTTGCCGACAATTTGGAAGCGGTCCAGGGCCTCCGCCACCATGCTGGCGCGCTGCGCACGCCCGATATTGCGATAGGAGAGCGGCACGTCGAGGTTCTCGTACACCGTCAGATTGTCGAGCAGGTGATAGCTCTGGAAGACAAAGCCGATGTACTGCCGATTGAGGTCCGCCCGCTTCTTGCGGTCCAGCTTGTGCACCGCATGATCCAGGAAGTGGTACTCACCAGTCCAGGCATCGTCCAGCATGCCGAGAATGCTGAGCAGGGTGGACTTCCCTGCCCCGGACGGCCCCATGACGGTGACAAAGTCGCCTTGACGAATCTCCAGGTTGATGCGGCGAAGCACGAAGGTTGCACCCGCGCCGGTTTTGTAGAGCCGTTCAATGTTCCGCAGTTGAATCATTCGCGTCTCTCCTCACTCGTACCGCAGAGCCACCATGGGATGCACTTTGGTGGCGCGCCGCGCCGGGATGTAACTGGCGAACAGCGCTGCTCCGCCCAGCAACACAGCGGACAATGCAAAGGTCACGGCATCCGTCGCGGTGATGCCAAACAGCAGGGTTTGCAGAAAGCGAGTCACGACCAAGGCCGCGAGCAGACCGATGCCCAGGCCCCACGCGCCCATACGCAGGGCCATCCCCAACACCATCTTGTGGATGTCCCAGTCGGCAGCCCCCAGAGCCATGCGAATCCCGATCTCATGCGCCCTCTGTCCGACCGTATAGGCCATGACCGCGTAAATTCCCACCCCCGCCAGCAGCATCGCCAATCCCGCGAAGATGGCGAGCAGGAACGTGGAAGAACGCGACCCGGAGCGCGACCGGACCATCAACTCATCCATGAGCGCAATGTTGGAAACCGGCTGCTGGCTGTCTATGTCGAACACAGCGCGCTTGATGGCAGGGACCAGAGTCTCGGGATCAGTGGCAGCTCGAACTACCACGAACATGTCTGAGATCGGGTGTTGCAGTGTTGGCAGGTAGATCTGCATGGCCGGAGGAGCATTCAGCCCAGCCGCCTTGACGTCGGCGACGACACCGATCACCTCGCTCCAATCGTTGGGAGCGCTGAGCACTTGAATGCGCTTGCCGATCGGGTTCTCCCCGGGCCACAACTGACGGGCCATGTAGTCATTGATCATGACGACTTTGGGCATCCTTTGCCGGTCGGTCTCAGCGAAGGCGCGCCCCCGCAGCAGGGCAATTTGCATGGTTTGAAAGTAGTTCAGAGTGACAAAGTGTTCTTCGGCGAACGGGCCACCGCCGGTTTGCGAAAAACGGCCTTCGACCTCGAAATCGCCAGTTTGCCCGCCGTTTCCCAGGGGAACATACGCTGCAGCCGCCGCAGACTGAACGCCTGGCAGGATGCTGATCCGATCGAGCAGATCCTGGAAGAATCTCTGCCCCGCAGCTTCTGAGTAGCGGTTGTCCGGCAACGCAATGCGAGCGGTCAGCAGTCTCCCCGGGTTGAAACCGGGATCGGTGTGCAGCAGACGATTGAAGCTGCGCAGCGTCAGCAGCGAGGCAATGACCAGAACCAGCGCCAGCGCCATTTCAGACACCACGAAAATCGCGCGCAGGCGGCCGTGGCTGGTGGAGCCGGTGGTCTGGCGCGAACCTTCCTTCATGGCCAGGTTCAGGTTGCTTCGTGACGCCAGCACCGCGGGCGCCAAGCCGAACAGCATCACCGCGATCAAGGACACCAGGGCCGCAAAACCCGCCACGCGCCAATCCAAAACCACGTCCGGCTGGCGCAGGTTCTGTGGCCAGAAGCCGAGAAAGAGCTGTGTCACCCAGCGGGTGAGCAGAACGGCGGCCAGTAATGCGGCCAACGCCAGCAGCGCACTTTCGGTGAGCGATTGCTGGACAATGCGCCAGGGCTTGGCTCCGAGGGCCTCGCGGACGGCAAACTCCTTGGCCCGGCCGGTACCGCGGGCCAGCAGCAGGTTGGCCACATTGGCACAGGCAATCAGGAGAATCAAGCCGACTGCCGCCAGCAGAACCTGCAGGACAGGCTGGGTATCGCCCAGCAGCACGTCCGTGAGGGGCTGGATGTCTACATCGTGCTTGTTGGGCGGGAATTGGACGTTAATGCGCTCCTGGATCGCTTTGATCTCTTGGAGAGCGCTCTCCCGCGTTGTCCCCGGCTTCAGACGGCCAATCACTTGGAGATAGTTGGTGCCGTGCGCGTCATACGGCGGCTTGGCCTCGAGCGGAATCCAAAGCTCAGAATAAGGAGGAGCATGAAAGTCTGGAGTGCCGGCAGGCATGATGCCGACCACGGTGTAAGCGGCACCGTCCAGGGCGAGGGCACGACCCAGCACACCCGGATCAGAAGCAAACTCGTGGCGCCAGAAGTTTTCACTCAGCAGACAAACGCCAGCCGCACCCTTTTTGTGCTCCGCCGGCAAGAACGCGCGTCCGACCAGCGGCCGAGCGCCGAACAAACCGAAATAGTCCTGAGAAATGTACGTACCCTGAATCCGCTCCGGCTCCCTTCCGCCCGTGAAGTTGAAACTGGAGCGAAACGAGGCGACCAACTGGGCGAACGAGTGGTTCTGTTCGCGCCAGTCCACGAAATCGGCAAAAGAGGACGGGGTCAGGCCGGAGTCGGAATAGCTGTTTTCGATCCCCACCATCTGCTTCGGATTCTGGAACGGAAGCCGCAGGGCGACCGCGTCCACAATGCTGAAGATGGCGGTGTTGGCGCCGACGCCGAGGGCCAGGGTGAGCACAGCCACCGCCGTAAAGCCCGGCGACTTCCGCAGCATGCGGACGCCGTAGCGAACATCCTGAAGAAAAGTTTCCATATCACTCGTACCTCAATGCCACCATGGGATCGACCTTGGTGGCGCGACGCGCGGGCAAGAGGCAGGCTGCCAGGGACACTGCATCCACCGTGGCGAAGCCCGGGCTCTTCAGCAGCATGCGAACGCCGTAGCGCAAATCATGAAGCAGGTTTTCCACCCTTTTACCTCATTCGTGGCGTAGCGCCGCCATCGGGTCCAACTGCGCGGCTCGTCGCGCCGGGATGTAACTCGCCAGCAACGCCATCGCCAGCAGCAACAGAGCGCCTCCCGCCATCGCCAGCGGATCGGTGGGACTTACTTGAAACAGCAGGCTGGAAAGCGCTCGCCCGGCGCCCAAGCCCGTTGCCAATCCCAGCCCAATTCCGATCGCGCCGAGCCTCAGTCCATGGCGCAGCACCATCTGCTGCACATTCGCCGGACTGGCTCCCAGGGCCATCCGAATGCCAATTTCGTGGCGCCGTAAGGAAACCAGATAGCTGATCACTCCATAAATGCCGACAGCAGCCAGTAGCAAGGCCAGGCCCGCAAACCCGCCCAGAAGACCCAGAGTGAAGCTGCGCTGCGCGAGTGATCGGAGTACGACCTGGTCCATCGTGGCAAACTTCGAGGTAGGCTGGTTTCTGTCAACCTCGGCGACTGCGCGGCGAACCGCGGCCTCCGAGTTCACGGATGACGCTGCGGTGCGTATCACCAGCACCACGGTACCGTCAGTGAATTGCGACTCGGGAAGATAGATTTGGTTGGTGTGGGATGCATCGAGCCCCCCATGCAAAACATCGCCCACCACTCCCACGACGATCCTCCATGGACCGTCGAGGCCACCTACCTTGACACGCTTGCCTAATGGGTCCTCCCCCGGCCACATCCGCCGCGCCAGGGTTTGATTCACCAACACCACGGACTGCGTATCCGCTCGATCTGCATCGGTAAATGCACGTCCGCTGATCACCGGGATACGCATGGTGTGCAGATAATCCGGACTGACGCTGTAGCGGTCGGCGCTGGGATCGTTCTGCGGATTCGGCGACAGCTTTCCCTCCACATGCACGCCGTACCCGTCTACGTTGCCTCCCAAGGGGAGCTGGCTGGTCATTCCCACGCTCTCCACTCCGGGGAGCGCACGGATTCGCTCCAGCACTTGCTGGTAGAAAGCCACGATCTGCGGGTCTTTCCTATAGTTCGGACCGCCCACATCGAGATTTGCGGTCAGAACGTTGCTGGCATCGAAACCCGCATCTACATTCAGCAACCGTCCCAGGCTGCGCAACAACAAACCCGCACCCAGCAGCAGGACGAGCGCGATCGCCACATTGGCAACCACCAGCGCGCTCCGTAGTCTTTGCCGTTTGGTTCCCGCGGAGCTTCTCCCCCTGTCCTTCAGCGTCTCGCCGGGTTCCGCCGCGCCGAAATGCCATGCCGGAGCCAGGCCAAAAAAGAGTCCACTCAGCAATGACAGACCGAGCGTAAAGGCGAGCACTCTCCAGTCAAGCGACACCCGTTCCATCAGCGGAATCTTGCTGTCCGCCAGCGCCGGAAATCCGCTTACGCCCCAGTAGCCAAGGCACAGGCCCAGGGCGCCGCCCAACAGGCACAGCAGAATTCCTTCGGTCAGCAACTGCCGGGTCAGCCGCCAACGGGATGCGCCCAGCGCCGTCCGCACGGCAATCTCGCGGCTGCGTTCCGTGGTGCGGCTCAGCAGCAGCCCTGCGACGTTCGCGCAGGCGATCAGCAGCACCAGCAATACCGCCCCCAGCAAGGCATACAGGGGCGTGCGAGCCGCACTCACCACTTTCTCCTGCAGTGGAATCAGGATTACCCCGGCCTGCGAATACTCGGTGGGATATTGGCGATACAAATCCCGCGAAATCGCCCCCAGATCAGCCGAAGCTTGATTCAACGAAACGCCGGTCTTGAGCCGCCCAATGGCCTGCAAGTGGCGGCAATCGCGGCATGCGTACGGCAGACTCAGGTCGTAGCCCAGCGGAGCCCAGATTGAGGGCGGTTCCCCGAAGCTGTCGAACACTTGCTCGAAGTTCGCAGGCAGAACGCCCACTACCAGGTAAGGTCGCCCGCTCAATTGGATTGTCTTGCCCACCACACTGCGATCGCCGCCGAAGCGCCGTTGCCACAATCCGTAGCTCAAGATCACCGAGCGGTTCACGTCCCGCCGGTCTTCTTCGGGAGTGAAGTCACGACCATAGAGTGGCTTCACGCGCAGCACGCTGAAGAAATCACGGGATACCCGCCGCCCCTGCAGGCGCTCGGCCTCGGCGTCGCCGCTGAGGATCGGCAGCCAACTGCTGCTCACTGCCACCTTGTCGAAGGAATGATTGAGCCGCTGAAAATCCAGAAAAGTTGGGTAACCGAGATTGCTGATTCCGTCGACTTTGTCGTTTTCCCAGATCGTGATCAGCCGTCCCGGTTCCGCAAATCGCAAGGGGCGCAGCAGCACCGCATTGACCACGCTGAAGATGGCCGTATTGGCCCCGATGCCCAGCGCCAGGGTGACGACCGCCACCACGGTTAATCCCGGGCTCTTTCGCAGCATGCGGAAGGCGTAACGTGCGTCTTGCAGCAAAGTCTCCATAGCTCACTCGTAGCGCAGAGCCACCACGGGATCGACCTTCGCGGCGCGGCGCGCGGGCAGGTAACTGGCAAACAGCACGGTGAAGATCAGCACCAATGAGGTCAGGACCAGCGTGATTGGATTGAACAGGCTTACCTGAAACAGCAAGCTGGAGAGGGCGCGGCCAAGCGCGAAGGTGACGAAAACACCGAGGACCAGGCCAATCGCCGCCAGGCGCGCCCCTTTGCCTAGAACCAGGCGCAGCAGATCTGCCGGTTGCGCGCCCAGCGCCATGCGGATGCCGAGCTCGCGGGTGCGCAGCCGGACCGTGTAAGTGATTACGCCGTAAAGTCCGAGCGCCGCGAGCAACAATGCCAGCCCGGCGAAGACCGACAGCAGGATCACCAGAAAACGGCGGCCCAGCAGCGAGTCATCCACCCGCTGCTCCATAGTCTTGAAGTCGTAGAGCGGCTGGTTCGAGTCTACGGCGCGGATGGCGGACTGCATCGCGTCCGCCAAACTCTCGGGATGGGAGCCATTGGTCCGAACTACGACCGCCGCGGAGCGAAACGGCGACTGCGCCTGCGGCAGAAAGTAGAAGCCCTCGGTTGTATCCGCTTCGAGAGAAGAACTCTTGGCATGTTGCACGACTCCCACAATGGTCATCTTGGGAGAGTTCCCGCCAAAAGAAATGCGCTGACCGATCGGCTCCTCGTGCGGCCAATACTGGCGCGCCAAGGTTTCGTCGATCACTACAACCAACTGGGTCTTGAGCCGGTCCTCGGGCGTGAATGCCCGTCCGCGCATGAGCGGGATGCGCAGCGTCTTGAAATAGTCCGGCGAGACTGTGCGGATATTGCCATGCGGGCCGGGATCGTTGGGTGGCAGGGTGCGACCGTCGATCTCGAAGGATGAGCTTCCGCCGTTGTTATCGAAAGGCAGCGAATCCACAACCGCGGCGCTGGTCACACCCGGTATGTGCTTCAGTTGCTCCTCGGCAGCAGCGTAGAAAGCTGCCTGTTGCTCGTTAGTCTTGTAAATGGTGGAGGGCAGCGACAACGCGGCCGACATCAAGCCATGGGGATCGAAGCCGGTCTCCACTCGTTCCAACTGCTGCATACTGCGCAGCAGAAGCCCCGCGCCCACTAGCAACACCATGGCCAGCGCAATCTCGCCCACCACCAGCGTGGACCGAAGGCGCTGCCGGCTGTGGCTGGAGGTTTCCGAGCGGCCACCTTCCTTTAGCGCCTCGTAGAACTCTACATGCGTCATGTGCCACGCCGGCGCGGCCCCGCATAGCAGAGCGCAGATCCCACCGAGAGCAGCCACAAACAGCAAGACCGTTCCGCCGGCATGCACCTGGACGTTCTGCATCAGGCCTGCCGGCGCCAGCAACAGCAATAGTGGAATGGCAGCTTTCGCCACGACCAGACCAAGCAGGACTCCAGCCACGGCCAGCAGCAGGCTTTCCGTCAGTGCCTGCTGCACCAGGCGTCGGCCACCGGCGCCGAGCGCGATCTGGATGGAGACCTCCCGCTGCCTGCCGGAGGCCCGGGCCAGTTGCAAACCGGCAATGTTGGCGCAGGCAATCAGAAGTACGATTCCCACGGCGGCCAGCAGCACCAGCAGCGGCCGGTTCAAGGTTCCGGAGATAAACTCCACCAGCGGCATGCAGAAGATTCCCCAGCCTGAAGCCTGACCGTAGCTGTTCTGGCCTTCAGACGAAACGTGTTGTGCAGACCTCAGTCGCAGATAGGCATTGGCGTGTCCCACCGTGATTCCAGGTCGCAGGCGCCCCACAGTGAAGAGATATTCGTTGTAGCGGTACTTTTCGTCGAAGTAACGCCCCGGTGGCAGGGCGATAGGAACCCAAAGCTCCGCCTGGTTAGGCCAGTTGAACTCCGGCCCCATCACTCCCACGACCTGGTAGGACTCCTGGTTCAACAGTAGCGTGCGCCCCAGGATGTCGGGGTCGCCTCCAAATCGGCGCTTCCAGGTCAGATAGGAGAGCATTACTTCGTGCTCTGCGCCGGGCTGGTCTTCTTCCGGGCGAAAAACGCGGCCCAGCAGAGGACGCGCCCAGAACACGTCGAACCATTGCCAGGAAACCCTGGCCCCCGTCAATCGCTCGGGCGTGGTCCCGTTGCTGCTGTAGTTGAAACTACCTCCCTGAAGAACCGCAGCCGATGTGAAGACCTCTTTCCCCGAGACCGCGTCTCCGAAATCCGTCGGGGACAGGTTGATGTTCTGCAGGTTTCCCACGGAATACTTGGCGCGCAGCGCCACCACGCCGTCGGGATGAGGCACGCCACTGGGATTCAGCAGGATCGCATTCATCACGCTGAAAACGGCGGTGTTGGCGCCAATGCCCAGCGCCAGGGTAAACACGGCCACGATGGCGAAGCCGGGCGAGGCTACCAGAATGCGGAAACCGTAGCGGATGTCCTGCAGAAAAGTCTCCATAAGCTCACTCGTGGCAGACAACCCCTATGAGATCGACTCGGGCGGTTGGGCGGGAAGGCGCCGATTCCAGCAGCGTGTCCTGCAGGACAGCGGCCATCAGCTCACCTCGACACTCTCTTCCACTACCCGGCCGTCAAACAGATGAATCTGGCGCTCGGCATGGGAGGCGAAGCGTGGATCGTGGGTCACCATGCAGATGGTGGCGCCCTCGCGGTGCAGATCGCGCAGCAGGTCCATCACCGCCTCCGCGTTGCGCGAGTCCAGGTTGCCGGTGGGTTCGTCTGCCAGCAGGATGGAGGGACTTCCAGCCAGTGCGCGAGCTACCGCCACCCGCTGCTGCTGACCTCCGGAAAGCTGGGAAGGATAGTGCTTGGTGCGGTGGTTCATCCCCACCCGTTCGAGCGCCTGTTGCACCCGGGTCTTGCGCTCGGTCGAGGACATGCCGCGGTAGGTCAGCGGCAATTCGACGTTCTCGTAGACGTTGAGATCGCCGATGAGGTTGAAGCTCTGGAAGATGAATCCGATTTCGCGGTTGCGGATGCGGGAGCGCTCGCTGATGTTCAGTTGGGCCACCGAATGCTCGTTCAGCGTGTAGGTGCCGTCGCTGGGAGAGTCCAGCAGGCCGATGAGCGCCAGCAAGGTGGATTTGCCGGAACCGGACGGCCCGGCAATCGACACGTACTCCCCCTTGCGGATCTCCAGATGCACCCCTGAGAGCGCGTGGGTCTCCACTTCATCCGTGTAAAAGACCTTGGTGATATTTTCCATCCGAATCAGCGTGCCGTCGGTCATTGAGTTGTCCTTCTTGATTTCGGGTCTCGGGTCGCAGGTCACAGGCTTCGGTTCCCAGGTCTAACTCGCGATCCTGAGACCTGAGAGCCGACACCTGAGACCTGCTCTATTCCAGCCGTACGCGATCAAAGTTGTCCCAGCGCGACATGTCGGACAATACGACTTGGTCGCCTTCTTTCAACCCTTGCACAATCTCGACCGTATTCACCGAACTGCGGCCCAGTTGGACCTGGGCCCGCACCGCGGTCTGGCCATCGGGTTCGAGCTTGAACAAACCGACCGTGCTCTTTTCCTGCCCAAACGCCGGACGGCCCACATAAAGGATGTCAGCGATTCTTTCCAGGTCGATGGTGCCGTCCACGCTGAGGTCTGGCCGGGCACCCTGGGGAAGCGCGCCGTCCAGGCCGACGTCCACCGTGACCGTGCCATTCTGTACAGACGGATCAATGCGGGTAACGTGACCAGCGATCACTCCATTATGTGTGTCAACCGAGGCGGGTTGGCCGAGTTGGATGTCCTTGGCCTGGGTTTCGGCCACCTTCAATTCGGCTTTGAGCCGCGTCGGCTGCACCACCTTGGCCAGAGTCGTTCCCGGCGTCACCCACTGCCCTACTTTCAGGGTCTGCTCCTGGAGGACGCCGTCGGTGCCTGCGCGTACATGCAGACCCGCGAGCTGGGATTGCTTGAGTTGGGACAGGGCGCGGAACTGTTCGACTTCCGCTTGCTTCGCCTGGAGTTGGGCTTCCAGTACCTGACCGCTGTTGGCCAGCCGCTGGTGTTCAATCTGGTTTCGGGTGGCGGACTCGTGCTCCTTTGTGGTGGAGACTTTCAAGCTGTTTTCGGAAATCACTCCCAGCTTCTGCAGGGCGGCGTCGGTGTCGGCTTGCATCTTGGCCTGGCTGTACTCCGACTCAGCCTTGGCGGACTCGGACTTCTGTGCCAGGACCTGGCTGGCCAACTGCATCTCCAGGTTCTTGTAATCGGCTTCGGCGGCTTTCAGCTTCCACTCGGCATCCAGCGCCTCCTGTTGCAGTTGCGGATTGCTGAGGTCCAGCAGAATGGTGTCGGGCTTCACCGCGGCTCCAGGTAGGACGGGGATACGATCCACGCGTCCTTCGGTGACCGCCGGAATCCAGCGAATTTCTTCCGGCACTAGCGTACCCAGCCCGCGGACTTGCCTCAGCATCGGGCCGCGTTTCACTGTATCAATCCAAACTGTGGAGCGTTCCACGCTGGGCGCTGCCGGTTTCAACCGCGACAGGCCCATCGTGACCAGCGCTATGAGCGCGACTCCCGCCGCGGCGTAGAGGATCTGCCGCTTGCGACGTTCCTTTGCTCCAGAGGTGCGGGGGATATCCATCAACCTGATCAAGGCAAGCGTCATGCCAGCCCACACTACAGGCAAAGCTTTTGTCTTTAATAAGATACGACAGCAGGAACGGGACCAAAGCGAGCGCAGTGTCCGCTCGTGGGAAGCTACTGTTCGGAAACAGACACCTTCGGCAAAGCCTACCGTCCGATTGATTAAGATAGCCTCTCAAGGAATCTCTATGCCGGCAGCCAAGACCGATTCCAACTGGACGCTGGTGGTCCGCGCCCTGCGGCACCGCAACTACCGTCTGTTTTTCGGCGGCCAGAGCCTCTCGTTGATCGGCACTTGGATGACCCGCATCGCTACCGCTTGGCTGGTGTACCGCCTCACCCACTCGGCGTTTCTGCTGGGAGTGGTGGGCTTTGCCGGACAGGTCCCAACGTTCTTTCTGGCGCCGTTTGCTGGAGTATGGGTCGATCGGTGGAACCGGCACACCACCCTCGTGGTCACGCAGGTGCTTTCTATGCTCCAGTCGTTCGCGCTGGCGGTGCTGGCCCTGCGCGGGACCATCACCATCGCGGACATCCTCTGGCTGAGCCTGGCCCAGGGCCTCATCAACGCCTTCGACATGCCGGCCCGCCAGTCCTTCGTGGTGCAAATGATCGAAGCCCGCGAGGATCTGGGCAATGCCATCGCCCTCAATTCCTCCATGGTCCACGTAGCCCGCCTTCTAGGGCCGTCCATTGCAGGTATCGTGATTGCCCTCGCCGGTGAGGGTTACTGTTTCCTGATCGATGGCTTCAGCTATATCGCCGTGATCCTCTCACTGCTGGCCATGAGAATTGTGGTGCTCCCGCAAACCAGAACCGACGAGTCTGTCCTCCACGATCTAAAGGAGGGATGGAGCTACGTCACCGCTTCCGTGCCCATCCGCTCGATTCTCTTGTTGGCCGCTCTGGTCAGCCTGGTAGGCATGCCTTACACCGTCCTCATGCCGATTTTTGCCGGTACTGTGCTGCATGGTGGACCGCATACCCTGGGCTTTCTGATGGGCGCCGCAGGCGCGGGCGCGCTGATCAGCGCGATGTGGCTGGCTGCGCGTCGAACTGTCCTGGGACTCGACCGTGTGCTGTCCATCACGGCCGCCATTTTCGGAGCCGCGCTCATCGGCTTTGGTTTCTCCCGCCTGCTATGGCTTTCGCTGCTGCTGATCCCGATCGCCGGCGGAGCCATGATGCAGCAAACGGCCGCCAGCAACACCATTCTGCAAACCATCGTTCACGAGGACAAGCGCGGTCGCGTTATGAGCTTCTATTCCATGGCATTCATGGGGATGACCCCGTTCGGCAGCCTGCTGGCCGGCGCTCTGGCCAGCAAGATTGGCGCACCTAGGACTTTGATCCTCGGAGGCATGATTTGCATCTTGGGTGCAGGCTGGTTCGCGCACTACTTGCCGGCGATTCGAGAGCTGGTGCACCCCATTTACCGCGAACATGGCATCATCCCGGAAGTCGCACGCGGGGTGGAGAGCGCGACCGGGTTACGGATCCCGCCAGAGGAATAAGGCTCTCCCGCCTGTATCCTTTTGTCCCCCGTTTTCGTCCTTGGGATAGGACCGGCGAATGAGTCGGTCCCAGGAGGTACGGATATGGCCATCGTCAAGCGTATTGGTCCAGCTTCTGCGTTCAAGGTCGGCCTGGTTTCGTACGGTTTGCTGGGCCTGATTGCCGGAGTCTTCTGCAGCCTGATCGCCCTGGCCGGGATCTCGTTTGCCCCTCATGCGCGCATGCCTTTTGCAGGGGCCATAGGGGTGTTCGCCGTGATCTTGTGTCCTATCGTGTACGGGATCATCGGAGGCGTCGCTTCTGTAATCGGTGCCCTCATTTACAACCTGGCCTCGGGCTGGGTTGGCGGAGTCGAAGTGGAGATCCAGTGAGCGGCGCGGCTGTTCGCAACCACGGAAAGGAGTTGGTGCAGCCATGTTTCGTCGCAATGTGGGTGGAATTGACAGGGTGTTGCGAGTGACGTTAGGTCCAATTCTCTTCGTTGCCGGACTGTTTCTGCTCACCGGCACAAGTACCACCGGTATCGTACTGGTGGTGGTCGGCTTGCTTGCCCTTTTGACTGGCATCATCAGGTTCTGCGTGCTGTACATACCGTTCGGCATCTCGACCGTGCGATCCGGAGAACCCCGGATGAAGCAGATGTGCGATTGTGAGCTGTGGATGAAGGAAATGCGAAGCCGGCACAACAGCGCCGAACCTAATACGTCTTCGGAAGAGAACGCAGCAAAGGTGACGACCGCAGGTCGCTAGGCCACACGCCGTAAGGCAGGAATGCGCCAGAGGGTTCTCTCGCGAACGCGTCACATGTGAGCGTGACAGGTGCAGTGGATTTTCGCCGGTTTCCGAGCGTAAATGGTGGTATGGCACCAGCCGGCGAGACCATTGACGCGGGCGAGTTGTTCGATGCCTATCACGATCGGATTCATCGCTATGTCCTCCGGATGGTGAAGAATCCCGCGGAGGCCGAGGACCTCACCCAGGACACCTTTCTCCATGCCTATCGCGGTCGTGAGTCGCTTCGTGATCCACAGGCGGTTCGCGGTTGGCTGTACCGCATTGCCACCCACCTGTGTCTCGATCACCTGCGCCAGCGCAAGCCGCAGGTCTCGATCGACACCGGAGAGGGTGCGGATCGTATGAACGCGGCGGTTTCGAAGTCTCCCTCAGTACTGGAGATCACCGAGAGAAAAGAAACCAGCGCATGCGTGCAGCGCTGCCTGGATTTCCTACCGGATTCCTATCGTGCCGTCATCCTGCTGCACGAAGCCCATTCCCTCACGGCCCCCGAAATCGCAAGGCTGCTGGGCGTGACCGTGATGACCGTGAAAATCCGGCTCCATCGCGCCCGCCGCAGGTTACAGCGGGTGATGGAATACGGGTGCGCTATCTCTAAGGACAGCCGGGGTCTGCCCGTCTGCCAGCCCAAGTCCTGAGCCAGTTCGCAAAGCCACCTCTGTGATTGGGGTCACGGCACAATGCACCCTGCTCAGGCAGAATTGACTCAACTACTGCAGGAGGTAACGATGGAACCGTTTCGCTTTCATGTGTTCGTATGCACTCAGGAAAAACCAGAAGGAGTCCCGTCGTGCCCGGCCAAGGGTTCCTGGCGCGTGTTGAGCGCACTGCAGCGGGAGTTGAAGTCGCAGGGACTGAACGACGCCGTGCATGTGACCACCAGCGGGTGCCTGGGCCTGTGTGACCACGGACCGGTGATGATCGCCTACCCCGATGGCGCCTGGTACCGGGAAGTCCAGGTCGAAGATGTTCCGGAAATTGTTGCCTCGCACCTGCAGTCCGGCAAAGTCGTGGCGCGCAAAGCGTGGACCGACGCTACGGCGATGAAGGCGGAAATCCTGGACCATGTCGCTCACTACCTGGCGATGGTGAAGTCGCGAGAGGAAGCGGGCATCCTACCCGATGATTTGAACGAGACCATTCGCGGGTTCATGTCCAGCCGGGCGGTGCTCACCGCGCTGGAACTGGACGTGTTCACGGCAGTAGGCACGGGCGCTTCGGCGCGACAGGTCGCAGAAAGAATTCAGGCCAGTCCGCGAGCCACCGAGATGTTGCTCCATGCCCTGGCCAGCCTGAAACTTCTGGAAAAGAAAGATGGGAGCTTCTACAACACGCCGGTCAGCGCCCGCTTTTTTGCGGAGGGTTCGCGGGACAACGCGCGCGGCGGACTGATGCACACTGCCAATCTGTGGCACCGCTGGTCAACCCTGACCGAATGCGTGCGCGCCGGAACCGCGGTGCAGACCGGGAAACGCGATGGCAGTTCGACCCAGGCCTTCATAGCGGCCATGGACCGAAATGCACACGAGCGTGCTCAATCCATGGTCGAGGCAGTCGGGGGCGACGGCGTCCGCCGCATGTTGGACCTCGGCGGCGGCTCGGCGGCTTACTCCATTGCGTTCGCCAACGCCATTCCCGGCCTGCAAGCCGATGTGCTGGATGTTCCCGAGGTGCTCTTGCTTACCCAGGACTACATCCGCAAAGCTGGGCTCTCCGACCGCGTGCACACGCGGCCGGGCGACATGCTGCATGATCCCTTGGGAGCCGGCTACGATCTGATTCTGCTCTCCGCCATCTGTCACATGTTTTCGCCTGAGGAGAACCGGGCTTTGTTTCGCCGCGCCTGCGCCGCTCTTGCGCCAAATGGGAGGCTGGTGGTGCAGGACTTCATCCTGGAACCAGACAAAACCGCGCCTCGCTTTGCCGCCCTGTTCGCGCTCAACATGCTGGTGGGGACGCGTGCCGGCAGCAGCTACAGCGAACCCGAATATGCGGACTGGCTGCGGGAGGCCGGCTTCGGAGAAGTGCGGCGCGTGCGGCTGGCCGGCCCCAGCGGGTTGATGATTGCAACCCGGGCTGAAGGTCCAAACTAACGCGCTGCACTCGCGCAGTCGGCTGACCACGCGAGTACAGCGTTTCCTTTCCCTTACGGCGCAGCTATTCCCCGCTGCCAGCCTCCGGCGAATGCAGCACTCGGAAAGTATTGCCGCCGTTTGACCAGACCAGCAGCAGCGCATCCTGCCCCCTGGGAACGCCGGAAAGAGCGTCCTTCACCTCGGCGGCGCTGTGCATCGGCTTGCGATTTACCTCGACGATCACATCGCCGCGCTGCAATCCGGCGTTGTCGGCCGAACTGCCCGGCGCGACTTGGCCAACCACAGCGCCGTGCAAGTCAGGCGGCGCTTGTATCTGCTGGCTCAGTTCGGGGGTCAGATCGGCCAACCCGACGCCCCAGCGCATCTTGCCGTGCTCCTCGCCGGTGCTGGCACTTTCGGTGTCGCTCTTGCTCATGTCGGCCAGCGTGACCGGGACGGTCATGGTCTTTCCGTCGCGCATCACCTCAAGTTCGACCTTGGTGCCCGGCTGCTTCTGTCCAATCACGACCTGCAGGCGTCCGGCGTCACTCACTTGCTGGCCATCCACCCCAGTGATGACATCGCCCTCTTTCAGCCCCGCACGGGCACCGGGAGAATCGGAATCGACGTGCGAGATCACCGCTCCGCTGGCCTGCTTGAGATTGAAGAACTTGGCGTTGTCCGGCGTGACATCATTAATACTGATACCGATGTAGCCATGGCTGACTTTGCCGTGCTTAATCAATTCCTCGGCCGTCGGCTGGGCAATCTGCGCCGGAATCGCGAAGCCCATGCCGGAGAATCCGCCGCTCTGCGAAATCAGGAAGGTGTTGATTCCCACCACTTCGCCGCGGGCGTTCACCAGCGGCCCACCGGAGTTGCCGGGATTGATGGCGGCGTCGGTCTGGATGAATTCGCCCGGCTTGCGCGGATCATCGTTGTAGGGATTGGCCCGGTTCAGCGCGCTCACGATTCCGCGTGTCACCGTAAAGCGCATCCCCAGTGGATTGCCGAACGCCAGTACCGTCTGTCCGGGGTGCAACGCGGCGGAGTCACCCCAGGGAACGCTGGGAAAGTTCTGACCCTCAACCTTGATTACCGCCAGATCAGTCAGGGGATCGGTGCCGACCAGCTTCGCCGGCAGCACCCGCCGGTCACTCAAGGTGACCCGGATGTCCGTCGCGCCGTGCACTACGTGATCGTTGGTGACGATGTAGCCATCCGGCGAAATGATCGCTCCCGTGCCAATACCACGCTCAATTTGGGGCCCGGGCTGCATCGGACGTCCGAACGGCCCGAAGAAGCGCCGGAACTCTGGAGGAATCTGGTCCTGGCCCTGGTCGTCATCGGGTTCTTGTCCGCTGAGCGTGGAGGCCGGCTTAGTCTTCGAAGTGACCGCGACATTCACCACCGCCGGCGTGACGTGCGCGGCGAGGGTCTCCATGGCGCGATCGAGCGACAGCAGTGCGCTGACGCTATCCGCGTCAAGCGGCGCCGCGGGAGGAGCAGCCACCGCCGCGGTGGCTGTGGCCGGCTGCACAAGTTTGTAGGTTGCGAACGAGGCCACCAACGCTAACGCCAGCACCGGCACTAGCAGCGACCGCGGGTTTCTGATACTCGTCCAATTCTGGCTGGTCCATTTCTGGTTGATCCAGGCTTTCATCTCTTCACCATCCTTAAAGGTTTTTTCTACAACTAATTCTTTAGTTACATGCAGCAGACATCCTCTCGCCTATCCTTCACCTGCCTAGATTGATTTCCGGGTGATGCCTTTCGTGGTCGGATTGTCAGTCTGCGGCTGCACCGTGATATGCCACACGGCGAACTGCCACTCCAGGATTCCGTTCGCGCCGTAGCTACGCTGCTCCACGAAGACCAGGAAGGTTGCGGTTTGCGCCGGCCTGTCCTCCGCACTCTTGACGGGCACTACGGCCGGTGCAATCGCGGGCTTCCCTGACTTTGCCTCGATGGCGGAGTCGTTAGGCTGTGGAACTCTTGGTTTCGCCTGCGATTTCGCGGCGAGAACCTGCGGGCTGGCGTGTACCTTTCGCGGCGCAGGCTTGGGGGCGTCGTGGACTCCACCAGGAACCGACTCCTTCGTCTCACTCTGCACGCTCGGGGCTACCGCCGTAACTCTGCGAGCGGCGTCGTCTCGGAACGCGACCAGCTTGGGGGCATGCCCCAGAAGAACCAGGCTGGCGAACGCCAGGATCGCTACCAGCGATACGGCTGGCTTCCACACTCGCGTCGTGCGCGGCCGGTCCCCGTCCAGAATCTGCGCCACCCGCCTTGAAGTCTGCCCGATGCGGCTCACGGCCGCCTGGGCCAGCGCCATGCTGCGCTTCAGCAAACTCTTCTCGGCCAGATACACCAGGCATTGCGCATAGGCTCGCGGGTCTGCGGTTTCCGCCAGCACGGCATCGTCGCAGGCCATCTCCCGCTCCAGCGAGATCCTGGCCTCAATCCACCACACCACGGGATGGAAGAACAGGAGGGCCTTGACGATCTTCTGCAGCAGGTTCGTCCAGTCGTCCCAACGCCGCAGGTGCGCCAGTTCGTGCAGCAGTACGGGCTGCAACTCCGCCGTGGACAGCTCCTGCATGAGGCCGCTGGGAAGAATGACCGCGGGTTTCATCAAGCCAATTGCGGTCGGCGCCTGGACGCGATCTGAAACGCAGAGGGTGGCAGTTCTGGCTCCGGCGTTCCGGGTGATGGTTTCCCGCAACAGCGGGTCCAGGCGTTCGCGATCGAGTTCCGTACATGCCTTGCGTAAAGCGCACAAGTGCCAGAGTCCGGTGCCGACGCGCGCCAAGCCCACGGCTGCAACAGCGACCCAGGCTAGGAATACGTACAGCGCCCAGGAACCCGGAATCGTGATGGCCGACCTGGCAGCCATCGCGGCCGATGGGACAGTGGTCGTGCCGCTTATCCAGGCTCCGCCGGAGAGAGCCAAAACGGCGATCCCTGCCAGAACAGAAACCCACACGGCAAAACGGGTGCCCGAGTTCTGCCTGCCAGCGACACGCAACCACAGCGCAGCGAGAAGAAAGAGAAACATCCCACCCACCAGGCAGTCCGCCATGTGTTGCACCGAGAACCGGGCGATGGTGTTCAGGTCGAGGGCTGGCGTCATATCTGGCTCACTTGCTCCCTTCCACCAGCTTGCGCAAGCGATGCAACTCCTCGGCATCGAGGTTCTCGTCTTCGAGGATGTTCAACACCAGCAGTTCGTGAGAGTCTTTGAAGAAGCGGTTCACCAAATGACGGATTTCGAAGCGGGTCGCGTCCGTGCGGTCGACCTTCGGCATGTAGACGTGCGCCCGTCCGTCCTTGACATGCTTCACGTATCCCTTTTTCTCCAGGATGCGAATGGTAGTAAGGACCGAGTTGTAAGCCAGTGGCGGCTTCTCGGGAAGAGCTTGCATGACCTCGTGGACGGTCGCCGAGCGCTTCAGCCACAGCACATTCATCAGCCGCAGTTCGGCTTCGGTCAGGGTTTCGGACTGCTTGCGCGGCAAACGGCCATCCTCCGGTCTCGAGTTCTCGTTCTAGAAAATTAGACGTGCCCAACCCAAAACGTCAACTAAATTCTTAGTTGCCATGACAGCGTTGCGAGTTGCCAACGTAATGGGTTTTTCTTGCAATGGCTTAGGGTGAAGGAGGAAGAAACCACGCCGGCCCTCTCTGGGCGGCAGTTTTCAGTAAAACACCTCGAGGAACACCCTCAGCCGACTGTGCTTACGCTGCTCCCGATTTCACTGGTTCTAGCGGAGATCCGAAACGCGTCGTCATCTCCAGCATGCGGTGTTTGACGTAGCCGTCTTCGGTGAGGTGCGCTGAGGCAGTATCGTCCAATTCTCTGACGACCCAGCGATCCATTGGCTTGCGTTTGCTGAATTCGGGATCCAGACGGTGACAGAAACCGCAGTCGCGGCCGGTGCGAGTGTCGGCGTGCTGAGGTTTGCGGTGGACAAGATCCATGATGGCTGGCTCCTCCCAGAAACACAACTGTAGGAATGTGATCTTGGACTGAGGCGGTATGTATACCACATCGCCCCGCGCGCAGGCAAAGTATGGCCGCCTGTCCCGATTTGTAACACGGTGAAACCGTTTCTCACCGGCCGGCATCTACTGCCATGTTCGTCTTTCAGGAATCTGGGCCAGGCATCTTCCCGAGTGCCTTTGCCCAGCGTTATTATTGGAAATCTCTTGGGTGAGGTCCCAAGCTCAAAACGAATTGTCCTTTTTGAGGAGAAAGATCAATGGCTACTGCACCCGCACCACCTGCTGCACCTGCCAAGTTCCGCATTGACGTTGCCATCCATGACCTTCTCATGAACTCCAGTTCCAAGCCGCCGATGCCGGCGGCAGCAAAGGGAGCTACTTTGCCGGAAGCGGTGTTTCCGCAGCATCCGGAGATGCTCAACGATCCGGGACTGGAAACGCCTCCGGAACACCGCAAATGGACTCCCAAGCTGATTTATCGTACGGCGCGCGGGTGGCTGTTTCCGTACGTCAAGTCCCGGGTTCTGCCCGGCACTTTTCATCCCATCACCGCGTACCTGTTCCTGGAATACAAGTGCAACCTGGATTGCTGGTACTGCTGGGCCTATGACAACAAAGTCAAAGGCATGACCGAGGACGTGGCTCGGCGATCCATCGACTGGCTGCATGACCACGGCTGCCGCGTGCTGGCGCTGATGGGGGGTGAACCGCTGCTGCGTCCGCAATTCGCGCACAAAGTCGTGTATTACGCCGCCAAGAAGGGGTTCTGGATCTACATCGGCACCAACGGACGCCTGCTGCGGCCGGAGGTGACGGATCGGCTGGGTGATGCAGGGGCAGCCGTCTTCAACTTCGCGCTCGACGCCTGGGATCTGAAGCCGGGCTTACCCAAGGCCCTGGTTCCAGTGCAGAAGAACCTCGAGCACCTGATGAAGAAGCAGTACGGTTACGGCTACATGATCTTTTTCAATATGAACATCTGCCGTAACAACCTGCAGGACATCCGGCAACTGACTGAGTACGCGCGTGAGCACCGGCTGGCTACCGACTACCACATCAACGAAACCCCAATGCTCGAGCAGGATGATCACTTCAGACATCTGTACGACAATCCTACCTACATCCGCCCGCAGGACTGGCGCGCGGTGGACGACCTGGTCGATTGGATCATCGAGAAGAACAAATCCGGTTACCAGATGGTGAACTCGGTGCAGCGCCTGCAGGAGATGAAGGCGTTCGTGCGCATGTCCTCGGGCCTCGACCTCAAGAAATACGGCTGGTACGGCGACGGCACGTCCAGCAATGGGGATGTGTCCGCGATGCTGAACTCTATGACCGGCATTGTGCAGGAGCCTGACGGCGAACTGCACTTCACCGATTGGAATTGCCGTGGCGGGGAGAACAACGTGATCATCCGCACCGACGGCACGGTCGCGCCCTGTTTTCCGATGTATCCCTCAACCTTCGACTGGGGAAACATCGACCACCACAAGTTCGAAGCCAAACAGCTCACCGATATGAAGAAGACCTGCCAAAAGCACTGCTTCTCCACTCTGAACCACAATCTGGGATACTGCTACAACGATGCCCGGGTGGTGAAATGGGTCTGGCAGCGGGCCAAGAACGGCTTTCAGGGCGGGGCCCGGAGCTTCGAAGACTAGTCTTTGTGAGCACAGCGGGTGCGGGGGCCAGTGCCTTACTCAGCCCTCGCTACCCGCTATTTTTTTGCCCGTAATTCCTCTGCCTTTTCGAAATCCGCTTGCGCGAGATCTTGCGTGGCCGGGATCTGGTCGTAGATGTTGCCCCGCTTCTCGTAGAGATCCGCCATGTCCGGGTGCTGGGCGATGAGCTCGGTATATGCCTGGATCGCGTCGTACCACAGGCGGTTGTCCGTGAAGATGGCGGCCCGCTTCATGGCATCGGCGCCCGCCAATTTCTTTTCCAGCGCTGCGCGTTCCCCGGGGCTCAAAACCGTGAACTCTGCGGTTAGACTCCCTCCACCCAGTAGTCCGAGCCCCGCCAGCACGTTCCACACGTAGGTCTGGCCAGGCTCCAGCGCGGCGGCGCTGGCGGGATATTGCAGACTGAATTCGGGGGTGCGGGCTTCGTACCCAACATCACCGTCGGGATCGTACAACCGGAAGACAAAAGCTTTTGTGTGGACGGCGCTCCTCCAGGAAAAGGTCGGAGTCAAAGTGTAGAGCTTGGCGCGATGGGGCGAACGCAAAAAGACGGTTGGCCCCGCGCCGCGAGCGGCGCTGCCGGTTGGCGCGTTCCCGGGCTGGCTGTCGGCCTTCTTGTCGAGTTCGAAACCCTCCATGGGTACGTGCACGTGCTTCATGGGAGGCTTGGCCGCCGGGCTGCTCTCCTTTGGAGCTGGTTGTGGCGGGCTCGCGGATGGTTGCGCCATCTGTTGCAATGGCAACCAGATGAGAGCTGCATAGAAAATAGTAAACAAGGATTTCATTAAGCCTCTCCGGACGCTGCGGCGGATGAAATACTAGACGCGAACTTTGCCCGCCCAACAGTGTACAAGAGAATTTTTCTCTTCTCGGGTCACGAATGCGATACGGGTGGCACCGCAAGTCATCGCTGGGAAGTCCGGGCAATAACTTGATGGGCAGGCCCGCGCAACTGGATGGGCTGAGTGGCCGGCGTCCGGCAGCAGCCCGCAGAGTGGATCGGTATGGGTTGCCCGTCGGCTGAAATTAGGCCTTCTGCAGGACCCATTCCAGGGTCTTTTCCTGGAACTGAAACCCGTACCGTTGCCAGGGAGCACCGGGCGACTCCTTGCGAACCACGCGCGCCCGGCCCACATAGCGCTCGGTTCCGCTGGCCAGGAACACTTCGACGATCGCATCCTTTACCAGGGACTGTGTGCAATTGCAGAGGAACCCTTCGGCACTCACGTTTTCGGTGGCAGTCAGCTCTTCAAACGATTTCCCGTTGGCGTCGGTCCCCCGCAGTTTCAGCGTGACCCGCATCCGGACACGCACACTCGACCGGCGCTCCGGCCGCTTGTTCTGCAGCTCCTCCGTTAACCTGCGCTTGAGCTCGGCAAAATTCACCGGCTTCTCGAAATACGCGGTTGCACCCAGGTTCTCGCAGTGCTCCCTGTACTTCGCCGCCGACTCTCCGCTAATCACGAATATGGGGGTCAGGCCCGTATAGCTGAGGGAATGAAAGCTCTGACACAACTCGAATCCCGAGAACTTCGGCATCATCAGGTCCAGCAGGATGGCGTCAGGTTTATGTTCCAGCGCCAGGCCCAGAGCCTGCTCCGGATTCCCGGTATCGATGATTTCATAGGTGTCCGCCAAACGCTTGCGCAGCAGACCGCGCATGGATGGGTCGTCGTCCACGATCAGGATTTTCTGCATGGGATGCCCCCGGTTGAAAAAGATCGACGCTTCGAGCATGGCTGAATCATTGGGTTGCAGCCGCTGGCACACTGTCCAGCGCCTCCCGAATCTTGCTTGCCAGGCCGTCACGCGTAAAGGGTTTCATCAGAAAAAAACTGCCGGGATCGAGAACCGCATGACCGGCGACGGTTTTGCCAGTATAGCCCGACATGTACACCGTTTTGATCTCGGGACGTTGCCGGATTAGTTGCTGGGCCAGAGCCGGGCCGCCCATTCCGGGCATGACCACGTCGGTCAGCAACAGGTGGATGGTCGGCTTGTACTGCTGACTGGTTAGCAAGCCTTCGTTGCCATCTTTCGCCACCAGCACGGTGTAGCCGCTGCGCTCCAGAAGATTGCGCGTCAAGGTCCGGAGACCGTCTTCATCTTCCACCAGCAGCACGGTCTCAGTCCCTCGCAGGGAGGTGCTGAGGTTGGCACGCGGCTGCTCGGGGGTGACGGTTTCCGGCACGCTGGGGAGGTAAACCCTGAAAATAGTGCCCACCCCTGGCTCGCTGTATACGTTGATGTGTCCGCCGCTCTGCTTAACGACTCCGTAAACCATGGAGAGCCCGAGTCCGGTGCCCTTGCCTTTCTCCTTGGTAGTAAAGAAAGGTTCGAAGATTTGCGCTTGCGTGGCGGCGTCCATGCCCACGCCGGTGTCGGTCACACAAAGGCACACGTAAGGACCGGCTTGGACCGGGTAGGGAGAGCTCTGGGCAAAGGCCTCGTCGATTTCGACATTGGCGGTCTCCAACGATAGCTTCCCGCCATGCGGCATGGCATCGCGGGCGTTTACCGCCATATTCAGGATGATCTGTTCAATCTGCCCCTGATCGGCCTTGACTCTTCCCAGCCCCGGTGACAGAACCGTGGTCAGTTCAACGTCTTCGCCAATCAGCCGCCGGAGCATTTTTTCGACCTCGGTGATCACTACATTCAAGTCTAGGACCTTGGATTCCAAAACCTGCTGCCGACTGAAGGCGAGAAGCTGGCGCGTCAAACCCGCAGCCTGTCTTCCCGCTCGCAGGATTTCGTCCACACTGTCCCGCATCGGGTCTTCCTTCTTCATGCCTTCCTCCAGAATCTCGCCGTAGCCAATGATGACCCCGAGCAGGTTGTTGAAGTCGTGAGCGACTCCCCCGGAAAGCCGGCCCACCGCCTCCATTTTCTGCGCCTGATGAAACTGCTGTTCCAGACGCCGTCGCCCGGTAATGTCGCGGTTGACGATCACCAGTTTCTCGACTTTGCGGTCGCTGTTCAGAATGGTGCTGGCCGTAGACTCCAGAGCGCACCAGCTACCATCCTTGTGACGCATCCGGTATTCAATTCTCCGCCCCACACCAGTGCGGAGGGCTTCTTTGGCCGCTTCCTGAACCAGCACACGATCGTCGGGATGGATCTGTTCCAGCGACGATGTGAGCCGGAGTTCTTCCGGGCTGTAGCCTAGAACTCTCTGATAGGCCGGACTGTTGTAGAGGCGATGGCCCTCGGCATCCACCACTGCGATCATGTCGGCGGCATTTTCCGTAATCAGCCGGAAAAGCTCCTCTCCCTCAACCAGGCGCCGGCGCATACGGTGGATCTGGAGCTGCTGATAAACCGTGTAGAGATCGAACAGCAGAACCAAGCCCACCAGGCCGCGGGCAGCATAAGACAAATCCGGGAAATGAAGGTCTCCGCCCCCCGGGTGCACCATGGGGAACACGAACGAAACAATACCCAACGTCAACAGCAGTGTGACTAGAACCGCAGACGACCAGAGCCACCACTCGCGCCGCTCGATCTTGCGCATTCCAGCCCGAACGCCACTGGGGGTAACACTGGGGGCGTTAGGTTCCCCCGAGTTGGGTTGCTCCATACTTCTGGACACCTCTCCGGGGCCAGCCCCCTTCTCCTTCAGCAGTTGCTTCAATATTAGGGAAAGACCCAACACAGCAGCAGACCTCCTACAAGCGGCACCTAGCGACCGAGCGAGAGGTCTGATCCCAGAAAAGCGGGGGCAGGCCAACTCGCCAATTCAGCTCTAAAATCCTTCTAAACAACACCTTGCCTGGTACCTCACCATCTGGCATAGCCATCCCTGATCCTCAGACACAATGCTATAGAAACACTCTCAAAACGCCCTGTGATGCACATCACGGAATAAGTGACCCTCGTAACCGCGTTAGTGACCGAAAAACTCAAGTTTGGAAGCAAACAGCGCGGTTCGGCACGGTTACCGGTTTGTCTGACCTGAGCTATCGCCATGATCTCGACTTGGGCCTTCGGGTTCTGTTGCGCGGCGTCCCAACCACTTTCGGCCTGAGTTCCGCGAAAGCGCCTTCGCGGTTTCTCTTCTTGCTTGCGGTCGAAGCCCGGGCGGGGATGTCGTCTTGCGCACCGCCACCACAACAATCACACCAAAGTCGTTGGTCTCGGGGTTGGTTCCGGCTCCGTTTTCCGGCGCTACAATTTGGTTGAGAGCGTGATCACGACCGCTGGTTCGGTGCTACGCCGCTCATGACTACGACAGTTCCTGACACGGCTCTACTCCTGGGCCGCCGAGTATACGCACGCTTCTCGGTCTGTCGGCCGAATGCCGATCCTCCTCCGGATGGCGGGGCCGTATGACTGCGCCGACGCGGGGTGCGTCTCCACTAGGTGCTCTGAGCGATGGCAAGAGCGAGATTTTGGCCAATGTCAGCCATGAGGTGTTGACCCCTCTAAACGCGGTTCTCGGTATGGCTGGCTTGTTGTTGGAAACCTCCCTTACTGCGGAACAGAAAAGCTACGTCGAAACCATTCGCGACAGCGGGGAAGCTTTGCTGTCTCTCCTCAAGCGTGTGATCGATTTTTCCAGGCTTGAGGCGGGAAAGATGGTGCTGGAAGAAAACTCCTTTGGCTTGGCCGATCTGTTGGAAGATGTCCTCGGCGAGCTGGCCCCCAGCGCAATGGAAAAGGGACTGGAGCTCGCCTACTTCGCTGCCCCATCCGTGCCGGCCCAGGCCCGATGCGATGCCGGGAAGCTGCGCCAGATCCTCATCAGTCTTGTGGGAAATGCCATCAAGTTCACGAACCATGGGGAAGTTCTCGTAACCGTCACCGCCCAGCCGGGACAGCCAGACTGGGCTCTCCACTTTGCTGTGCGGGACACCGGCATCGGGATTCCTCCGGACCGCATCGCGGGCTTGTTCCAGCCGTTCAGCCAAGTTGATTCTTCAAGCACCCGAAGGTACGAAGGTGCCGGACTAGGCCTCATCACCAGCCGCAGGCTGGCAGAGTTAATGGGTGGAACCACCAGCGTCGAGAGCATTCCCGGAGCTGGCTCGACCTTCCGATTTAAGGTGGCGGTGAAGATTGAGTCTGTCGGACCAGTTCCTAGTCTTGCGGGCAAGTCCGTTATGGCCGTCGCCGGCAGCGGGGCTCTCTTCGAGGTCTTCAGCAACTATTTGTCCGGGTGGCAAGGAAGTCCGATCGTGGAACGCTCGATCGATGAAGCTGTGAAGAAATTGGAGATCACGCAGGCCCAAGTCGCTATCGTCGACACCAATGTGCCTGACCTCACGGCGGACTCGTTGTTGCGTCTGCGCTCCTCCGGCCGCAGCGCAACGTTCCCTCTGATCCTGGTCTACCCGCCGGGCTTCCAGTTGGACTCGCTGGTTCCCCTGCACTCGCAAAACAACGTGTGGTTTTTGCCGAAGCCTCTCCAGCCGGCAGCGCTGTTTGAGACGCTGCAGGCGGCATTGCGGGGAGAGCATTTGAATCCGCAGGAAACAGGAACCGCTGTTTTGGATGCCGCCATGGCCGCCAGATTGCCGCTCGACATCCTGTTGGCCGAGGACCATCCCGTGAACCAGCAAGTGACGCGGTTGATCCTCTCCAAACTCGGATACGACCTCCACGTGGTCGGTAACGGAAGGGATGCCGTCGAAGCCGTGCAGTCCCGCCCTTACGACCTGATTCTGATGGATGTACAGATGCCGGAGATGGACGGACTGGAGGCGTCGCGCTGCATCCGCCGCCTGGGGAATCGCATCCACCAGCCTCGCATCTCTGCTGTTACTACTAATTTCCTGCAGTCGGATCGTGATGCCTGCTACGCCGCCGGAATGGACGATTTTCTCTCCAAGCCCATTCGGCCGGAAGACTTGAAGGCAGTCCTGGAACGCTGTGCCACCGCCCTGGGCAAGCACAGGCACCCCGTCTTCGATCCCAATGTTCTCCGGGTGGCGCAAAAGAATACCGGCCGGGATTCTCAAGCGTGGCGCGAGATCCTTGCCCTCTACGTCAACGAGTTCCGCAGCACCCTGCAAGAGATCCGCCAGGCCCAGGCGGACGGAGACCTGGTCACCTTCCGCAGCAAGAGCCACTACCTGAAGGGCAGCAGTCAGATTGTCGGCGCCGTCGCGGTGTCCAAGTTGTGCCTCGACCTCGAATCGGCTACCGTCCTCCAGGAGCCTGCACTGGAAGGCAAACTCGCCTCTTTGCAGCATGAGCTGGACGAAGCGGCGCAGACCACGGAGGCGCTCGCACCTGCAAAAAACGCGGCTGGCCAGGCCGGGGGTATGTGATACAAAAAGGATTCCTCATGACCAAGACTACGGTTGTCGTCGCTGATGATCATCCAGTAGTCAGGATTGGAGTCCGCAACATCCTCAATGCCCAGCCCGATTTCGAAGTGGTGGCCGAAGCTGGGGATGGGCAGGAAGCCATCGAACAGATCAACCGGCATAAGCCGAGGATCCTGCTGCTAGACCTCGCTATGCCAAATCTTCCCGGTCTCGAAACTCTTCGTGAACTGACGCGGCAATCTCTGAGCATCAAAACAGTTCTGTTGACCGCAAACATCAGCCAAAAAGAGGTTTTGGAAGCCCTGCAACTCGGCGCCCGCGGAGTGGTCATGAAGGAGACAGTCGCCTCCGACTTGGTGACATGCCTGCGGGCAGTCGCCGATGGGCAATATTGGCTGAACGGCAAGCCGGTGTTGAATCTCCTCCAGGTTGTCAATGACCTGAGCGCGGCTTCAACTCCGGCTCCAAAGAAGACCTTTGGTCTGACCTCGCGAGAGCTGCAGCTCGTTGCTCTCATTGTTCAAGGCTGCACCAACAAGGATGTCGCCGGCGAGTGCGGAATCACAGAAGAGACTGTCAAGCGTCACTTGAAAAACATCTTCGACAAGACTGGGGTATCCAGCCGGCTCGAGTTGGCGATGTTTGCTGTGAACCACCAGTTGGTGGCGGAAGCAGCAGCCGGGCAGCCCACCTGATCTGCTCGAGATCCTTCTTGAGAACCCGTCAAGGGGTAGCTTGTGCCTGAATGCGAAGGGTACCGGGGTAAGTGTCCGCCGGCAACTGCGGAAGCGTCGTCAAATCCAGCTGGACGTCCATGGCATCCGTCCGGCTGCCGGTGCGGTTTCCAAAGTTGATCGTCTGCGTAAACAGCAGGCGCCCGGAGGCTGCCGCGTTGAGAGGCGTGGTGGTATTCAGCGCGTTATACCCTCCGGAGCCGTTCACGCGCACCTTGATCGCTGAAGAAGGAATATCAGTGGTGTTCAGTGAGTTGGTATGCACCAGGGCAGAGGTGGCGCTTGTAAAGTAGGTGTAGAGCTTCACTGCGGTGCGGCTGCTTTTGAGCGATGTCCAGGAAGTGGTTATGCTCACCGGCCCCCCGGAGAAGCTGTTGACCGCTCCCGGCGTGAGCGAACTGATCGACAGGCTGCTTCCGGAGTTGATCTGCACGCTCAAAGAATCAGTAGCCGAGGTTACAGCGAATCTTTGAACCCCCACGCGAACCTGTCCGTGCAGCGAAGGGCTGAGCGCCAGTAGTGCCAGCCCGCACACCGCCACCGCTATCCATGCTGGTTGACGCCTCGTCCTGCTTGACTGCGTTTGCATTTCCTCTCCTGTCTGTGGCAGGAAGCAAGCTCCAGAACTTCACTCTACCTATGTCCATGAAAGCTAACAAGGTTACCAAGCCGCCATTCCCGTGGTTACCTGCGTAATTCCACCGTAATAACCCCGATGCGGCATTTACGAAATATCGCAGCGCCAGTACCTTGGGCACATGGACGACAGGTCCACAAAAACTCAAAACGGAGGATTGACAGTGAACTCTCTAACTCGATGGATTATGGCTTGCGTGGTACTGGCCCTTCCCTTGGCGGCCAGCGCGCAGCTCAACTCAAACACAACCAACGTGAGCCTTTCAGCGACCCTCGGTGAATCGCTCTCGGTAACATTGAACTCCGGCGCCACTCAGTCCATTACTTCGCTGACCCCCGCGTCTGTCAACAACTTCAACGGCGGCCCGGCCAACGTTACGACTGCCTGGGTATTAAAACCCGGCCGTACCGCAGTTGCACTGTATGCATACTTTGATTCCCCGACCTCTGCCATGGTTCACACCGACTCGGGCAACACGGTTGACATTCCGGCAGCGGCGATCAAAGCCCAACTCAATGGCACCGGGGCGCACAATGCACTGGGCACCAACCTGGCGGGCATGTTTGGCGGCACGGCAACCGGCCTCTCGCTGTTCTCCCAGGCGATCACCGGCACGAACAAGAACTCCAGCCGTACCGACACGATTACGTTGCAGTTGGATCTGTCCGGTCCGGCCAATGGCCAGGATATGACTCAGCTTCCAGCCGATACCTACAGTGGAACCATGCACATCCGTGCACAGGCCACTCCGTAATTCCGGGCCACAACTCCGATGACTAGGACTCTTATGACCGCACTGAAGCACAACTCGCAGGGAAACCGGCCCTCCCCCCTCCGGTTTCTCGCTGTCCTGATCGCCTTACTCGGAGCGACGATGTGCACGGCCCAGACGATCCGGCCGATTCTCTCCGAGTACGCGGTTACGGGCAAGGGACGAGTCGAACTGACCAACGACTCAACCGTCCCCCTAACCGTAATCGTCACACCGAAATCGTTCGAGGTAAGTGAGACCGGAGAAATCAGCTACGGGCCTATGCCGGCGGATATTCACCTGAAGCTGTCGGCCATGAGCTTCCGCATCGCGCCCAGGCAATCTTATTACGTGTTTTACGAAGCCAAGGCGGACAGGCTGCCGGCATGGTTCGTGATCTACTTCGAGTTCAGTGGATTTCCCGTTCGCGACCACTCCGGCTTGAACATGCAAGTGGAGTTGCCGCACACGGTCTACCTGCTGCCCAGGCAATCCTTCAAGCGCGAGGACCTTGAAGTCAGTGCGAAGTTTGACGGCGCTGGCAGGAAAGTCCTCATCACCACGTTTAATAAAAGCACAACGGTGGGCCGGGTCCTGATGACCGAAGCGCAGGGGCATGGGCAGAAAGCCCAGGGCGTCGGCTTCCCAATCTACCCGGGGAAAAAGCGGATCGTGGAGCTGCCGTGGCAAGGAGACGCCGCGCCTGACAAAGTCGTCCTCAACTTGGACGGCTTCAAGGTAGAGAGGACGGTGGAGTAGTTCTATGAACTGCCTGCGCCAAATTCGCCGCTGGCTGGTTTTGACCCTGCTGTTGTCTGCGGCGCTATCGGCGCAGGTATATCGCATCAATGCCGGTTCGACAGATCAGTATGACGCCAGCGGCGGCTCCATTGAAGTCACCGGGGGCCGCTTTACCTCCGGCTTCGGCCTGGGCAGTATAGACGGCGGCATCCGATTCGGCGCTTTTGTCCGCACCAGGGTGCGCGCCTACGATGTTACTCTTGGCGATCAGACTGTCATGGTCGACTTGCCCACGGATCTCTTTGGCTCGGGCCAGCAGGTTGACATCCGTGGCATGTCGGTTGGCGCGAACACTGCCGCCACCCAGGAGCTGATCTTTGCCGGCTTCAAGTCTGTGAGCTATGGGGCACCCTTTTTCCGCGCTGCCGAAGGCAAGGAACCGGTCGGCATCATCCTTTACTCCCACAGATGGAATGACAAGCTGAAGTTCTACAGCCGCAACCTCTTTTCCGGAGAAAAAACCTCCATCCAGGGCCTGGAATATCGCGCCAACGACTGGCTGAAGCTGACGTCGTCGGCGGGGATAGGTTCGGGCAAGCCCTATGGCGCGATCGCCGCCAATGCCGACTTCCACCAATTTGCGGTCAAGGCGGCTTACATATTACAGGGCAACAATTTCCGCCGTGTGCAGGCCGATGGCTTGGCAGTCTCCGAACCGATCGGCGCGAATATCGACGTGAACTGGAAGGCTTCGTCGAGGATCAGCACCGATTTCAGCCACATGCAGCTGAACGGGCTGGTTCTGAAGAACAGCACGCTGCCTGCCGCAACGATGGATACGGCCAGCGTGAACTGGACGGACCGTCATTTTCGTGCCAGTGCGGCGGTATTTACCTCCACTGCCCAGAACGTTCGTAGCAATGCATTCTCGCTCTCCGCCGGCCGCAAGATCCGCAACTGGGGCGAGGTCGATGTGAACTGGTTACAAAGCAAACCCGTCGGCAATCGGAAGGCCACCAATAGCCTGATTACAACCTTTCGGGAGTACCTTTCTCCCCGGCTGGAACTGGCGCAGTTCGTAACCCGCGGCGATGGCAACACCACGGCCTCCTTCGGTGGAAACCTGATCGGGAACCGGCTCAGCGTTGGGCTTGAGTACCAGACCATCTATGTTCCCTATGTTCCCGCCAAGCCCTTCACCCAGGCCGCTGTCATCAATATTCGCCTCCGTCCTTTCGGCAATGTTGAGTTGAATGGCGGAACTGGGGTAGGTGCCGACGGCAAGGTCCGCTACACCGCCTGGGGCAATACCCTGATGGTGCGCAACGACAGATATCAGCAGACACCGGCCGCTATGACGATCCCCAAGTACATCATTCGTGGACACGTAGCCGACGAATCCGGAAAACCGATCCGGGGCGCCGCCCTGCGTATCGGCAAAGAGCTGACGTTCACCGATTCGGATGGTCTCTTTTTTGTTCGTGCGTCCAAACGCAGCGGAGTGCCAGTCGAGGTGGCCTTCGATGAATTCCTGGCATCCGGAAACTGGGAGAAGGTTACCGTCCCTGAGAGCGCGAATCCCGAGTTGGAAGAGCATGCGGTAGAGCTTGAAGTGGTGTTGCGTCGGCACACTTCAGTGACCAGCCGCCAAACTGGGTTGGATAGGGAAGGGGCAACATCTTTGGGAGGCGGAAACTGAACCCGCCAATCCCCAAGACTACCCAATTGTATTGTTCAGCGTTCATCTCTCCGATCCGGGTGCTAAGAAGTGGTGAATAACTACACGCGGGAGTGTTTGGCCCTGGAAGTAAACTCGCATTGACCTCACCAAAACCGTCTCCCCCGCCAAATGCTTGAATCTCCAAGATGGAAATCCACATCCTACCGCTGCCGATAATCAGACGATTTCGTGGTCTGCAAGTGCTGAAAAACTGGCGGGAGAGTGGGATTCGAAAACGCTCCCACCACTAGATCACACATTTTAAGCCGCGGCGGATGGCATCTTTAAGCGGTTAGTTCCACTGAATACCCCACCAATAGCACGGAATCAGCACGCCGAATAATCACATTGACACGGCTCCCATGGCCATTGTACAATTAGCTGTGTCGAAAATTGTAATGGCTTTGGGAGCGAGAGACGGGGCTTTATGGACGTGAATACCATGGCGAAGCGGGGCAACCGGCAGAGCATTAAAAACCGCTCTGTCGCGGAGTTCTTAGCATGGACATTGAGCGGCGGACCCAAGCGCAAAAAAGACTTGCAGCTAACCACGCTGGAATACTTCGCACGGGGACGGGCGCTGGCCAACGATCTGCCGTTGCGTCTAACTCGGGCCGGACTGCCGGTGGAAGACGGCGACGTGTACATCATTGCCAATGACCCGGATCGCGCCAAGCCCCACGGGGAGTTTCACAAGTTCAAGTACCCGGCCAACGGCGCGGAAGAGCTAGAAGCCGCTGTGACGTTTCACCAGCGGGGATACGCCATCATTGGGCTGGTGGTATCTATATGGGACCGCGAGAAAACCCAGCGCTTAGTTTTCGCCCGGCCGTTCATCGTAAGCAACCCCGCCGTTGCCCGTCTGCTGGATCATGCGCTAAAGCACGTCTTATGGGGCACGGTGGAAGTGGCACAATGAGTGACGGCGCGATGAGCGATCATAGAGCACGCGACGCGCACCGCCGTACCATTCTGCTTGCCCGTGGGATACACGAAGTGGTGAAAGTCCGGGCCGATGGCAAGCTAGAGATGGGGTACTTCGATGATCTGGACTTGGCGTTGTCCCGCTTTGAACATGACACCACTTACCGCGCGGGATATTTCTCGCTCAACCCACTGAAAGAGCTTCCCACGGGCTTCTCGCTCAACCCCGAGCAATTTAAACGGGGCAACCGCTCGCAAAAAGATTGGATGAGCCGCCGGGTCTGGATTCTGATTGACTGCGATCCCCAGCGGCCATCTGGCACTAACGCCACCGCGGAGCAATTTGCACCCGGAAAGAAGATGGCGGAAGAGATCTGGGACTTCTTAGTGGATGGGCACCATTGGCCCCGTCCGCTTTTGTCCGTATCGGGCAACGGGCATCATTTGTTGTTTGCCATCGAATTACTCAACGATCCGGCATCCGAAGACTTGATTAAGCGGCTACTCGCGGGACTGGCGGCCCGGTTTGACAATGAACAGTGTCACGTAGACGCGGGGATGTTTCCCGCCAATGCGCTCTGCCGTCTCTATGGCACATGGAATCGGAAAGACAAGCACACCCCAGAACGTCCCCAGCGGCAGTCTGAGATATTGGAGATTCCGGAGCGGGAAATCCCACAGATGAATCAGTCACCGTTGCTGGTCCCCGATCTGGAGCCGGTCCCGCAAGCGTTGATTGAAAGCACCGTAGCGCAGTTGCCCGTCCCGCAGAAGATGACCGGCGGCCCCGCGGATGTGGAGCTGGACTCCGATGCCAACCGCAAGTATGAATGGCTGCGGTCTTTTCTCAACTACTATGACGTGCCCATTCTCAACACGCGGCACTCCGGCGGCAAGCTGCTCTTTGACATCGGGTGCCCATGGGAAAACGAACATGGCAGCCGGAGCGGAGAGTCTTCCACATCGGTTTGGTACGTGCGGAAATTCGGTTATGGATTTCATTGTTTCCACCGCGAATGTGCCGCGGAGTCACGGGACTGGCCCAAGCTAAAAGCTAAATTGAATAGATCGGGGAAGCCGCCATTCTCCAGAGCTCTTCCCAAGCTGCCCGAAGACTCCACCAATGCCGCCGTGGGCAATTACTTCCGCGATCACTGCCCCGAGTTTGCCAACCACATGCGGGTTATCACCGATAAGAAGTCCATCGGCGCGGTGTTTGTGGGCACCCGATGGGTCATCGAAGACTCTGAGATATTGCTGATGAAAGCGTTGCAACCGATCTTTGACCGCTTGCGTTGGGACATGCCGGAGCCGGATGACCCGGAGCGGGACTATCGCCGGATACTGGATTCACACAGCTTCCGAAGAGATACAGCGGCCCAAATCGGTTTCATGCGGGATCACGCCCGATTTGAACAGTTGGACGGGGACGGATTTCTCATCGGGCTGCCCGGTGGATATGTCTTCGATTTTCGCACGGGGCAAGAGCGGCAGATGCTACGCGCTGACTTTATCACGCGGCGTCTACGATTCCGCCCCGATCCCACCATGCCGACGCCGGTGTGGGATTACTTCATACGGTCCATCAGTAGCGCCAACGGCCAACCGCCCGATCAAGATTGGATCGCGTCCATGACTTCGCTGATCGGGTACTGCACGTTGGGAATTTTCACCGATCATGTATGGCCGCTTTGGACGGGTTCCGGCCGAAATGGAAAATCCGGGCTGGCCCGGCTGATGCAGTTCATCTTGTCGGACTTCTGTGTCACGGTACGTTTCTCCGAACTGGTCCGGGATGACCGCGGCGGGGATAACACTTTTAAGCGGCTTTGCTTCAAGCTGCTACGCGCCCGAGTCGCATTTGTGGAAGAGTCCGGCGAAGAGACCGGCACCAGACGATTAGAAACGTCCATGGTAAAAAACTTGACTGGTGGCGGGGAACTTATCGGGGCCGATCTATACCGATCCGAAGTGTCCGGCCCCATCCGTTTCAAGATGCCAACGCTAAGTAATTTCTCACCAAGAATTGAACCCGATCCGGCCATGGTGGGGCGGGTGCGTCTCTTTCCATTCCGGGCGGTGTTCAATGAACTAAGTTTTCCGGGATGTCTGCAAGAGTCTATGGATTGCAAGCACGCTCCCGACATTCTCCGTCAGCGTCCCACCATGATCGAAGAGCTGATGCAACTTGAAGCCCCCGGCATTTTGCATAAGTGGCTTATGGCGGGGCGGGAGTTTGCGGCGGGGAATCAAAAGATGCTGGTCCCATCCGTGATTCAGCAAGCCGGGGCTCAGATGTTCCGAGAGAGTGATCTACACGCCCGTTTTTGCGATGAAAGACTGGAGTTTGGCCCGGAACTTACTGAGTCGAGCGAGAACTTAATCAGTGCGTGCGAATGGTTTTTGAAAGAGACCGGCGTCCCGGTGGTTTTTAGCATGGTCAAGTTGGCCGCCAATCTCCGGGAGCGCAAATGCACCGAGTCTACCAATGTGAAGATCGCGGGACTGCGAAAACGGGGATGGGTGGGCGTCAAGCTGAGAGATCGGAACTAAGCCACGTTCGGGGCTTGCCGGGCGAGAAATGGAGTACAGCAGTATGGCATTCGCTAATTACGACAGAAACGACACTCGCAGACCCAAGACACTGCGGATCACACCCCAAGATGTCAAGCAAGCTAAGCGCGGGGATTGCGGTCACTGTGTCTTGGCCACGGCCGCACGGAACCAGTGGGGCTGGAAAACTTACGTGTCCGCCACGGTCTTGTGGCGAAAAGTGGGTAAGAAGCTCGTCCGTTACGCGATTGACCGGGTGGGACGTAAAGCCGTCAAGATGTTTGATTCAACCGATGTTTGGTTGGCACCGAAAGTCCGGTTGCTTGTCCCCCACACGTCCATGGAAACCAGTCGTAAGTTAGCTGCGAGCAAAAGAGCTGCGAAAAATCCGAATCAGTTGCGACGATATGACAAGCCCGGACGGACAGTGAGCCCACGGGCGCTTGCGTTTCGTGAATTGCAGAAGACCATATGATCCCGGCCGTCCTCGCACGTGCGAGGACGGCGGGGTACGCGGGGCGAATTGCCAGCCGGGCACATACCGGCGAGAAACGGAGTGATTTATGTCCAAGAAAAGCGGCGGCCAACCAGCCGGGGGGGATCTGATACCCGGTGTACCGGAGAAACCGGGCGGATTGTCTCCGCGGGCTTCGTTGGAATGGGACCGTTTGGTGGATGAGATGACCCGCTCGGGAATCCCGTTGATCCCAGCGTATCGTGCATCACTTACGCAAGCCGCCACGCTCATGGCCGATCTGGCAATGGCGTGGGCTCACATCAAAGAACACGGTTATTACACGGTCAGCCGGACGGGTGTGGAGAAGATGTCGCCAGCGGTGGAGCACACGGCCAAGCTAAACGAAAAGCTATCCCGTGCGCTGTGGCAGCTCGGCTTGACACCCCGAGCCCAGCAACGTCATGGCACAGAAAAACCGGACGGTGGGCAGCCGTCGTTGGAAGACATTTTGGATGGCGACGGGTCACCGGGCTCCGCAGAACGGATGTCCGCGGAAGATGGGGAATGACTATGACTTACGTGATTGAGTGCCGGAAGCAATACATGACGTTCACGGCTGATCGTGGGGCCAAGCTAGTGGACACCATCGCGGACGCCACACATTTTGAGACCGCAGAGTTAGCCGCCGATGCTGGGAAGTGGTTTCGACTGCCGGAGAATCTTGTGTGCTCCGTGGTGGAAGTGCCGGAGCCCGGCGGGTTGGCGATTACGGAACACGGCCGGGAGAAAGTCAAGACGGCGAATTTTACGGGGTTGCTTCGGGGTGCTGTGGCAGAGATGGCAGCAACCGGGGCCAACGATGTGCGGTGTCTGGCTTGGGGACTGGAATTTATCTGGTGGACGCTGGTGGGTGAGCCAACGGGCCACCAGCCGGACGCCATATCGTCATTGAAAGCGCATTACGATGAAGTCCGGCGAATTGCTGCAACGTTGGACTTGGATGACATCGTGCGCCGGGCGACCATGCTCCGGGGGGCTTCGGACTCGGGGACGGTGAACTGAATCATGCGACTTTGCTCGGGATGCGGGACAAAACTACCGGACTCTCACCGGGGTAAGTGCGACGAGTGCCGGGGTGTGCCAGTGGCGGATGATGGGATTAAATCGCACGCGCCGGTTGGGGCGACGCCATCACGGGACAAGCACGCGCACTTATACCAGTCGAAACGCTGGACGACCGTTGCTCTGCTTCAGAAGCAGCGATTCCCGATGTGCGAGACGGGGTGCGGGAAACTGGCAGAGATTGCGGACCATTACATACCGGCCGCGATATACATAGAGATGCGCCGGGGAAAGAACTTGATACCCGAGAATGCGTTCTTTGACATGGGCAATCTGCAATCGCTGTGCGCCGGGTGCCATCGGTTGAAAACTATCGAAGACGATAAGCATATTGCCAACGGCGGGCCGTGGGTAGAGTTGGGGCGGCCGGCGAAGAAGTGGAGTTTCTGAATGCACGAAGATTATCAAGCCCGATTGGAATCGCTGGGCTTCTCCGATCTGGAGATCAACGCGATCACTTGGGTGCTGGTGCGAATGGGCATGGCAGAGACGGGCTTCAAGCGGGACGCGACGGCGTTGGCGCTCCATGGCATTGGGATGTGTGGCGTCTTGTGTACGTACTGCTTGAACGGGGATGAGACCGGCCGGACGGTGAACTGAAATGGACCGCAACCGCTTAATTATCGTGTGCAGTCACGTGTACGCTGGCCAGCGCCCCGACGTGCTCTTGATCGGGGACCAAGTGGTTGACGGTAAGATTCAGTCGGGACTGGTGAAAAGTGCTGCTTGCTCCGAGTGCGCGGGATTGAACGGCGGTGCCGGTGACGGCGGGGCCGGTGGTTGGGCCGTGATGCGCTTGAGCCAAGACCGTGCGGGCATTCCCGTGAGTTTCAATGGTCCAGCGGGCTTCTACGCACGGGTGGGAGACGAATGGATATTGCAACCGGACAAAACGGTGCGGACGTTCAAGCCCACTGACGTTTGCGAGTGTGGGGCCACTTATGACGAACATGAAGACGATGGCCGCTGTCCAACGGGGGGGCCGCCACAGTTTTTCGTTCCGTATGGTGAGATTCGGACGTGGAATTGAATGGAGACGTTGATGAGCAATCACGATGATTACGCCGGGCGGGAAAAATCCGGCAAAGAAGCGGAAGCGTTCTTTGAGCGGGTGGTGCGGGAGCACGGGCAACCGGGCGTTCACACCGTTCAGAATCTAAACAACCCATCACTGTTTTTACCGGCAATTGTGAAAGAGCTGGGCCAGTTCAAAGACCACACTGGACGGGCCAACCGTTTACGCTGGGTGCCGGACTTCATTCTGGCCAATCACCGGGAGCATGTGGTCTCGCTGGTGGATGTGAAGTGGCACGACCCCATGTATGCGGACACGGGGTTGATTGACGCCGGAGCGTTGCATACGTACCGGCTGGTCGAGAAGTTTTTCAACGTGCCCGTGGTGATCGTCATGGCCAACCCCGAAGAGCGAACGCTGACGGCCATCCGAGCGCATGATGCGTTCACAACGCGTAAAGACCCAAAAGTTAAAATCCAAGTGGTTGTAGACCAGCGAGACGTGGCAATGGATGAAACGGGTAAACCAGATGTGACGGTGACGATGGACACATCGGGGGGGAGTGGCCGGGGGTACGTGCTCATCCCCGTGGGCGGTGAGTTGTGGAAGTGCGGGATCTATCTGGACCCGGAGTGGCGGGAGAAGCTGGGGGACAAGACACCATGAAGACCATCACACCCACACGCGGGGATAAGCCGGATGTGGAGATGTGCTTACGTTGTGGTGAGCTAATCATTCGCGGGCCGGGCGAACGTAGAGACGGCTACTGCGGTAAGTTCTGTCGGAGCCAAGCCAGACTCCGGGCGAAGATGGATCGGGAGAAGCGGGATCGGGAGAATACCGCGGGTGGCGGGTCATGAGCATGGCCGGGCCGGGGGCTGGGGATTCCCGGTACACCCGTACGGCCACACCCAACAGTTCTCTAGAGAGATAGAACCATGGAGAGTCAACCAAAAAAGTTAAAACACTTTGGGGTGTGGCCGTTCCGGTGTACATGTTGTTGATTCTATTAGACACGTGGTTTGGGCAGCCGGGGAGCCGGGCCGCCACAGTACGGGGGTGGATGTGTAATGGAATCAACACGATAGACCACGTTCACTTACGGGTGGGGGTGGGGGGTTAAAATCTCTAGAATGAATGACTTACAAGAGCCCGTCGTATGTAACTTTACATGAACAAAACATTTTAGTGTGTCATTTTTGACACAGTCCGGTGGGTTAAATGGCGCATCCGGCCACTGAAACCGATGGGAAACGGGGTTGTTATGAGTCGAAAATTGGGGTCTAAATTGGAGCGGCCGGAGAGTCCCGCGCTGACGCCGGGGGCACCCGACAAACCCGGCAACTTGAGCGCGGGGGCATCCGGCCACTGGGACCGGCTCATTGACGAGATGGAGCGCTCGGGGGTTGTGCTGATTCCCGGAGACCGGGCCATCGTGTCCATGGCCGCCAAGCTGATGGCCGATCTGGACACGGCGTGGGGCCACATTCAAGCGGATGGACGTTATACCGTCAGCAAGACCGGGGTCCAGAAGCTTCACCCGGCCGTAGACGATACCGCCCGATTGAACGAAAAATTGGCACGGGTGCTGTGGCAGCTTGGGCTGACGCCAAGATCCCGGAGCAACGGGCCAGTCAATCCCACCGAACGCAAAGAGCGGACGCGGACGTTGGACGATGTACTCGCACCCCCGGACGCCGATGGGAATACATATGAAGTGATACCCGACGGGGAAGAGACATGAAGATCCGAGAGACCCGCCAACAACAGATCGCCCGGTTGCAAGCCGGTGCCGAGCCACCCCAGCAGACTTTTTGTCAGCACGGGCAGTTCAAGAAGCGGACAGAAGTGGACGCCGGGGACGGCAAGACGGTGATACACGCACCGTGTGCAGTGTGCTTCCCCAACGTGGATGGGAGTTAGACCATGGCACTGACGCGAAAACAAATGACGGTGCGGGGCGCAGCGGCAATGCGAAAGCAGCGGAGTAAAGCCGAAGCTGTCTCTTGGGCGCTCATGGCCGGTCCCAAGCGAAAGAACGATTTGGCCCGTAGCGTGCTGGAGTACTTCGCCATGGGCTCAACACTGGCGGCTAAGTTGTCCCGCCACATGGAACGAGAGAAGCTGCCCCCAGAAGACGGCGCGGTGTACATGATCGGAACTGACCCGGACTTCGCCCAACCACGTGGGAAATTTTACCAAATCACGTCGGACCATCAGAAAGATTTTGAGTTACTGATGGCAGCCGCCGACTTTCATAAGAAATACGTCACCATCGGACTGGTAGTTGCCGTTTGGGACCGGGAGAAAAAGCAGTCGCTCGTGTTTGCCCGGCCGTTCATCGTAAGCAACCCCGCCGTAGCTCCATTGCTTCGACGTGCTGTAGATGACATCCGCATGAAGACCACAGCGGACCAGTGGGCACGGGAGCAAGCGCCGGTGAAAAGATGAGCGCCCAACCACATACTACCGATTGGATGACGGCTAAAGAGACTGCCGCGTATCTGAAAGTCGGGCACCGCACGGTGCTGGAATGGGCCAAGACCGGGCGCATCCCCGCCCACCGGCTGTCCGGCTGTCAGAGAGTCACGTGGAGATTCTTGGCCAGTGAATTAGACGCTGCTATTATGGGTGTGCCATCCGCTGCAACGAACGGAGAGTTCAATGCGACGGAAGAGTAAAAGCACCACGGGCAGTATCGCGCTAGATCGTAGAAGCAAAATCTGGCAGTTCTTTTGGTGGGAAGACGGCAAGCATAAGAGTCGATCACTTGGCCGCCATCAAACCAAGACCGCGGCGTGGGAAGCCGCTCAAATTCTACGGGGGGAGCTACGGACGGCCACCCAGCAGATGAAAACCAATCTTCGTCTGCCAACCGTGGCTCTTCTCGTAGATAGCTACCGGGCTGAAAAAATGCCAACCCGATACAGCACCCGCCGGTCGTATGAAGTTTGGATACGGCTGTACGTTCTGCCACGCTGGGGGGCTGGTCTGATAACCGATGTGCAAGCCCGTCCCGTAGAGCTATGGCTTGGATCTCTGACACTGGCACCCAAGAGTAAAGCGGAGATTCGGGCACTATTGAGACGGCTGTGGGATTTTGCGATGTGGTCGGGATCTGTCCCCGTGGGGCGCAACCCCATGGAACTTGTCACAGTGCGGGGGGCATCCAAGCGAACAAAACAACCGCGTAGCTTGACGGTAGAAGAGTTCCGGCAGTTCGTTGTCCGACTGCGGGAGCCGTTCGGCACCGTCGCGTTGCTGTGCGTCTCACTTGGACTCCGCATCAGCGAGTGTCTGGCGTTGAGATGGTCTGATGTGGATTGGCTCAACTGCAAGCTGCTCGTTGAGCGTGGCATAGTGACCGGACGGGTGGGGGACGTGAAGACCGCGGGGTCACGGAAAGCGCTGCCACTGGCCCCCGAGATCGTAGCCACGTTGCAAGCATGGAAGTCAGTAACGCAGTTTGCCGACCCCACCGACTGGATCTTCGCTTCGCCGGTGCAACTTGGGCGGCTGCCATGGTCTTATCCACGTACATGGCGCGTGTTTAGAGATGTGGCTATAGCAGCCGGGCTCGGGGCTTTCGGCACGCACACGCTACGCCATACGTATCGCTCTTGGCTTGATGCCGGGGGCACTTCATTGGCCGTTCAGCAAAAGCTAATGCGCCATGCGGACATCCGCACCACGATGAACGTTTACGGGGACGTGGTGACCGACGAAATGACAGTGGCGAGTGGCAAAGTGGCCCGATTGGCGGTTAACAGCACGGGGGGTGGCATGGAACACATATCAACCGATTGAAAAACTGGCGGAGAGAGTGGGATTCGAACCCACGTTACCCTTTCGAGTAAACACGCTTTCCAAGCGTGCGCCTTCAGCCACTCGGCCATCTCTCCGTGGTGCGAGTCGTGAGTAGCGGGAAGTGAGCAGCCAGGGGTTGGACTCCCACTCGGTACTCGCAACCCGGCACTCGCAACTCGCTACTTTTTCTCTTCCAACTGCTGTGCCAGGTAATTCTCGATCCCCATCTCCGCGATGGCGTGCAGTTGCCCCTCGAGATAATCGATGTGTTCTTCCTCGTCGGTCAGGATCTCTTCCAGCAAGTCACGCGAACCGTTGTCCCCCGCGTTGACGCAGGTCTCGATGCCGGCGTTCAGGCGCTTGACCGCGTCGTACTCCACCTGCAGATCGTTCTCCAGCTGCGCCTTCACGTTCGGTCCAATGTTGATCTTGAAGTAGTCGCTCATGTTCGGAGTGCCGTCGAGCAGCAGAATGCGTTCCATTAGCTTCTCGGCATGCTGCATCTCCTCGATGGACTCCCCGCGAGTGTGCTTGGCCAGCTTGTGGTAGCCCCAGTTCTCGCACATTTCGGCGTGCAGAAAATATTGGTTGATTGCGGTCAGTTCCGCCTTCAGCACCTGGTTGAGTACGGCTATGACTTTGGCATCGCCTTTCACAGTTCGCCTCTCTAGAGTAGCAGTCAGCACTCAGCAGTCAGCATTCAGCCCTTTGAACTCCGGGGGCAATCCTCGGACCACAGGGAATAAGAGTGCTGGGACACCAAGCAAGAATATAGCATCCGGGCTTGGGTTTGGGCAGAAGGCGAGCCGATCAGTTGGTTGGTTCGGAAGCTTTTTCTGAGGGTTCCGGAACCGCGGGCGAGGTCGTGGCGGCTTCCGCCGGTGCGTGGCCGTTGGCCGGCGAAGTCTGCGGAGGATTGGGCGGCTTAACGGCGGCGTCCAGCACCCGGTTGTGCAGGCAGAAGAGCGCCAACTCCAGCCGGTCGGCGACCCCCAGCTTGTCATACACCTTGCGCAAGTAGTTTTTCACCACTTGTTCGGTGGTGCCGACCCGTAGGGCAATTTCCTTGTTCTTCATGCCCTGGGTCACGCACGACACGATCAGCGACTCCTTCGGGGTCAACTGCACCTTGGTACGAGGTGAAGATGGGCGCCCGCCTTGCGTGCGATAGGCGGTCAGCACCCAGTGAATTCCCTGGCTGTCGAGCCAGGGCTCGCCTTGCGATACCTTGCGCAGGCACTCCACCAGCATCTCCGGCTCCACTTCGCGCGAAACGATGCCGTGGGCGCCGCGCCGGAACAGTTCCAGAGTGAGTTCCTCGTTGGGCTCTGGCGTCACCACCACCAGCTTCAAAGCCGGCGATTGCCGCAGCAGATCGGAAACTGCGTCCGCCGGATTCGTGGTCAGCGCCGCTTCGAAGATCAGGATGTCAGCGGAGAACTTCTTGGCGGCAGAAAGTGTCTGGGAGAGTGTCTCCGCCTGTCCGACCACCCGAATGTCATCTTCCAGGGCAAAAATCTTGCGCAATCCGGCGCGGAAAATTGCTTGCGTGTCAGCCACGATCACCCGGATGAAATGGCCGTTGCCTTCACCCTGTTGTGGCTGCTCGACGTTCTCCTCTACGCTGACCGGAATGCTAGCCATCAGTTTCCTCGCCGCGTTCAGCGGCGCTCAAAATGGTACTCGTCGATCACTACCCCCACGCCCCGACGGCCGCCGGCTTCGGAATTGCGCACCACTCGGCCGCGACAGTCGAGCTGCACGTCGGCATCGGCCCCCACCACCTCCGCCGGCAAGGAGATGGTGAAATCCACCATCGAGCCCACCGGCATCTCCGAGTCCACCTGGAACAGCACGCCGTTAGCGGAAATGTTCTGCGTCTCTGCGCGACTTTCGCCTGATTTCGATTTCACCGACACCGGCAGGTGAATGGGAAAGCGCACCGCACTCTGCATGTCGGGATAGCGGCCACGGCGGGTTTTGCTTTCACCCGCTTTCCCGGTGGCCGGTTGGTTCGACAGCGAAGAAGCCGCGTCTTTTCGAGTTCCGAGAGGCGTGCCCGGGTTGTCGTTGTCCGCAGATCGACCGTTGTTCGACATTACGCCGCAGCTTACACCCCGGAATCAGCAGTGAAAAGTTACCGAAGTCATTGAACTAGTAGGGCTTAAATGCTTGGGGTTCATGCGATTACGGGCAATTTAGAGGCTGTGTTTGCCGTCACAGACAGATCAGCAATTGGCAATTAGCAATTAGCAGTTAGGAAACTGTCCAGCGGGAGGCATCGACGCCAATGAAAGATTTTCGGCGGTTGCACGTCTGGGAGAAGGCACATCGGCTCACGCTCGCAGTTTACAAACTCACGGCCGCATTTCCGCGCCAGGAGCTGTACGGACTGACCAGCCAGATGAGGAGATGCAGTGCATCGGTCGCCTGCAACATTGCGGAAGGATGCGGCCGGCAGGGCAATGCGGAGCTCCATCGCTTCCTGCAGATCGCGATGGGTTCCTCCAGCGAATTGGACTATTATTGCTGGCTCGTGATCTCCGCTACCTCTCAGAGCCGGAGTACCAGCGAATCTTGTGCGGATTGCAGGGAGTGCGGCGCATGCTGACTTCATTGCTACAGAAGGTTAGTGTGGAGCGAGTTAGCCAATTGCCAATTGCTGCTTGCTGCCTTTCAGAATTTCGTCACCTCCGTAAAGTTAAACTCTCTCACCTTCATCGCCGGCGCTACCATGTCGAACGATTCCTCTCCGCTGGCGCGCACGGGGAGGCCCATCTCTTCCACGTTCGAGAGCATGTGCAGCAGGCTCTCATTAAAGCGAAAATTGCGGACCCCGCCGCAGATCTTGCCGTCTTCTACATAGAAAGTCCCGTCCCGCGTCATGCCTGTCAGAATTTTCTCGTAAGGATCGACTTCACGGATGTACCACAAGCGCGTCACCAGCACTCCGCGCTCGGTCGAAGCCATCATCTGTTCGATGGTCCTGGGCTCGCGGGTATTGCCGAACACGATGTTCATGGGGGCTTCACCCATTTCGTTGGGGAGGGGAAATCCATGGCCCGTGGGCTCGATGGGGCCGACCTTGTCCTTGTATTCCGAATGCTTCATCTTCTCCGCTGTACCCCGCGCATAGACCAACCGCTTGACCACACCCTTGTCCACCAACTGCACCCGCTGGCGGCCAACTCCTTCGCCGTCGAAGGGCGCGCCGGACTGCAGGGGATGGCCGACATCGTCCCAGATATCAATGTTGTCACCGAACAGTTTCTTGCCCACGCGTTCGTTCAGGAACGACCGCTGGTCGAGAATCGCCATCCCGCCGAAGTCGTAGAACATGAATCCCACGATGTCGAGCACCGCCGCCGGCTCCAGGATGACGGTGTACTTCCCTGCCGGAATTTCACGTGGAGCAGCCGATTGCTGCGCCTTTTCTGCGGCGACCTCCGCCAGGGTGGCGGGATCGAGATTCGCCACATTCGGCGAATTGGCCTTCTGCCATCCCGAAGAATCGGCCGCCAGCATGGTGATGGAAACTTCCGACGAGGTTTGCGCGTGCCACTCGGCCACGCCCCGCGAGTTGAAGATTCCTTCGACGGACTCGGAGGTCGAAAAAATCCCCGCTGTCGTCAGGCCACGCTTCCTGGCAGCCGACACGATCTTCCCCACTACCTCCGCCCGCTGCTGCGGGTTGATGGCCGCGGTCTGCTCAAAATAACGAGATGGCCGTGTGGGGCGGACACTCTTGTCCGCCTCTGGCAGGGGCAGCAAGTCCGGGTCCGGTTGCTGTACCTTCGCCAAATTCTCGGAAGCCTGCACCACCCGCTTCAAACTCTCGTTGTCCAGCTTATTGGTGGTAGCCCGGGCCGTGCGCCCGCCAAACACCGTCCGCACCGAGACCGCGTAGTTCTCTTCTGCCACGTTCTGATGAATCGTGTTATTGGCAAAGCGCGTGAGAGCAGAATTCGTGCCAAAGAAAAGCGCCTCGACCTCATCGGCAGTCGAGTGCTTCCTAATCCGTTGAAAGATGTCGGCAGCGTGGTTCTTATCTAGCATTCAGCACTCACCCTCAGCACTCACCCCGAGCACTCAGCCCTCATTATCAAGAGCTTGTCATCCTGAGCGCAGCGAAGGACCTGCTTTCCTATGGGGCGCTTCAGCCCTCTGTGGTAGATGACACAACCTCGCACCGCCACTGCCGTTGTGCCGATGTTCTCCGCGCTAATTCCCGCTATAAGCCGAGCCTACTTTGATATTTCTGAATCGTGCCGGAGCCGCCCCATGCCCCGTGCCCATCACCTGCTGCGGTTGCCCCTTGCCGCAGTGGGGCACGCCCCACAGCACCCACTCATCCCGCGAGCAGATCGCATCCATCGAATTCCAAAACTCGGTCGTAATCCCCGAATATGACGGGTTCTTCAGCATGCGCACGCGCTTGCCGCCTTTGATCTCCCATCCCAGCTCACAGCCGAACTGGAAGTTGTAGCGCTTGTCGTCAATGGACCACGAACGGTTGGTCTCCATGTAAATACCGTGGTCGGTGGAAGCAATAAGCTGCTCGCGGGTGAGGGGCTTTTCGCCGGGCAGAATGCTGACGTTGGTCATACGGATGATCGGCAGCCGGTTCCAGCCCTCGGCCCGCAGCGTCCCGCCGGAGCGGTTCGCTCCAATGGCATGCGCCGTCTCCCGCGAGCTCAGATATCCGGTGAACAAACCGTTGGTGATGATCGGCGTGCACTGCGCGGGAACGCCTTCTTCGTCGAACGCAAAGGTCCCCAGGCCCGGCCCATGCTCCTGCCGCGCGTCGGCGACAATATTCACCAGCTCGCTGCCATAACGCAGCGTGCGTAACTTGTCGAGCGTGAGAAACGACGTTCCGGCGAAGTTGGCTTCCATGCCCAGCACGCGGTCCAGTTCGATGGGATGCCCCACCGACTCGTGAATCTGCAGGCCCAGCTGTGAGCCATCCAGAATGATGTCGAACACACCTTCCGGACAGCGCTCAGCCTTGAGCAGCGCCACCGCTTCCTCGCCCACCCGCCGCGCGTTTTCCACCAGCTTTAGTTCGTGAATCAGCTCATAGCCCTTGTTCTGCCACTGCCCGCCGTAAGAGTTGGGATACGACCGCTTTTGGATCTCGCTTCCGGCAAAGGCATGCGCGGCGTATCCCGCGCCCGTGGTGTACTTCGCCTGATGAATGTTGGCGCCTTCGGACGATACGAACCACGACTCCTCTCGCCGGAAGTTCATGTTGGTTTCGGCAAGAGTCACGCCCGCGACCGAGCGTAGCTCCGAGTCGATCTTTAGTAGGAGATCAAGATTCTGTTCGACGGAGGTAGTGAAGGGATCAATCTGGAAAGGCGTAGTCCACTCTGCGGTGACGGCCTTCTCCGGCGCAAGTTGGACGTCGTGCTGCTTGACGCGGGCCGACGCTTTGGCGATATCCACTGCGCGAGCCGCCGTGGCTTCGACCGCTTGCCTACTGAGGTCGTCCGAGGCCGCAAATCCCCACGCGCCATTGGCAATCACGCGAACGCCGATGCCCTGGGACTCAGAGTCTGAAGCACCGCCGATCTTGCCGTTCTTGGTCGCGAGGGCGCGGCTGCGGTCGTCAGCGAGGCGGGCGTCAGCGTAGGAGGCGCCCTGCTGTTCGGCGACGTTCAGGGCCCAGGCGGCGATGTCCTTCATGGTAGAAAATCAAATCTACCACAGAGACACAGAGGCACCGAGGAAGCCCAATGGCTGAATGCTCGCTTTCACCGCTCACCAGCCTCTGTGACCTACCGCACTGACCCCCCGCCTATCCCCAGACTCCAATAGACAGTTGGGCAATCATGCGACCGCGCAGACCTGCGTCTGCACAAGGAGAGAATTCATGAGCACTCTGGTACTGGACAAGAAGGCCGATCTGGCCGGCCCGGGCATTGGTGATTATCTGGAACTCGAAAAAATACTTCCTAAGGATTACCGCTCCCTGCTGACCCCGAAAGAGACCCAGCAGGCCCTCTTCCACGTCAAGCGCTACATCGAGGACAACCTCTGCAAGGAACTCAACCTGTTCATGGTTGAGGTGCCACTGATCGTGGACGTGGACAGCGGCGTCAATGACATGCTGGACCGCGACGGCTCGCGCACTCCGATCCAGTTCCATATTTCGAACGACCGCGACAAGCACCCCATCGACGCGCAGGTGGTGCAGGCCGCGACCAAGTGGAAAAGAGCCGCGCTGAAGCAGTTTGACTGCCGCCTGGGCGAAGGCATCTGCACCGACATGCGGGCCGTGCGCAAGGATTATTTCCTCGACCACGACCACTCCGCTTACGTAGACCAGTGGGACTGGGAGCGAGTGATCACCGCCGACCAGCGCAATCTCGATTTCATGAAGGCAATCATCAGCAAGATCTGGAAGGTGATCGTGGGCGCGGAGCGCTACGCGCAGTCGCTGTTTCCGCAGTTGAAAGACTTCCGCTATCCCGACCTGCCGGAGAAGCTGGAGTTCTTCCACGCCGAAGAAATCCTCGACATGTATCCCGACCTGCCGCGCAAGCAGCGGGAGACTGAAATTCTTCAGAAGCATCCCGCCATCTTCATCATTGGGATTGGCTGGCCGTTGAAGGACGGCTATCCGCACGAGATGCGCGCCGCCGACTACGACGACTGGGTGACCGACACCCACGACCAGACCGGCAAAGACACGCACGGTCTGAATGGCGACATCCTGGTCTGGAACCATGTGACCCACCGGCGCCATGAACTGACCTCGATGGGCATCCGAGTGACGGCGGAGACCTTGAAGAAGCAGCTGGAGCTCTCGCACCAGCTCGACTTCATGAAGCTGCCCTATCACCAGGCCATCCTGAACAACCAGATTCCGCTGTCGATTGGCGGCGGCATCGGACAGTCCCGCACGCTGATGCTCTTGCTGAGGAAAGCCCACCTCGGCGAAGTCAGCGTCACGGTCTGGCCGAAGGTCCTCAAAGAGATGTGCGCGCGGAAGAGTATTTTCGTGCTGGAGTAGTCAGCAATTAGCAGGTGGCAATGAGCTGAAGGGTGCCCCACTTCTCGCGCTCCTTGAGAAGTGGGGCTTTTCTTGGCCCGAGGTCTGAGGTCCGAAGTCCGACCTCACTGTCCCGTGCCGGTCATGCTAAGCACCGACGGCGTGGAACACGAGCCGAATCCGCACAGCGGATAGTTATCGTAAGTGACAGCGCCATTCACCACCCCCTTACGGCTGGGCGTAAATGTCACCGCGATCGTGCAACTTGAGGGTATGGTCTCACCGAGGTTACACGCGTGAGTGCCGAAGCCCGTGAAGCTGTAGTCGCCAGTGCTGAAGGTGTCGAGAAAAATACCGACATCGTTCTGCAGCGTGCTATCAACGGTGACGATTTGCGGAGGACTGGTCGTCCCCACCTTCTGCGGTGCGAAGTGCAGCACCGCCGGACGAAACACCAGTTCGTTTTGCCCATTGCCCGACAATCCAATCACCTGCGGACTCGTGACATCATCGTCCACAATCGTCACCGCGCCCGGATAGGGTGCCGGCATGAGATTCGCCAGGGGGTTGAAGAACACCACGATCACGCACTGCGCTCCCGGCGCCAGCATGCCGCTGCACGGCGGCCGGGCAAATTGCAGGTCGTACCATCCGAATCCCGACACCGTCACGCTCTGAATATTGAGGGAGGTCGTCTGACTCGTGTTCGTCAGCGTAACTCTCTGCGTGTCTGTAAACAGGCCAACCGTCTCGTCCCCGAAGTCCAGGCTCGTCGTCGACAGCGACACGATGGAGGTAGGCCCGGTCGTGCCGGTGCCTTCCAGCAACACCGGAGCCGGCCCCGTCGAGTTGGTGGAGACGGAGAGCGCTCCCGGAATGAACGTTCCCGCCGTGGGCTGAAACACCACGTGAATGCTGCAGCTTTGTCCCGCCCCGAGCGACCCCGGACAATTGTTGCTCTGCCCATAGTCGCCGCTGGTGGCGATCGCGGTGATGCTTACCGCCGTCGCCTGCTGGTTGGTCAGCTTCACCAACTTGGGTTGGCTGGACGTTCCTACCGCCACCAGGCCAAAATTCAGTCCCAGCGGCGAGAGCTTCACCGGAGCCAGTGCCGTTCCCGCCAGCCCCACCGACTGCGGACCGGGTTGAGCGCTGCTGGTGATCGTGACCGCCCCGTCCGTCTTGCCAATCACCACCGGGCTGAAGGTGACGTCAATGGTGCAGCTTTCTCCGGCGTTCAGGACCGCGCAGTCGGTGGTCTCGTTGTACATGCCACTGGGCACAATCGAGCTCACGGTCACGCTGCTACTGCCGGAGTTGGTAAGAGTCACAGTCTGTGAGTCGCTGGTGGTATTGATCAGTTGATTCTTGAAGCTCAGGCTGGACGGCGAAATCTGCAGCTGTTGCGCATTCGCATACGATAGCAATCCGAACCCAAGCAGGAAAACAGTGGAAGTCAGCCGGAAGCGAATCATGACGAACCTCCCTAAATGCGTTCAACCCGCGGCAATTTACAACGTCACATACAGGCAGTTGTCAATGTTTTGTCAAATCTCGCACGTTGGCTCCCCTGAGCATTCCGGCTGGCGAACAGACCATAACCATATTGAAATGTAAATGACTGCCGGTTGTGTGGCGGGTCCAACTGGCCGATTACCGATACGGAAAGTCCGCAAAAAAGAAGGGGCAGCTTCTGCCGCCCCCTGACTACTGCCCCCTGACTACCTGCTCCTACGTTCCTTCCGACCACCCCGCCAGATACTCTTCCTGCTCCGGGGTCAGGCGGTCGATCTTGATGCCCATGGACTCGAGTTTCAGCTTTGCCACCCGCTTGTCCAGTTCCTCGGGCACTTTATAGACCCTCTTCTCCAGCGTCGTGGCGTTCTTCACCACGAACTCGCAGGAGAGCGCCTGATCGGCAAAGCTCATGTCCATCACCGACGGAGGATGGCCCTCGGCCGCTGCCAGGTTGATCAGGCGGCCTTCGCCCAGCAGGTTGATCTTGCGGCCATCCTTCAGCGAGTACTCCTCGACGAAGTTGCGCGTGGTGCGCTTGGACGACGACATCTTTTCCAGCGCCGGAATATCGATCTCCACGTTGAAGTGGCCGGAGTTCGAAATAATCGCGCCGTCCTTCATGACGTCGAAGTGATCTTTGGTGAGCACGTTCTTGTTGCCGGTGACAGTGCAGAACACGTCGCCCATCTTGGCCGCGTCGTTCATCGACATCACGCGGAAGCCGTCCATCACCGCCTCCAACGCTTTGGTGGGATCAACCTCCGTGATGATGACCTCGGCGCCAGCGCCGCGTGCCCGGCTGGCCAGCCCGCGTCCGCACCACCCATAGCCGGCGATGACGAACTTCGATCCCGCCAGCAAGAAGTTGGTGGCGCGGATGATGCCGTCAATCGTGGACTGCCCGGTGCCATAGCGGTTGTCGAACAAATGCTTGGTGTCGGCGTCGTTCACCGCCACGATTGGATAGCGAAGCACACCTTCCTTGGCCATCGCCCGCAAACGAATTACGCCCGTAGTGGTCTCTTCCGTGCCGCCGATGACGCCGCTGAGCGCATCCTGCCGCTTGGTGTGCAGCACTGAAACCAGGTCAGCGCCATCGTCCATGGTGATGTGTGGCTTGTGGTCGATCGCCGCCAGAATGTGGTTGTAGTAGGTATCGTTGTCCTCGCCCTTGATGGCAAACACAGGCACCCCATGATCGCGCACCAGGCTGGCGGCGACATCGTCCTGCGTAGAGAGCGGGTTCGACGCGCATAAGGCGACATCCGCGCCGCCATCGCGCAAGCAAATGGCCAGGTTCGCGGTCTCCGCCGTCACATGCAAGCAAGCCGAAACACGAATGCCCTTCAGCGGCTGGTTCTTGATGAACTCTTTGCGGATGATCTGCAGCACCTTCATCGACTGGTTGGCCCAGTCAATGCGCTTCTTGCCCAGATCGGCCAGTTCGATGTTCTTGATGTCACAATTTACTTGCGTCGGTGTGGTCGACATACCTCTCCTGTGGCGCTTCTAAGAATTTCTTTTGAGTTCCGTCTAAACGTTAGCAATCAGGATACATGAAACATGGGGAAGGATTGAGGCTAGCTTCAATCTAGAGGCGAGTAACTTCTCCTCCGCCCCGCTGGGCTTGCTCGTTCCCACCATTGACCCGGGGCTTACGCCCTGGCTTCACTCTCACGCCGCCTCTCGACTGATTCCTACTAGCGTTTCACCGCGTGCGCCACTGGCTCACGCAGGCCCGCATCACTGGCCAGCTTGGCGGCTTTGTCCGTTGCTTCCCAGGTAAAGTCCTTATCGTTGCGGCCGAAATGACCGTAGGCTGCGGTCTTCTTGTAGATGGGACGGCGCAGGTTCAAGGATTCGATGATGCCCTTGGGCGTCAACGAGAAATGCGCCCGCACCAGGTCAGGAATGATCATTGGATCCACTTTGGCCGTGCCGAAGGTATCCACCAGCACGCTGACAGGATCCGCGACACCAATCGCGTAGGCCAACTGGACTTCGCAACGGTCGGCCAATCCCGCAGCCACCACGTTCTTGGCCACGTAGCGCGCCATGTAGGCCGCCGAGCGATCCACTTTGGTCGGATCTTTGCCGCTGAAGCAGCCGCCGCCGTGCCGCCCCATGCCGCCGTACGTGTCCACGATGATCTTGCGGCCGGTCAGCCCGGTATCGCCCATGGGCCCGCCCACCACAAACCTTCCCGTGGGATTGATGTGGTACTTGGTGTCGGCGTCGAGCATGTGGGCTGGGATGGCGTGCTGGATCACATGCTGCAAGACTTCGGCGCGCAGCTTCTTGTTGTCCACATTCTCGGAGTGTTGCGTGGAAACCACTACCGCGTCGACGCGCACCGGCTTCTTGTGCTCGTCGTACTCCACCGTCACCTGCGACTTGCCATCGGGACGGAGGAAGTCGAGTTGGCCACTCTTACGCACCTCGGCCAGACGCATGGTCAGGCGGTGCGCCAGCAAGATGGGCGTGGGCATCAGCTCGGGGTTTTCCCGGGTGGCGAAGCCGAACATCATGCCTTGGTCGCCGGCCCCGCCGGGATCAACACCCATAGCAATATCGGGCGACTGCTCGTGAATGGAGGACAGAACCGCGCAAGTCTCATGGTCGAAACCATAGGCCGCGTCGGTGTAGCCCACCGCCATCACGGTGCCCCGCACGATGGCGGGAAAGTCCACATACGCCTTGGTCGTGATCTCGCCGGCGATGAAGGCCAGGCCCGTGGTCATCAGGGTCTCGCAGGCTACCCGGCTGGCCGGATCCTCCTGCAGGCAGGCGTCAAGAATAGCGTCGGAGATCTGGTCGGCGATCTTGTCGGGATGGCCTTCCGTCACAGATTCGGACGTGAAAAGATAGCGATTTCTGGATGGCAAGCAGCTTCTCCTTATAACGATCTGGGACGTTGGGTCTGGCGGGAGGATCAGAACAGCAACGGCCGCGAATCCATGCCTTCGCGTCTCTAAAAAGCTACCAGAGAAGGCATCTGGGCGCAATGGTTTTGGGCTGGAAGGCAGGTGTAAACAACTAAAGCAGGCCGATTTGCGGCCAGTGGAAAGGCGCAGGGGTTCAACGGCGAAGAACCTCGGTCGAAAGGGCAGCCCAACACCCCTCATCTGTAGAGACGCAGCTTGCTGCGTCTCCATTCCCCCTCAGCTTGGCCCCGATGGCGGCGGCGCTGTAGGCTCGGTTTCGGGAGGCTTTGCGGGCGCCGGCTGCAGGCCACTGGAGTCGAAGGTTAGCGTTCTTACCTCCCCACGGTCTCCTTGCAAGGGAAGCTTCCTCCCGTTGAAGAACAGGTCCAGGGCAGCCACGTTGCCTGCCCGGATCACGATCTGTCGGCGGGCCTCGACCGACCTCTCGGAAGCCGCGGCCAGCGTGTCCTGCATAATCTTTGTTCCATCGGCCGTAACCGAGACCCAGCAATCTTCGCGCGCGCTGATCCTTACCACAAAAGCGCCGGGTGCCGGAGAGGCGGGCTTTGCGGCAGGCTTGGCGGCCACGGCCGGCGAAGATGGACCCGGCACGGCGGAAGGCGGTTTTGGCGAGGCGGCAACCGGAACCGCCACAGGGGTGACCTGCACGGGTTGGCTGATCTTGGGCGCACCAGCTTCAGCCGCCGGCTTGCGTTTCTCTCTCGAGTAGGAGCCCCAGATGGCCACGCCGACGGCCACGACCAGGACGATGATCGCGAAAATTCCCCAAGGCACGCCGCCCGCGCCGGAGCGCTCCTCTTCCCCCTGGACCTCAACCACCTCGGCTACTTCCTCAGACTCAGGAATTCTTCCCGGAATGCTGTCACCGCTGGCGGCGAGGTAGTCGGCGATGACTTGTTCCTCATCCATGCCGAGATGCCGGGCATAGGCACGAACAAATCCTCGATTGAAGATCCCCCCAGGAAGCTGGTCGAAATGGTCTTCTTCCAGGGCGTGCAGCATGCGGGTGCCGATCTTGGTGGAGACGGAGATGTCGTCCAGAGATATGCCCTGCCGCTCGCGCTCCCGCTTCAGCCGGGCGCCGAATGAATCCATTCGACGGTTCTCCTGCCGGCAGGAATCACCTCCCGCCGGGCTACGCCCCTAAATATATATGTTCTGTGTCGCCTGTAGGGACGATGAAATTGCTGCGACTGGGGAGCCGGGCAGACTAACCGTTTTAGCCACTTGGACTTGGGCCGAGTCTGAGGTGAGGTCCGCGGTCCTGGGTCTGCTTTTCGCCCTTCCGGCACGTGGCTTGCGGGGTTCGGGTTACCAAGGTTCATTGCCCGTGCTGCTTCGGGAAACTTATAATTTCGAGAACTTCCGCCCACAGCTGAGGACGCAGTAAATGACCAAGGCCACCGACGCCGACCGTAACCGGCAAAGCCAGGAACTGAACATCTTCCATGATGTGGCCAAGGCCCTCACGTCTTCCCTGGACCTTGATTCCATCCTGCAAACCATCATGGAGAAAATGGCGGAGTACTTCCGTCCCGACACTTGGTCGCTCCTCATGGTGGACGAGGAAAAGGAAGAACTCTATTTCGCCATCGCCGTGGGGAGCGCTGCTGAGGCCTTAAAGAATGTCCGCCTCAAGGTGGGCGAAGGGATCGCCGGCTGGGTGGCCAAACACGGGGAACGGTTGATCGTTCCCGACGTCTACACCGATCCACGCTTCGCCAAACGCATTGACGAGATGACCAAGTGGGAGACCCGCTCCATTATCTGCGTGCCTCTTCGCTCCAAGCACCGCGTTCTGGGCGTCATCCAGCTGGTCAACGTCAGTATGGATGGATTCACCGACCCCGAACTGTTTTTCCTGCAGTCCCTGTGCGACTACGCCGCGATTGCCATCGAGAACGCCCGTTCGGTGGAAAAAATTCAGGAACTCACCATCACCGACGACTGTACCGGCCTGTACAACGCCCGGCATCTCTACAAGACGCTGGAAACCGAGGTCTACCGCTCCGCGCGTTTCGGCTATGAATTCACCGTGCTGTTCATTGACCTGGACCACTTCAAGCAGGTCAACGACACCCACGGCCACCTGATTGGAAGCAAGCTGCTGGCCGAGATTGGCTACCTCATCAAGGCGCAGTTGCGCTTGATTGACTATGCCTTCCGCTACGGTGGTGATGAATTTGTGATTCTGTTGCCGCAGACCGGGAAAGACGCCGCCCTGGTCGTGGCCAAGCGTCTACGCGACAACCTGCGCACCAGCATGTTCTGCCAGGAAGAAGGACTGAACTTGAACGTCCGCGCCTCGATTGGCGTGGCCACCTACCCGCACGACGCCAAGACCCCGCACGACGTGATCCGCCAGGCCGACGAAATGATGTACCTGGTGAAGAACACGACCAGAGACAATATCGGCATAGCCCAGCGTGGAGTAATGAAGTAGCCGTAGCGCCGGCGTCCCGCCGGCCACCAACCCTGTTTACGCAGCCGACGATTGATATACCTGCACACCCGCGACATACCGGCATCGCCCAGCACGGAATGATGAAGCAAGCTGGTAACGTAGCGCCGGCGTCCCGCCGGCCAAGCCTGCCCTGAGCGGAGTCGAAGGGGTGGCGTCGTCTCGCCCGCACATCCAAAAGCGAGCCGCAGTCGGGATTCGTGGGAATTCAGGACTGCCGGTTGGAGTTGTCCGCCACCTTGTAGTTGCAGGCTTCGCGGCAGGGTGGGCAGTAGTACAGGCCGTCCTGGCAGAGCCGGATATCCACCTGACCCTGGCAGAGGCAACAGTACTTCTCGCAGGAGCACTTCTCTTCAATCATCTCGCACTGCATGCAGCGGTACTGGGGTTTCGTGGTGGTGGCCATGGGCAAAATGTAGCGCGAGCGGCGGAAAGGGGGAAAGTGCCGTTGGTAACCGCTGGCTCTCGGTTGTGGGGAACAACAACTCTATGTCTGAGTGCGAACACGTATTTCCACCATGCCCGGCGGGCGCTACAATCGTCAGGCTATGCCTGGTTCCGATCCAAACCTGCACGGCGCCGCACCGCCGGACTCCCCGCGCGGCCGCCTGAAAGTATTTCTGGGCTACGCCTCTGGTGTCGGCAAGTCGTTTCGCATGTTCGATGAAGCGCGGAGGCGAAAGGAACGCGGGCAGGATGTGGTAGTGGGAGCTCTCCAACCAGAGGTACCGCCTGAAATTAAGCCGCTGTTGAACTCGCTGGAAGTCGTCCCTACTCTCGACGAAAAAGGCGTACCCGTGATTGACGTAGAGGCGATCCTTCGCCGCCATCCGCAGGTATGCATCATTGATGGCCTGGCGTATGACAGCCTGTGGGGCCGTCACGCCCATCGCTGGCAAGATGTCGATGAACTTCTATCGGCAGGAATCACCGTGGTTGCCTCTGTGAACCTGCAGCACATTGACGACCAGCGCGAGGCGGTGGAGAAACTCACCGGGCAACAAGTCACTGAAACCATTCCCCGGGAGTTTCTTAACACGGCGGATGAAATCGTCGTCGTAGATGCTCCTACGGAAGGGGCGCCGCCGGAGCTTTCCGAGCTCCGCCAGATGGCCCTGGTCCTTTCCGCGGACGTGATTGACGCCGGCCTGCAGCGCTACTTGCAGGCACATGAGATTGAGCCGGGATGGCGGACCCACGAGTGTTTTCTGATTTGTCTCACGGCGCGCGCGAACGCGGATCGGATGATCGCCAGCGCCCGGCAAAGCGCGGCCCGCTTTCACTGTGACGTCATGGCGGTCTCTGTAAAGCAGCCCAACCTTTCCCCCGAGGAACAAAGAGATGTGGAAGAGAGCCTGGCGCACGCTCGCGGAGCGGGTGCCCGGGTCGATGTGCTGGAAGGGGATGACCCGGTCGAAACCATCGTGCAATATGCCCGCTCACACGGGGTTACCCAAATCTTTGTCGGGCACAGCATGAGGAAAGATTGGAGAACCCTCTTGTGGGGAAGTCCTGTAAGCCGCTTGATCCGGGCCGCTGAAGGCATGGACGTCCGCGTTTTCCCACATTGAGTGAAAAACAAATTGCCATGACTCACCTAACTGCTGATGGCCATCTCAAAATCTATCTCGGCTACGCTCCCGGTGTCGGAAAAACTTATCAGATGCTCGAAGACGCGCGGGCGGTGAAGGCACGCGGAGTCAATCTCGTGGTCGGGGTTGTGGACCCCCACGGCCGCAACGACATTCGCGAGCTGCTCAATGGATTGCAGACCATTCCGCTCATGCGTATCACACATCGTAGTGGCACAACCGAAGAGCTCGACGTCGAAGCTGTCTTGAAGTGGGGTCCTCGGGTTTGCGTGGTGGACGAATTGGCCCATTCCAACGCCCCCGGCTCGGCGCGCCCAAAGCGCTGGCAAGACGTTCAAGCCCTGCTCCAAGCCGGCATCGATGTGGTGACGACCATGGACGTGCAGGATCTGGCAAGCCTGAGCGACCAGATCTGGCAACTCACCGGGCGGCGAGTGCGTGAGACGGTGCCGGACTGGTTTTTCCAGCAGGCCGACGAGGTTGTGATCGTGGATGTGACTCCGCGAGCGCTGCTGCATCGCCTGGAGCGGGGTGCGATATACCCCCCTGAGAGAGCGAAGACTGAAGCGGAGAGGATCTTTCAGGAACCCGTTCTCTTTGCCTTGCGTGAGCTGGCCATTCGGCAGACAGCCCAGGCGCTGGAAGCGCGGCAGACGGGAAAGACGAAACCGTCTGAGTTGCATGCTCAGAAGATTCTTGTCAACATCACGGCTGATCCCTCGACTGCCATGCTGCTGCGCCGCGCCCGGCGTGTGGCTGACCATCTGCAGGCGGTTTGTATGGCAGTGTACGTTTACTCCAAACAGGAATCCGAGGCTTTGCCTGCAGAAGACCGCCCAACTATCGAGCGCCACCTCCGCTTTGCCGAGAACCTTCACATTGGCACCAAGATCATCCACGGTAAGGACCGCGCTCAAATCCTGGTTGACTATGCGCGCAAGAACGGCGTCACCCAGGTATTCCTCAACCGCGACACCAGTCCCAGAAGGCGTTGGCTTCCTGGCCTTGACTTCACCGAACAGGTGCTGCAGCACGCGAACGAGATGGAAGTCACGGTCGTTGCCGAACGCAGCCGCCTGGGCCGCCCGGCGTCTCCCTATCCGGAAGACGAAGCCGGCGCGTTGATGCACGCTGGCTACGTCCATATCTCCCCGGACATCACCGTGGAAGAGGCCATCGTCCGGATCCGGCAGCAGGCCGGGGACGTGGAAATGATCTACTACGCGTACGCCCTGGACGACGCGCAACACCTCCTGGGAGTAGTTTCCTTCCGCGAGCTCATTTCGGCGGAGCGATCCAGGAGAGTTCGCGAGGTGTTGCACACCGATTATGTTTTTGTCGAGGAAGATACGGACCAGGAAACAGTCGCGCAATTGCTGGCTAAGCGACGCCTGCTGGCAGTGCCCGTACTCGATCAAGAGGGACACATGCTGGGCATAGTCACCAGCGCGGATGTTGCGGGAATCGTTCAGGAGGAAGCCGGCGAAGACATTCTGAAGATCGGCGGTATGGAAGCGCTGGAGGGCCCGTACCTGGAAGTCACGTTCGGGCAGATGGTGCGCAAACGAGCCGGATGGCTCGCCATTCTGTTTGTGGGCGAGATGCTGACCGCGACCGCCATGGGCTTCTTTTCCAAGGAAATCGAGCGCGCTGTCGTGCTCGCCCTCTTCATCCCACTGATCATCAGCAGCGGTGGGAACTCCGGCTCGCAAGCCACGACGCTGGTCATTCGCGCCATGGCGTTGGGAGAAATTCGTCTGCGGGACTGGTTCCGTGTCATACGGCGCGAGTTGGCGGCTGGCCTTGCATTGGGAACGATACTCGGCATAATCGGCGTCTCGCGAATTTTCCTCTGGCATACGGTACGCGGGACCTACGGGCCGCACTATCTGGTGGTCGCACTCACCATCGGATGTAGCCTCATCGGCGTGGTGCTGTTTGGTACCACGGCCGGGTCTATGTTGCCGTTTGTGCTGCGCCGCTGCGGGCTCGATCCTGCAAGCGCCTCGGCCCCCTTCGTTGCAACCCTGGTTGATGTCAGCGGATTAGTCATCTACTTCTCTGTCGCCAGCGTCATTCTGCGGGGAATCTTGCTCTAGGAAGGCTATTTCAGAAAGCGGAACGAGTCGAGGGCTCGTTCCAGGATGGCGTCGATCTTGCGGCGCGTCGATTCAGGCAGTTTCTTGATCACGCCGGGATCGGCGATCTCGGGATTCATCGAACTGGTGCCGACATTCAGTTCGTAGCACTTGCTGCCGTGGAAAGCCCGGTACTGGTAAGTTTCCGCTGCGGTGCCGCTCGCCACTCCATCTCGATGCACGACCCTGAATGTCACTCCATGAATCTTGCGGCTCGCCGGAGTGGGAAAATCGGGCACACCCATGCCGGTCAAGCATGCGGTTTGGTCCCTTGCGTCGGGAATTTCGCCGACCGAAAAAGTGCCGGACACAAAATTGGTCCCCGCGACTTTTTCGGTTGGGTACGCGACGCAGGCGATATCCGAATCTCCGCAGGCATCGCACGATTCCATGGGCTCCCAACTCTGCGCCGCCTTTCTGCAGGCAATCAGCGGATCGCGATACTCGATCGCAAAGGTTCCATCCTGGCCCTTGTAGGTGTGGGTGGACGGGCGCTGCGCCGCAGCGGGATTGACCACGCAAACCGCAACCAAGCAAGCAATAGCAACATTGCCTAAATTCATGCTTCATCATAAGCCTGCTCTGGCTCAAAGCCGAGAGCCTGGAGCCCAGAGCCTCCCGCGTTTGACCCGCCGAAAAACCGCATGATAGGGTAATGAGTCTCACTATCCCGGCAGCTCAGCCACTGCTTCTGATCGAGGTCTTCATTGCCCGCTGTTGAGGCGACGACGCCGACCATCCGCAAGACCGCGCTCAATGCCGTCCATCGCCGGATGGGCGCCAAGATGGTCGAATTCAACGGCTGGGACATGCCCGTCGAGTACCCTTCCGCAGGCGGGATTATCGCCGAGCACAACGCGGTCCGCAGCGGCGTCGGAATTTTCGACGTCAGCCACATGGGCGATATCCGTCTCGCCGGCTCTGACGCCCTCGCCGCCGTCCAGCACATCTCCATGAACGACGCTTCCCGGCTTGCCATTGGCCAGGCGCAATATTCCGCATTGCTCTATCCGCAAGGCAGTTTTGTGGATGACGTCATCGTCCACCGGCTGGGCGAGGACGACTACCTGCTGGTAATCAACGCCGGCACGCGCGAGAAGGACTTCAACTGGGTACGCGACAACACCCGCCAGTTCCACTGCAAGGTCGAGAATCTCTCCGACGACTTCACCCAGATCGCAATCCAGGGCCCGAAGGGCGTCAACCTGCTGCAGAAGCTGACTGACGCCGATCTGTCTGCGGTGAAGTTTTACTGGGTAACGCGTGGCACGGTCTGCGGCCTGAAGAACATTCTCATCGCCCGTACCGGCTACACCGCCGAAGACGGCTTCGAAATCTATGTCCCCGCCGAGGAAGCTACCAGCGCCATGGTGTGGAACAAGGTCCTGGAAGCGGGAAAAGAACTTGGGGTTGTGCCCTGCGGGCTCGGTGCTCGTAACACCCTGCGCCTGGAAGGCAAGCTCCCCCTCTACGGCCACGAGATTTCCGACACCATCAACGTCTGGGAAGCCGGCCTCGACCGCTTCTGCAAGATGGAGAAATCGGAGTTTATTGGCCGCGACGCGCTGGAGAAAGCAAAGGCGGGCGGGCTGCAACGCACTCTGGTCGGTCTCGAGATGGTCGAGCGGGGCATCGCCCGCGACGGATACAAGGTTCTCGACGAGAGCGGACGCGAAATCGGCTACGTCACCAGCGGCTCGTTCGCGCCCTTCTTGAAGAAGAACATTGCGCTGGCGTACGTGCCAACGCAGTTTTCTGCTGTCGGCTCGACGGTGAAAGTGGAAATCCGCGGCCAGGGAGTGCGGGCACAGGTCGTGCCGACACCTTTTTACAAGCGGCCGAAGAAAGCTTAGTGAAATACCGGTTTCTGTTTGCTAGAAGCCAGCAGCCAGGAGCAAGAAGCCATCATGCCCTACCCTACCGACTTCAGATACACGAAAGAGCACGAATGGATCAAAGCCGACGGCAAGAATGCCACCATCGGCATCACCGTCTACGCCCAGGAGTCGCTCGGCGATATCGTCTTTGTCGAGTTACCCAAGGTTGGGTCGGAGATCACAGCCGGTAAAACCTTCGGTACGGTAGAGTCGGTGAAGGCCGTCTCTGACCTGTACGCCCCGGCCTCCGGTACCGTGACCGAGATCAATGGCGAACTGGCAACGGCGCCTGAAAAGATCAATAAAGACGCGCATAGCGCCTGGATGCTCAAGGTCACGCTGAAGAATCCGTCCGAACTCAATTCCCTGCTCTCTGCGGCGGACTATGAAAAGTTCATCGCCGAGGAAGGCGGGCACTAGGGAAGGTTCGAACTGTCCGCCCGCTACATCTAACTAGGTTCCCATGCGCTATTTGCCCAAATCGCCTGCTGACCGCGAAGCCTTGCTGAAAGCCATTGGCGCGCGCTCGATCGATGACCTGTTCGCGCCCATCCCCGCCGAATACCGCCTTCAGCGTGATCTGAAGGTTCCCCGCCAGATGGCCGAATCCGAGATTGTGGACTGGTACCGCGAGCGCTCCCGCGAAAACGGAGACGGTTATGCCACGTTTCTTGGCGCCGGCGCCTACTATCACTACCGGCCGGTCATTATCGATTCGCTCATCTCCCGCGGCGAATTCCTGACCGCCTACACGCCGTACCAGGCGGAGATTTCCCAGGGCACGCTGCAATCCATCTTCGAATTCCAGACCATGATCTGCGAGCTGACCGGCATGGAAGTAGCCAACGCATCCATGTACGACGGTTCGACCGCTGCCGCCGAAGCCGTGATGATGGCCGTGCGCCTCACGGGACGCCGCTCGGTGGTGATTGCCCGCAGCCTGCATCCCGAATATCACGAGGTCCTGGCCACGTACGCCTCGCAGCAAGGCATGCCGCTAAGCGCCGCCCCGTTCGCCTCGACTGGACGGATCGATTTGAAGGCGCTCGAGGAGACAATCAATTCCGACACCGCCTGCGTCCTGATTCAATCGCCGAATTTCTTCGGGACCATCGAGGATGTAGCCGCCGTCGCCGAAATCGCTCACAAACACGGAGCGATGCTGGTGGTCTCGATCGCCGAAGCGGTTTCGCTCGGGATCGTTGAACCACCCCGGCAAGCTGACATCATCGCCATGGAGGCCCAGTCCTTCGGCGTACCGCTCGGCTTCGGCGGGCCCTATTGCGGGGTGATTGCCACCCGCGAACAATTCGTCCGCCAGATGCCCGGCCGACTGGTCGGCCAGACCACCGACCGGGCCGGCAAGCGCGGTTTCGTTCTGACCCTGGCGACGCGCGAGCAGCACATCCGCCGCGAGAAGGCTACCTCCAACATTTGCACCAACCAGGCCCTGGTCGCGCTCATGGCCAACATCTTCATGACTATTTACGGCAAGATCGGCTTGCGCGAACTGGCCAAGCAGAACCTGGCCAAGGCCGCCTACGCCGCGCAACAGTTCGGCAAACACGCCAAGGTATTGTTCTCCGGCACGCCCCGCTTCAACGAATTCGTGGTGCAGACCAGCGAAGATCCCTATGCCATCAATACGCGACTGCTCGGACACAAGATGGTCGGCGGACTGCCGCTGAAGAAGTTCTATCCCGAATTCGGCAACGCGGCCCTGTGGTGCTGCACCGAGATGACGCCGCGCACTTCAATCGACACTGCGGTGGCCATGGTGGCCGAAAGCGAGCGTTCGGTGCGAGCCGGCAAAGAACCCGAGGCTCAGGGGGTGGCGCGATGAAGCACATGACCCGTAAAGCCACTCGCCACGTCAACCAGAATGAAGGCCTGATCTTCGAGAAATCGTCGGCCGGCAAGGCTGCCTGGAAGCTGCCCCCGCTCGATGTCCCCGAAGTGGACACCGCTAAACTGCTGGGCTCCGCCGAACGCAAAGACCTGGGCAACATGCCCGAAGTCAGCGAGATCGAAATCATCCGCCACTTCACCCGGCTTTCCACCTGGAATTACGCCATTGATCTCGGCATGTATCCGCTGGGCTCGTGCACGATGAAGTACAACCCCCGGGTGAACGAAGTCGTCTCCCGCTTCGAGGGCCTGGCTAACGGGCATCCCTACCAGCCGGAGAAAATTTCCCAGGGCGCGCTGCGCATCCTCAAGACGCTTAGCGACTGCCTCGTCGAAATCACCGGCATGGACGCCATCACCCTGCAACCTGCCGCCGGGGCCCACGGGGAACTCACCGGCCTGCTGATTGTGCGCGCCTACCATCAGGCCAAGGGCAACCCCCGCAAGAAGGTCCTGATTCCCGACTCCGCCCACGGCACCAACCCGGCCACGGCCGCAATGGTCGGCTACTCGGTCGAGAACCTGAAATCGAACCCCAAAGGCATGGTGGACGTCGCCGCGCTCGCGGCCCAGATGGACGAAGACGTCGCCGCACTCATGCTCACCAATCCCAACACGCTAGGCGTGTTCGAGCAGGAGATCCATAAGATCGCCGAAATCATGCACGCCAAGGGCGGCCTGCTCTACATGGATGGCGCCAACATGAACGCGCTAGTGGGCAAGGTGCGCCCCGGCGACTTCGGCGTGGACGTCATGCACCTCAACCTGCACAAGACGTTCTCCACGCCGCACGGTGGCGGAGGTCCCGGCTCCGGCCCGGTCGCAGTAAAGCAGACTCTGGAGCCCTTCCTGCCCAAGCCGGTGGTGATCACCAAACCCGACGGCGCCCTGGCCTTCGAATACAACCGACCCCTATCCGTGGGCCGCGTACGCGCGTTCTACGGAAACTTTGGCATGTTCGTTCGCGCGCTTGCCTACATCCTGGCCAATGGCCCCGACGGCCTGCGCCAGACCACCGAAGACGCCGTGCTCAACGCCAACTACATCCGCAAGGGGCTGGAAGGCATCTACGATCTGCCCTACTCCACCCCCACCATGCACGAAGTGGTGTTCAGCGACAAGTTGCAGCAGAAGAAGGGTGTGAAGACCGGAGACATTGCCAAGCGCCTGATCGATTACGGCTTCCACCCCTACACGGTTTCCTTCCCCCTGATCGTGCACGGCGCGCTCATGATCGAGCCCACCGAGAGCGAGTCGGTCGAAGAGATGGATTTGTTCATCGAGGCCATGAAGGCGATCGCCCGGGAAGTGGAGGAAGACCCGCAGATGGTGCTGGATGCTCCGCACTCGACGCGCGTCTCCCGCCTGGACGAGACAACCGCGGCGCGGAAGCCTATCCTGCGTTGGAAACCGGGAAACTGATCGTTGACTAAGAACTGATTGTTGGTTCGAAGAACCCGAAAACGTTACTACCGGGTTTCAATCGTCCGTCGACCATCAATAATCAACAATCTCGCTCCGCCCCCTGTGGTTAAATCCCTTTGTTGCCAACTCCCGCAAAAAAATCAAGACCTGAGGGCCTGTTCGCTTCACCACAGAAGCGGAACGTAGTCATATGCCTCCTGATCGTCGTCGCCACTCTCGCACTCTACAACCCCGTCAACCGCCATCCCTTCGTCAACTACGACGACGATCGCTACGTCACCGAGAATCCCCACATTCGCGCCGGCCTTAGCTGGGACACGATCACCTGGGCGTTGACTTCGACCGACCAGGCCAACTGGCACCCGCTGACCTGGATTTCGCATGCGCTCGACTACCAACTCTTCCATCTGAACGCCGCCGGACACCATTTCACCAGCCTGCTGATCCACGCTCTCAGCGCCGCGCTGCTGTTTTTGCTGCTGGTCCGTGGGACGGGGCGCACGGGCCCAAGCCTCTTCGTAGCCGCCCTGTTCGCGCTTCACCCCATGAACGTTGAGTCGGCGGCTTGGGTAGCTGAGCGCAAGAACGTCCTCTGCACATTCTTCTTTTTGCTGGCGATTGGCGCCTATGGCTGGTACGCGCAGAAGCCAGGCTGGCGGCGGTATCTGCCTGTAGCCGTGCTGTTCACCCTGGGCTTGATGTCCAAGCCCATGGTAATAACCCTGCCCTGCGTGCTGCTGCTGCTCGATTATTGGCCGCTAGGCAGGATGGGCGTTCCACAAGCGCCGATCTCCAGGCTGGCGCTGGAGAAGGTCCCTCTGCTCGCACTCTCCGCCGCCAGCGCCGTGCTCACCATGAAAGCCCAGCAGGCGGGCGGTGCCGTGCGCTCCATCATGCAATTCTCGCTGCCCGTGCGCATGGAGAACGCAATCGTCGCCTACGCCATGTACCTCTGGAAGATGCTGTGGCCCACTCATCTGGCGCCACTTTACCCCCATCCCGGAAACTCACTGCCCGCCTGGCAGGTGCTGCTGTCAGCATTCGCGTTGCTGGCCATTACCGGGCTCGTGCTCAAGCTCCGCGAGAAGCGCTATTTGCTGGTCGGCTGGCTCTGCTTCCTGGGCACGCTGGTGCCTGTGATTGGACTGGTGCAGGTGGGCGATGCGGCCATGGCAGATCGTTACGCCTACATCCCGCTGATCGGAATCTTCATCATGGTTGCGTTCGGTCTGTCCGATCTGGCTGACACACGCAAGCTCGGCCTAACCGCCCGCGTAATTCCCGCCGTATGCGTGCTGCTCGCGCTCGGGTTCGTCACCCTGCGCCAGTTGAGCTACTGGTCGAGCAGCTACAACCTGTGGGCGCACACGCTGGCCGTGACCCGCAACAACTTCATCGCGCAAGACAACCTGGGCGGAGCTTTGCTGCTCCTGGGCCGGCTTGACGAAGCCTATCCTCACTTCGAAGCCGCCGCCGAAATCAACCCGCGCGATCCCATGAGCCACTCCAACCTGGGCGCTTACTTGCAGGAGCACAACCAGCTTCGCGAAGCCGTCGAACAGTACCTGACCACCATCCGTCTCACCACGGATGCGGGCTTGCTGGCGTCAACCTACGCCAACCTGGGCGGGGCCTATCGTGACCTCGGCGACGATGCGCAAGCGCAAGAGAGTTACGACCAGGCTCTGCGCCTGAATCCGAACCAGTTCAATGCCTACCTTGGATTAGGCCGGCTGAAGGAAAAGCAAGCCGACCTGGGCGGGGCGATTGCGAATTATCGCCGCTCGCTTCAGCTTCGTCCCACCGATCACGGATACCTGCGTCTGGCGCACGCGCTCGAAATGGCGCACATGCCGACCGAGGCTTTGGCAGCCTATCGCGAGGCGCTGAAAATCAACCCCGATCTCCAGCAAGCGCAGGACGCAGCGAGCAGGCTGGCAGGAAACAATTGACCACAAAGGCCACGCAGAAACCCGAAGCAGCCCGTCAACCCTCAATCCTTCGTGGATCCTTGTGTCCTTTGTGGTCTAGAGGTTTTGTTATTTCTTCTCCGTCAACTCGATCGTAGCCCGGGTGTTCTCCCAGTCCAGATACATATGGCATCCATTCCCCATCTCGTGGAATGAAATGGTGAAGTTCTCGATTGGAACCGGCGTCTTGCCAACGCCCATGTCCACCCGCGCCAGTTCGTCACTTTCGTATTTGTAGGGAATGCCCCATTCCCCGGTCTTCTTGTTGATGATCAGCGTCCACTTGTCCGCCGTGGGTACGGTGAAGATGGTGTAGCTGCCGGCGGGGACATCTTTGCCGCCAACTGTCAAGTCAGCAGTGGTTACGAACGACGTCGCTTCATTGGCGCCGGTGCGCCAGACCTCGCCGTAGGGCACGAGTCCGCCGTAGATCTTGCGGCCTTTCGCACGCGGGCTGGAGTAGTCCACCGTGATGCTCTTGCCATCCGAGAACTTGCACACCGCCTGGGCCGGCGGGCTGGCGCGCTTGCTCTTGTCCTGCTGAGCGAAGGCAAGCGTGGCAACCGCGACAAGGACCAGTGTGAGAAGAGCAATGCGTTGCTTCATGAGAGTCTCCTTTGTGCAGTCAGCATATAGCGCTCAGCATTCAGCCAAAGACAGTTCCGCGAGGGTACGCCGTCTTTCTGGTACTGAGGGCAGGTTCTTAGACTATCGATTGCCCCCGGCGGATAGCAAACACGGCTGAGGTGATTTGTCCGAAACAGAGCTGGCAGACTGCCCAGGGACTGAATGCTGAATGCTGATTGCTCCCTCCGCACGCTACAATCACCCCATGCCGGTATTCAACGAAAAGCACGAAGAACTGGAGCACTTTGAGACCATGATGGGTGTCCCCCGAGGCCGCCTAGCCGTCACCATGGACATGATCACTGACGCCATGGCCCTGGTCGGCCAGCACGGCGTCTATTGCCAGAGCCAGCGCTGGCCAGGCAAACCGGTGATGGATATCCAGATCATCATGAAAAACCTCACCGACGCGAAAGAGCTAATCCAGAGCGTGATGGAAGAGCTGAAGGCAAGGAACTAGAGCTTCTCGACAAATTCCTCCGGACTGATTCCGGCCTGCTTCAGAATTCCGCGCAGCGTCCCAGTGGCCAGTTCGGGATGCAGTGGGACAACGCAACCGACTGTACCTGAGGCGAGCGATCGCTTGAGCACAACGTGACTACCGCGTTGCCGTACCCGAACGAAACCCAACTGCTCCAGGACGCGGAGTGCCTTCTCACCCGAGACAAGCGGCAACTTAGGCAAACCGAGCCTCGAAGATTGTAACCAGGGGACGACCGAGGTCTCCGGGGGGAAACTCCTCCAAGTACAACTCCGTTGCTTCCCGCAGATTTGCCACGGCCTCTTCGACGGTCGTGCCTTGGCTCACCGTGCCTACTTCAGGACATTCAGCAACGTACAGTTCACCCTCTTTGTGCAAGACAGCGGTAAAAGTACCTACTGGCATATCGCAGCTCCTGCAGAATTCGCGCTTCTAAATTACCACGTAGGTGCCGACAACCTGGTAGTTTCGCCATGAGAGGCCCGTCCCTCCGCGGCGTTGTTTGCGTCTTCGGCGGTTTTCCGTTCTATACCAGCGTGTACTTCCCTCGCTCAATCACCTTCTGCGCGATCTGCTGGCGTAACCCAATCGTGTTGAATGGCTCATACTTCGCCAACCGGCGGAGGATGGCCAATTGTGTCCGCAGCATGTCGCCTTCCGCCACTGCCGCGATGATCCGCCGTGCCCCGGCTTCGATCTTTTCCATGGCTTGCGACAGATACACCCGCGTCATGGCAATCGGCAGCATGGCGGCACTGTCGCCATCGCGTTCGACGATCTTCTGCGCGCGCAGCACGGCCGACTCCATCGCATAGGTTTCGATTGTCATGTCGGCGATCGCGCCCATGACCTCCTGCTGGTCCTGGATCGCCTGCATGTATTTCTGCGTGGCGGAGCCAGCGGCGAACAGGCCCAACTTTTTGGCCTGGGCCACCAGTTTGCGTTCTTCTGCCAGCGGCCCTTCGACTTCCTCGCCCACCGAAGGTCCGGACAGCACTTCGTCCATCAGCTTCTTGATTGCCGGCATGAGCGGCAACTGGCCGGACATCGCCCGCTTCAGCAGGAAGCCGGTAATGATCAGCCGGTTGATTTCGTTGGTGCCCTCGAAGATGCGGTTTATGCGGGCATCGCGGTAAGCCCGCTCCGCCGGGTATTCTTCAACAAAGCCGTAGCCGCCGTAGATCTGGACGGTCTCGTCGACAACGTAATCGATCATCTCCGAGCCCCAGACCTTGATGATGGAGCACTCGACCGCATATTCCTCGATGGCCTTGCGGATTTCCTTGATGGCGTCGGCGCCCGACTTGTCCACCTCCGACAGCGCCACGTCCATCATGCCCACGGTCCGGTAAACCATGGACTCGCCCGTATAAACGCCCACCGCCATGTTGGCCAGCTTTTCGCGCACCAGCCCGAAGTCAGCGATCACTTTACCGAATGCTTTGCGCTGCTTGGCGTAGCCAATGGAGTTCTCCAGCGATACCCGCGCGCCGCCGACGCACATGGCGCCGAGTTTGAAGCGGCCCACGTTGAGGATGTTGAAGGCAATGATGTGCCCTTTGCCGATGTCGCCGAGAAGGTTCTCGACCGGCACCTTGCAGTCGTTAAGAATGATCGCGCAGGTGGACGATCCGCGGATCCCCATCTTGTGTTCTTCCGCCCCAATGGAGAATCCCGGAAAGGTCTTTTCCACCAGAAATGCGGTGAATTTTTCGCCGTCGACCTTGGCAAACACCGTGAACAGGTCGGCGAACCCGGCGTTGGTGATCCACATCTTCTCGCCGTTGAGGATGTAATGCTTGCCGTCAGGCGAGAGCGTGGCCCGGGCGCGGCAGTTGAGCGCGTCCGAACCCGACGTGGACTCCGACAAGGCGTAGGCACCCACGATCTCGCCCGTGGCCAGCCGTGGCAGATACTTCTTCTTCTGCTCCTCGGTGCCGAAATACACGATCGGCAGCGTGCCGATGCCAGTGTGGCCGCCCCAGGAAGTGGCAAAACCCGCGTACTTGGCGATGTGGTCGGCGATGACCGCCGCCGTCACCTTGTCCATGTCGAGGCCGCCGTAGGCCTCGGGAATCTCCACTGAACTGAGGCCGAGTTCACCGGCCTTCTTCAGCAGGTCGCGGGTGACAGAAAAATCCTTGTGTTCAATTTTCTCAGCGTTGGGAATGATTTCGTTGACGGCAAACTCTTCCGCCGTCTGACCGATGAGCTGGTGCTGCTCGGTGAAATCTTCAGGCGTGAACACTTCTTCCGGCCTGCGCTCTTCGAGCAGAAAACTGCCGCCGGAAACTTTGGTCTTGGGAATCGCAGTGGTAGCCATGATTACCCCTTTCAATGAAAACGGAAACACACGCAGAGGACGCAGGGGAACACAGTCAATTCTAATGCTTCAAAAGGCAGAAGGATACACGGACCGGCACCGTCTTTTAGGGGCCTTTTGCCCGAAATGGTACGTGTCGCCGCGCTCTTAATTGAGGTTTTCGAAAATTCCCGCCGCTCCCATGCCGCCGCCTACGCACATGGTCACCATGCCGTAGCGAGCGTTGCGGCGCTTCAGTTCGCGAATGATGGTGGCGGTCAGCTTCGCGCCGGTGCAGCCCAGAGGATGTCCCAGCGCAATCGCGCCGCCGTTGGGATTCACTTTCGCGGGATCGAGCCCGACTTCTTTGATCACGGCCAGCGACTGTGCCGCGAAAGCCTCGTTCAACTCAATCACGTCGATATCAGAAAGCTTGAGCCCCGCCATCTTCAGCGCCTTGGGAATCGCGAAAACCGGACCAATGCCCATCTCCTCCGGCTTGTATCCCGCAGTCGCAAACGAAACATAGCGCGCCAGCGGCTTGATCCCCAGCGCCTTCGCTCGATCCGCCGACATGACAACCGCCGCCGCCGCCCCATCGGACATCTGCGAAGAATTGCCCGCAGTCACCGTACCCTTCAGATGAAACGCAGGCTTGAGCGACAGCAGAGCCTCCAGCGAAGTATCGGCGCGAGGGCCTTCGTCCACCTTGAAGATGATCTCCTGCCGCTTCGGCTTCGATCCGTTCGGCGTGGTGAAGCTCACCGGCACAGGAACGGTCTCGTCGGCAAACTTGCCCGCCTGGATCGCCGCCAGCGCCTTCTGATGGCTGTGATACGAAAACTCGTCCGCCTGCTCGCGAGTGATACCGAAACGCTGCCCCACCCGTTCGGCAGTCAGCCCCATCGACAAGTACGAGCCCGGGTGGTGCTCCACCAGCCAGGGATTGGGAGAGATCTTGTTCCCACCCATGGGGATCATGGACATGGATTCGGTGCCGCCGGCCACGATCACCTCGGCGCCCCCCGCCATGATGCGCTCCGCCGCCAAGGCTATGGCCTGCAGCCCCGAAGAACAGAAGCGGTTGATGGTCAAAGCCGACACCTCGACTGGCAAGCCTGCTCGCAGCGAGGCAACACGAGCGACGTTCATCCCCTGCTCAGCCTCAGGCATGGCACAGCCGAGGATGACGTCTTCGATCTCCTTGGGATCGACCTGCGGCACGCGCTCCAGCGCGCCCTTGATGGCAACCGCAGCCAATTCATCCGGACGAGTCGCGCGCAACGTGCCTTTGAAGGCTCTCCCTACCGGGGTGCGCACAGAAGAAGCGATGATGACTTCACGCATAGGAAACTCCTGGAATCGACAATTAGCAATTGGCAGTTGGCACTTAGCCAAACCTTCTTGACCGGAGCCAACGCCGTCTAAACAGAAGTCGTAATGTACTCGGTCGTGGCGCTGGGAGCTGGAATCGGATCGCCGTGCTGGCGCATGCCCTCCAGGTGAAATTCAATCGCCTCGCGAATTAGTTCCTTCACTTCGTCGAGCGTTCTTCCGGCAACGCCGAGACCGGGAAGATCGGGAGCGTATGCACCCCATCCCGTATCGGATTTTTCGTAGACGATGAGATATTTCATTTCAAACCCGCCTGCTTCAGAATATTGTTCAACGTTCCGGGTGGAATGTCCACCGACGGATGCCCAGCCACCGTTACAGTTCCTGGCTTAGAAGGATGGTGAAACTAGCGGTGGCTGCCCTTGGTCCGAACCAGCCGCCAACCGTCTTCTTCCAGCCGCTTGATCACATCTCGAACCTTCATCGCGACATCCTCAGCACTTCGCTCTTTGCAGCCCCCTGGGCCGCCGAAGTCAGGTCACGATGCAGGTCACTGTGTGATCCTGGCCGCAATACTCTCGACCGTACCGTGCCGCTGTATTAGTTCTTCATCCGAAAGATCGAACATCTCCTTCCAAACGCTGGCGACGATTGAAATCACCTGGTCCTTGGAGACTCGCCGGTTGGAGGATCCTCGCTCAGCCTCTCCGACGCGATCAGTAGTCATTTCCGCCTCTGAATCGTACTCGTTCTCTGGCGCACCCATCGAGATGAGTCCTTCGATATCCTCCTTCCGCAGAAGCTCGCTTACCTGTTGAAGTCGCGTAATCATCGGCTCGATTCAATTTCTAAGCGTCTTTCCCGTTTTTAGCGTGTACTGAATCCGCTCCTGCGTCTTCTTCTCCCCGCACAGCGACTTGAACCCCTCGCGCTCCAGGTCAAGCACGTATTGCTCACTGATCGGAGTCCCCGAGGTCACATTGCCGCCGCACATCACTTCGGCGATCTTGTTTCCGAGTTTCACTTCGTATTCGGAGATGTAGCCGCCCTCGTGCATCAGGTACACCCCCAGCTTGAGCAAGGCCAAAACACTTTCCCCGGGAGCCGGGATATCAGTTCGTGGCAGCGGCGGCTCGTAGCCGGTGTGCACCAGTTCCAGAGCACGGGCCTTGGCGTCGGCCAGCACCCGCTCCCGGTTCATAGTGATGCGGTCGGAGTCCGCGAGCAAGCCGTAGCTGCGGGCCTCGTGGGCCGAGGTCGCAACCTTCCCCGTGGCAACCAGCTCGAAAACTTTCTTCATGGCGTCCATCAGCTCGGCCGACTCGCCGCGCCCGTCTTTTCGAACCGAGGCGGCGCTGTCCACAGCCCGCAGCAGCAGTTCCTTGCAACCGCCCGCCCCGGGCAGCAAGCCTACACCGACTTCGACCTGTCCCATGTACAACTCAGCGTGCGGCTGGCGAGCTGCAGCATGCAGCGAAACCTCGCAACCGCCTCCCAGCGTCAGGCCAAACGGCGCCACCACCACCGGCTTCAGCGAAAACTTGATCGCCTGGGTCGCGCCCTGGAAGGTGCGGATGGCGAGGTCTACGTCATCCCATTCCTCCTCCTGAATGGACATGAGCAGCAGCATCAAGTTCGCACCGACCGAGAAATTACCAGCATCATTGGTGATGACAAACGCGTCGAAGTTGTCCCCCGGCCCGCCCGGCTTCAGCGTCTGCAATATCAGCTGAATGATGTCTGCGCCCAACGAGTTCATCTTGGAGTGGAACTCGATGCAGCCCACGCCATGGCCCAGATCGACCAGCGACGCCCCGGCATTTTTCTTGACCACTCCGTTGGACTTCTTCGCCACCTCCACCGACCAGACCCCGCTCGGCACTTGCACCGGCTTCCAGTTCTCGTGATCGAGGTCCCAGTACATGCGCCCCGAAGGAGTATGAGGATCGTCGAGATACCACGATTTCTTCCCGGAAGCCAGCAGCTTCTCCACATTGGCCGCAACCGGACGCCCTTCTTTTTTCATGCGGGCGACGGTGGCCTCGACCCCTGCGGCATCCCACAATTCAAACGGCCCCAGCTCCCAGTTGAAGCCCAGCCGCATGGCACGATCGATCTCGACCACCGTGTCAGAGATTTCAGGAATGCGATTGGCGGAATATGTCCAAAGATCCGACAACGCTGCCCACAGGAACTGGCCCGCTTTGTCGCCCTTCTGCGGCCCGCTGCCATCGAGGCCCAGCAGCATGCGAACGCGCGCCCCAGGTTCTTCGACGTTCTTCGCCATCTCGAGCGCGGCGAACTTGGGCCGGTGCCGCGGATGATATTCCAGCGTCTTCCAGTCCAGCGCAAAGCGTTCGTCTTCCTTGCCCTCGCCGCCCTTCACCTTCTTGTAGAAGCCAGCCTTGGTCTTGTCGCCCAGCCATCTGCGCTCGATCATCTGGCGGAAAAAGTCGGGCAGCCGGAGGTCGCTGCGCTCGTCTTTCACGTTCTGGGTCATGTTGCCGACCACGTGCCCCAGAATGTCGAGCCCCACCAGGTCAATAGTGCGAAAGGTGGCCGACTTCGGCCAGCCCACCGCCTGCCCGGTGAGCGCGTCCACGTCTTCGATGGTGAGGTCCATCTCCTGCATCAGGCGGATCACATTCAGCACCGAGAATGTCCCGATGCGGTTTCCAATGAAGTTGGGCGTGTCCTTGGCCATGACAATGCCCTTGCCGAGGTGCACGTCCGCAAAATGAGCAATGGCCTCGAGCGCCGCACGATCGGTCTCGGGTGTGGGAATGATTTCCAGCAGCCGCATATAGCGCGGCGGATTGAAAAAGTGGGTGCCAAACCACGAGCGGCGGAAATCGTCGGAAAAGCCCTCCGCGATCTTCCCTACCGGCAGGCCGCTGGTGTTGGTGGTGATGATGGTGCCCGGCCTGCGCACGGCCTCCACCTTCCTGAGCAGCCCGCGCTTCAGGTCGAGGTTCTCGACCACAGCCTCGATGATCCAGTCCACCTCTGCCAGCCGCTTCAGGTCGTCTTCGAAGTTACCAATCGTCACCAGCCGGGCGAGCGAATGCTCCATGAAAGCAGCGGGCTTGGACTTCTTGGCAGCGTCCAGCCCGGCGGCGGCGATTTTATTGCGCGCCGGGCCATCCGCGTCAGGGGGAACGATGTCAAACAGGTAGCTGGGAACGCCGGCGTTGGCGAAGTGGGCAGCGATGCGGGCGCCCATGGTCCCAGCGCCCAGGACGGCAACTTTATGAATGCGCTTCATAGGAACCTCTTAGCCACAAAGGGCACAAGGGTGTGCGAAGGGTTGTTGATTGCCAGTTTCTGGAAAAACCTGTCCTATGGAAGTTTATCCACTGCCCACTCCTCTTTACCAGCCCTGGTCACAATGATGTGTGAGAGGCGGCGGTGTGCGGCGTGGCCGGGAGTAGTTTCCAGCAGGACGACGGGGAAACTGTAGCGCCCCGGCCCCAGCTTCTTCCCGCGGCTGATCTCGAAAGCCTGCTGGGTCCCGGAAGCTGGAGCGAAAAAACTCTGCAAGCGCTCTTCCGAGCTGCGCTGCTTGGCAGCGTCACTGAGCATGACCAGGCCCACCTCATGATCCTGGGCTTGCCAGGCGTGGAGAAATTGATTGGCCGCAGCCAGGGCCGAGACGTAGTCGCGATCCATGGGCAACGCGGTCGGCTTACTTTTGGCCTCAAGCCGCAGGCCCAGAAGCAAAGACGCCAGAAGCAGCCCTGCGACCAGTTTGCCCGGAGCGAAGTCGAAGGCATGCCGCCGCGAGCGCTGGCGCAAAACGGGAGCCACAGCGGAGCCGAGCAATGAAGAGTTCACAGCTCTCATTATGCGGGAAGGGGAGAAAACCGGCCAAAAACACTGCGGGCGCGTGTCGTATTAGATGTGGGGTGAGGATGGCAACGACACGCGCCCTATTAAGTTATCTACATGCTAGACGGGACGGCCCATCGAGTCAAGGGAAATCGTTTAGATTCAGCATCATGCGATCAACTTGGCAAGCACGAATGCCGCTGCGGATGCAAGTGCACCGGTCACCATTGTTTGTGACGAGCTGCGGAACGCTGGAGTACCGGTAAACCTCCCTTTGATGAAACCGAAAACTCCGAGCGCCACCAGTGTGACTGCGGCCGACACTATCAGCCCTTGGGTGGCGCTCCCCAGCGCCATGTAGGGCGACAAGGGTATGAAGCCGCCGGCAATGTAGGCGGCGGCAATGGTGGCCGCGCTGGTGACCGCACGGCGAGGATCCGGCGCCTCCAGACCGAGTTCGTACCGCATCATGAAGTCGACCCACGCGTCCGGACGGCGGCTGAGCGCTTCGACCACCGGCTGGCTCTGCTCCGCTGTAATGCCGTACGCCTGAAATACCCGGCTGACTTCCGCCATCTCCTCTTCCGGAATCTCCTTCACCTCCCGCCATTCTCGCGCGCGTTCCTGCTCGTAATGCTCGGCATCGCCGCGGGCCGCGAGATACCCGCCTAATCCCATGGCAATGGATCCCGCCGCAATCTCGGCGAGCCCGCCCACCACGATCAATCGTGTGTTCTGCACGGCGCCGGAAAGTCCTGCGGCCAAGGCGAACGGCACGGTCAGCCCGTCGGACATCCCGATCACGACGTCGCGAACAAAATTTCCCGCGGTGAAATGTTTCTCGAGGTGCGGCGTTGTAGGCATGCGATCAAACCTCCGGATGTGATTTCAGATACCCCTGGGCGCGCACCACGACTTCCCGTTCCCCGCGATACGCCAGCCTGCGCGCCGCCTCCTCGAGAGGAATCCAAAGGGCCTGCTTGACCTCGATGCGCATCTCCGGCTTGATGTCATCAATCTCGCCCGACACGTAGCGCAGCAAGTAGAAGCTGACGATTTTGAATACCCGCTCCTTGTCGCCCCAGGAGCGCACGTAAACGTACTTGATGTCGGCCAGCTTGGCGACCGGGGTAGCAGTGATCCCGGTTTCTTCGCGCACTTCGCGGATGGCTGTCTGCTCCGGCTTCTCGCCCGGATCCACCAGACCCTTGGGCAAAGCCAGTAAGACTTTTTGTGACTTTTTCTTGCCTCTCGGAGCAGAGGCGGACGGCTCCTTCTGCGGCTCAATCACGGCCATTTCCCAGCCTTGAGCAGCCCGCCGCACGGTTACCCCACCCGCCGAGATCTCCCGCACCATGCGCCCCAAGTTATCAGGATTAAGGGAGTTAGTCACCGGGAGCAGGGTCAGCGAGGTAACATCCCCGGCGTAATGGGCCCCCACCGTCGGGCCATTGAACCCTTAGTCCCAAACTGGCATCTTATTTGCTAATTAGACTTTAGAGGTACCGGGCACGAGCCGGGGTTGATGTGGGGTCCCTGTGAAGAGTCTGGGCAAGATTATTCGTTCTGTACAGGCCTTTGGGCGCGAGCTGTCAGGGCGTCCTTCCGAGGCCGGGCCGGTCCACGATCCTGCCGCCATTGGGTTAGCGCTGGGCGGAGGTTTTGCCCGCGGCATCGCCCACGTCGGCGTTCTCAAAGTTCTCGAAGAAGAAAACATTCCCATCAAGTTTGTCGCTGGCACCAGTGTGGGCGCACTGATCGGCGCTGCCTACTGCAGCGGTGTCACGATTGCCGAACTGGAGGAGATTGCCACCCGCGTCCGCTTCAAGCATTTCGCCCGCTGGACGCTTTCTCGCTACGGCTTCGCCAGCAACCAGCGCATGATCGGCTTCCTGAGTAGCATCCTGAAGGTCAAGACCTTCGAAGAATTGCGTATCCCGCTGGCAGTGACGGCCACCGATTTTGCCACCGGCGAAGGCGCGGTATTCCACAGCGGCCCGCTCATCGACACGGTACGTGCCAGTTGCGCCTATCCCGGAATGTTTCTGCCGGTAAAGATTCGCGGACGCCTGCTGGTCGACGGCATGTTGGCACACGCCGTCCCAACCAACCCTCTTCGCGAGATGGGAGCTGAGCGAGTACTGGCCGTGCATCTCAAGGGCCGATGGACCAACGGCGAAGGCGGTCCGCGTCACTTGTTCGACGTCATCGGGCAGTGCTTTGCCATCGCCCAGGAAATGAACTGCGGGGTCTGGCAGAAAGCCGCCGACCTGGTGCTCGAACCCGATATCAGCGGCTACAAGTACGACGACTTCGAACACAGCAAAGACCTGGTGCGTGCCGGAGAAGCGGTGACCCGCGCGGCTCTGCCGGAGATTCGCAAGTGGTTGCGCGTCGAGGCACCCGCCCGGCCGTCCAAATCGCACAAACCACAACTCACCCATGCAGCGGCGCTACCGGCCGACTAATAAAAGTGCGGACTTCGTCCCTTGCATCCTCCGCGTCGAGCTCTCGACAGCTGGCGCGACGTTGCCATTGCAGCTGACATTCTCAGTTGGGGTAATCGCGGTCTACATCAACAATCCACTTCTTCCCTCCGGCCAGACTCCCCATGAATAACTTCCGAGTGGCCCGTCACTCGGGAGTAATTCGGAACGGTCGGGCGAGCCCTGGCAGATCACTTTAGCTATGCCGACTTCCGGAGGCCAATCCGCGTCACAGGCTATTATTCTGAAATGTGACTGCAATGCCGGACACACACATCAAGGCCCCGCTTGGGACGGGATTCCTCCGATCCTTTATTCGATGGCTTGTCATCGGCGTCGTGCTTCTTTGGTCGCTTGCCGCGCTGATCCTTGTGGCCGCCCGCTGGATCGACCCACCGACGACCGCGGTGCACATCCAGCGCCGCTTGCAGGCCTGGATTCACCACACGCCGTATCGCGAACGCTACAAATTCATTCCGCTCAGCCAAATCTCGCCCGATCTCCAGCACGCTGTAATCGCCGCAGAGGACGCGCACTTCTACCAGCACCATGGATTTGATTGGCACGAGATCCAAATCGCTGCCGAAGACGATTTGGAGGGCGATCGCACTCGCGGAGCTTCCACCATTACGCAGCAACTCGTAAAAAACCTATTCTTCGGAACGGGCCGCTCTATCCTCCGCAAGGGCGCAGAGGTCGCACTGGTACCGGTGGCCGAATTCGCCCTCGGCAAACGGCGCATTCTGGAGATATACCTCAACGTGGTCGAATGGGGCCCTGGTATTTATGGTGCAGAGTCGGCGTGTCGTTACTACGACGAAACCGCAGCCCGGAATATCGACCGGCAACAGGCGGCACGGCTCGCTGCAATTCTGCCGGCTCCCCTGAAGCGACGACCCGAGCGCATGAATAACTACAGCGCGATTATCCTTAAGCGAATGGGCCAAATGGGTTGGTAATCGTGGCTAACATTTTACCAATGCGGCGGCTTTTATTACTCTCGCGCTGGGTTCTGGTCGGATGGTCGCCGATTCGGAAATTGCTATCTCCACAACAAAGCATATGGCAGGAACCGACGCGGCACCATTCTTGAGCTACCTTGGAAGATTAGTATCGCTAAACGCCCCAGCATCGAGGGATCCTCGCCCCGGCACCAGCTTCCGGATTCCCGCCGCCATGCCGACTTCCCGTACTAACCTCCTGATGGCGGGACCGGACTACTTCCCGATTGGCGACGACCCAGGAGTGATCGTGGATACCTTCAGCCAAGCCAAGCCGACTCTCAAAGGTCGAATCAAGGCTGGACGCCTGCATAAACAGGAATCGCGCCGCGCGCAGCGTTCTTGTAAACCACGCCGCCCTTCATCACAAATACGACGCGCCGAACCGCCGTGATGTCTTTCAATGGATCTCCATCGAGCGCAATGATGTCCGCCTGCAGGCCGGGCGCGATCGAGCCAATCTGATCGCCTAGGCCTAGCGCTTCCGCTCCCAGCGAGTTGGCAGAGACCATCGCGGCCATCGGGTCCACACCGCAGTCGCGCACGCGGTCGATGAACTCTTCGGCGTTGCGCCCGTGCGCGCCCGCCACGGCGTCCGTGCCAAAAACCACCTTCAGTTTCGGAGTTCTCATTGCGTGCCGCACCAGCTCGTGCTCCATCGGAAGGATCGTCTCCATCGCCGCAAATCCCTCCGCAGTGTAGCCGGTTGTGCCGAGATACTTATCCTTGTTCAGCAGGTAGTTCTCAATGACCAGCCCGGCCTGCGGGTCCAGATAAGTGCCCTTTTCCCCCATCAACTTCAAGTCGTCGTCGGTGGCCAGCGTACCGTGCTCCACCTGGGTGCATCCCGCCAGAGTTGCGGCGCGGACCGCCTCTTTGTAAGCGTGCACCAGGGTGCGCAGCCCCTGCTTCTTGGCTTCATCACAGGCCGCATTCAATTGCTCCTGCGAAAGCGTCATCCCTCCACCCTTGCGGATGGACTCCGAGGCGAAGATTTTGATCAGGTCTGCGCCCGCCTCCTTTTGTTTCCTCACATAAGCGCGGATTTCATCGGGGGTGCCGGTCGTCTCGCCTCGCCCTTCGAGCGGCTCGGCCGCCGTTAGGATGCGCGGACCGGGGAGTATTCCTTTTGCGATGGCATCACGAAGCGGAATATCGTTTGGCGCGCCCACGCTTTGCACCGTCGTGAATCCTGCCATCAGCGTCACCCATGCATTCGATGCTGCTCGATAGGCATCCTCTTGTGTTGTCCCTTCGGTGCCCGCATTTTTCCCGTCCTTGCCGAAGCTCCATGTAATGTGCACATGCGCGTCAATCCAGCCCGGCAACACCGTCAGTCCGCGCAGGTCATAGTCCACCGGCCCCTCGACCTTAGGACCCATCGCAACAATCTTTGAACCCTCGATCACGATCCGAACGTCATGGAATATGTGACCCTTGCCATCGACCACCACGCTCGCGGCAATTACCAGGCGTTGGCGCGACGCAAGCGTCTGTGCAGGAATTCGAGGTGCCAGGACGCAGACGCCAACAATGCTGAGGATGCATGAAATGACCTTTGCAGGTCGCATGACTGCTCCTTCTTCGGCTCGATCTGAAGTGCGAACCAATTCTGCAGCTTTCCTGAAGCGAATTCCGATTCGGACCGCTGGCTTGTGCATTGTAGGCGTCTAGTCCGCAGCCTGTGCAGAAAACGGGTGGACCGTCGCCTTCGCCGGCAGGTCAGCTGCGTTCGCAGCGGCCGGCGGCCCTGGGATCGCCGTAGATAACTTCCGAATTGCTGACAATACGTCCAGAATCATCGGATCCGCTGTGCACGGATGAACAGCGAAATCCGGCGTGCCACATCTACGAGTTGCACTCCACGGCCAAGTGGTTCTGATTCGAGTGAGAAGAGAATTCTCGCCCATTTACAGCATTCACGGCGCACTGGGACAGCTCGAATGTACTGGTCAAAATTGACCATCTTGCCGCCGAGTAAACGCGCATTATGTAGCTATGAAAGTCACCGAGAAACAAGTACTAGCGGTGCGGTGCCCTACTTGTGGCGCTAGGCGGGGAGAGAAATGTGAGCTCAGTACCGGCCTGCCGCGCACCGAACCCCATCGAGATCGGCGCCTGGCGGGGCACAACAGCAGGACTGAAGCGTTGTCGCGTGCCAACAATCAGATCACCACCGCTTCCTTATACTCCCCAAACACCTTGCGCATGGTATCGGAGATTTCCCCCACCGTCGCGCAGGCTTCCACCGCCCGCAAGATGTGCGGCATCAGGTTCGTCCCGGAGCGCGCCGCCTCTTCCACTTTGCCCAGCGCATCCTTCCAAGGCCCCGCATCGCGCCGTGCCCGCAGAGCCCGCAAACGCTCGACTTGCTTTGACTCCAGCCCGGGATCGATCCGCTGAATCGGAATCGCCCTCTCTTCCTCCACCTCGAAGCGGTTCACCCCCACCACCACCGCTTCCAACCGGTCCACCTGCTGCTGGTACTCGTACGCCGCGTTCTGGATTTCCTGTTGCACATACCCGCGCTCGATGGCCTTAAGCATCCCGCCCAGCGCCTGAATCTTTTCCAGATACGCCGCCGCCCGCCGTTCGATTTCATTGGTCAGCGACTCGATGTAATACGACCCGGCCAGCGGATCAATCGTCTGCGGAGCCCCCGACTCGAACGCGATGACCTGCTGCGTCCGCAACGCAATCCGCGCCGCCTGCTCGGTGGGCAGCGCCAGCGCTTCGTCGTAGGAGTTCGTGTGCAGCGACTGCGTCCCGCCCAGCACCGCCGCCAGCGCCTGGATCGCCGTGCGCACAATGTTGTTCTCCGGCTGCTGCGCAGTCAGCGTCGAGCCCGCCGTTTGCGTATGAAACCGCAGCATCCACGACTTCGGATTCCTCGCTTTGAAATGTTCCCGCATGATGCGCGCCCACATACGCCGCGCCGCCCGGAACTTCGCCACTTCCTCCAGAAAATTGCTGTGCGCATTGAAGAAGAACGACAGCCGCGGCGCGAACTTGTCCACATCCAGCCCCGCATGGATCGCCGCCTGCACATACGCCATGCCATTCCCCAGCGTGAACGCCACTTCCTGCACCGCCGTGGACCCCGCCTCCCGCATGTGGTACCCGGAAATCGAAATGGTGTTCCACTCCGGCACGTGCTCGTTGGTCCAGGCGAACAGGTCAGTAATAATCCGCATCGCCTGCTGCGGCGGATAGATATACGTCCCCCGCGCGATGTACTCCTTGAGCACATCGTTCTGCACCGTGCCCGACAGCTTGCGCAGGTCCCCGCCCTGCCGCTTGGCCACCGCGACGTAAAGCGCCAGCAGAATCGACGCCGTCGCGTTGATGGTCATCGAAGTCGAGATCTTGGCCAGCGCAATGCCATCAAACAGCCGCTGCATGTCTTCGATGGAGTCAATCGCCACGCCCACTTTGCCGACTTCCCCGCCCGCCAGCGGATTATCCGAGTCCAGCCCAATCTGCGTCGGCAGGTCAAACGCCACCGACAATCCTGTCGTCCCGTTGGCCAGCAGATACTTGTAGCGCTTGTTGGATTCTTCCGCGTCGCCCATGCCGGCGTACTGCCGCATGGTCCACAGCCGCCCGCGGTACATGGTGGCCTGCACCCCCCGCGTGTACGGATACTGCCCCGGATACCCCACCTGCCGGTCGTAGTCCCAGCCTTCCATGTCGGCGGGCGTATACAGCGGGCGCACCGGAATGTGCGATGAGGCTTGCTCCTCCGCCGCGGGCGGCGGCGCAGCGGCTTTGGCTTCTTCCTCGGTCTTCACTTTGTCGGCCATACCCCCCTCACTCTCTCTGTAGAGACGCAGCTTGCTGCCTCTCCACCCGCCAGTGATCCGTATCAGGGCATCGCTTTAGCGATGCCTAAGCACTGCCGATTTTGCGCGCCTTTAGGCGCTGGGTCTCCGCTTCCGCACCCGCCAGAACGAACTCACCCCGAACCATCCGAACACCGCGGTAAAGCATACCGCCAGAATCACTCGTCCGACAGTGGCTTTGCCGGCCTGGTAGCGGGTGTACTCGCGCACCACGGCCATCACGCCGATCCCCGCTAACGCCAGGAAAACAAAGCCTGTAACTTCCAGCCAGAGCTGGCCCAGCACCCGTCCCAGATGCCCCGCCACGCCCCGGCCGGCCCGCAGCAGGGCACCCACGTGGCGGCTGCGCCCGATCTGCTGCGCGGCCACGCGCGCCACGATGCCCACTTTGCGCGCGGTCGAGACGTTCGCCATGGGCATCGATTTTATCAATCTTCGGGGTTACAATAACCCCGCGCGAGGAGAAACGTCACGCGACATTGTGACGTCTGCACGCATCCAATTGGGTGAGGAGTGGGAACAGGGGGCCATGTGGACCAGCAACTGAAACAGCTGATGAAGGAACTGGGCGAAGCGATCAACGAGTCGCTGGCCGACTCCGACCAGATCGCGGAAGTCGTTTCCAAGATCAAGGAAGGCGGCTATGACATCTTCCTGGTCCTCGAAGCCACCATCGGCGTCAGCAAACCCGGCGAGAAATCCCCTGACAAGACTTCCCTCGTGACCACGCTCGCCAGCAATCCCGAGTTCAAGATCAGCGACCAGGACCTGCGCTTCCTCAAGTCCCTGCGCATCAAGATCGAGGACGACGCCGCGTAAACCCGCCTTAGCCTTGTGTGGTGCCGGCATTCATGCCGGCGTTCCCCGACTCCAGCTAACCTTTTCCCCGGCTGACAGTCCACTCTACAAATGTCCACCTTCACCCTGCTCGTGAACGGTGAGAAGCACCGCATCGACGCCGACCCGGGCATACCCCTGCTCTGGGCCCTTCGCGATTTCCTCCGCCTCACCGGAACCAAGTACGGATGCGGCATGGGAGTCTGCGGCGCCTGCACGGTCCACGAGGACGGTGTGCCAGTGCGGTCTTGTCAGATTCCACTTTCCGCAACTCTCGGCAAGACCTACACCACCATCGAAGGTATTTCCGCCGACGGCACCCACCCCTGCCAGAAGGCTTGGCTGGAAGAAGACGTCTCCCAGTGCGGCTACTGCCAGGCAGGCATGATCATGCAAGCCGCCGCCCTGCTCCGCCGTAAACCACAGCCTACCGATCAGGACATTGACAGCGAGCTGTCCGACCACGTCTGCCGCTGTGGCACCTACCAGCGCATGCGTCGCGCCATTCATCGCGCTGCCCGCGAGGTAAGCCAGACATGACCGCCACCCGCCGCGAATTCCTGAAAGCCGGCACCCTCGCCGGCGCCGGCCTGGTGATCTGGCTGGAACTCCCCACCTCCGCCGCCGCCCAGGCCGCCCCCATCTTCGAGCCCAGCGCCTACATCAGCATCACTCCCGACAACGTCGTCCGCCTCTGGATCACCCGCTCAGAAATGGGCCAGGGCGTCCGCACCACCCTCCCCATGATGTTGAACGAAGAACTCGAAGCCGACTGGGCCCAGATCCAGTACCAGCAAGCCATGCCCGGAGGCCACTTCAAGGGCATTCGCCTGCGCACCAGCGGCAGCGGAAGCACCGTCGGCACCTACTCTGCCCTGCGCAAAGCCGGCGCCACCGCCCGCGAGATGCTGATCGCCGCCGCCGCCGAAAAGTGGAACGTCCCCCCATCCACCTGCCGCGCCCAGCAAGGCAAAGTCATTCACTCCCCCAGCGGACGCGCCCTCACCTACGGCGATCTCGCCCAATCCGCTGCCCGGCAAAAAGTCCCCGACAATCCTCCACTCAAGAATCCCAAAGATTTCCGCGTCATCGGCACCCGCGTCAAGCGCACCGACGGCGCCCCCATCGTGACCGGCCAGGCCACCTACGGAATCGATGTCCGCCTTCCCGGCATGCTCTGCGCCGTCATGGCCCGCTGCCCGTATCTCGGAGGCCGGCTCGCCACCTTCGACGCCGCCAAAGCCCTCGCCACCCCCGGCGTCCGCCAAGTCGTTCCCATCAAGAGTGGCATGGCCCCGGGAGTAGCAGTCGTTGCCGACCACACCTGGGCCGCCCTGCAGGGACGCGACGCCCTCCACATCGACTGGGATCCCGGTCCACACGCCGACTTCGACTCCGACCGCCTCCTCCAGCAGATGGAAGCCGCCCTAGCCCAACCAGGATTCTTCGTCCGCAACGACGGCGATGCCCCCAAGGCCATCCAGTCCTGCCCCCGCAAACTCGAAGCCACTTACGAGTTCCCTTTTCAGGCCCATGCTCCGCTCGAGCCCATGAACTGCATCGCCGACGTCCGCGGCAACTCCTGCGAGATCTGGGTTCCCACCCAGGCGCCCGAGCGCACCCAGTCCGAAGCCGCCCGCCTGCTCGGCATCCCCGAGGATTCCGTCCAGGTCCACGTCACTCTTTTAGGCGGAGGCTTCGGCCGCCGTCTTTTCGTGGACTACGCCGTCGAGGCCGTGGAGCTCTCCCGCGCCATCGGCCATCCCGTGCAGTTGCTCTGGACCCGCAGCGACGACATGCGTTTTGGCTACTTCCATCCCAACGATCTCGAGCGCATCGCCGGAGGCCTGGACGAGTCCGGCCGCCCCCTTGCCTGGATTCAGAAATCGGTTGGCCCGGACCTGTCTGTGATCGGCTTGCCCAGCGAAAAGGACTTGGCGGATCCCAAGTACTATTTCAACGACGGCAGTCCCTGGGGATCGTTCGACAATCCTTACAACTTCCCCCACCTCAAGGCGGACTTCGTTCCCCTGAACTCGCCGGTGCCGACCGGGCCGTGGCGCGCCGTGATGTATCCGCCGACGGTCTTTGCCCGCGAATCCTTCCTCGACGAGATGGCCCACGCCGCCGGCCAGGACCCGCTGGAGTTTCGCCTGCACCTTCTCCAGCCCGGAGACGTGCTCACAGTAGGCTATGCCAGGATCGATCGCAGCCGCCTGCTCCGCGTGCTGCAACTCGCCGCCGAAAAAGCGGACTGGAAGCGGCCCCTCGCTCCCACCGACGGCCGCCTGCATGGCCGAGGCATCGCCTGCAACGTCTACGACCAGGATTGCTACATCGCCCAGGTGGCGGAGGTGTCGGTGGGCAGGCAAGCGGGCGACATCCGCGTGCATCGCGTGGTCTGCGCCGTGGATTGCGGCCTGGTCATCAATCCCGCAGGGCTCGAAGGCCAGGCGGAAAGCGGCATCATCTGGGGACTATCGGCGACCCTGCATGGCCGGATTGATTTCAAGAATGGGGCCGCGGTGCAGGAAAATTTCCACGACTTCGAAGTGATTCGCATGAACGAATCGCCGGCCGTTGAGACCTACATCGTCCCCTCGGAGCATCCCCCCGGCGGCTTCGGCGAGACCGCCGTCCCCCCGATCGCGCCCGCCGTGGCCAATGCCATCTTCGCGGCCACCGGCAAGCGCATCCGCCGCCTGCCCATCGCTCCGGAAAAACTAAAAGCCTAGTGATTTTGGGTGGCGCAGCGCTTCAGCGCTGCGATGAAAAGCCTCGGCCTCAACCCCGCCGCCTTCCCCCCGGAAAGCCTCCTCTGCATCCTCCTCGGCAACTCCTACCCTCCCGCCGGCGCCCCCGATTACTCTCACCGAGCGCCAGGCCAATCAATGGGAAAAAATCAGACAACTCTACGACCTCACTCAGCGCGCTGTCCGCGGCGACACGGACATCAACGCCCTTACATCCGAGCTGCATCGAATTTTGCAGGATCCTAAACTGAAGGTGGTTCCGCCCCGCGAAGCCATGCCAAACCATGGCACAGCCGGCCCTAGGCGGCACGGGCAGAGTACACAATGAATTTCGGAATGCGCACCACCCGGTTGCCCGCCGTGCGCTGCGAGCGGACGTCCACCACGAAGTCGTCCCCGTCCAGGTAGGGGTCCGACAATAGCTCGAGAACCTCTCCGTACAACTTCACGGACCTGGAGCGCGAATATCCGATCTGCTTGAGCCGGGCACATACTTTTTCACGGGAGGCTGGGTCGGGATGCATGTCACTCATCCTATGTCAGACCGGACAATGCCACCGTGATGGGGGTCACAGCAGCAAGTTCGTCCGGCTCTAGTCAAAAAAACCCCCACATCCCGAACCGCCGAGATGTGGGGTACCTGGGGGAGAATTCAGATAAATCGTACTGGGGATGAATTAATTGCTTCCGGAGGAAGCCGTCTGGTCAAGGTCTCTGGCCTTGGCCATCCGAGTGACGGCCGGCGCCGGGGCCAGAGTGTAGACCCCAAAGTCCGTCGTCACCTCGCTCAGGTAGTACACGTCGTCCACCCGGGTCAGCTTCACCGACAGCTGCTCCGGAGAAGACGCGTCGTGCACCATAGGAAGCACGAAAGCCGATCCACGATCGCCGCGTAGAAGCAGAACCTGACCGCTTCCCGAGAGATCCGGGTAAATCCGGTAGGTCCCCGCGGGAAAGGCTTTCCCCCCGGCGATGAAATCCTGCTGGATATGCACCACTACGTTGCCGGTCTGGGCCTGAGCTCCCGCAGCCAGCGTCAGCAGGCCGGTGAGCGTAATGAGTGCGCCTAACAAAAACTTCTTCATGATGTCTCCTTAGATGTTGTTGCCCTGTTATTGCTGCTGCCCTGTCGAGCTTCGAGCGCATCCGTCCCATCGGTTGCAAGCACAACCGCCGGTGGGTCGTGAAGACTGATCTTCAGTGCGTTTGAAAGATTGGATTCAGCGCCGGGAAAATAGACTGTCACTTGTTTGTCAAAAGGATGTTTGCAACTGGTGAAGAATTTCGCCGCAACCCGCGCAGCTTATGTGACCGGCCCCAGCTTGCCCTCGCGATAGGCGCGGACGTAGGACTTGCAGTGGGGATCGCGGCCGAGTAGGGCTTCGGCCGCGGCGAGGTTCATCATGAGTTGGGAATCGCAGGGATCGACGATGGCGGTATCGAGACCGTGGGCCATGAGCAGGAGAAGAAACGTCTGGTTGAGCAGCTTGCGGGCGGGCAGGCCGAAGGAGACGTTGCTGACGCCGGCGCTGATGTGGACTCCGGGATAGCGGGCCGCGATCTGACTGACGGCGGCGAGGAGGTTCTGGCCGTGGGCGCCGGTGGCGAGCGGCATCACGCAAGGGTCGACGTAGATGTCGTCCAAGGCAAAACCTTCGGCGGTGAGGCGATCGAGCAGGCGGCTGGCGGTGGCGACGCGATCGTCCACGCCGGTGGGCGCGCCGGATTCCGACAGGCAGAGCGCGATCACTTTGGGACGGTGCTCCTTGAGCACCGGCAGCATGGCCCAGCGGGTGGGCTCGTCGGTGATGGAGTTGACCATGGGACGCTGCTTGCAGCGGGGCAGAGCCTGGAGCAGGGCTTGCGGGTCGGCGCTGTCGAGGCAGAGGGGGATGTCCACGACGGACTGGACCAGGTCCACCAGCCAGCTGAGCAGGGCGACTTCCTTTTCGGGGAGGCCGCCGTTGACGTCGAGCAGATGGGCTCCGGCGGCGGCCTGCTTGCGGGCAAGTTGGCGGAAAAATTCTTCGTCTCGCTGTTCGGCGGCTTCGCCGACTTTCTTGCGGGTGCAGTTGATCAGCTCACCGATGATCAGCATGGGTCCTCAGGAATCGTGCGGAGATCAATTCTCTTGGAGAGGTTATCCAGTCCGGCGAAGCGGTTGGCGAGGGCGTTGGTGCGGTCGAGCGACCAGTCGCGAGGCGGGATCAGGATGTGGGCGAACTTGCCGGGATCGTCGCCCAGGGCCAGGGTACCGAGGTAGATCTGGTTCCAGATGCAGGGGAGGTCGCGGGCCTCGCAGGTGCCGTCCACGCGGGCGCCTCCGCAGGGACCGTTGCGCAGTTGCTTGTAGCAGCCGTGCATGGAACAGCCGGCGTAGTTGAGATGATCCTGGAGGCAGTCTCCGCAACTCTCGCAACCTAGTGTCGCCTTGCGGTAGAGAGTCGAAGGGGCGAGCAGGGCGTGCCAGAAGCGGCGGTGGTGGCCTGCGGCGCTGAGGTGCGGGCCGAAGAGGCGGGGGCCGAAGGCGCCATCCTTAATGAAGTGGCGGTGGACGGTGGCGGAGAGGCGCTGGGCGACTGTCGGGCGCGGATGGGCGCGGGTGAGTTGGTAGTCGGCGGTGGCGTCACTGAGACCGTCGGCGGATTGGGGAAGGAGGTAGAACTCGTTGGGGAAGGGGAAGACGAGTTCGTCCATGCGGGCGCGCCAGGTGTTGCCGATAGCAGCGGCGCGCTCGAGGATGGTCATGAAGTCGCGGTGGGTCAGGCCGAATCCGCCGATGTGGGCGCCGGCGAAGCCCAGGTCTTTGGCGGCAGCGACCATCAGGGCGGCGCGCTCCAGGCGCTGGGGCTTCTTTTCTTGCTCCAGGCGGTGGAGGAGGGCGTCGGCAATGACGCAGCCGGGCAGCTCGCCGGATTGCATGAGCTGCGCGATTTTGGCGGTCGGGACGTAGACGTTGGCGAGCACGGGGATGTGGCCAAGGCCCTCGCGGAGCATGTACTGCTTGAGTTCGCAGAGCTTGCGCAGGTTGAATCCGAGCTGCGGGATGATGTACTGGGCGCCGGCGGCTACTTTCAGTTGCAGCTTGTAGAACTGCATCAGGAGGTCAGGCTCGCGGACCTTGAAAGGGTTCACCACTGCGCCGGCAAAGAAATCAAACGGCGTGGTGCGGATGGTTCTTGGGCCCAGGTTGTATTCGAGGCCGGCGCGCAGGGCCCGGATCAGCCAGAGAATAAGGACGGAATCGAGATCGTAGACGGGCCTGGCCTTGCCGGCGAAGGCGTCTTTTTGGGCGTCGCCAGTGAGGGCAAGAATGTTCTCCGCGCCGAGGTGGGCGAGGGCGTGCAGGCGGGCCTCGAGGAAAGAGCGGTTGCCGTCCTTGCCCGACAGATGGGCGATGGGCGTGAGGTTGTGCGCGCGGACGCAGGCGACGAAAGCGTCGGGGGGCAGGGCGGGATTGCCTCCGGGGAGGTCGGTGAGGCTGATAACTTTGATGCCGTCGGACTGCTGGGAGGCGTCCCTTATGAAGGTCTCCGCCTCGACGGCAGTGTGATCGCGGCCCAGCACGAGTTCGGCGGTGTGGACGAATTCGCCGCTCTCTAGCGCCGAGCGGAAGCGGTTCGGGTTGGGCTCGAGGGCGGGCATCGCCACTTTGATGATGCCTTGGCGGAAGGGAAAACGACGGTGGCGGCCGTCACCGGCGCGTGTGATGTCGCCTGCGTCCGAATCTTGCCCACCGCACCCAAGATTCATCACCCGGCTGAACTACGCCGGGTGTCGGGACGACGTCATCCATGGAAATTCGGCGCCTCCGATGCCCGGAGCATGCGAGCGTGCCTGTGCTAGTATCTTGCGTTGGCTGTTTGACTTATGCTGCGGGCCAGCGGCGTCTCCGGGGCCCGTAACCTCACCCGACCAGAAGCGCGATGAAAGATACGCTGGGAGTTCTGTTGGCCGGAGGAGCAGGCGAGCGCCTGTATCCGCTGACCCGCGACCGGGCGAAACCGGCGGTCACCTTCGGCGGGATCTACCGCATCATTGATATTACGCTCTCCAACTGCATCAACTCCGACCTGCGGCGGGTATACATCCTTACCCAGTACAAGGCGCTATCGCTCAACCGGCACATCCGCGAAGGCTGGAACATTGTGGCGCGGGAGATGGGCGAGTTCGTGGAAGTTCTGCCGCCGATGAAGCGGGTGAGCGAGCAGTGGTATCAGGGGACGGCCGACGCGGTTTACCAGAACATCTATTCCATCGGGTCGGAGCAGCCCAAGCACGTGCTCATTCTGTCCGGCGACCACATCTACAAGATGAACTACGGGCGGATGCTCAAGCAGCACGAGGATTCCGGGGCGGACGTGACGCTGGCCACGATTCAGATCGATCCTGCGGAAACCTACCGCTTCGGCGTGGTGGATGTGGACCGCGACAGCCGGGTGATTGGATTCCTGGAAAAACCGCAGGAGACCACGCTTCGTTCTCCGTACAACCCGGAGAAGGTCTGCGGTTCGATGGGCGTCTATCTGTTCAACACCGATGTGCTCATTCCAGTGTTGTTGAAAGATGCGGAGGACCCCGATTCCAGCCACGATTTCGGCAAAGACATTCTGCCCAAGATGGTGGACGAATACCGCGTCTACGCCTTCGACTTTGTGGACGAAAATAAGAAGGAAGCGCTCTACTGGCGCGACGTGGGTACGCTCGAGGCGTACTACGAAGCCAACATGGACATCGTTTCGGTGTCCCCGGTATTCAACCTGTACGACAAGGACTGGCCGATTCGCACCCACCAGCGGCAGTATCCGCCAGCCAAGTTCGTATTCGCCGAGGCCGGACGCACGGGACAGGCGCTGGATTCCATCGTTTCTTCAGGCTGCATCATTTCGGGCAGCACGGTGCGCAATAGCGTGGTCTCGCCTGACGTGCGGGTGAACTCTTACAGCGAAGTGGACGACAGTATCCTGTTTTCGCACGTCAACATCGGGCGCCATTGCCGCATCCGCCGCGCCATCATTGACCGCGACGTGCACATTCCCGAAGGCACGACCGTCGGCTATGACACCGAGGCCGACCGCCAGCGGTACTTCGTGACCGAGAGCGGGATCACGGTGGTCACGCGGGACTATTCCCTGTTCGAGAACCCGGTGACGGTGGATTACTTCACCAGCGAGTAGGCGTTAGCCCGCACCCTTCAGCCCTCAAGGAAAACTTGCCTCTTCGAATGTGGGGGCGGGACGCCCCCCACGGCCGGCGGGACACCGGCGCTACGGCGATTCACAGCTAGTGCATACCTACGTAATCTGCCATCGGCACGGGGCTTAGGAAGATCATGATTCTGCCGATGGAATCCCTGTGAGCATCAGGTTTGCCAATCAGTTGCTGGTAGTGGTTTGCCTGGCTCTGGTGTCGCCTGGAGCATCCCAGCGTTCTAGTTTCTTCGACGATTTCAGTGGCGGCAAGCTCGACGCAGCCAAGTGGAAGGTGTCTAACTGGCGGGCGCCGGGGGCGCTGCACGAATCGTCCTCCGACATCGTGATCGTCATTGACTCGGATTGCATCTTCGCAAAAGACACCATCCGGGAGTTGGTGGCCTGTTTCCGGGATCCAAAGATGGGAATCGTGGGTGGCAAGGTTGGCGTCCGCAATCCCAATGACAACCTGCTTACTCAGGCGCAGACCTTCGTCTACTACATGGCATTCGATCTATGGAAGGCGCCGGAAAACTGGACCAAGACCGTGACCTGCGTGGGTGGCTATCTGCTGGCTATCCGCCGTCATCTGTTTGAACAACTCGAGCCCACCATTCTTAACCGCAACTGGTACGGCGAGGACATCATTGAGGGTGAAGACCGTTTCATCACCCACCACGCCTTGCTGGCTGGATACCACACCTACATCAACACCGACGCGCAATGCTGGACCAAAGTGCCGACCAGGTTTCCGCAGTTCTTCAAGCAGCAGATCCGGTGGCGCAAAAGCGGAATCCGCGACCTGTTCATGACCCTGCACACGCTGCCCCGACATGCGGGAGTGGTGCATGGCAACGGCATGTATTTACTGGTGGTGCCTCCGCTGATGCTGCTGGTTTTCACCATCGCTGTGCTCACCGCCCCGCTATTCTGGCCTTTATTCTGGCTTAATCCAATTAATGTGTGCTTCTGCCTGTCGGTGGGGGGCATCCTGCACTTCGTGATCCGCAGGCACAACCCGGAGCAAACCGTTTCCAATCCGTTGGCCTTCATCCTGTTTGGGTTCTGGTGGGTGATCAGTTCTTTGTATCTAACGGTTTTGTCGTGCCTGACGCTGGATTACAGCGATTGGGGAAGCCGCTCCAAACCGGCGGAAGCGGCGGCGCCGGCCGAGGAACGCGCCGACGAAGCCGGTGAAAATGTGGATTTGGATCGAGCATGGGAGGTTCCTTGTTCCACACAGACTTCATGAACCATTGCGATGACTTCAGGCGGATGCTGAACCGATCGGTTGTAGTTCTGTACCGGGTGTTCGCCATTACCAGTCTGTACTCGGTGCTGGCGGGAGTCCTGGTGTACGCCCTGTTGATGGGGTTCTATGCCGTCAATCGCTCCTGGATCGCCCCGGTGATCCTTTCTCCCGCGGACCGGGACAGCCTGGAGCTGGTGCAAAAACTGGTGACCAGCACGGCGACGTTGGAAGACCTGCGGCTGGACCTGGAGCGACAGCAGAAAAGCCTGGCGGAGATGCAGACCCACCAAGCCCAGCTCCAGGCTTTGGAGCCGAAGCTGGCCGCGGCCATTGCTCGGGAACAGAGCCACGATCGGGCCACCGGTCCCGAACTGGCTACCGTCTGGCAGCAAAAGCGCGAAGCCAACCTGAAGACAGTGAGTCTAGATCAGCAGGTTTCCCAGGTCGAATCCAGCATCGACCAGGAATTGGCGGCGGGGCTGGTCACCAAGAGCGACGCGGCGCTGTGGAAGGCGCAATTGAACCAGACCCACATCAGTTTCATGGACAGCAAGATCGGTGAGGTCCTGTTGAAGGACAATGTGATGCAAAAAAACAACACCGGCACGCCGGTACTGGACGTGCTGGACAAGCAAGCCGAACTGGCTTCCCAGATCGCTCAACTGGACATTGCCATCGACGTAGCAGAGACGCAGGTGCAAACCGAGACCATGCAGATTGAGCGGCTGAGCAAAGCCATCGCCACCGCCGCACAGACACCGTATTACCTGACCATGACCGGAGGGAGTGTGTCTCTCGCCCTGGTGCCGTACGACAACCAAGCCGAGCTCACCGCCGGCGTTCCCATCTTCGACTGCTATTTGAACATGATGGTTTGCCGCCAGGTAGGCACGGTCAAACAAGTTTTTGCCGGGGAGCAGCACGCCACGCACCCGATTTTTCGCACCGATCTGCGCGGCTTCCTGATTCAACTGGAGTTGCAGAATCCGGACTCCGCAAAGTCCAAGGTCCTGTTTTTGGACCACAAACCCCTGTTGTTTTGAAGACGTATGAAACAGTTTGCCGCTCCGGTCATGGTGGTTTTGCTGGCGGCCAGCGTCTGCGCGGACACGGCCCGCGACCAACAGGCCTATTGCGCCTACGTGCTACAGGAAGCCAACGCGGAAAAAATCTATCTGCGTTCGCCGAGCCTGGAATCCGGTTTATCGCAGCAGCCCATTTCCGCCGGGGTGCCGCAAACTTTCGTTGGCATCAGCAATCGTCTGTCGGACGACCTCAAGTCCAGGCTGGTGATGAAAGCGGCGGGTAAGGATTGTGAACTGTATCGCGCCACCGTTGAAGTGCAGCAGCGCATCCAGTATGCCTTGCCCAGCATTGAACGGGATGCCATCCGCACCAAACTCGCGCTGATCCAGCGAGCGGGCGCCCGGCTGGATGCCATGATCGCCGATAGCCAGGCCCTGGTCGCCGCCCAAAACCTGACGGTGGCGAACCTGTACGCGATCCGCTACGAGAGGACAAAGCTGGAAGTGCAGAGAGCCCAGGTTGAGCTGACCCTGGCGACGATGTGGGTCCCGGAACTGGGCAACGAGGCGTTGCGCAGCCTGCTGGCTCGGAAACAAACGCTGGAAATGGAAAAGCAGAAGGCTGTCCATCAGGTGAGCCGCCAGGACAATTGGGATGTGGGGTTCACGGTGGGAGTTCATCACAGCGCCAGCCCGTTTGCCAGCGGCTCACTGGGCGGATACGGCGGGTTCAATTTCAAGTACAGTTTTGGCTCAGGGGCGCGCAATCGCGCCTTGGACAAGGCCGCCGCTGCCTATGGCGATTGGAAGCAGGCGCAGCAAAATGATGCGATCCAAATCGCCAATATTCTCCAGCAGCAGATCACAGAGAGTATCGCTGTGCAGGAGGCGGCGCTGAAAACGTTGCAGGCGGAGGGAGATGAAATCGAAAACAACCTCAAGAAGGTGGCCGGGCTGGATACCAGTGTAGCCATTGCTTTCCGGAACCGGTTAACCGTGGACCAACTGAGCTTGGAGATTGAGATCGGGACCGCGCAATTCCGTTTGACGCGGCTGCGGGAATACCTCGGGGCCAATTTCTGAAACCGGCGGGTCGGGAGTCTGCCGTTCCGCCAGCTTCGCCCTCTCTTCGCCCGCCGCTTCCACCCCCTGCTACAATGCCTTGCTTCAGAAATATGCTCGAACTTTTGGAACCACAATAACGTATCAGTAGTGTGGTGTCAGACTTGGGGCGGAGTGTGTCTGCAGACCCGGCTCCAGGCTGAGAAAACCAGGAGTTCCCCGGGGTGCAGGTTGGAAGACGCCCAGGTCGTTGCCATGCTGGTCCGTCGCTGCCTAGCCGGCGACGCCGTGGCCTGGGAAGAGATTGTGCAGAAATACAATCGGCGTATCTACAACATCTGCTATCGCTTTGCGGGCTCGGGCGAGGACGCCCAGGACCTCACCCAGGAGGTCTTCATAAAGATGTACCGCACCCTGAAGACCTACGACGTGGAGCGAGGGGCGTTCATGACCTGGGTGACGACCATTACGCGCAACCTGCTGGTGGACCATTTCCGCAAGAGCAAGCAGGACCGGGTGACCGACTCCATGGATACTGCGCCTTCCGAGCACGAAGATGCCATGCCACTGAGCGAACAGATTCCGGACAAGGGGGCGCCTCCAGATGCCCATGTGCAGAGCCGCGAAACCGGGGAAACGGTGCACCGGGCGTTGCAGAAGTTGTCGCCGGAGTTGCGGGAAGCCGTCATTTTGCGGGACTTGCAAGACATGGATTACAGGGAAATTGCGGCTGTTTTGAAGGTCCCGGAAGGGACCGTGAAGTCCAGAATAAACCGCGGGCGAGCGGAACTAGCGCGCCTGCTTCAACGTACCTATAGGCAGGTGATGTGATGCCAGGCGAAAGCAAGAACGGAATGCAGTGCGCCGAGTTTGATCTTCTGCTCAGCGAAGTCCTCGATGAGACCTTGAGCGGGGACAAGCTGGAGAAGTTCCAGGCCCACGGCAGGGTGTGTCCGGTGTGCGGGCCGCTGTTGGCAGAAGCCAAAGAAGGCCGGCACTGGCTGAAGTCGCTGCAGGAGGTGGAGCCTCCAGCCAATCTGGTGCACAACATCCTAGTCGCCACCACCGGGGTGGACACAGTCCGGCTGCGTCAGCCAGCAAGCGCTCAACCACAGATTTCCCGGGCGGAGCGGATGCGGGAATGGGCCGGCACGCTGGTGAGCCCGGTGTGGGCGGTGGCGCGGCAACCACGGTTCGCTATGTCGTTCGGCATGGCGTTCTTCTCACTCTCACTGGCATTGAGCATGGCGGGAGTCAAGCTCAGCGATGTGCAGCACGTGGACCTACGGCCCAGCGCGGTCAAACGAACGTATTACGAGACCTCGGGGCGGGTGGTGAAGTACTACGAGAATATTCGCTTCGTGTATGAAATCGAATCGCGGGTGCGGGAGTTCAAACGAGCCACCACGCCCGCCGAACCAGGGCCCGCTCCGGAGGAGCGCAAGGAACGAAAAAACAATAACAACACCAGTGGACAGCCCGAACAAAAACAGGAACGCAACTACAGTCAGGGTGGAACCCAGCCGGTGCTGGCTTCTGCCCCGAACGATCCGCCTGTAGTGACGGTGACCACTTACAGGAGGTTTGTATGAACTGTGCCAATCATCCCGATATTGCGGCAGAGAAATTCTGCCGCACTTGCGGAAAAGCGCTGTGCGCCAACTGCACGCGCGATGTGCGGGGAGTTATCTACTGCGAGAACTGCCTGGCAGCACGCCTGGAAGGTGTGCAGCCCCAACAAACGGTTTATCAACAGGTCATGGACCAGGGCGCGGGGATGAATGTTCCGCCAACCCCGGGTTCCGGCCCTAACCCGACCGTAGCCGGCATTCTGGCGGGCTTCTTTCCCGTCGGCGTGGGTGCGGTATACAACACCCAGTACGCCAAGGGATTCGCTCACCTGCTGATCTTCGTCGGCTTGATTTGGGGCCTGTCGTCCGGCCCCGAGAGCTTTGCTCCGGTGCTCGGGCTGGGCCTCGCGTTCTTCTACTTTTACCAGATCATTGACGCGGTTCGTTCTGCTAGAGCCATTCAGATGGGGCAGCCGGCGCCAGATCCTTTCGGCCTAGGGAAGACCTTCAGTGCCGGGGAGAGGGTGGACGCTTCGAAGATTCCAACCGGCGCGATCATCCTCATTGCCCTGGGCTTGCTGTTCATGCTGCACAACCTTGGCTTTTGGTTCTTCGACCTGGATCGCCTCTGGCCCATCATCTTGATTGCCCTGGGTGTCTGGCTGTTCATCCGGCGCTGGAGTGCGGCCGGTTCGCCAGGCGGCTGCGGCTGTGACCGCTGCCACGCTCGCGTGCTGATGGGTCCGGCGGTGCTGATTACCCTGGGTACGCTGTTCCTGCTGGAAAAAGTGGACGTGATTTCTTTCCATCGGACGTGGCCGCTCCTGCTGGTGGTGATCGGATTGGTAAAGGTCTTCCAGGGCAATGCCTCGACTTCCGGCCACATTGATGTCCCACTACCGCCCGGTACGGGCGGAGCGGGGCCCGGCGGAGTCGTGACTGGGGAGATTCAGCCTCCCTCGAGTGAGGTGCACCATGGCTAGCCCCGTACAAACTCCTCCCACCCGGCGTCGGCGCCGGTCGCTGGCAGGCCCGGTGGTACTGATCATCATCGGCGTTTTCCTGCTGCTGGCCAACATGGGCGTGCTGCACTGGTACATGCTCGGCACCTGGTTTGCGCACTACTGGCCGGTGCTGATCATCCTGTGGGGCGTGATCAAGCTGATTGAGTACCAGCAGGCGCAGAGAGAAGGGACGCGACCCGCCGGAATTGGCGCCGGTGGAGTCTTCTTGTTAATCGTGCTCATCGTTTTCGGGCTGGCCGCCACGCAGGCATCGCGCTTCAACTGGGGCGAACTGCGGGATAACATCGATTGGGGCGACAACGACGGCCCGCTGTGGGGAAACACCTACAGCTACGATGACCAGTTGCAGCAGGCGTTCCCGGCGGGCGCGAGCCTGAACGTGAGCAGCATCCGTGGCGCGGTGAACGTCAGTGCGTCCGATGACAATCAAATCAAGGTCACGGTGCACAAGCGCATCAGCGCGGAGAACCAGGGGGATGCTGACAAGTGGAACGCCGGCACCAAGCCGCAGATCACGGTTTCCGGCAACACGGTCTCGCTGAACGCCAACGTCCAGGGCGCGGGTGACCACTGGGTGGCGGCTGATATGGACATTACGATTCCGCGCAAAGCGGACGTGGTCATCTCCAACCGCCGCGGCGACGTGAACGTGACTGGACGGGATGGGGATGTGGACATTTCCAACCAGCATGCCGACGTTTCTGCTTCCGATATCAAAGGCAAACTCAGTCTGAGCCTGGAGCACAGTTCGGCGAGGGTGTCGCAGATTGCCGGAGATGTCTCCGTCGAAGGCCGGGTGAATGATGTTTCCGTGGAAGACGTCGCCGGCAGCGCGCGCTTGAACGGCGAGTTCATGGAGAGCATCAAGCTGGCGCGAATCACGAAGACCGTGGCTTTCAAGTCTTCCCGCACTGATCTGGAGTTTTCCAAGCTCGACGGTGACCTGGACCTGGATTCGGGCGACCTGCGGGCCAACAACGTGACCGGGCCGGTACGGCTGATCACGCGCGCGAAAGATATCCGCATGGATGGGGTGACGGGCGACGTGCGCCTGGAAGACTCCAATGGCTCGGTGGAAGTGCGCATGAGCAAGCTGGGTCCCATGCAGCTGGAGAATCGCCGCGGCGATATCTCGATCTACCTTCCGGACCAGGCCGCTTTCCAGGTGGATGCACGGTCGCGTGGGGGCGAGATTGAGTCCGATTTTGGCGACTTGAAGATCGACAACGCCCACGATCAGGCAACCGCCAGCGGTACGATTGGTAGCGGCGGCCCGCGCCTGGTGATCAGCAACGAGCACGGAACCATCGAGATCCGCAAGGGATCGGCGATGGCGGAGGCGCCTAAGCCCCCTATTCCACCGAAGCCTCCCAAGGCGCCACGCGTGGGGTCGGAGCCGAAGGTGCCGGAGCCAACGGAGAACTAGCAACACACGCGTAACAGGAATTGCCAATGGCCACTCACTCGCCGGGCGAAGCCATCCGGAACATTTTCTGGAATGCGGACGAACGGCGAGTGCGGGCTATCCTCCCCCCTCATTGTCCCTGATTCGTGAACAGGATCAGCGGTTTGAAAATGGGCAATTTGTTGTTAATCCAAGTTCCCGCCAACCACACTTCTCCGGAGGCAAAGCCCACAGCGTCGAAAAGGGTGTCGCTTTTCCCTACCAGCGGAGCGTTACTCAGAGTCCACTGCGTCCCATCCCAATGCAGGATGAGCGGCTTGATACTCGCCGAGTCGCTATAGTGCTGGCCCACTGCCCACAGATTGTTTGAGGCGATGCCCGCCATCCCGAACAGGTTGTTGTTGACGTCGCTGGTGCTCGGCGTGCTGACGGTTTTCCAACTGGCGCCGTCCCAATGCTGGGCGAGGGTGGTTTGGTTCGTGATCCCGATGGCCCACACATCATTGGCGGCGAACGCAGCCACCGCGTTGAACCGGCTGCGCGGGGCACTTTGCACGGTCACCACCGACCAGGCTGTGCCGTTCCAGTGCATGGTTTCCGCCTGGCCATCCAACTCGCCGTTCAGGCTTTGATAGCCGACAACCCAGATGTCAGAGGAAGAACGCGCCACAATCCCCTGAAGAAAATGGCTGCCGCTAAGAAATGGAACGCTGAGCGCGACCCATTTGCTGCCGTTCCAGTGCTCGACAAAATCCTGGATACAATCGCAGGCCACATCCACGATCCATCCGGCGGCCCAGACATCAGTGCTGGAGATGGCGTCGATGGCGCTCAGGGAGAGTCCGGCCCCCGGGTCGAAGCTGGCGACCGACACCCAGCGGGTACCGTCAAAATGCTGCAGACTGGGATGGACGATGCCTCCCTGGTCCTGGAATTCTCCGGCACCCCAGACGTCGGCGGCGGAAATCACGGTCACGCCGTTCAGGGTGACGCCGGTACCCCTGATCGCCAACGGCGTCCAGGTATTGCCATCAAAATGCAATGCCGACAAGCCGACGGCCCAGACATCCGTGGGGGAGTCGGCATCAATGGCGGCGAGCAGGTTGCCGGCCCGTTGCGGAAACGGCACTTGAACAGGGTGCCAGATGGAGGTTTGGGCGGCGACAGTGGCGCATGTAGCCAGCAACATCACGACCCACAGCACCATGGTTCGCGGCTGGAAGCTTGGGCGCAAACGCATTGCTCCTCCTGAATCGATTCCGTCCGATTTGGGCGGCGTTGGCGATATAGCCGGGGCCGCCAATCGCGCGGCAAGAGCTTAATGCAGCCGATTGCGCCAGTTGTCATTGATTTGTTAAAAGGACGCCCCGATCCCCACTGGAAGGGCGGGCCCCTTACGCGCCGGACAGGCGGCGTGTTATGTTCGTTTTCCGAGCTTATGATTCGTTCCTATAAAGGAACCTCGCCAACCATTCCGGCTTCCTGCTACGTAGATGAATCCGCGCAGATCATCGGCGATGTGGCGCTCGGCGAGCATGCCAGCGTGTGGATGAATGCGGTGGTACGCGGCGATGTGTATGCCATCCGCATCGGCGCCCATTCCAACGTGCAGGATTGCAGCGTGCTGCATGGCATGAAGGAGAAATACGGCGTGTTTGTGGGCGAGTACGTGACCGTTGGTCACTCCGTGACTTTGCACGGGTGCACGGTGGAAGATCGTTGCCTGATCGGGATGGGCGCGATCATTCTTAATGGGGCGCGGATTGGGGCGGGATCGATCATTGCAGCGGGGACTCTGATTCCGGAAAAGACGGTGGTGGAGCCGGGCTCGCTGTGGGTGGGATCGCCGGGGAAGTTTCGGCGCAAGCTGGGGGAGAAGGATCAGGAGATGATTTTGCAGTACGCGAGGAATTATCTGGGGTACAAGGATGAGTATCTAAAAGAAGGAGTCAGGAGTCGGTAGTCAGGAGTCAGCCTGGGCATGGGGAGAATTCCCTGGAACACCGATGCCGGGATTGAGAAACGCGGGGTCCTTCGACTACGCAAGTTCATTCGCAAGCGAATGAACTTTCTCCGCTCAGGATGACAGATTTTTGTTAGGCAACAGAAAGCAGAGAGAATGATCAAGGCTGTGCGAGGCACGCGCGACCTGCTTCCGCCGGAGACGGCGTTGTGGAATTTTGTCGAGGCGGCAGCGCGTGATGTGTTCCGGGCTTACAACTTCCAGGAGATTCGCACGCCGATCTTCGAGGAGACGCAGCTGTTTGCGCGCTCGGTGGGCGAAGAGACTGACATCGTCTCCAAGGAGATGTACACGTGGGAGGATCGCGGACGCGCGCAGTCGGACAAAGGCCAGTCCCTGACCCTGCGGCCGGAGAATACGGCCGGCGTGGTGCGCGCCTACATTGAGCACAAGCTGTGGGAGCGCGGTCTGAGCAAGCTCTTCTATATAGGGCCGCAGTTTCGGCGGGAGCGTCCGCAGAAGGGGCGGTACCGGCAGTTCTACCAGATTGGGGCGGAGGCCATTGGGCCGGCGACGGCGGGCAGCGAGTCTCCGGCGCGGGATGCCGAGGTACTGGAGCTGCTGGCGACTTTTCTTGACCGGCTGGGCATTAACGATTGGAATTTGGAGTTGAATTCTGTCGGGTGTCCCAAGGACCGCGAGGGTTACAACGAGGCCTTGCGCAAGGCGCTGGAGCCGGTGGTCGGCAAAATGTGTGCCGACTGCCAGCGACGGGCGGTCACCAATCCGCTGCGCGTGTTTGACTGCAAGGTGCCCGAGGACCAGCCCATCATCGAGACGCTGCCGCGCATCGGCCAGTTTCTGGATGAGGGATGCCGCCAGCACTTCGAGCAGGTGCAAGACATTCTAAAGGCGGTCGGCGTGCCTTTCGTGCTTAACGATCGCCTGGTGCGCGGGCTCGATTACTACACGCGTACCGCGTTCGAGTTCACGCACGGGGCGCTGGGAGCGCAGAATGCGATTCTCGGCGGCGGCCGCTACGACGGACTTTCTGAATCGCTGGGCGGACCGAGCGCTCCGGGGATCGGCTTTGCCATCGGCGAAGACCGGCTGGTGCTGGCGCTGAAGGAGTCGGCCGAGGCGGTGATGCGCAAGCCCGACGTGTACGTTGCGCCGCTGGGTGCGGGCATGAACCGTGAAGCGGCGCGGATTGCCCGCGAACTGCGCCGGCACGATGTGGTGGTCGAGATGGGCGATGAAACGTTCCGGCTGAAGAAATCGTTCGAGACCGCCAGCAAGATGAGCGCTAAGTTTGCCCTCATAGTGGGCGAGAATGAGGTCAAGGCGGGTGCCTTCGCGCTCAAGAACCTGGAGACCGGTGAGCAGGTTTCGGTTCCCCGCGGCGAGTTGCCGCAGAAGTTACAATCGAACAGGAATTCTTAGTGGAGATCATGATGAAGACGCGCCTTCTTCTGTTTGTGTTCTTTTTGCTGGTGGTGCCTTCTTTCGCCCAGAGCAGCGCTGCCGGTTCGCAAGCGATCGCATCCGACTCCCAGCGCCTCACTCCTTTTGCCCAGACGCTGCTCGACACCGAACATGCGTTTATTGCGGCCCACGAACGCGGAGACCGGCAGTACCTGAAGAATACCGTCGCCGACGATTTTGTCGGCGTTGACAACAATGGCAACAGCAGCGGCAAGGCGGACATGCTGGAAGATGTGGAACCTGCGAAGCCGGCCAGCGACAAGCAACGGCCCATCCTTTATTTCTTCGAAGTGGTCCCGCTCAATGAGGGCGCGGCCGTGGTGACCTATGACGCGGTAAGACCCGGCGAGCGCCCGCGCTACGTGCACGTCAGCGACACCTGGGTAAAGCAGGGCGAGCAATGGAAGCTCAAGTTCCAGCAAGAGACTCCGAATTTGTGGAGTGCATTGGACACCGACTGAGAGTCGGAAGCTCCGGGTCGCATCAGGGCATGCCTTCAGGCGTGCCGCGGCCCCGGAAATCAAGCCCGGCTTCAGCCGCTGCGGCTGCGGTGGGTGAAATCCTCTCCGAGCTCGCAGCGCCTGAAGGCGCACAGATTTGGCCGTGGTTACGGCATCGCTGAAGCGATGCCCTGATACGAGGCGCTTCATCACCGCGCTTTCCCCACCGCCCGTTTATAATCTCTGATTCGGCTCAGGCCGCAATCCCGACAAGAAGGCATTCCTTGCTCGACTTTTTAGGCGATCTCCGGCGGACTCACATGTGCGGCGCCTTGCGCCTCTCCGATGCCGGTAAACCCGCGGTGCTGATGGGTTGGGTGAACCGCCGCCGCGACCTCGGCAACCTTATCTTTGTGGACGTGCGCGACCGTACCGGCGTGACCCAGGTCGTGTTCAACAAGGAGAGGAATCCCGCGCTGCACGCCAAAGCGGGGGAGTTGCGCAACGAGTACGTGATCGCGGCGCTCGGCAAGATCCGGCAGCGCGTGCCGGACACGGTAAACAAGAACATTCCCACCGGAGAGGTCGAACTGATCGCCGAAGAATTGCGCATCCTGAACGAGGCCAAGCAGCCTCCGTTCTTGCCGGGTGACACCGTGCTGCCCAACGAAGAACTGCGCCTGCAGTATCGCTACATTGATCTGCGCCGCGAAGCCATGCAGCGCAACATCGAACTGCGGCACAGGGTGGCGATTGCGATTCGCGACTATCTCTCGGCGCAGGGATTCTTTGAGATTGAAACTCCGTTCATGACGCGCTCCACGCCTGAGGGCGCGCGCGACTACCTGGTACCCAGCCGGGTGCAGCCGGGATCGTTCTACGCGCTGCCGCAATCGCCGCAACTGTTCAAGCAGATCCTGATGATCTCGGGCTTCGACAAGTATTTTCAGATCGTGCGCTGCTTCCGCGACGAGGACCTGCGGGCGGACCGCCAGCCGGAGTTTACGCAGATTGATCTGGAGATGTCGTACCCGCAACCGGAGCGGGTGTGGGAGGTGGTCGAGGGATTCCTGACGGCCGCGTTCAAGGCCGGGGGACATGAGATCAAGCCGCCGTTCCCGCGTATGTCGTATGACGATGCCATTCGCCAGTACGGCAGCGACAAGCCCGACATGCGGCTGCCGGCGATGACCGACGTGCGCGAGGCGTTCGCGCCGGAAAATCTGCAGACGTTGGGTGTGAGCGCAACTCTGCCGGTGGTGGCGATTCGCATTCCGAGAGTCGGGGAGCTGTCGCGGAAAGAACGTGACGACATCAAGCCGCTGTTTAAAGCCAAGGGTGGGGCGAAGCTGTTTGAAGACTTCAAGCGGCTGGAGAAAAACTTTCCGGAGGCTACTTCGGCGGTTCGAAAAAAGGCTGGCACTGAGGCCGATGACCTAATTGTGATCGTGGCCGGCGACGGCAAGCCGGGCGGACATCCTTCCGAAGGCGGTGTCAAACCCGAGGTCAAGCAGCACGACCACGCGGTGTACACCTCGGCAGGACTGCTGCGGGTGGCGCTGGCGCAGAGGTATGCGGCGAAGCATGGGGCATTCAGCAAGACCGGCGATCCGGGCAAAGACTACCGCTTCCTCTGGGTGACGGACTTCCCCATGTTCGAGTACGACGAAGAGGGTCAGCGCTGGGCGGCGGCGCATCATCCGTTCACTTCGCCGCATGAGCGCGACATGGACAAGCTGGAGTCTGATCCGGGCGCGGTGCGGGCGCTGGCGTACGATGTAGTGCTGAATGGGACCGAGCTGGGTTCAGGGTCGATTCGTATTCATCGGCAGGATATCCAGCGCAAGATTTTTCACGCGCTGGGCATGACCGAGGAAGAGGCACGGGCGCGGTTTGGGTTCTTCCTGGAAGCACTGGAGTATGGGACGCCTCCGCATGGCGGGATCGCGCTAGGACTCGACCGTATTGCGATGATTCTGGCTGGAGCGGAGAGCTTGCGCGAGGTGATTCCCTTCCCCAAGACCGCGCGGGCGGTCGATTTGATGGTGGATGCGCCGACTCCGGTGAGCGAAGCGCAGTTGCGGGAGCTGGGGATACAGGTGAAGAAGACCTAGCTGGGTGTGATTGGTTGGAGTGTCCCTTGGGTGGGGCGGGGATGAGCTTTTGGGTGGCGCAGCGCGTTAGCGCTGCGAATCGGGGCATGAAGATTGCCGGCTTTAGCCGCTGAGGGGAGCGTGCTGCGGCAAACAAGTGCCTCAGCGCCTAAAGGCGGCTAAATTGGGAGAGCTACTCCGCAGGCCTGAAGGCCTGCGCCACCCAAGAACAGCATATCCCAAGAGCTGCTGCGGATCAGGCTGGCACCAGAATCGGTTTTAGCCGCTGCGGAACTTTGTCCAACACAAAGCCGGCGGCAGAACCGTAAGGGTAGTCGTCGGGCGAAGCAACCAGCCCTCTCTTTACGGGGTTGTTCAGAATGTAGTCTCGGCATCGGTCATAATCGCGGACGTCCCGCACGCTGTGGTCGTAAAAGCTGCCTTGCCAGATCTCCCCGACAAACCCCAGTTCCTTCCTGGCACGAAAAGAGAATCCTCCTTTGATAAGTTGAAGGGAGCGCTCCAAGCTCTCGGCCGGAGTAATGAGCAGGTGGAAGTGGTTGGGCATAAGTACAAATTCGTGCAGTCCGTACCTTGCTTGGGCTCGGTAGTGAAGCAGCACCTCAATGAATAATCGCGACATTCTCTCGGTTTGAAACAGGCTACGTTTTCCGGCAGTGGAAGCAGTGATGAAGTAAGTGCCGAGCCCGGTGTTGCCGCGATACGGAATGGCCATACGTACCTCAGCGGCTAAAGCCGCTCCTCGTATGGCACGGTATCGCAGCGCTGAAGCGCTGCGCCACCCAAAAGCAACATGCTGTCCTAGTGACTTCCCTTTTCGAGACGGAGCGCCGACCTATCGAGCTCTCCACACGACCGATACCCACTCAGCCCGAGGGTCAAATCAAAATCCGCCAGGAAATTTTGCACCACATCCCGCACGCCCTGTTCGCCGGCGACGGCGAGGCCCCAGATGTAGAGGCGGCCCAGCAGCACTGCTTTCGCGCCGAGGGCGATGGCCTTCAGGGCATCTGAGCCGCGGCGGATTCCGCTGTCGAACAGCACGGCGATCTTCTCCTGGACGGCTTCGACCACGGCTGGCAAGGCGTCGAGCGAGGCGATGGCTCCGTCCACTTGCCGGCCACCGTGGTTGGAGACGATTACTCCATCTACTCCGCAGTCTATGGCACGCTTGCCATCGCCGGGATGTTGAATGCCCTTTAGTACAATCGGCAGCTTGGTGTGGAGGCGCAGCCAGTCGAGGTCTTTCCAGTTCAAGGCGGTGTTGCTGAATACGGCGCCCCACAAGCGAATTGCGGCTGCGGGGTCAGCCTCCGGAGGCTGGGCCAGCTGGCCGCGAAAAGCGGGGTCGGTGAAATAGTTCGCCAGGCCCTTTCCCAGCAGAAAGGGCAAGTAAGAATTTTGCAGATCACGCTCGCGCCAGGCCAGCATCTGGGTGTCGAGCGTCACCACCAGAGCGCTGTATCCGGCCTTCTCGGCACGTTGCAGCATGCTGGCCGTTACTTCCGGATCTTTTCCCCAGTACAACTGGAACCAGCGCGGCGCGGCGCCCATAGCCTGGGCTACATCCTCCATGGAGCGCGAGGAAAGCGTGCTGAGAATGAATGGAACGCCGAGAGCGGCCGCGGCGTGGCCCGAGGCTACCTCAGCTTCGGGGTGAACGATCCCCTGCACTCCGACCGGCCCCAGCAGGACGGGCGCAGAGAGCCGGGCGCCGAGCACGTCCACGCTGAGGTCGCGTTGCGAAACGTCGCGCAGCATGCGCGGCACGATCTGCCAGCGAGAAAAGGCGTCCAGGTTGGCTTGCATGGTGCGCTCGCCGCCGGCGCCGCCGGCGACGTAGTTGTAGGCTTGCGGAGGGAGAATTTCTTTGGCCTTGGCTTCCAGGAGCGTGAAGGGGATGGGGACGGAAAGCTTCTTGCCAGCGAGTCCCGACTGGTAGATATCCAACTTGCGTTGCATGCCTGGGCTGGTTTCGGACATGGGTCCCTTCACGTGGTCGCGGGCGGATTATATACGAGGCGATCGGGATTCCCCGCTGCGCTGGGAATGACAAGGCGGTAAACTGGCAGGGACCTATGGGCCGCATCCACGTACTCCCCGAACACGTTGCCAACAAGATCGCCGCCGGCGAGGTGGTGGAGCGGCCTGCGTCGGTGGTGAAGGAACTGCTGGAGAACGCGCTGGACGCGGGATCCACACGCATCCGCATTCAGGTGGAGGCGGGCGGCAAGAAGCTCATCCAGATCACCGATAACGGTTGCGGCATGGTGCGCGACGACGCGCTTTTGGCCTTTGAGCGGCATGCCACTTCGAAGATCAAGAATGCCGAAGACCTGCTCAATGTGGCGACGCTGGGATTTCGCGGGGAAGCGCTGCCTTCGATTGCTTCGGTGGCGCGTTTGCGGCTGGAGACGCGGGCTCCCGAGGAGGGTTCCGGGACCATCGTCGAGGTCAATGGCGGCAAGATCTTCAAAGTGGAAGAAGCCGGGCTGCCGGCGGGAACTTCGATCACGGTTCGCGATCTTTTCTTCAATACTCCGGCGCGGAAGAAGTTTCTGAAGGCGGAGTCCACCGAGCTTTCGCACATTGCTTCGCTGGTTACACACTATGCGCTGGCGCATCCCGACAAGCACTTCGAGTTGCACTCGGCTACCAATGCCATGCTGGTGGCGCCGCCGGTGGCGGGCTACAGCGAGCGTGTTTACCAGGTGTTCGGGAAGGAGACGCTCGACCAGTTGATTCCGGTCGCCGCCGAGCAGCCGCTGGAACGGATTGGGCTGCCGCAGCCGCCACCGTGGCGGCGGCAAGAAGAAGAGGAGGAGCAAGGTCCGAGAGATCCCGGCGAAATGCGGGCGCATGGCTTTGTCTCCAAGCCCGAGATCCAGAAGCTGAACCGCAACTCGATTTTCGTGTTCGTCAATGGACGGTTAATTCGCGACCGGCTGATTCAGCACGCGCTCACCGAGGCCTACCGCAATATCCTGCCGCCGACGGTTTATCCCGTGGTGCTGCTGTTCCTGGAACTGCCCAGCGGCGAGGTGGATGTGAATGTGCATCCTTCGAAGACGGAGGTGAGGTTCCGGCAGCAGTCGGTGATGCATGATTTCGTACGCGACTCGGTGCGGGCGGCGCTGATGAAAGCTCGGCCCGTGCCGCAGTTTGCTACGGAGATCTACGCCCATCCCACGGCGAGTCCAGGGCTCACTCCGGGGGCGCGGGTGTCTGCCGTGGACATCGCCGCCTGGCGCGCGCTGTATGCACCCCCGGCATTCAGCCTGCAGCCGCCGCAGCTTCCACTCGAGACCGAACGTATCCAGTTTGGAGGCGAGGCCATCTCAGTGGAGGCTAACGCTGCAGTGGCAGTCGCTCGCGTGCCGCAACAAGTCGTCCCTGGCGATGGCTGCACCCCGCCGGTTCCCGAGGAGCCCGAGGCGCCGAGCGACCTGGCTCCTTCGCTGGCGTCGCTCAAGCCGCTGGGCCAGATTCGGGAGTCGTTCATCCTGGCGGTGAATCATGAGGGGCTGTGGATCATTGATCAACATGTGGCGCACGAGCGGGTGTTGTTCGAAAAAGTCCTGAAGCAGCGAGCGGCACAGAAGGTCGAAAGCCAGCACTTGCTCATGCCGCTGGTGATTGAGCTCAATCCCGCGCAGCAAGCGGTGTTTGCCGAAATCTCGGATGAACTGGCGAAGAACGGCTTCGAGGCGGAGCCGTTTGGCTCACGCAGCATCGCGGTCAAAATTGCGCCTGCCGGTGTCGAGGCCACTCAGGTCGAGCATATGCTGCATGAACTGCTCGACCAGATTTCCCGTGAAGAGCAGAGCGTGAACCTGGAGAAAGTGCGGGCGCGCATTGCCGCCTCCATTGCTTGCCACGCCGCGATCAAGGTCAACATGCCGCTGGAGCAAAACAAGATGGAGTGGCTGCTGGCGGAGCTGGCGAAAACCGAGTGTCCCATGAGCTGTCCGCACGGGCGACCGGTGGTTCTGCGGTATTCGCTGAAGGATATTCGGAAGGCGTTTAAGAGAGTCTGAAAGAAGCAGTCAGCGTTCAGCCAGCAGAGATTCTTGGTGGGGACGGCAACGCACTCTAGGGACTGAATGCTGAGTGCTGACTGCTGATTGCTCGTGTTCTAATGGCTAATTGCCAGTTCTTATGACCGATCACGACCTTGAGCAGCTTCGGCGGGAGAAGTGGCATCTCAACGGGCCGCCGGTGCGGACCCTCGAAGATGCCCGCGCGTTCATCGAGTCGGTGGGCTTCTGCCTGATGTACCCGCTGCGGCCAGCGGTGCTGGTGCCGACGTTTATCGGGGCGTGGGCAGGTTCGGACGAACATTTGCCCACTTGGCAGCATGCTTTTTCTGATCCGCGGGCACAGGAAGCTACCGGCCTTATGGTCCGGTTGCTACGCGAACACGCGGCCTACGAAGCCAACCTGTTCGACGAGAACAATGCGTTCCTGGTGGCGGGATCAATCTTCCCTTATTTTTATGCGCTGGTGGGCGAGCGTAACCCCAAGCAAGCGCCGAAGCCCGGACCACGGTCGGAGTACTCGCAACTAGCTTGCGATGTTTTCGAAGCGGTCCGGCGCGATGGACCGGTCTCGAAGCAGAAGCTGCGCGAGACGCTGAGTGGAAGCCTATCCCTGGCCGCGCTGGATCACGCGCTAGGGGAACTGTGGTCCAAGCTACGGATTACGCGAGTGGATTACAACCCGGGAGAGGGCGCGTTCTGGGATGTGTTGTATCGCTGGGCGCCCGAGGCGGTGCGGGAAGGCGTGGGACTCTCGGTCGGAGAAGCTCTGTCGGCGCTGCTTTCGAAATATCTGGACTGCGTGATCGCGGCTGATCAGCAGGAAGTGGAAACATTTTTTGGGAACTTCGTCCCGCGCTCGCGGGTAAAGGAAGCCATGAACGCCTTGTTGGCGGCGCGCGAGTTAAATTTCCTGCGGGTGGGTACTCGTTCGCTGGTGCAGATCACGCCGCCCAGGGAAGCGGCGGCCTCCAATTCCCGCCGTCCGCAAGCCGCGAAGCGGTGAATCCCGCAGTTCGCGTCGCGCGTCATCGCTCAAACCAGGCAGTTTTTCCACCGTGTACAATTATTACCTCGCAAGATGACGGAATCCTCCCAGCGCAAACTCATCATCGCGATCGACGGTCCCGCCGGCGCAGGAAAGAGCACCATCGCTTCTCGTCTCGCACGCAAGCTGGGATATGTGAACCTGGAAAGCGGGGCCATGTATCGGGCGTTGGCGCTGAAGGCCATCGAATGGGACGTCTCGTTTGATGAGGAGGCGGCGCTGTTCAAGCTCGCCCAAAATTCGCGCATCCAGCTGGAACCCAGCCTGGGGGGCAACCGCGTGTTGCTCGACGGCCGCGACGTAACCCAACGGGCGCGCGAGATCGACGTGACCGAGGCAGCGTCGCGGGTATCGGTCCACCCCAAGGTGCGGGAATGGATGGTGGCGCGGCAGCAGGCCATGGGCGCGGGCGGCGGCGTGGTGATGGAAGGCCGCGACATCGGGACCAAGGTGTTTCCTGCCGCGGAGGTAAAGATTTTTCTCGACGCCGACCCGGTGGTGCGCGAACAGCGACGCCTGCTGCAACACCAACTGAAAGGCCGGGCCGCTGCAGCCACGGCCGCCGAATTGCGGGACCGCGACCAACGCGACCGAACCCGGGCGGCGTCTCCGCTGGTGCCAGCCCCGGATGCGTTGATGCTCGACTCCACTGAACTGTCCGAGGATGAAGTTTTGGAGAGAGTGGAGCAGTTGGTGAGGCAGAAGCTGGGCTGACAAAGGCGCTGGGTTTCCCGCTACGGGAAGCAATCCCAAAAAGAAGTTCAATCCGCACAGACTTCCTCGGCCACCATTGCTATACAAATAAATGTCGCCCGTCGCGTCTGGACTCCCTTGCAGTCCACTCCCAAGCAGGGGTGAGTCCTATGACGCGCAGAGTTGGTGGCTTCTCTTCCTTCCCCTTTCACCCACAATCCTCAATCGTCGGCCGGTTGCTAGTACGCGCGAGGTCCCTCACCCGGCTGAAGCCGGGATTCGGGATGACGCCATTGCGGTGGACGGTGCTGTCTTGTCTTCTCCTGGCGCTTCTTTCGGCCACGGCGCTGGGACAGGACGCTTCTACCGGTGCGATCCGCGGTACTGTAACCGATTCCTCGGGCGGGTTGATGGAGTGGGCCAGCGTGGTGGCAGTGAACTCGGCCACGGGCCTGCGCCACTCGACCGCGACTGACAGCCAAGGCCGGTTTGCCTTCGAAATGCTTCCGCCGGGGGTTTACACGGCGCGCGCGGAGTTTCGGGGCATGTCGCCGCAGATAAGCCCGCAAGTCCAAGTCGAAGTGGGTGGCACGGTGGAGGTGAACTTCACGCTGTCCATCGCAGGGGTGAAGGAGACCGTGACCGTGTCGGGGGCGCCGCAACTGGTGGAGACGCAACCGACTGCGATCTCTTCCCTGCTGGATGAGCGGGCCATCAACGAACTGCCATTGAACGGACGGCGCTTCACCGACCTCGCCTTGTTGACCCCGGGCGTGACCCAGGATCCGCGGGGATTGACCTCCGGCTCGAACGGCGACCTGGCGTTCGGAGGAATTCGCGGCTACCAGTCCAGCTACCTGGTGGATGGCGCCGACAATAACAATGCCTTCTTCGGCCAGGCCCGCGGCCGTTACCGGGCACCCTACCAGTTCTCGAATGAAGTGGTGCAGGAGTTCCGCGTGTCCTCGAATACCTACGGGGCAGAACTGGGACGGGCGGGCGGCGCCGTCGTCAACGTGGTCACCAAGTCCGGATCCAACAGCTTTCACGGCACCAGTTTTTATTACTTGCGCGACAGCGCGCTGAACGCGCAGCATGCCTTCACCGATGTCAAACCCAACGACCGCCAGCAGCAATTCGGGTTCACCCTCGGCGGACCCGTCCGCCGCAACCGGGCATTCTTCTTTGCCGGTTTCGACCAGCACATCTTTCATGTGCCCACGGTGGTGCGGTTCGATAACGGGGCTGCGAAGGTGGTGCCGCAGAAAGGCCAGGAACCCCTCAAACACGGGGATTACGAGGACAGTGACAAGGCCCTGGTTTTCGCCGCCGCTGACCAACTCTCCACCCTGGGCGGGGAATACCAGTCAGCCTTGCTGGGGAACACCGGTTTCATGAAGCTGGACGTGTCGCTCACCCCGCGTCATTACCTCTCGTTTCGCTTGAACACGTCACGCTACTACGGGCAGAACAACGTCTTCTTTGATCCCGCCAGCCCGATCACCACTTACGCCATAAGCGACAATGGCGAAGAGATGGTGGCCACGGAGAGCGCTTCCCTGTCGTTGACCAGCAGCCTCTCCTGGCGGCTGATCAGCCACCTGCGGGCACAGTTTTCGCGCGATCTGCAGGAATCGAGCAGCAACTCGACGGAAGCGTTGACCAAGGTCAGCAGCATCATTGACGGCTTTGGGCGGTCTTCCATTCTGCCGCGCCGCACCGGCGAACACCGCTTGCACCTGACCGAAACGGTCAGCCTGGAAGGGAAACGGCATTCCTGGAAATTCGGCGGCGACGTGCTTGTCACCCGGATCAACAATTTCTTCCCCTCGCTGCTGGGCGGCGAGTACATCTTCGACGACATCAAAGTGAACCCGTTTACCTTTGAGCCGATGGTTGGGGGCATGGCAATTACGCCACTGCGGGCTTACGCCCACGACGTACCCCGCTACTACATCCAGAACTTCGGGTCGGTGGTTACGCATCCCGACACCAACGAGTACGCCGGGTTCGTGCAGGACACGATTCGCGTCAGCAACCGGCTGGGCCTCAGCCTGGGAGTGCGCTACGACTTGCAGACCTTCAGCACAAAAGGTCTGGTGTCGAATCCGCTGTGGCCGGATTCCGGCAAGGTTCCCATGGATACCAACAATTTTGCCCCGCGCGCCGGCTTCGCCTATTCCATCGGCGAGCAGCGACCGCTAGTCGTCCGCGGGGGATACGGGCTCTTTTACACGCGCATTCCGCAGATCTACACCTCATCCGTAGTAAGCGACAACGGTCTGGCGGCTACTCACCTCTTCCTGGACAACACGGACTATTACGGTCATCAGATTTTCCCGCAATATCCCAACCCCCTGGTGAGCTGTCCGCTGACCGGCACGTTTTGTGCTGCACCGGACAGTCTGCGTGGCTTCCTGAGCACCGAGGTAGCGGCGTTTGCGCACGACTTCAAGACTCCCAAGGTGCAGCAGGCCAGCCTGAGCGTGGAGCGGGAGGTGGCGAACCGATTGGCGCTAGGCGTCTCCTACATGTATGTACATGGGATAGACCTGATTCGGGCCCGGGATGCAAACCTGCCGCCGCCGGTGGAAGTGGCTTATCCCGTCTACGACTCCAGCGACACGAATCTCCTGGGTTATTACCACGTGGCATCGTTCTCTACCTGGCAGTTCTCCCCGACTCTGACTTGCCCGTTTCCCCCGTGTATTAACCCGCTGGTACGGCCGATTCCACAGTTGGGCGCAATCAATGTCTTCGAGAGCGCCGCCTCCAGCGTCTACCACGGGCTGACCGTCTCGGTGCGGCGGCGTATGACCAGCGGCCTCTATTTCCGCCTGGCTTACACCTATGCCCATGCGATTGACGACGGACAGGATGCGCTGGTGGCAGGGCGTCCGGTGACGGTGCAGAATTCCTATGCCACCAGCGCGGAGCGAGGTCCCAGCGTCACCGACCAACGCCACCGCTTTTCGCTGTCCTGGATTGCAGAACCCAAACCTTTTCACCGGGGACACGAACTGCTGGGATGAATGTTCAATGAGTGGAAGATATCGGGCGTGGTGACGATCGGCAGCGGCCGCCCGGTGGACGCGCGCATCTTCGGCGACCCCAATCAAGACGGCAACGACAGCAACGATCGCCTGCCGGGCGCGGGACGCAATGCTTTCCTGGGACCCGACTACGCCACCACCGACCTGCGGCTGACTCGGCGGCTTTACCTCGGCGATCGGGTGAAGCTCGACCTGGTAATCGAGTCCTTCAACCTGTTGAACCGCGACAACCAGCGTGTGGTCGTCAGTGATGACGGCTTCACGAACACGGCAGGACAGTTCCTCAAGATAGATAAGAGCATTGGAATCAACTACTTTCCTGCTCACTACCAGAAGCCGGCAAATTTCATGCAGGCCATGGACGCTTATGCTCCGCGCCAGGTGCAAGTGGCTTTGAAACTGGTCTATTAGGGACGCCCACAGGCCCCAACTCGATGGGGGCCGCGCGGACCGCTGTACAAAAACCTGACATAGCCCTTGACTTGACAGAAGAACCTTGCAATAACTATCCGCGTCCAAATAGGACGAGTTTGGGGGTGTAGTCAGTTTGGCGGAAGTCAGACTCCAAGAGGGAGAATCTCTCGAGAATGCGCTGCGCCGCTTCAAGCGCAAGGTGCAACAGGAAGACATCATCAAGGAGGTCAAGCGTCACTCCTTCTACCTGAAGCCGGGCGAGAAGAAGCGCGTGAAGGAAGCACTGGCTCGTAAACGCAGCCGCAAGAAAGCACGCAAAGAACAGGACTAATTTCCTTTGGGCCGCCCCTCCCAGGTGGCGGCCCATTGCTTTATCCAAGTGCTTCCCGTTTTGGGAAGCACTTCATCGGCACTTTGCAGTTTTGCTACCGGAGGAACCCATGCCCCAATCTGGGCATGGCGGGGCCGAATCCAGGGGTAAGTTTCCAAGGGGTTGTTTGAGGGGGGTGTGAGCAAAGCTTCGCGCACTCGAGCCACAGGACTGAGGGTGGCGAGAGAGTCGCGGAGTATAGGGCTGAAGGGAGCCTCTCAATGGAATTCCAGGACAAGGTGTTGAAATGCATTGACTGCGGCGCCGATTTCGTCTTCACGGCCGGGGAACAGTTGTTTTTCCACGACAAGCAGTTCAAGAACGAACCCAAGCGGTGCAAGGTCTGCAAAGCCAAACGGGTGTCGGTGCTGGGGGCAGCGCCGGTACGCGCTGGCGGCGGCTTTGCCAAAGTTGAGACCCGCACCGTGTGCTCGCAGTGCGGCAAAGAAACCACCGTACCCTTCAAGCCAACGCAGGGACGACCGGTGTTCTGCCGGGAATGCTTCCAGCAGCGGCGACAAGCGGCTTCGGCCTGATCTTAACGAGCCGGCCACGGGTTGCGGGCCGGTGCGGGTAGCACTGAGCAAGCACCAGTGAATCGGCGGGGCTAGCTGATCTTCCTCCCGCCTTCCCGATTCCAAGCCGATGCGTGTCGATCCACGGACTTCTCCGTGGGGCGGAGGCGCCGTTTTTCGTCCTCGTGGCGCACCAGGAGCGACTCAATCTGCCGCACCAAGTCCTGTGTCCCGAGGGGCTGGACCAGCAGCGACTGCACGCCTTGCTTGGCCCAGCCGCCTTGATGCGGGGGATAGGCGGTGAGCAACGCGGTGGCGGGATGGTACGGCTGCTGGCGGGCTTCGGCGATGACCTGGAAGCCGGCATCCTCGGTCTCCATATGAGCGTCAGTGATCACCATGTGGTAGGGGCCGGAGTGCAGCTTCTCCATGGCTTCGGCCGCGGAGGCAGCGGTGTGCACTTCGAACTGGTCCATCTCCAAGACTGCCTTGAGGGTGAGGAGGACGGCAACGTCGTCATCCACCAACAGGATTCGCCGCTTCATGGAACACCTCAACAAACCGGGAGCGTGCCGCCAAGGGCTTGACACGCTCCAGTGAAAATCCTCGCGAGAGCGGCGCGGGGTGACTTCAGGGAAATCGCGCTGTCATTACGTTACTATAGAAGCGTGGGCAGTTTCTACGTGGAAAACTTTGGCTGCCGAGCCACACAGGCTGACGGCGCCGCCATCGAACGTCAGTTCCGCGAGCGCGGATTGGAGCGTGCCGGGGCGCCCGGCGAAGCCGAGATTGTGGTGCTCAACACCTGCACGGTAACCGCAGCAGCGGATCAAGATGCGCGGGCGGCGATCCGACGGATTCATCGCGAGAATCCCGGCTGCCAGATTGTGGTGACTGGCTGCTACGCACAGCGGGCGCCGGAGGAGTTGGCAGTCCTGCCGGGCGTAGCTCGAGTGATTGGGAATTCCCATAAACATCAGTTGGCCCAGCTTGCACTCGCACATTCAGCGGCGAAAGCCGGCCTGCTTTGGGAGCACTCGGCATGGCTGAAGCCATGCCCTGATACGGAACAGGCTGGTGGCTTCGTGCCTCTTACGAAGCTGACCGCATGTGACCAACGACCGGCGGCCAACGACCAACGACTGGTTTTCGTTTCTGACATTTTCGCCCACACCGAACTGCTGGCAGCGCCGGTGTTCGATGCCGCCAGCGAGCGCACGCGTCCCAACCTCAAAGTGCAGGATGGATGCGACAACCGTTGTTCGTTCTGCGTGATCCCTTACGTGCGGGGGCAGAGCCGGTCGCTAAAGCTGGAAGCGGTCCTCCGCGAAGTGGATGCGCTGGTCGCATCAGGATACCGCGAAGTGGTCATCTCCGGGATCAACTTGGGCCGATGGGGACGGGACCTAGCCGTCAGCCATCAGCCGTCAGCCATCAGGAAAAGCGCGCGGCAAATGCGATTTGAAGACCTTGTCCGCTCGATTCTCGAGCGAACCTCTCTGGAGAAGCTGCGTATCAGTTCGGTCGAGCCGATGGACTGGAGCGATGAACTCCTTCGCCTCGTGGCCGAGTCGCCACGCGTTGCGAAGCACGCGCATGTACCCATGCAATCGGGCAGTGACCGGGTACTGCGGGCCATGCATCGCAAGTATCGGCCGTGGCATTATCGGGAGAAGATTCTCAGGATTCGTGAAGCCATGCCCACGGCGGCGATCGGGGCGGACGTGATGGTGGGCTTCCCTGGCGAAACTGACGCCGATTTTGGAGAGACGCGGCGCATGGTGGAAGAACTGCCCTTCACTTATCTGCACGTGTTCACGTACTCGGCGCGACCAGGGACGCCGGCGGCGGCGATGCGTAACCAGGTTCCGGTGCAGGTGGCGCGGGAGCGCAACCGCATGTTGCGCGAACTTGCGGCAGCGAAAAAGCAGGAGTTCATGCGGTCGTTCGTTGGAAAAGCGGTGGAGGCTATCACCCTCAGCACCTTCGAATGCGAGCGCACCGAGGCCCTAACCAGCAATTATCTGAAGGTCCGCGTGACCGGGAGGCACGAAGCCAACCGGTGGATTCGGGTACTGGTGGAAGGGGTCGAAGATGGAACGCTGCTGGGCAGAGACTGGGCGTAGACTTTCCTGGCACTCTCCTTCCGAGGGGGTGCCGCTTTGACTGTTCTGAAGATCAAGCCTAATATCTTGGCCCATCGAGCTTCGACCATCTGAACCAGAAAGGCGAGTCTCCACTCGAACCGTGGGCACCAACCGGAAATGAATGGTTCACGGTCTTCCCGAAAACTCGCCCGGGCCTTGCTGCTGGCTGTCATTTACTTGATCGCCGGCAAGCTAGGACTGCGACTGGCGTTTGTGAATCCGAGCGCAACCGCGGTGTGGCCCCCCACTGGAATCGCCCTGGCAGCCTTACTGGTTCTGGGATATGAGGTTTGGCCGGGCGTGTTCCTAGGCGCATTCCTGGTAAACATTACAACGGCAGGCTCGTTGGCAACCTCCGTCGGCATCGCTGCGGGAAATACCCTCGAAGCACTGGCAGGTTGCTATCTGGTGAATCACTTTGCCCACGGCCGCAAAGCGTTCAATCGGGCACAAGATATCTTCCGGTTCGCGGCTCTCGCAGGTCTGGCAAGTACGTCGATCAGCGCCACGCTCGGTGTTGCCAGCCTTTGTCTCAGCGGTTTGGCGAAGTGGCCGGAGTCCGGGCCGATCTGGGCGACCTGGTGGTTGGGCGATGCGGGAGGGGCACTGGTCATCACTCCTTTACTGGTTCTCTGGTTCCGGGATCCACGTTTCCGATGGAGCCGCGCCCAGCTTACCGAAGCGTTTGTTTTGCTCGCGAGCACAGTGCTTATCGGCCAGACCGTGTTCGGCGGGTTCTTTCCCTCTAGTATTCGGAACTATCCTCTGGAGTTTCTCTGCATCCCCTTCCTGATCTGGGCGGCGTTCCGGTTTGGCCCACGCGAGACTGCGGCAGCGGTGTCCGTGATTGCTGGAATTGCAATCTCGGGCACACTGGCCGGATTCGGTCCGTTTGCCAGGAGCGACAAGAATGAGTCTCTTGTCCTGTTACAGGTGTATGTGAGCGTCTCTGCGGTGATAGGTCTGGCCCTGGCAGCTTTGGTTTCAGAACGCAAAGAGATCGAGGAAAGGCTTCAGCACCTGGCCGCAACTGACCCGGTCACGGGCCTGGCGAATTACCGCCGTTTCATGGAAGTTCTGGCAGAAGAGATCAAGCGGTCGCAGCGCACTGGGAGCCCATTTGCGGTCTTGCTGCTCGACCTGGATGGCATGAAGCAAATTAACGACCACCACGGCCACCTGGTAGGTAACCGGGCCCTGGAGCGCCTCAGCGAAGTCCTGCAGAGTTGCCGCCGGAACATTGATACGGCAGCACGATTCGGCGGAGATGAGTTTTCCATGCTTTTGCTGGAGACGGATGGAACCGCAGCCCTGCAAGTGGCGCGGCGCGTCCGGGAGCGATTAGGCGCGGACCAGGAAGCACCACCACTGGCGGTGGGGATTGGAATCAGCGCCTATCCGGACGATGGCGAGACGATCGAAAGCCTGCTGGAAGCGGCCGACCGCGCTCTCTACCAGATGAAGCGTAGCGGTGGCGGAGGCGTGGCCGAGGAATCGCTGTCGTGAAGCAGAACTCCCGGCCAAATCTCTAGAAGAGCTGCCGACCAGATTCCCGGTCCAGGTGGCACGGGAGCAGGAATCGCTCTGGGTGGGAGCACACTTCCCGCTGCGGGGTTACATGCTATAATTTTGAATTCCTGCAAGCAGTAGCTGATGGAGGATGGTTATCGACAAACGTTTTATCCGCACCAATGAGCGTATTCGGGCGCGGGAAATCCGCGTGATTGACGACGAAGGCGGCCAGATCGGGATTCTGCCACCGTACGAAGCGCTCAAGATGGCCCGCGAACGCAACCTGGACCTGGTCGAGATTTCGCCTACCGCGCAACCTCCCGTATGCCGCATCATGGATTACGGGAAATACCTGTACCAGCAGGAAAAGAAAGAGCGCGAGGCCAAGAAGCACCAGAAAGTCATCGTGGTCAAGGAAGTGAAGTTCCGCATCAATGTGGACGACCACGACTACGAGACCAAGAAGAACCACGTGCTGCGCTTCCTGGAGGAGGGAGACAAGGTCAAGGCGACCATCTTCTTCCGCGGGCGGGAAATGACGCGCACCGGACTGGGACGCGAGATCCTGGAGCGGCTGATTAAAGACGTCGACGAAAAAGGGATCGTGGAATTTCGTCCGCGGCAGGAAGGCAACACGCTGCACCTCATCCTGGCCCCGAAGAAGGTGGAGCAGCAGAAACAGAGCAAGCCGGCCGCGCCGAAGCCGCAGCAACCACCGCCGCCCCAGCAGTCGCGCGCGAATCAGGTGTAGGGAAACCGCACTCAGCAACCAGCACTCAGCATTAAGCCCTGACAGGTTTGCCGGGCGTTTGTGAGAAACTCAAATGCTGAACGCTTTTTGAGGATTTATGCCGAAACTAAAAACACACAAGGGCGCCGCCAAGCGCTTCAAGAAGACTGCCACGGGGAAGGTGAAGCGCGGGCATTCGCACCTGCGCCACATGCTGACCTCGAAGCCGCACAAGCGGAAGAAGAAACTGGGACAGTCCGTCCTGGTAAGCGATGCGGATACTCCGAAGATCAAGCGGATGATTCCGTACTAACTCAGTACCGAGTACCGTGTACCGAGTTGCGAGCAAACCGAAAGCAGCTCGCCGGGCGAGTGAAGAGGTCAGACTGCAAAGTCTCCTACCTCCAGCCGCCGTGAAAACGAAAGAAAAAAGGAGCAGACCATGCCTCGTGTCAAACGCGGAACCAAACGCCGCGCCAAGCGGAAAAAAATCTTAGACCGCGCCAGCGGTTATTTCCTGACAAAATCCAAACTGTACCGCTCCGCCAAAGAAGCGGTCGAGCGCGGGCTGAAGTTCGCCTACTCGGGGCGCAAGCAGAAGAAGCGCCAGTACCGCTCGCTGTGGATCGTGCGCATCGGCGCGGCCGCCAAGCTGAACGGGATGAGCTACAACCAGTTCATCCATGGCCTGAAGACGGCCGGCGTGGAACTGGATCGCAAGATCCTCTCCGACCTGGCGGTGAACGATCCCGGCGCCTTTAAGAGCCTTGCCGAGCAGGCGAAGGGCGCGCTCGGCGGGGCAGCGTAGAAACCAGCAATCAGCCTTCAGCACTCAGTTCCCTGAACCGCATGGGTGTATCTCGGTTGTTGACTCAGGTCGGGGAGAACGCAAGGTCCCTCGACTTGCCCTCACCGCGCCGGGCGCGGCTCGGGCGGCGTTCGGGATGACAAGTTCTTGGAGTTTTGGTAAGTGGCATACACCGTTTCCAAATTGACGGATTACTCGGCGGCGGCGCTGGAGAGGGCCGTGGCCAAGTTGCTGGCGGCGCTGGAGTCCGAGGCGGGCGCGGTCAGCAACGAAGCGGACTGGAAGGTCTTTCGCGATCGCTGGCTGGCGCGCAAGAACGGCGTACTGACGCTGGTCAACGATCTCTGGCTGAAAGCCGCGCCGAAAGATGCCAAGCGTGATGTCGGCCAACGCGTCAACCAACTCAAATCGCAGGTTGAAGAAACGGTCGAGGCGACGCGGCAACGGATGCTGGGTGGGACATCCGCGTCGAAGCTGACCTCCGAGCGCATTGACATCACCCTGCCCGGTATCCGCCGGCCCTTGGGAGCGGAGCATCCTGTCATCAAGACGATGAACGAGATCGTGTCGGTCTTCCGCAACCTCGGCTACTCGGTTGAGGAGGGACCGGAGATTGAGACCGACTACTACAATTTCGAGGCGCTGAACTTTCCGCCCAACCATCCCGCGCGGGATACGCAGGACACGATCTTTATTGCGGGACAGGAGTCGAAGCCGCTGCGCGACCGGTTGCTGCTGCGCACGCACACCTCGCCGGTGCAGATTCGCACCATGGAGAAGCAGCGGCCTCCGGTGCGCGTGGTCTGCCCGGGCAAGGTGCACCGCAACGATGCGCCCGACGCCACCCACTCGCCTATCTTTCACCAGGTGGAGGGCTTGGCGGTCGACACCAATATTACGTTTTGCGATTTGAAGGGCACACTGGACCACGCCATGAAAGCGCTGTTCGGGTCGAGCGTGAAGACGCGCTTTTATCCGTCATTCTTCCCCTTCACCGAGCCCAGCGCCGACGTGCAGATCAGCTGTATTTTCTGCGGCGGCAAGGGCACTCGCGATGGCGGCCCGTGCCGCAACTGCAAGGCGAGCGGCTGGATTGAGTTGCTGGGATGCGGAATGGTCGATCCCAATGTGTATGGCTTTGTGGACTACGACTCAAGGAAGATTTCGGGCTTCGCATTTGGCATGGGCGTGGAGCGGATTGCGATTTTGAAGTACGGCGTGGATGACATTCAGTTGTTTTTCAACGGGGATGTAAGGTTCTTGGAGCAGTTTGGTTAGACGGTCGTTGGTCGTTCGTCGTTAGTCGTCGGCGAGAGCAAAAGAAAGACAGTCGCGACACGATTCAGTTGGATTTAGAAACGAAGTGAAATGAAGATTTCTCCTCAGTGGCTGCGCGACTACGTTGACCTCAAGGTTGACTACCGCACTCTTGCGGATGACCTCACGCTGGCCGGCATCGCGGTCGAGGGCGTGAGCGGCGCAGGCGACGGCACGGTCTTTGAGATGGAGATCGGCACCAACCGGCCTGACGCCATGAACCACTACGGCGTGGCGCGGGAGGCTTCGGCGATCTACGATCTGCCGCTGAAGGCAATCCAGCCGCGGCTGCCCAACGTGAAAGGGGCAAGCGGCTTCCCCATTGAGATCGAGGAGCCCAAGCTGTGTCCGCGCTTTACGGGGCGCGTGCTGCGCGGGGTGAAGATCAAGGCTTCGCCGCCGAAGATTGCCGATCGGCTGGCGCTGATCGATCAGCGGCCCATCAACAACGCGGTGGATGCCACCAACTACACGCTGTGGGAGATGGGCAAGCCGACCCACGTCTTTGATCTCGACCTGCTGGAAGGCGGGAAGATCATCGTGCGCCGCGCCCGCGAGGGTGAGACTCTCAGGACTCTTGACGGAATCGAACGCAAGCTCACGACCACTGACCTGGTGGTAGCCGACGCGCGCAAGCCAGTGGGCCTGGCCGGCGTGATGGGCGGCTTCGACACTATGATCACGGAGAAGACGCGGAACGTCCTGATCGAGTCCGCGTGGTGGGACCCGGCCACGATCCGCAAGGTGTCGAAGCGCCATGGGCTGCATACCGATGCGTCACACCGTTTCGAACGCGGCGCTGATTACGAATCTACGGTTCTCTCCTGCGACCGCGTCGCCGAACTCATTCTGGAGTCGGGAGGCGGCGAACTCGTCGGCGAGGTGGTGGACGTCGTTGCAAGACACGTGGACCAGGCTCCGGTCGAGCTGCATGTTTCCGAAGTGCATCGCATCCTGGGTGAAAAACTGAGCACGGAGGAAATCTTCCGGATTCTCAACAAGCTGGGTTTCGAACTGATGCCGGAACGCGGCGGGGAATGGGACTTCACGGTCCGCATTCCCAGTTGGCGCCTGGATGTGGAGCGCGAGATTGACCTGATTGAAGAAATTGCGCGTCTGCACGGCTACGACAAGTTCGCCAACACACTGCCCGCCTACGCGGGTTCCGTGGTCGAACTGCCTCACGCGGAAAAAGGTCAGAAGCTGCGGTCGTCGCTGCTGGCGCTGGGTTACAACGAGGCGGTGTCGCTGAGTTTCATTTCGCACGAAGATGCGAAACAGTTCTCTCCCATGCCCGCGATTGAGCTGGCCAACCCGCTCAGTGAGGAATCGTCGGTCATGCGCAGTTCGATGGTGCCGGGCATGCTCAACATGCTGGCCTACAACCTGAACCGAGGCGGCGACAACGTGCGCCTGTTCGAGGCGGGCAATGTGTTCGAGGCTTCGGGACCGAAGTCGGTGGAGCTGAAGCGAATCGCGATGGGCGCAACTGGCAGCGCGGTAGCGCCCGGAGTGCATCAACCGACGAGGCCGCTCTCGTTCTTCGATCTGAAGGGCGACGTCGACAACCTGCTGCAGGCGCTCCAGCACAACGCTCTGTACTACGACGCGAACACGGCGGAGTATTACCACCCCGGACGCTCGGCACGAGCAGTGATGGACGGCGCCACCGTGGCCCAGTTCGGGCAGATTCATCCTGACGTTGCCGGCGCGCGCAAGTTGCGCCAGGACGTTTTCATCGCCGAGCTGTTTCTTGATCGCCTGTACGCTCGCGGCCTGCGCGAGGTCCGTTACCAGGCCTTGCCGCGCTATCCCGCGGTGGAGCGGGATTTTTCGTTCATTTTTGCCGACGCGGTGGTGTTCGACAAAATTTATCAGGCCGTGGCGGGATTGGGTCTCGCGGAGTTGCGTAGCTTTGTCCCGGTGGAGATCTTCCGGGGCGGGGGAGTCCCGGCGGGCAAGTATTCCCTGCTGCTGCGGGCTACATTCCAATCCAATGAGCGGACTTTGCGCGAGGACGAAGTGGCGCAGTGGTCGGGGAAGATTATCAAGGCACTTGAGGGGCTCGGCGGGAGGCTGAGAGCCTCATAGCCTTGGCGCCGCCGTCCCGGCGCGGCTACGCGGGTTCGTATTGGCCGGCGAGACGCCGGCGCCACGGCTTTGTGCTACCCTGACCGAACCATGGCCGAGGCGGCATTCCAACCCAAGCATCATTTGAGCGATCGCGTCGCGCACTTCACCGAGTCGGTGATCCGCGAGATGACGCGCCAGGCCATGCTTTACGGGGCCATCAATCTGGCCCAGGGGTTCCCCGACTTTCCCGCTCCCGCCGAGATCAAGCGCGCCGCGCAGGAGGCCATTGCGGCTGACGTCAATCAGTACGCCATCACCTGGGGGGCCAAGAGTCTGCGGCAAGCCATCGCCCGGCAGATGCAGGAGTGGCAGGGCATTCATGTCGATGCGGAAACGCAGGTCACCGTGTGCTGCGGCTCGACCGAGGCGATGATTTCAACGCTGCTGGCCATCTGCAACCCCGGGGACGAGGTCGTGGTCTTCGAGCCCTTCTACGAGAACTACGGCCCGGATGCGATCCTCTCCGGGGCCAAGCCGCGTTTCGTGAAGCTGCGCCCGCCGAGCACACCCGAGGGCGAGTGGGCCTTTGATGAGCGCGAGTTGCGCGCAGCGTTTCACAATCACACCAAGGCAATCATCCTCAACACACCGAACAACCCTACCGGCAAGGTGTTCACCCATGCCGAGTTGAACCTGATTCGTGACCTTTGCGTGGAATTCGACGTGGTCGCCATCACGGATGAGATCTACGAGCACATCCTGTACGACGACACGCAGCACATTTCGATCGCGCGCCTTCCCGGCATGGGCGAGCGCACCGTCACCATTAACGGGCTGTCGAAGAGCTATAGCGTGACTGGATGGCGCGTGGGCTGGGCGGTGGCGCCGCCTGCCATTACCAACGCCATCCGCCAGGTGCACGACTTCATGACCGTGGGGGCTCCGGCCCCGCTGCAGGAAGCCGGCGCGGTCGCGCTGGGGCTCGCTGCCAGCTACTATCACGCCCTGGCCAACGGATACCGGGCACGCCGCGACCATCTCATGCCGGCACTGACCGAGGCGGGCTTCCGCTGCTTCCGGCCACGTGGCGCCTACTACGTGATGACTGACATCAGCGCCTTCGGTTTTCCCGACGACGTCACGTTCACCCGCCACCTGGTCAAGGAGATCGGCGTGGCCGCGGTTCCCGGTTCGAGCTTCTACAATGATCCGCGCGACGGCGCGCAACAGATACGGTTTGCCTTCTGCAAGCGCGAAGACACGCTCGACGAGGCGGCTCGCCGGCTGAAAAAACTGCGCGCGGGATGATGCGACGCGCTACCGGACCTTCCGCCCGGTGATGGTGCTGTCTCCGATCCACAACTGGAAGCCGATGACAGCGCCAGTTTCATCGCGCACAAAGTTGCGCAGACCCGGCTGCTCGTGCTGGTAGAAGACGCTATCGGTGAGGGGAAAGTCCAACGCCTTCTGTTCGCCCGGCCACTGCTCATAGAGCCTGTCCCCCTCGCGCCAGACTCTCACCACGCTGTTGGGCGCAGTTTCATACTGTCCGACGTAGTCCCGGAAGGCGGCAGCATTAACCGGGGCCGGTTGGCGGCTCGCGTTGGGGACCGGAACCTCCGCCCGCGATACCAGCAGCCACTTCTTGTTGCGCAGGACAAAGCTCTCCAGAACGCGTTCCTCGGTTACGATCTGCTGTCCGGCAAGCGGGGCCGTGTTTGTAATTTTGTAATTCAGCATGGCTGTGTCCCCCGCGCCCCACACGCGAATCTCGCCGGGCTCCGAGTTATGCTCCTTTTGCCCAATCTGCTGATTGTGACGCACCAGGTTGATGAGGGTCGCTTTGGTCAGCACTCTGCCATCGCCGGTGACCATGAGGAAGCCATCCTCGAAAAAAACGGCATAGGCCTGGAGATCCCCCTTCTCCAGTGCATCCCAGCGAGCCAATACGGCGCCCTTCAACTGGGCTTGCAGGCTCGCGTTGGACAGAGGGGCGGGCGAAACCTGGGCGACCAGCGACACTGAGAGCGACAGCCAAAGCAAGAGATACGCGATCCGGACCATAACCATTTCCTTTCCTGACTGGGCGCGACTCGCAGCCCGGCGGACCACATCTTAATACCTCCGGCACCGGTGGGGCGCATTCCACAGCTTTCTGGGGTATACTTCGCCCACGAGGTCCAAATTTCTCGGGGAAGAAGTGCCATCATGGCTGTGAAGTTGGTCGAAGAGGTGTCCGCCCAGGTTCCCGCCGACGATTTTCAGGCGCTGGAAGAAAAGGTTTATCGCACCATTGAGCTGTACAAGGCGGCGCGCGAGGCCCGGGCCAGCGCCGAACGCGACGCCCAGCGCCTACGCGAGCAACTGGAGGAACGCGAGGAGGAAGTGGAGACCATGCGCCGCGAGATGGTGCAGCTCCGCCGGGAGCGCGAAGAGATCCGCGGCCGCGTGGAAAAGATGTTGCGGCAGATCGAGTCCCTGGCGGAGGAGCAGGCCGCGAGCTGAGTGACGAGTGGTGCGTACCGAGGAGCGAGTTTCGGGCTCTTGGCAACGGAGCATCGCTCACTGGTCCTGTGGGAGCAGAAATTTATGGCAAGTGCGACGAAACAAACTCCGGTGAAGGACACCAGCAACAATAGCGTGCGGGTGGAGATCTTCGACCAGGCCTACAACCTGCGGGGCTCCGACCCGGAATACATCCTGAAGCTGGCGGAGTATGTGGACTCGAAGATGCGGGCGGTCTCGGAACAGACCCACACTGTGGACACAGCCCGGCTTGCGGTGCTGGCTGCGCTCAACATCGCCGATGAATACCATCTGCTCAAGCGCAAGTCGGACAACGGGGGCTCCGAATACCGGCAGCGGGCGCAGCATCTGGCGCACGCGCTGGACGAGGTGCTGGAGGATAAGCGCCGAGCCGGGTAGGGTTTCGTTGCCGAGCTTGGCTCGGCGGGACAGCCGAGGCAGCCGTCTCCCCCGCCGTTCGCCGACACGAAAGTCGCTGGCAAGCCGACTGCCAACTTTTTGCGGGGCCCCTCTTGCCAATCTCACCAGATTTCCCTAGCATCCAACTTGAGAGCCGGCCTGCAAGGTTGGTGATGGTGGTAACCGATTTTTGAACCAACACCGAATGAACGGGGACTCGACTCGAACTTTGATCCGGTGAGCAACGTTCCGCCATGCGGAAATGCCTAATGGGTCTCGGCGGGTTCCCACCGTCTATGACGGGTTCATTCTCGGCCTACCACACGGCAGAGCGGGTCGGCTTGCTTCTTCGTCGTTGGTCGTTCGTCGTTGGTCGGTGGCCAAGCCAGTAGAGACGCGAGTGCGGACCAGCGGCGACCCAGGCTTCCCTTTCCTGCTAAACTGTGCCCAGCATTTTCGATTTTGTTTGCATCTAATGGACTAGTGTTTCCACGACTATTTCATATCGGCAGCTTCAACCTGCCCACCTATGGACTGCTGGTCTCTATGGGAGTCCTGGTCGGGCTGTGGATCAGCGTTCGCAACTCCCAAAAGCAAGGCATCGATCCGGAGAATGCCTGGAATCTCGGCATCCTGGTGGTGCTGAGCGGCATTGTGGGCGCCAAGATCCTGTACATCGTCAATGACTGGAGCACCTACGTCGCTCACCCCAGCGAGATCTTCAGTTTGAGCACACTGCAGGCGGGAGGGGTGTTCTCGGGCGGGCTGATTGGCGCGCTTATCGCTGCGGTGTGGTTTATCCGCAAATACCGTATGCCCGCTCTGGCTACCTGCGATGCCTTCGCACCTGGGCTGGCAATGGGGCACGCGATTGGGCGAGTCGGGTGTTTCGCCGCAGGCTGCTGTTACGGTAAGCCTACCGGTCATTTCTGGGGGGTGACATTTACCGATCCACTGGCCCACCTCATCTCCGAGACCCCGTTGAATAAGCCGCTTCAGCCGACCCAGCTCTTCGAATCGGCGGTAGAGCTGACGAACTTCTTCGTCCTGATGTGGATGTTCAGGCGCAAGAAGTTCGATGGACAAGTGTTCGGAGCGTATCTCATCCTTTATGGGGTGGCGCGGTACTTCCTGGAATTTATCCGGGACGACCCGGGCCGCGGCTCGGTGTTCGGGGGAATCATGACCGGCACCCAGCTGATCTCCATCTGCCTGGTCATCCTCGGCGGGTTCATCTGGTGGTTGCGCAGCGGCGTGCCGAAGGCGGTGCCGGCGCAGGCGCGGTAGAGACTTTTCACCACAGAGACACTGAGACACAGAGAAACTCGAGGCTGGTTTTTCAAACCCTCCGAACACCCCTCTTCGCGATATCCTTTCGGTGCAGCCATTCACTGCAGCACGTTTCTGACCGAATGCTGAGTGCTCCATGTCTGAACAGTTCCCCATTTCGATCTCCGTGGCTCAGGAAGACGGGGGCAAGCGCCTCGACCAGTTCTTGACCGCTCAGCTTCCGGACACTAGCCGGGCCAGGGTGCAGCAACTCATCGAGCAACAGAAAGTGCTCGTCAATGAGGCTGCCGCCAAAGCTTCGCTCCGCCTGCGTGGAGGCGAACGCATCGCTGTCCTAGGGGAAGTGCAAGCACCGCCGCTGCGGGCGATTGCGGAGGAGATCTTGCTCGACATCGTCTATGAAGATGACGACCTGGCGGTGATCAACAAGCCTGCGGGCATGATGGTGCACGCCGGGGCCGGAGCAACGGAAGACGAACGCAATCGCGGCACGCTGGTAAATGCGCTGCTGCATCGCTTTGGCGAACTCTCCGGCGTAGGCGGCGAGTTGCGGCCCGGCATCGTACACCGGCTCGACAAGGCCACCAGCGGCCTGATCGTGGTTGCCAAGAACGATGAGAGTCACCGCCGGCTGGCAGCGCAGTTCGTCCGCCGTCAAGTCAAGAAAATGTATGTCGCGCTGGTACACGGCTGGCTGAAACAGGAGCGTGGAACCATCAGCAGCAGCATCAGCCGCGACCGCGTGCGCCGCACCCGCATGACTACACACCGCAGCGGTGGCCGTGAAGCCCTCACGCACTACACCGTGCGGCAACGGATCGACTCGCCGTTTGGCAAGTTCACGCTGGTGGAACTGCAGATCGACACCGGACGCACCCACCAGATTCGTGTTCACCTGTCTTCTCTTGGTCATCCCGTGGTGGGCGATACGCTGTATGGGGCGCCGCGCGAACTCCGCGGCAAGGCAGGAAACATTTCCCTGCCCAGAAATTTTCTGCATGCTGCCTCTTTGCAGTTCCAACATCCGCGCAGCGGAGCGGCGTTGAGTTTTTCGCGGCCGTTGCCGGCGGAGTTGGAGCAGTTCCTACAACGGACCGGAAGCGGGGGACAATGATGGCCATCCGGGGCGGACCGAAGGGGCTGGGCAAAACGTCTTCCCTGCCGGGGTGAGTCCGGCAGCCAATTGCGGCTATAATGAAAGCAAAGATGAGGGTCCCCAGTTTCATCCTGCTTTTGGCCGGCAGTGCCCTGCTTCTGCCCCCGGTTGCGGCGCAGAATTCCGGGCAGGAGCTGCCTTCCGCGCCATCCGCCACGCTGCAGCAGAACAAGCCGCAGGCCCGGCCCCCCGCGCCGCAGCAGCAGACGCCACCGCCGCAGGAGTCGCCAACCCAGGCTCCGGCGGATACGGCCAAGCCGCAGCCCACAACGCCCCCACCGCAGCCAGCGGCCGACGCGCCGGCCATCGAGTCGCCCAAGGCCGATGCCGCTCCCGCGTCTGACAAGCCCACGCCTCCGCTGGACGAGGCCGCCACTACCATTCGCACCTTCGTCAACGAAGTGAACGTCGTGTTCACCGTGACCGACAAACACGGCCACTTTGTGCGCGACCTCAAGAAGGGCGACTTCGCGGTCGTGGATGACAACCGGCCTGCGGCCGAGATTCGCAGCTTCCACAGTGAGAACGATCTGCCGTTGCAGGTCGGGCTGCTGGTGGACGCCAGCAACTCGGTGCGCGATCGCTTCAAGTTCGAGCAGGAGGCAGCGATTGAGTTTCTCAACCAGACGGTACGGCCGAAATACGACCAGGCTTTCGTTGTGGGATTCGACGTAACCCCGGATGTCACCCAGGACTTCACCGACAATACCGAAGCGCTGTCGCGGGGAGTGCGCGATTTGCGTCCCGGGGGCGGCACCGCCATGTACGATGCCTTGTACTTTGCTTGCCGCGACAAGCTGATGAAGCACACCCAGAGCGGTCCCGTGCGGCGAGCCATCATTCTGCTGAGCGATGGCGATGACAACCAGAGCCATGTCTCACGGGAAGAGGCCATCGAGATGGCGCAGCGCGCCGAGGTGATCGTGTACACCATCAGCACGAATATCTCGGGCACGCGGGGCCGGGCCGACAAAGTGCTGGAGCGCATTGCCGACGCCACCGGCGGCCGTTCCTTCTTTCCGTTCCAGCTCAACGACGTGGCCAATGCGTTCACCGAGATCCAGGACGAACTGCGCAGCCAGTACGCGCTCTCCTACAAGCCCGCCGACTTCCGTGCCGACGGCCGCTTTCGCACTATCGAGATCCTGGCGCAAAACAAGAAGGGTCTGAAGGTGCGCAGCCGCCACGGCTACTACGCGCCCGCGCAATAGCCTCATGCCTGGATACTCCGGCACTCCACTCCCACAGAAGCTTGGCATCAAGGAAAAGTTCCGCGTGGCTTTGATCGCTGTGCCGGCGGACGTGAAATCAGAACTCAAGCCGGCCCTGGCGGGCTGCGAAATGGCGAAGGGCGGGCGCGGTCCGTTGCACTTCGCGATGATCTTCGTCAAGTCGCAAGCCGAAATGAAGAATCTATTTGCGCGCGTCTCCAAGCAACTGGCGCCGGCCGGCATGCTTTGGGTGAGTTGGCCGAAGAAGAGTTCCGGCGTAGCTACGGACCTCGACGAGAGTGTGGTGCGCAAGATCGGGCTGGAGGCCGGACTGGTGGACGTGAAGGTGTGCGCCGTGACCGAGGTCTGGTCAGGGTTGAAGTTCGTGATCCGGGTGAAAGACCGCAAAAGCTGAGAGCCTGGCGCCGTTGGTTCGGAGCATGGTGGCCGGCGGGGCGCCGGCGCTACGGCCATGCACCCACACCACACGAATCACTTAGTGGGCGATGGCGTAATACCCGGTCCGAGCCTGAATCTTGTAGCCGCCCTTGGACTTGATTTCCACTTTACGGAAGGTTCCATCCTTGGCCCGGTTGGTGGGCGTATAGCCAATGTTGTACTGGCTGCGCAGTTCGCTGGCGATCTGGTCGAAGGCTTCTTTCAGCTTCTCGAACTTGTTGCCAACCTCGATGACACGGCCGCCAGTCTCCTGGGTAAGTTTTTTCATTTCTCCTTCGCCGGAGTAGCCGCCGAAGCCATAGAATCCGCGATCAGCGCAGAGCAACACGTAAACGATGCTGTCGGACTTTTGTGCTGCTTCAATGGCATCTTTGTTCCGCAACTGGCTGCCTTGGTCTTCGCCGTCGGTGAGCAGGATCATGGCCTTGCGCCCGACCTGCTGGGCGAGTTCGTCGTGCGCGGCCAGGTAGACAGCATCGTAAAGCAAGGTGCCGCGCGGGTTAGCGGTAGGAACCGGGCCACCACCCAACCCCGGGGGACCGCTGCTGCCGCCACCGGTGTTAATGCGGGCGCTGTTGAGGGCTTGCTTCAAGAGACGGGTTGAACTAGTGAAGTCCTGCAGCAAGTCTACGTTCACGTCGAAGCTGAGCACGAAGGCCAGGTCTTTGTCGCGCAGGATTTCGTTGAGAAACGAGCCGCCCACTTCCTTTTCCATATCCAGCACGCGGGCCTGGCTGCCGCTGGCGTCGATCAGGATTCCCAGGGTGAGCGGCAGGTTGGATTCGGCGGCGAAATACTTGATGGTCTGGGGCTTGCTGTCCTCGAAGACATCAAAGTCATTCTTGGTCAAGCTGGGGATCAATGCCCCCTTCTTGTCCTTGACGTTAAAAAAGAGCTGGACGACGTCCACGTTCACCCGGAGGGTATCAACGGACTGGTCTTCGCCCTGGCTCTGGCTCTGGTCCTTGTCCTGTCCGGCCAGCGTGGGGAGTTGCTGGGCGCGGGCAATCGTGAGAGTGCCGGCCAGTAGAACTACCGAACTCAAGACCTGAAGAACACGGGCTTTGGGCATGTAAGGTATTCTCTCGCTGTTTTTGTTAGTCTATTCCTCTAGTTTAGATGCACCAAATTGCTGATCTTAGCATCCGATGAAACAGATGCGCCGCGAGGCGGAGAGGGTATCCGGTGCGTGAATTAACCTGGAAACGATGGAGGGTCGGTGGGCTGGCGATAGCGGTGTTTTGCCTGGCCTCGGTCACGGCAAGGGCCCAGTCGCAGCCCGAACAGCAGCCCAAGCAGGAGATTCCGGATGCGCCCTCGGCGTCGCGGCCAGCGCAGCCGTTTCCTTCGACTCCCCCGGCGGTTCAACCCACTCCTCCGGTGCCCGGCGCAGCCAGTCCGACGCCAGCGCCGACGCCGGCCCCAGAGGAAGAAGCGCCGGCCCCCAAGCCTCCCCTGAACATCAAGACGGTCCCAGAGGGGGGAGCCACGCCAGCGACCGGCGGTTCCCAGGAGGAGTTGTTCAAGCTCATCACCACCGTGAACCAAGTGCTGGTGCCGGTCATGGTGAAGGACGACAGTGGGCGGCTGACCAGCGGATTGCTGCCGAAGGACTTCTCCGTGTACGAGGACGGGGTCAAGCAGAAGATGAATTTCTTTACCAGCGACCCGTTTGCCTTGTCGGCGGCGGTGATTCTCGACCTGGGAATGCCAGACTCGGCGGTACAGAAGGTCAACCAGACCTTCCCGGCGCTGGAAGGCGCGTTCAGCCAGTTTGACGAGGTCTCGATCTACACCTACAGCAGTACCTTTGCGAAAGTGAGCGACTTCGCGGCGGCCGGCAAGCAGGTGACGACTACGCTGAATACCCTGAAGAGCGCCTCCGGCCGCAACAATGGACCGCCGGTGACCAGCGGCCCGCTTGGTCCCCAGGGCCCCATCATCAATGGTGTTCCCGTGAACTCGCCTGTAGTGCCGGTGGTCACGCCCCCCAAGGAAGCGCACGTACTCAATGACGCCATTCTGGCGGCGGCCCTGGACCTGGGCAAGCGGGACCGCACCCGACGGAAGATTATTTTCATCATCAGCGACGGCCGCGAGTTCGGCAGCAAGGCCAGCTACAGCGACGTGCTGAAGGTCCTGCTCACCAATGGCATCATCGTTTATGGGGTGGCCGCGGAAGGATCCGCGATCCCGCTTTATAACAAGCTGGAGAGGCTGCATCTGCCGCGTTTCGGCTACAGCAACATCCTGCCCAAGTACACCAACGCGACGGGAGGGTGGCTGTACACCGAGTTCTCACGCTCTGCCATTGAGGACACCTACGCCCGCGCCCTCAGCGATGCCCGCAATCAGTACACCTTGGGCTACGTCACGCGCGCCACGCCCAGCACCGCTTACCGCCAGATCGAGGTGCGGGTGAACCGTCCGGGCTGCGACCGGGCTGAACGCCCTTGCGTCAGCATCTATGCCAAGGACGGCTACTATCCCGTACCTCCGACCCGGTGAATAACCCTGGGACGGGCTGGCAAAGGTTTAGAGGTTGCGGAAAAGTTCTTTTCTGCACCCAACAGCTGACCTCAGCGGCTAAAGCCGTATTGCAGGCACGTTGCGGCGCGCCTGAAGGCGCGCCCTTTCAAACCTACGTTGAATCTCGATCTTCTCCGCAGCCTACTGGGGTCTTCCCGATAGTAACCGGGGTAACCTGCCGGTGACGCATGCCCCTGTGGTATAAAACCAGCAGCACCAAGCGAAATCATCAGGCGGGGGTATGCCGGGACAAGGAGTGTCCCCGCTGGTCTGAGGAAACTCTTGAGTTTCATTAACTTTGCAGCCCGCGAGATCAATTGCAAGATCGTCTACTACGGCGCCGGGCTGGGTGGCAAAACCACCAATTTGCAGTTCATTTATCAGAAGACTGCCGAACAGCAGAAGGGCAAGATGATCTCGCTGGCGACGGAGACAGAGCGTACTCTGTTCTTCGACTTCCTGCCCCTGGACCTGGGCTCGGTGCGCGGCTTCAAGACCCGCATTCACCTCTATACCGTTCCCGGCCAGGTGTTCTATGACGCCAGCCGCAAGCTGATCCTGCGGGGAGTGGATGGAATCGTTTTCGTCGCCGATTCGCAGTCCGAGCGCATGGACGCCAACGTCGAAGCCCTCGACAACCTGATGGCGAACCTGAAAGAACACGGCTACGACTTCCACAAGATTCCCTACGTCCTGCAACTCAACAAGCGCGACCTGCCCAACGTGATGCCGGTGGATAAGCTATCCAAGGAACTGCGGCGGAAGAATGAGCCGGTGATCGAAGCCATTGCGTTTCAGGGCCAGGGCGTATTCGACACTCTCAAGGAAATCGCCAAGCAGGTGCTGACGGAGTTGAAGCAGGGGGGATAAAGCAGGCGTCGGGCGTCAGACCTCAGCCTTACCTTGTGTTCCTTCGTGTCCTCTGTGGTGAAGGGGTTTCGTAGAGACCTTCGACCCACTACCCACCGGCATTCGACCGCGATATGATTCGTCTCCGCCCCGTCTCTGGAGGAGGAGCAATGCTTCGTATCGGCTCCCGGATGGCCTGCTTTGTATTTCTCATAATTCTGGCAGCAATTCTGGTCCATCAGCCAGTTCTCCCCACCCTGGATGCCGCGGCAACCAACCGGTTCGCCCAGATTGACGCCCCTGGCGGCAGCACTTCGCTGAAGCTTGACGCTGCTCACAATCCAGTCATCGCCTACTCGAGTGCGGCCCGGCTAAAGCTCGCTCATTGCGCCAATCCGGTTTGCTCCAGCGGGACGCAAATTCAACAGATCGATACCGCCGTCCAATCTAGCCTCTCGCTTGCCCTGAACCAGGCGGGGAATCCGGTAATCAGCTATTCCGGCCGGAGCGGCTTGCAGATCGTCACCTGTGGCGACCCGAACTGTTCTTCAGGAAACCAAATTGTCATGAGCGTTGGCGGATCCGACGGCCTGGGTAGCTCTTTGACCTTCGACGCCTCCGGCAACCCCGTGGTGAGCTATACCGGAGGCGACGGACTCAAGCTGCTCCACTGCGGCAACCCTACCTGCACCTCGCAGAATTCCGTGGTTTCGATCGACAATACTTCTGGCGAGAACCTCGGCACCGGCTTGGCGCTGGATGAGTTTGGCAACCCGGTCGTCGCTTACCGCAGCGCGGGTACAAGCCCAAAAATAAAGGTTGCGCATTGTGCCGATCCCAATTGCTCCAGTCGTACGATCAAGGCCGTGGACGATACTGATGACAGTCTGGGAAACGCAACCCTGGCTCTGGACGAGTCTGGCAACCCTATCGTCACCTACTATCACCTCGGCCGCCAGATCGCTCATTGCGGCAACCCCAATTGCAGTGCAAAGAATGTGATTACTCTGTTGGATGCCGCCGCCGTCACCCCTGATCAAGGCTCGATCGTCCTGGATAGCCACGGCAATCCCGTGGTCAGCTACGAGGTGCAGCAGGGACGCGCAGACCGGCTCACCATCGCTCACTGCGGCGATGCCAACTGCTCGGCGGGCAATACCTTCGCCTATCCTGACCTCAGCAACCTCAATGGCCCTTTCAGTTCCTTGCAACTGGACCGGCAGGGCCGGCCGGTGGTGAGCTATCAACGCAGCAAGAGCATCACGAATTCATTTGTCTTCCTGCTTCACTGCGGCAGCACGACGTGTAACTAACCCGGTGGCCGGGTTTCTTCCTAACCATTCCGCCCTTGGCTCGTCTAGAATGACAGGCGCACATCCCCTACGAGGAAAAGCCTGTTATGCAGACTCTCAGAATGCTTTTATTGGTCCTCCTGTCTTCCCCACTTCTGTTCAGCCAGAGCAGCTCGCTCCACGGCATTGACGTCAGCGATCTCGACCGCAAAGCAGATCCCTGCACCGATTTTTATCAGTTCGCCAATGGCACCTGGCGGGCAAACAATCCCATTCCCGCCTCGATGACCCGCTGGAGCAAGCGGTGGGCGGCGGGGGAAACCAGCAAGGACAAGCTGAAGCTAGTGGCGGAAGAGGCCGCGAAGAACCAGAGCGCGCCCAAGGGCAGCACCGACCGGATCATCGGCGACTACTACGGCGCCTGCACCAATGTGGCGCAGATTGATGCCCGCGGCCTCAAGCCGCTCCAGCCCTGGCTCGACGATATTGACAACGCCAGGGACATCGCCAGCCTGCAGAAGGTGATCTTCCGCCTGCATGATGTGGCGGTGACCGTGCCGTTCGTGATGTATGGTGGGCAGGACCCGCATAACCCCACCCAGGTCCTGGCCGACATCGCCGCCAGCGGGTTGGGACTGCCCGAGCGCGATTACTACCTGAAACCGGAACCCCGCTTTGCCGAGGCCCGCGACAAGTACAAAGAGCACGTCGCCAACATGCTCAAGCTGGCCGGATGGGACCAGGCAGCGGCCACCGCGGGGGCGCAGACCGTCTTCGCCATGGAGACCAAGCTGGCCGAAGCTTCCCTTGACCAGGTCACGCTGCGCGATCCCTCAGCCACTGATCACAACACGACCTTCGCGCAGTTGCAGGCGATGGCTCCGCATTTCGACTGGGTCGAATATTTCCAGCATAAACAACTGCCGCAAGACGTGGACATGAACGTGGACCAACCCAAGTTCATGCAGGAAGTGGATCGGCAGATGCAACAAACTCCGCTGGCCGACTGGAAAGTCTATTTGAAGGGCCACCTGCTGGATGCCGCGGCCCAGGCGCTGCCCACCCCATTTGTGGATGAGAGTTTCGCCTTCTACGGCAAGTACCTGGGCGGCGCCACTGAAAACAAGCCGCGCTGGAAGCAATGTGTGGAATCCGCCGACCAGCTTCTTGGGGAGGCCCTGGGCAAGAAATACGTGGAGAAGTACTTCCCTCCCGAGGCCAAGGCGCGCATGCAGGACATGGTGAAGAACCTGCTCGCGGCAATGAAGGATGACATCTCCACCCGCCCGTGGATGAGCGACGAGACCAAACAGAGGGCGCTGGCCAAGATCGCGACCTTTCATCCCAAGATTGGCTATCCGGACAAGTGGAAGGACTACAGCAAGGTGGATATCCGGCGTGACGATTTCTTCGAGGATACCGTGGCGGCCACCAAGTTTGTGGTGGAGGATGACCGGCAGACTATCGGCAAGCCGGTGGATCGCGAGCGCTGGGGCATGACGCCGCCGACATCGGACGCGTACTACAACCCGCTGCTAAACGAGATTGTTTTCCCGGCGGGCATTCTGCAGCCACCTGCGTTCTACCTGGATGCGGTGGATGCGGTGAACTATGGCGCGATCGGGGTGGTGATCGGGCACGAAATCTCACACGGCTTTGATGACCAGGGGGCGCAATTCGACGAGCAGGGCCGGCTGAAGAACTGGTGGACAGAAGCCGACCTGAAGAAATTCCAGGAGCGCGGCGCGTGCGTGGTGGACCAGTTCGACCATTACTTCATCGAGCCCGGCGTGCACCACAATGGCAAGCTGGTTCTGGGCGAGAGTATCGGGGACCTGGGTGGCGCTAAGATCGCTTTCATGGCCTATCAGAAGTCGCTGGAAGGCAAGCCGCGTCCGCCGGACATTGATGGCTTCACGCCAGAGCAACAGTTCTTCATCGCCTGGGGGCAGTTCCGCGGGGACGAGATCCGCATCGAGCAGCAGCGCGTCATGATCCAAGCCGACCCGCACCCGATGGCCAAGTACCGCGTGAACGGGCCGCTGTCAAACTTGCCGGAGTTTCAAAAGGCGTTCAGCTGCAAGGCAGACTCGGCGATGGTGCGGGGGGAGAAGAGTTGCGAGGTGTGGTAAACAGCAGCCGTCAGCCACCCAAGTCCGACGTCATCCTGAGCGGCATGCCGCGAAGGACCTGGCGCGGGGCGGCAACGGGCACTGCGGCGAGCACGAGCTCTGTGCGGCTGCGCGCAAGATCCCTCGCCCGGCTGAACTGCGCCGGTCTTCGGGATGACGCCGGGTCTTAGAAGTTAGGACCACTGACGGCTGGTCCCTACCGCACTTTCAGCGTCCGCAGCATTTGCTCGAAGGTCGGCCGCAGCGAGCCAAAGTCTTTGTCGGGAGAGATAAAGACCAGGTAGAGTAGCGATCCGTCAGCGCGCTTGGTGGTCACCAGCCAATCCCGCTCTTGTGCCGGGCGGCCGCTCTGGTCCTGCAACGGCGAAGTTCCGATCAAGTCCACCGACCGCCCCAAGGCTCCATTCACCCGGATGCTTTCGTCATTGCCGATCTGGCGCAGGTCGGGATTGGATTGCCGGAGCGAACTCAGCAGCGAATGCGTGGCCTGGTCCAGGCTGGCTTTCGGATCCTCCGGCTGGTAGACGCTAATCATGACGCCGTAGGCGACTGCATTCTGCGACACTCCGCTCTCCGGGGCGATGGTCACCGCCGAGGTCTGGTCTCCGAACACCTGCCAGTTCTCCGGATAGGAGATTTGAAAGTCGTCGTGATTCAAGCTGCGCATGTTGCCGGCGGGGGTCACATCCGCGCCCGGCAAACCGGCCGCGCCACCGCCCTGCTTCTGTCCCGCCGCGATCTGCTGCGCGGAGAGCGGCTTCATGCCTGCCACTTCCTGTTTGATCTGGCGGAACTCATCGCTGTCAGAGCGATACTGCTGCTTACGCGGGAGGGTATCGACTTCCTCCATCACGTACTCCATCCGGTTGCCGGGACTCGGGTGGTCGCTGAAGAATTGGGGAGCGCGGGAACCGCCCTGCGACTGAATCTTCTCGAAGAATTGCGCCATGGCCTGGGGATTGAAACCGGCGTCATACATGATGTCGGCGCCGAGCAGGTCGGCTTCTTTTTCTGACTGGCGCGAGTTCTTTAGAAAATACGAGCCCACACCGAACGACAGCCCAAGTTGTGCCATCTGGGAGAGCGCGCCTCGACCCAGCACTCCGCCCAGAATCGCCAGCGGCAATTGCGCTGCCATCTGCTTGCTGGCAGCCCGCGTACCGTGGCGCTGCACCACGTGCGAGATCTCGTGCGCCATCACGCCCGCCAACTCGGCTTCATTGTCGGTTGCCTGGATAGTGCCCAGGTTCACGTAGACCGGCCCGCCGGGAAGGGCGAAGGCGTTGATCTCTTTCTGGTTCACGACATGGAAGCTGTAGGGCCACTTCTCGCCGGGCGCGTGGGCGGCGAGCTGTTGGCCCAGATGCTGAACGTATTGCGTGATGGGGTTCGAGTCCGAGAGAAGGGGGAGTTGCTTAGGAACCTGGGTGGCGGCCTGCTGGCCGGCCTGGATCTCCTCCTGGGCCGAAAACAGATCGAAGCCATGGGTAGGCGTGACGCGGGCTTCGAGCAACTGGGGTGCTGCCAGGCAAAGGGTCAGCAGGATTGCCACGCTTCGCACTGCTCGAGAACGAGTTCTCATGGCTCCTCCGCGGTGGGGGCTGCCCCCTACAGCCAGCCGGACGCCGGCGCTACCCATCTTAGATGCGGCGGCTCTCGAACTGACTGCCAGAGGCCACTTGTATCACGGGGTGGGTCGAAAAAACAAAAGGCGCCGCGGGGCGGCGCCGGGAAAAAGGCCTGCTTTGCCGGAGGTTACTTGTCCAGCGTTCCGGTGGCGCCGAACTCGCGCCGCACGGCGGCGGTGCGGGCAGCGCGTGCTGTCGGAGGCGCAGCGGCGGCACCGTAACGTTCCAGCAGCATCGGCACCATCGCTCCCTCAGCTTCCTTCACAAAGGTAAGCCGGCCTTCCGGGTTCAGATCGATGCGGATGAAATCGCCGAGCTTCACCTGCCCGGTAGCGACGAGGTTGGCCAAGGGAAATACCACGTGCCGCTCGATGGCCCGTTTCAGGTGACGCGCACCGTACTTCGGGTCGGTGCCCTCGTGGAGCAAGAAGTTCTTGACCTTGGGGGTGCAATTGAAAACGAACTGGTTGGCGGCAGAGGCCATGAGGATGCGCTGCTGCACCATGCCCAGTTCGATTTCCAAAATCTGTTCCAGGTGCTCAGAGCGCAGGGTCTTGAACACCACCACTTTGTCGATGCGGTTCATGAACTCGGGAGTGAATTTGCGGCGTGCCGCCTCGACGGCGGTGCGGCTGATCTTCTCATCCAGGGAGGCATCCACCTGAAGGGGCTTCTGCGCAAAGCCCAGCCCGCCTTCCACCAGGCCGGTCATCTCGCCGGTTCCCAGATTGGAGGTCATGATGATGACGCATTGCGAGAGGTCCACGCGGCGGTTGTCTCCCAGCGTCAATGTAGCCTTGTCGAGGATCCCCAACAGCAGTTGCCACAGCGCGTCGGACGCTTTCTCGATTTCGTCAAACAGCAGAATCGACAGCTTGAGCTTTTCAGTATGCCACTGGTTCAGGGCTTCCTGGGTAAGCAAGGGATGGGTCTCGCGGTGACCCAGATAGCCGGGAGGCGAGCCGATCAACTTCGCGATCTCGTGCGAGTGCTGGAACTCGGCGCAATCAATCTTGATACAAGCCCGGGCGTCGCCGAACAGCGCCTCAGCCATGGCCTCGACCACGCGGGTCTTGCCCGATCCTGTGGGTCCCAGGAACAGCAGGTTGCCTACCGGACGCCCCGGGGGATTCAGCCCGGCCAGGAACATCTGGTAGATCTCCACCACTTTCTCCAGCGCCGGGTCCTGGCCGACGATGCGGCGGCGCAGGGCATGGTCAAACTCGCGGGCGTCATGACTACGACGGGTCGGGTCCAGTACGGTGCTGAGCACGGTTTTCATAGGGTTTGCGCCCCTATTTTTCCTTTCCTGGGCCTTGCTTACTGCTGGGAGAACAGGTCAATCGGTTGCAATAGAAGCGACAAATTTTGTCACTTCCCTTTCTTGGCGCATCCTGGTCACTGCAAATGACTAGCCATCCTCGTGCTGCTTGCCCATAACTGTCTTCCTGTAAGTCTTAGATGCCGATAGCCAAGAAAGGGAGTCATCCACCTTGGCCACCGGGGGCGGGTAAAGAGAAATAGTTTGCGCATGAGGCGGGAAGTTTCTGGGCGCATCTAAACAGATGTGCACCAACCACGTGGCGTTGACCCGACGTAACTGGCACGCGCTGTGCCCCCCCGCTAGCATCCAAGGCAGAACCCTTTCCACGGAGAACAACTTGCGTCGCCTCGGCCTGCTATTCACCACGGTTGTCGTTAGCCTCGCTTGCGGCGTGGGATTCTGGCGGATTCTGTCCGCCATCCCCGCGGCTGCCCAAGCGCAAAACCCTCAGCTTGTACGCACCTCGAACCCGCGCGTGCCCGCCAGCCCCAAGGCGCCAGACGCTTCCGCGCTCACCCTGACCCTGCCACCAGGGAGCATCCTATATACCGCCAAGCGTGGAGACAGCATTCCCTTAGTCGCGCATCGCTACGTGCCGCAGACCAAGTATCTGACCTCCTCCGAACTGGCTGAGGCCATTCGCGCGGCCAACGGAGATCTACACAGCAACATTCTGAAGGCGGGTCAACCGCTGGTGATTCCCGGCATCCTGGACGCGCCCATCGCGGAGAAGTCGATGCCGGTGGCGCGCGATTTTGAAGTGCGCGCAGTGTACCTGACCGGAGTTATGGCGGGCAGCGATCATGGCCTGCGCATCATTCGCCGCTGGCGCGAACTGGGCGGCAACTCTGTAGTCTTCGACATTAAGGACAGCGACGGCATTGTCAACATTGCCTTCAACCATCCCCTGGCGGGTGGGCACACTTACATCCGCGACTTGCCGAAGCTCACGCATTTTCTGCACTCGCAGGGCATGCATGCTATTGCCCGCATCGCGATTTTCCGAGACGAACGCCTGGTGATCGCCCATCCCGAACTGGCGGTGAAGTCACACCGCACCGGAGAGGCCTGGCGCGAGAACGGCAAGCTGGTGTGGACCGATCCCTCCCAGCCCAAGGTGCAGGAGTATGACATTGCGTTGGCCAGGAAAGCTGCCGAGTCCGGGGTGGATGAGATCCAGTTTGATTATGTCCGCTTCCCTGCCGAAGGCGACCAGAAAGACGCCAGCTTCGTGTATCAGAAAGACCATCCTGACTGGCATCGCTCGGACGTAATCGCTGACTTCCTTAAGCACGCCTACGCCGAGCTACACCCGACCGGCGTCTTGTTGTCTCTGGACGTTTTCGGAGTGATGGCCTGGCAGCGGCCGGTGGACCTGAATCACACCGGCCAGGACATTGTGAAAATGGCAAAGTATTGCGATGTGCTATCGCCCATGATTTACCCCTCGCACTTCTTCGGCATGGATGGGATTGCCCGTCCCGGCGATGCTCCCGAGCACTTCATCGGCGAATCCATGGACCGCTTCCAGTTGATCACCAAGGGCAGCGGGGTGGTGATCCGCCCCTGGCTGCAGGCCTTTCACTGGCGTACGAAAACGTATTCGCCCGAATACATCAAAGTGCAGGTGCTGACCGCGAAAAACAAGGGCGGAATCGGCTTCCTCTTCTGGAATGCCAACAACGACTACAGCAAACCCTACGCGGCCATGCCGGAGATGCGGGCGGCCAAGGGACAGTATTTTCGAGGGGATGAGCTACAGCAAACGGCTCAGGCCACTCTGACTGTTCCTACCAAATAGTCCTTGGCTCTTGGCAGCACTGAATGCCCGAGTCTATCCGGGTGATATTTCAGTCAAGTCTCAGCAGGAACGCTAGGCCCCTCGTCTCGCAGAAGGCGGGGAAAATGGGGCACCCAGAACCTGCAAGAGATTGCATTACCTGCAATCTGTTCAGCAGCTAGACGAATTTCTTGCCAGCTTCGGAAATCCCCCTTGGCTCCTCCCCCACCTCGGTTATAATGCGGATAATTTAGCTGCAGCGCTGGGCCTGGATTGGCCGCGCCCCCTGCCTTCCCTGTGGCAGGTGGATCCACCCGCGGAGAAACCCGGCAGCGAAAAAGCGCATCCCTCGGTAGCACGGTTGAATCAACTCAGGTTAAGGAGCGCTCATGGCGATTCAAAGCACGGAAAAAATCTGGCACAACGGCAAGCTCATTCCCTGGGATCAGGCAACCCTCCACGTGATGTCGCACGTGGTGAACTACGGCTCGTCGGTGTTTGAAGGTATCCGCTGTTACGCGCTCCCCAACGGACCGGCCATTTTCCGTGCCAACGAGCATGTCCAGCGCCTGCTGGATTCGGCCAAAATCTACCGCATTGACGTGGACTACACCCGCGAGGAAATCGTGTCCGGCTTGCTCGAGGTGGTGAAGAACAACGGAGTGTGGCCGTGCTACATCCGGCCCATCGTGCTGCGCGGCTACGGCGAGGCGGGCGTGAACCCGTTCAACTCGCCGACCGAGGTTTACATCTGCAACTATCCCTGGGGCAAATACCTGGGCACCGACGCCGAGCAGGGCGTGGATGTGTGCGTGTCGTCATGGACGCGGATTGCGCCCAATACGCTGCCCGCCATCGCCAAGTCGGGCGCCAACTACATGAACTCGCAGCTCATCAAGATGGAAGCCATCCTCAACGGCTACGTCGAAGGCATCGCGCTGGACGTCAACGGCTTCGTCAGCGAGGGCTCGGGCGAGAACATCTTCGTGGTGCGTAACGGTTCGCTGCTGACCGCGCCGCTGGGGAATTCGGTTCTGCCCGGAATTACCCGGGACTCGGTGTTGCGCATTGCGCGCGAGCTGGATATTCCGATTGTCGAGCAGATGATTCCGCGCGAGATGCTGTACATCGCCGATGAAGTCTTCTTCAGCGGCACCGCCGCGGAGATCACGCCGGTGCGCTCGGTGGACAAGATCAGCGTGGGCAAGGGCGTGGCCGGGCCGATCACCAAGGCGATCCAGAAGGAGTTCTACGGAATCATCCGCGGAGAAAAGCCGGACAAGTTCGGATGGCTGACGCCAGTGCCGGTAAGCAGCAAGCATCCGGTCGGCGTCTAGAGCAGTCTCTGTAAATCAAACGGGGGCGCGGTGTGCGCCCCTTCCCTCTTCTAGTTTTCAATCACGTTGTCTTCAACCAAGACCTGCAACTCACAAGGAGAAGTACGATGGCAAACCCTCAGCAAGGTCTGACGCCGGAATTCGCCGTGGCTTATCGAGCCATGATGCTCGACGGTCTCGCCCGAGAAGCGGAAATTACCAAGAGAGTTTTGGCAGCCATTCCAGACGCCAAAGCTGACGACTATCGTCCCGATCCCAATGCCCGCACGGCCAGGGAACTGGCATGGCACCTGGCGAACACGGATGTGCAATTCCTCGACGGGATCGCCGATCGGAAGTTCAGCATGGAAAATCCCGAAACCAAGCCCCATACGATTGCCGAAATCGTGGACTGGTACGACAAAAACTTCACGCGCGCATCCGCCAGAGTCCAGGCGCTGACGCCGGAGCAATTGATCACTCCCGTCGACTTCCTGGGGGTGTTCAACTTTCCGGCGGTGTTTTATCTGGGGTTTGTCAACAACCATTCCATCCACCACCGCGGCGAACTGGCAACCTATCTCCGTCCCATGGGTTCGAAGGTTCCGTGCATCTACGGTGGCAGCTACGACGAGCCCTTTCAGGGTGCCACTCAGACCGCCGCCTGAGGATTTCTGGCTCAACCAGAAGCCGCCCTGCGGGGCGGCTTTTTCATTGCCTCCTATTCCCCGAAAGCCACTGGCCAGACGGCCAAAGGGCTATTACTTCAGTCATCTTGGGCCGGGTGACGATTGGGTTCATGATACGGAATAGTCATTGGGGGAAGTGTCGAATGAACATTGATGATCTGCTGCGCATCGCCATGGAGCGGCGCGCCTCCGACTTGCACTTGAAGGTGGGAAACTACCCGCACCTGCGCATCGACGGCGAACTGATTCCACTCACCGACCAGCCCCGCGTCAGCGCCGAAGACATGCTGACCATGGCTTTCAGCATGATGTCGGCGCGGCAGAAGCAAAAGTTCAAAGAAACCACGGAAATCGACATGGCGTACGGCGTGGCCGGACTGGGCCGCTTCCGTGTGAACGTCTTCCAGCAGCGCGGCAACGTGGGACTGGTGCTGCGCGTCATTCCCACCAAGATCCGGGCGCTTGACGAACTCTATTTGCCGAAGGTTGTGGAGCAGGTTTGCGACATGCCTCGCGGGCTGGTACTGGTCACGGGCGTGACCGGTTCCGGTAAGTCAACCACGCTGGCCGCCATGGTGGACCGCATCAACTCCACCCGGGCGGAACACATCATCACTATCGAAGACCCCATCGAATTCCTGCATCGCGACAAGAAAGGCTACGTCAACCAGCGCGAGGTGGAGGTGGACACGCCTTCGTTCGGAGCGGCATTGCGTGCTTCTCTGCGTCAGGATCCCGACGTCATCCTGGTCGGCGAAATGCGCGACCTGGAAACCATCGCCACCGCGCTGCACGCCGCCGAAACCGGCCACATGGTGTTCTCCACCTTGCACACTCTGGACGCGGTGGAAACCATCAACCGTATCATCGCCATCTTCCCGCCGCCGGAGCAGAAGCAGATTCGTCTGCAGCTCGCCGCCGTGCTGCGGGCCGTCATCAGCCAGCGGCTGGTCAAGCGCTGCGACGGTGAAGGGCGCGTGCCTGCGGTAGAAGTGATGATCAACACGGCGTACATCCGGGAATGCGTGCTGGTGCCGGAAAAGACCCGCGCGATCCGCGATGCCATCTCTGCCGGCACCTCGCAATACGGTATGCAGACTTTCGACCAGTCTCTCTGGGACCTGTTCCAGGCCGGACTGATCAATTACGAAACCGCTCTCGAAAATGCTTCCAACGCCGACGACTTCAAGCTGCGTATGCAGGGAATTTCGTCCACCAGCGACATCTCCCGCAACGCCATGCAGCAGGCAGGATTTGGCGGCCGCTGAGTTTTACCCTCCTGAACACTCAGGGCGCGCGAAAAGCGCGCCCTTTTTTTGACCTCGGACGTCAGAGCTCAGATGGCGGGAATCGCCCGGGCAGGTGGGATAGATCACAGAAGATAGACTCTGAGAGGCCGAGCCTAGTAGCCCGCCGCGTACTTGGACTCCTCTTGACCAGTGGCGGTCAACACCACGATTGCGTCATGCAGGGACGAGATTTCAAACACATGGTTCAAACCCGTGCGCTCCAGCATCTCGTTTACAAAATGCGAGGGATTCACCAGCTTCAACTGGATGCCACGACTGCGGGTCCAATGATGCAACGACACCAGGGCGGTCAGACCGCCGGCATCAATCGTCTCTGCCTCTGACAGATCGAGTACCACGATACGGGTGTCCCGCTCCGACACGACCGCGGTCCGAAGCGTACGAATGGCTTCACCACGCACAAGGCGTCCGGTGCATCGCACGACCGCTACATCCCCCGTTCTTTCCACATCGATGGTCAGCATGACAGACTCCCTCACTGCAGATACCTAGTTAGACGATGACCCCCGGCGGAAGTTACCGAAGCTGGCACGAAAATCCGGCCGGACGATAAAGCCTTTCTCCTCAAACACGTTGCCTTACGATAATGTTACGTAGAATGGCCTTCCCAGGTTCCCGGAAGTTACAGACCGAAGACGAACTCTACCAGTACGCGGTGGGCGCACTGGCGCGGCAAATGCGCACTGTGGCAGACCTTAAGCGTTTGCTGCGCCGGCGCGTGGAAGCCGACGAGTACGGCGACACACTGATGGAGCTGGTGATCCGCCGCCTGAAGGATCAGGGCTACCTCAACGACGCCAAGTATGCCGCTGCCTATTCGTCCTTTCGGCGCGACAACGAGAAGTACGGGCGCAGGCGGGTCATCACCGATCTCAAGGCCAAGGGAGTCCACGGCGAGGTCATCGAAAAGGCGATTGCCTCTGCCTACGAGGATGTGAGCGAGGAGAAGCAGGCGCGGGCGTACTTGAAGCGCAAGCGCCTGCAGAAGCCGAAGGACCAGAAGCAGGCAGCGCGGATTTTCCGGCAGCTGATGCGGGCAGGGTTCACCTCAAGAACAATCTTCTCGATCTTGAAAAAGTGGGATGTGGATGAGGAGACCTTGAGCGCGCTGGAGGAGGAAGTGCCGGAATGAAAACCGCTGAAAACGCAGGGGGCGCGGAGGATTCTTGATCTTCATTGCTCCCGCGTCCCCGGCGTCCTCTGCGGTTTTCATTTAGAATTGATTTTCCGCATGCTCACCGGCTCTGAGATTCGCCGCAAGTTCCTGGACTATTTCGTCCAGCATGGGCACAACGAGGTCCATTCGTCGTCGCTTGTCCCGGCGAATGATCCTACCTTGCTGTTCACCAATGCGGGGATGAACCAGTTCAAGGATGTATTTCTTGGCCTAGAAAAGCGCGGTTACAACCGCGCCACCACCTCGCAGAAGTGCGTGCGGGCGGGAGGCAAGCACAATGATCTCGAAAACGTAGGCTTCACCAACCGCCACCACACGTTTTTTGAGATGCTGGGGAATTTCTCGTTCGGGGATTACTTCAAGAAGGATGCAATTGCGTACGCCTGGGAGCTGATTACTTCGCCCGCGTGGTTTGGGATTTCGAAGGACAAGTTGTACGTGACCATCTTCAAGGGCGAGGGCGGGGTCCCGCGCGATGAGGAGGCCTACAAGTTGTGGCTGGGGCAAGGCGTCCCGAAAGATCGCGTTTACGAATTTGGGACGAAAGACAATTTCTGGCAGATGGGCGATACCGGCCCTTGCGGCCCGTGCAGCGAGATTCATTACGACATGGGCGCGATTGCGTCCGACCAGGGGCATACGGATTGTGCGTTTGGGTGCGATTGCGGGCGCTATGTCGAGATTTGGAACCTGGTGTTCATGCAGTTTGACCGCGATGCCAGCGGGAAGCTCAATCCGCTGCCCAAGCCTTCGATTGATACGGGGATGGGGCTGGAGCGATTGGCGGCGGTCTTGCAGGGCGTGATTTCCAACTACGACACAGATTTGTTCGTGCCGCTTCTTCATGTAGCCGGGATTCTAACGAAGACTGAGTACGGCACTAGCCAGTCCGTAGACCCATCATTGAGAATCATCGCGGATCACTCCCGGTCGACAACGTTTCTTATCTCCGACGGCGTACTTCCCTCAAACGAGGGCCGTGGATATGTCCTTCGAAAAATCATACGCCGCGCGCTGACTCATGGACGCTTGCTTGGACAGAAGCAACCCTTTCTCCATCAGATGGTGTTTGCCGTCCGCGATCTGATGCGGGACGCGTACCCTGATCTTGAACCAAATGCAGAACGGGTTTCCCGCATCGTGCTGGCTGAGGAAAGTCGCTTCGCGCGAACGCTCGATTTAGGTCTGAAGAAGCTTGAAGAGCTAATTACCTCCGCTAGAGATGAATTTGCAAACAAACTGGGTGAATATCTCGGCAGCCAATCCTGGCTGAACAGGGATGCATTCGTACGACACGTGCAGGAAAGCGTAATTCCGAAAGGTGGAGGCAACGTCTATCTGGAGCTGGTCAAGTTTTTCGGGGACAACGTCGGTGAGTCGCTGGCGGCGGAGATCGTGCAGAAAATTGGTCGGCCATTTCTGCCAGGCGAATCAGCGTTCAGGTTGTATGACACCTTTGGCTTGCCACTAGACTTCATGCAAGACGCGTGCAGGGATCAAGGCGTGTTGTTTGATGATGAAGGTTTTCAACGAGCACTGGAAGCGCAACGAAAACTTGCGCGGGCGTCTTGGAAAGGAGGGACAAAAGCGACAGCAAGTCCGGCCTATAAGAGCCTCAAGGCCACGGTTTTCGAAGGCTACGCCAGCACGATTTCCAGAGGCTCTGAGGTTCTCGCTATTGTTCAGGGCGGAAAGGGCGTATTGCACCTAGAGTCCGGTGAAAAGGGCGAGGTCATCCTCGACCCCACTCCGTTCTACGCCGAATCCGGCGGGCAAGTGGGCGACCGCGGATGGCTTTACAGCGACGATCACAATACCGTTGTGGCTGAAGTGAAGGGCTGCTACTACCCCATCCAGGGGGTTCGGGCGCATCAGGTTGTCGCCAAACAAGTCATTCACGTCGGCGATAAGGTGGACGCCGTCGTCAATACCGACATCCGCCAATCCACCATGCGCAACCACACGGCGACGCACCTGCTTCATGCCGGGTTGCGCGAGGTGCTTGGCAAGCATGTGAAGCAGGCAGGCTCGCTGGTCGCACCCAATCATCTGCGCTTCGACTTCTCGCACTTCACTGGCGTAGAGGATGAGGAACTGCAGGACATTGAAGACATCATTAACAAAGAAGTGCTGCGCAACGAGAAGGTCGAGGTCATCCCCGACGTCCCGATTGACGTCGCCGTCAGCGAATACAAGGCGATGGCGCTCTTCGGCGAGAAGTATGGCGACAAGGTGCGCGTCATCCGCATCGGCGACTTCTCTACCGAGTTGTGCGGCGGCACGCACACGGCCGCGACTGGCGAGATTGGTCTGATCAAGATTCTGAAGGAAGGCAGCGTGTCTTCCGGGGTGAGGCGCATTGAAGCGGTCACCGGGGAAGGGTCGCTGCATCATTTCCAGAAGGATCACGAACTCGAGGGCGTGGTCGCGGCGCTGGCCAGCCGTACCGAAGCTGCGTCTCCCGCCGAAGCGCTCAAACTTGAACTCGACAAGCGCGATGCGGAGATCAAGCGCCTGACTCGCGAGCTCGACCAGGCGCGCATGAAGTCGGCGTCATCGTCGGTGGCCTCAGTCGGCGAAAACATCAAAGAGGTTCGCGGCATCAAGGTTCTGGCGCACCGAGTGGACAACCTGGAGCGGGCTCAGATGCGCACGCTGGTGGACCAACTGCGCGACAAGTTGGGTTCCGGCGTGGTGGTGCTCGGGTCCGCCAGTAACGGGAACGTCGCCCTGATTGCGGGTGTAACCAGGGATCTTACCAGCCGCATTCAGGCCGGCAAACTGGTGGGCGCGGTGGCGCAAAAAGTCGGTGGCAAAGGCGGCGGACGTCCTGACCTGGCCGAAGCCGGCGGCAAGAACCCCGAAGCACTGGACGCGGCCCTCGCGGAGGTGTATACCGTCGTGGATTCGCTATTGGGGAAATAGTCGGGTGGCTTGGGAGTCCCCATGGAAGAACGCATTCGCTTCATTACCTACAAGAACAAGCAGATCCTCCTGGCGGACTGCTCCCACTGCACGGCCGCTGAAGTGGAAAAAATCTCCCAGCTTCTTCCGTCCTATGTGACTGCGGAACCGCTGGGGTCGGTGCTGCTGCTCGCCGATTTCACCGGAGCAGACATCAAGCGCGACACGGTTACCGAAATCAAGAAGGACGCGGTGTTCAACCGTCCGCATTTGAAGCGCTCGGCGTGGGTAGGAACCGAGGCCATACCCCAGGTTTTCTATGAGCACATCAAGAGCTTCTCGCAGCGCGATTTGCCAGCCTTCAAGACGCGCGAAGAGGCCATGGACTGGCTGGTGAAGGACTAGTACCGAGTGTTGCTCGGTACTGGGTACTCGGTACTAACTTCTCCACTTCAGCGTGACTGGCCCGGGCATGGGATGACGCATGTCTCCGCCGTTGCGGCGGGCCTCCAGATACGCGGACTTGAGTTGGAAGTACCACTTGGCGGGACGGTCGGCATCGTCAATCAGCATCAGGTGGGGGTTGTGTTTCAGCCCCTCGGATTGTTTCTCCATGGTTTGCCGGTCCTGCTCCACAAATTTGGCAAAGACATACTTCAGCAGCTCCGGGCCGAAGGGCAGCCAGCGGAAGATGTTCCACGCCGCCACCACGTCGATCCGGCAGTGACTGCGGGTGATGGGCGTGACCGTGGTCAGGCTGGCGAACCAGTACTTCCCTGCTTGAATAATCTCGGAACGGAGGTTGGGCAGAACGAAGTCAATGGTGGTGGTGATGGCCTCCGCGTCGGCGTACAGGCGCAGCAGCTTGTAGGGGGCGCTGTTCGAGCTGGGGGTGTGGGCGCTCATGCGGAAGCCGTTGGGGATGGGCTCAAAATTCTTCTGCTTTTCGTGGATGCTGTGGCGGGAGCGCCACCACCAAGCCTGGTGGACGAAGGGGCCGTGGGCGGGATCCATCAGGCCGATGATGCCGTGGTCCACGCTGCAAGGCAGGTCGGCGCTCAGGTATGCCAGCTTGTATTTGTCGCTGAAGGTCGTGACGCGCGGGACGGGGACGGGAGGTTCGTCGCGCCTGGCGAAACCTGCGCCGGTGGGGTTGGGCTCGGGGATGAATACCCAGATGAAATCGTCGTGCTCCTGGCAGGCGAAACTGCCGGCGTAGATGCGGTCGACTTTCAGAGTCTGATCGGCGGTCAGCGAGGGAATGAGCTGGCACTGGCCGGAGTGGGCGTCGAATTTCCAGCCGTGATAGCTGCACTCCAGTTGTTGGCCATCGAACCAGCCGCAGGAGAGAGGCATGCCGCGGTGCGGACAGGCATCGCGCAAGGCGAACGGACGTCCCTGGCGGTCGCGGCCAATGACCAGCGGGATTTCTAGCAGCATCGCCTTTTTCAGGCGATTGCGGCTGATCTGGTCGCTAGCCAGGGCGCGATACCAGAAGCCGGACAGCATGAGGGAGTCCGGGGTCTGACGCTGTGGGGAGTCGAGTTCGGGCATGGGGTCAGTGCGAGGGTACTACAGGGGCACGGAGAGGGGAAAGTCAGAGCGGGCCTGACGAGCCGCAGTTTGCAGTGTTTCAATCGTTCCTGCGGGACGGGGGTTATCCATGCCGCGTAGAGCCGGTAACAAACTCGTCCTCAGCGCCTTTCCAGATCAAGACAAGGGCATCGGGTGTACAATCCTGCCCACTGGGGTACTCCCAAACGAAAATCCTGGATAAGAAGCGCACGGGGAAACCGCCGGTTCGGACGCCGCTAGTGTCTCCTCCCGCGGTGGGCCACGCACCAAAGCAGCGATTTCTGGAATGGGGAAAGAAGCTATGAGAATTCTGCTTTACAACCCCGACAACGGCGTGACTCGTAATTTCATGCCGCACCTTTGGATGTTTCTTCTCCAAGCGCTGACCCCGGCGGGCCATGAGGTGTTGCTGATTGATGGCAACGCCCAGCCGATGAATGAAGAGAGCATCACGCGGTTCGTTCGCAAAGAGAACATTGGACTGGTCGGCATCGGTGCGATGACGAGGATGATCGCCAAGGCCTACCGCATGGCCGACGCGGTTCGCGCCGCGGGAGTGCCGGTGGTGATGGGCGGGCCTCACGTAACGGAAATGGCCGACGAGGCGCTCGGTCGCGACGGTGGGCCGCGTCACGCCGATGCAGTGGCCCTCGGGGAAGCCGATGAAACGTGGCCGAAGATCGTGGAAGACGCGGTCCGTGGCGAGCTCAAGGACATCTACGCGCCCGTGGATGAGGCTGGGAAGGAGCGCAAGCCCTCGCTCCAGGCGTATCCGGCCATCCCGTGGGATTCGATTGACCTCGACCAGTTCAATCTGGTGCCGAAGATTGCGACCCGGCTGCTCAACCGAGTCGGAGAGGGCTGGGGAACATTTCGCATTGTTCCGGTCGAGTCCGGGCGAGGCTGTCCTTACGGCTGCGAGTTCTGCACTGTGACCGGATTTTTTGGCGACTCCATTCGCTTCCGCACCAACCAGAGTGTAGTAAATGAATTGCTGCTGTTGAAAGCGCGGGCCCGCAAAGAAAAAGGTCAGATTGCCGTTTTTTTCATTGACGATAATTTCGCCATCAACATTAAACGCACCAAGTCGCTGCTGCTTGACATCGTTGCCGCCGGCGCGCAGGTGAATTGGGTGGCCCAGATCAGCGCCAATTTGCTGCGCGATGAGGAACTGGTTGACCTGATTGCGGCCTCGGGGGGCAAATGGGTTTTCATTGGCATGGAGTCCATCGACCCTGCCAATCTTAAAGATGTGAACAAGGGATTCAACCAGCCCGGTGAATACGCCGCCGTGCTCGAAAGGCTCGCCCAGCGAAATGTGTATGCGATTACTTCCTTCATTTTTGGCATGGATAATGACACCGTGGGCGTCGCCGAGCGGACGCTCGCGCAGGTTCGCACCTGGCCACCCGGACTACCCATTTTTGGTCTGCTGACTCCCTTGCCGGCGACGCCGCTTTACAAGCGGCTGGAGACCGCCGGTCGGCTTACGCGGCCCAAGCACTGGCAGGAGTTCATCCCGTTTGCCATGGCCCACACGCCGTTGAAGATGACCATTGCAGAAGCTCATTCCGAGGTGAATTACGGGTGGGCGCATGCCTACAGCCCCGACGCACTGGCCAAAGCCGTAGACGCGCTGCGCGACCAACCCCTGGGTCATCGTGTCAACATCTTCCTCGCGCGTCTCTGTTTCCGCGGCATCTATTTCCCCATGATGGGCCGCCTGGCATGGGTGAGATTGATTGCCCAAAATCGGCGAACCATCTTCAAGCTGGTGAAGCAGGGGTTCGGCGGTGGGCGCGGAGCACTGTCGAGGAAGCCCGACAGCCTAGGATCGTTTGTGGAGGCGATAGCACCATCAACAGAGCCGTGAACGGGATGGCCGGCAGCTGCCGCAGCGTGGCGCGAGACGGCTCAATCGTCCAATGAATCAATGGTGCGCGCACGACCTTCTATGCAGGTCGCGGTAGGGCGGGTTTTGTTACAGGCTTTTAGTCGTGCAGGCCTCCCGAGGAGAACGCCGGCTGAGGAGCCGGTTTGGCGGCGAACTTCTCGGCCCATTTGATCTTTCCCGTCATCTGCATCACCACAAACAGGGTGATGATCGAGCCGATGGTGACCGCCAGCCCGGTAAAGCCTTTGAAGAAAAACGCGTAGGAGAACAGCACCAGGTAGATGAGCTGGGCCAAGCCCGCTTCTACCGCGGCGAAGCGGATTCCCACCACCAGGCGCAGGTAACTTACCACGAGAAAAACGGACACGGCGGAGCAGATTACGAAAGCCCAGTGAATCGAGATGTGGTCCACCAGGTACGCCATGAGCAGGTGGAAAGCAAAGAACGCCGTCGCCAGAAAGAAGTAATTCATCGGGTGTAGCTCGATCCCGCGCAGGGTGGTGATGATGAACATCAGGAAGAAGAAAAAGAACAGCGACACCGGGGCGAAGAAGCTGATCTGGCCGGCCAGCGGCCCGGGCTGCAGCTTCTCCGGCATGGTGGTCCCGATCTGCAAGCCCGAAAGCAGATTGTTGTACTTCCAGGTCAGCTCCCAGCCGTCCGGAGTCTCCCGTTTCTCCGTGGGCGAGAGCGTGTCCTGCGGGAAGTCCACCTCTTTGAAATTGGTTTTCATGTTCAGTGCGAAGTCGTGGACCTGGGAGACGTCATCGCCGAAGCGGTAAACCCAGCTTCCCATTCCCTGCGAGCGGTAGGAGAAGCTCAGAGACACCGGCTTGCCTGCCGGCAACGTCACGGTGGCAGTGGCCCCATTGCTGTCGGTGCGGATGATTGCAGGCTGGCCATCCACCAGCACGGCCAGGTCGTCGTAGACCGCATGGGCAGCGGGAAACTTCAATTGAAAGGAAACTGCTTCGTCTTCGGAGCTCGTGTTGGTGAAGCGGTATGCCCCCGCGAAATCCACGGCGTAGGTGCTGTACCACAACAGCCCCTTCTGCCGAGGATCGAGATGGAGCGCAACATTCACTCGGCTGCTTTCCAGTGGCAAAGGTACCCGGGTCGATTCCGGCACCTGCCGCAGGATCCTTTGCCCGTTCTGCAGGGTTTCCTCGGTCTTGGTCCGGGTCACCCAATAGGCGGCAGTAGGCGGGGTCTGCACCTGGGCCGATCCCCAACTGGAGGCAACTTTGGTTTCCAGGCGATCGCCCGCTGAATAGGTGCGCGCGAAAATGGTGGCGCCCAGGATGACCCAGGCGACGGCAGTGCAGACGAAGATGAAGGTCAGGGCGGCAATGCGCTTGATCATGGGACTTCTCCGTATGCAGAGTACTTTGTATTATAGAGTCCACAAAGTCAAGAACTTTCTTGCGTGCCCATTTCGGGTCGAATTCCCGGAAGCGCACCTGCGAGGGCCGGCAGTCCGTCCCTAACAAGCTATATTTCAGTAACTTATGCGGATTACTTCGGTGGTTCTATGCCCTTCGGAGAGATTGCCCCCTCCCCCCTGCCAGCCTATAATTGCTGCACTCTGGTAAGAATTCTCCGTCAGGTTCCCGGGTAGGTAGTCACCGGGGTTTTTGTGTCTCGGTGGCGAAGGCTGGTACCCGGCTATGCGAAAGCACCTGCAACTCGCCCTGATGGCTAGTCCCGTAATCGCGACCTTCCTTTCTCTCACGACTACTACGCCATACGTGCAGGCACAGACCGGGTCCACCACGGCGATCACCTCTACGACCGACGACAGCGGCCGCAAGGTCTATGTCAACGAAGAAGCTCCCGTTACCGCGACGCGGTGGGCGCAAGCTCCTGTAACCCGGCAAAGTTCGCTGGTCTACTGGAGTACGACCGCCCATCGCTGGAAGCCGGTTCCCTCCGCCAACATACGGGCGGCGCGCTCGGCGGCGGCCGAGGTGAACCAGTACCTGGACCAGGGCTCGAACTCGAGCGCTCCGGTCACTTTCAGTCGTGGCAGGCCGTTTACCCAGGAGCAGATCGATGCCGCGATCGATCAGGCAGCGGCCCGGCACAACGTGGATCCCAGCCTGGTACGTGCGGTGATCAAGGTGGAGTCGAACTTCAATCCCAACGCGGTTTCCCGCAAGGGCGCGATGGGGTTGATGCAACTGATGCCGCAGACGGCACGGCAACTGCACGTCTCCAACCCCTTCGACCCGTTGCAGAACGTGGACGCTGGCGTTCGCCACCTCAAGAAGCTGATGGAGAGCTACGGTGGCGACCTGAAGCTCAGCCTGGCGGCCTACAACGCGGGCGCAGGGGCGGTGGCACGCAGTGCCGGGGTACCGCGAATCGCCGAGACCCGCAATTACGTCAAACGGATCACCCAGTTGTATCTGGGCGAATCGGATTCGGACTCGCACATCCTGGGCGGTCCCGTGCATGATCCGGTGCGGGTACAACGCGATGCCAACGGGTTTCTGTACATTAGCAACACCGACTGAGGGTAAGCGCATCTCTCAGTAGGCAGGTAGTAGAACCATCGCGATTACGGACTGGAAACATTGAAGAGCCTCCTCCGAAGCCGACGCATGCTGCGTCTGGGCGCAGCTTTGCTGCTGTTGCTCCCCGCGCTTCCGGCGCGTGCGGGCGGGCACAAGTCGGAGGCCTGGGCCCGAACGCAGTGCGCCACCGCCGAGCGCATGCGGGAGGCGTTGAACGGCCGCCCTTCCAGCGAGCGCACACGCCGCGAATATTCGCGAGTCATTAACGCCTATCGCCGGGTCTACTACGGTTCTCCAACGTCCAGCAAGGCCGATTCCAGCGTGGTTGCGGTGGCTGAGTTGCAGGTGGAAATGGGCCGCCGCTTTGACGACGACGGCATCCTGCGCTCGGCCATCGCACAGTACCAGTTTCTGCGCCGGGAATATCCCGGCAGCAAGTATCGTTTCGATGCGCTGTTTACGGTCGGCGAGATCTACCAGGATGATCTGAACGATCCCGCCCGCGCGCGCACCACCTTCACGGAGTTCCTGCGCCGCTATCCCCGCAATCACCTGGCGGAAGAAGCGCGCCAGGCGCTGGCGCAACCCGTGCAGCAGGCCAGCCTGCGATCCAAGGACACGCGGAGTTCGAAGGCTTCCGACGATGAAAGCGGGCCCGACGATGCTAACCAGAGCGCGAGCAACGACAGCCACGATGCCGCCGACTCCAGGGCCAGCCGGCAGGCACGCGTTACCAGCATCCGCCACTGGTCCACACCGGACTACACGCGGGTAGCGATTGACCTCGAACAAGATGTCAAGTACGAGTCGCAACGCATCGACCACCCGGATCGCATCTTTTTCGACCTGCTCGATACCAAGCTGGCTTCCACGCTGGTGGGCAAGACCTTCGACGTAGACGATGGCTTCCTCAAGAAGATCCGCGTGGCCCAGTTCCAGCCGGGCAAGACGCGCGTAGTGCTGGAGGTGGATGACCTCTCCGACTACGAGGCCTTCCTGCTGCCCAATCCTTCGCGCCTGATCATTGATATTCACGGGCGGCAAGCGGCCAAGGCAGCGCGCAGCAAGGAATCTGCACCTGTCACCGCGACGGCCATCGCGGAATCCAAACCGGAACCCACGAGAACACCAGTCACGCCTGCGGCAGCCAAGACAGACGCACCCGCGGCTCCGTCCCAGCCCGAACCGACAGTAGAGGCGAAAGCGGGGCCTAAGAAGGCGTCGACCGCGGCCGCCCCCACTGGCGGGAAGAAGAAGATTGTCGAACCTGACGATGAGGACGATGTCACCGTCACCCAGCTGGATCCGCCGGATATCAAGCCCGAGAGCAAGGCAGCGCCGCCCACGCCGCCAGCGCGCAAGGGTCGCAGCGTCAAGGGGAAGCGGACGGCTACACCACCGGAACTCGACGTCCACGAGGCCCAGCCCAACGCGAGCGGCGATCGTTCCCTGATTCGCGCCCTGGGCCTGAAGATCGGCAAGATCGTGATTGACCCCGGCCACGGCGGGCATGACACCGGCACCATCGGGCCCAATGGTCTGCTGGAAAAGGACTTGGTTCTCGACGTCGCCAAGCGATTGGGCAAGCAACTCGAGCGCCTCGGCGCCGAGGTGGTGTACACGCGGACCGACGACACCTTTATCCCGCTGGAGACTCGGACGGCGATTGCCAACCAGGAGCAGGCCGACCTGTTCGTCTCCATCCATGCCAATTCCAGCGACGACCCAGATGCCCGGGGAGTGGAGACCTATTACCTGAACTTCACATCGTCGGCGGATGCGCTGGAGGTGGCAGCGCGAGAAAACGCGGTCTCAGAGAAATCCATCCACGAACTACAGGACCTGGTGAAGAAAATCGCACTCAAGGAAAAGATCGAGGAGTCGCACGAATTTGCCTCTGACGTGCAGCACGCGCTGCATAGCGGCTTGTCGGCGAAGAGCCCGGGCATCCGCGATCGCGGGGTGAAGAAGGCGCCCTTCATCGTGCTCATTGGCGCCAATATGCCCTCCATCCTGGCTGAGATTTCCTTCGTCAGCAACCCCGGCGACGAGCGCCGGCTGAAGACCCCCGAGTACCGGCAGAAGATTGCCGAGTCGCTCTACCGCGGGATATCCAAGTACGTCAGCGGCCTCAGCGGGGTCAAGGTCGCCAGCAAGATCGACAAGGGCGAGGGGCAATAGCAGCAGCGAGTCACGCGGCCCCGAGTTCGAGCCCCATTCTGGAAACTTTCCCGTCGAGTCTGTAGTCTAATTGTTAGGGATGGCCCGCACGGCCTCCGTCTTCATGAAGGTTCCCAAAATCATCTCGGCCTTCTTCGTGGGCCTGGTTCTGGCTGGCGCGGCTTTTGCCGCCAGCTCACCGCCCGCCCCTATTCTTCCCAAGGAATTTGGCGGATGGCAACTCTCCGATAGCATGCGCACCAGCGAGGATCCCGCTGTCGCCGATTCGGTGAACGCCGCTCTGCTCAAGGAATACGGCTTCGCTGACTTCGCCTCGGCTACCTATGTCCGCGACGACGGCCGCAAGCTTACCCTTAAGGCAGCGCGGTTCGCGGATGCCAGCGGCGCCTACGGCGCCTTCACCTACTACAAAATGCCGCAGATGCTGACGGAAGAGATTGGCGACGCCGCCGCCTCGCTCAACGAGCGCGTGCTCTTCTATCGCGGCGACATTCTGGTGGACGCAATGTTCGCCCGGCTGACCGCAATGTCGGCTGCCGAACTCCGTGAACTGGCGGGCGCTTTGCCTTTGCCCTCCGACAGCGCACAGAAGCTGCCTACGTTGCCTAGTTATCTTCCCCGCGAGTCGTACGTCAAGAACAGCGCCAAGTACGTGGTGGGTCCGGTGGCTTTGGAGAAGGTCGGCACACCTCTTCCGGCGGCACTGGTGGACTTCAACGCGGGAGCGGAAGTGGTGCTGGGGAGTTACCAGGGCTCCGGTGGTGAAGCTACGTTGATGCTGATCTCTTATCCCACGCCGCAGATCGCAGCCGAGCATCTGCGGCGGATCGAGGCCGCGGCGCATCCTGCGAGCGCGGCATCGCCGGCGGGATCTTCCGCGCTCGGCGATGTGGGTCCGGTCTTCGACAAACGAACCGGCCCGATCGTGGTAGTGGCTGCCGGTCCGCTCACGCAAAGTGACGCTCGCTCGTTGCTGGCAGCGGTGAACTACGACGCCGACGTGACCTGGAACCAGAACACCTACGCCACCAAGAAAGACAATCTGGCCAATCTGCTGGTGAACGTCATCATCTTGTGCGCCATCATTTTTGGCTTCATGCTGGTGGCGGGCCTCGCTTTTGGCGGTTTCCGCATCGCCATCAAGCGTCTGTTCCCCGAGCGGGTTTTCGACCGTCCCGGAGAGATGGAATTTATCTCCCTGCACCTGTCGGAAGGGCCTCCCGAGCCGGACGTTCAGCAGGTAAGTTCATCAATAAAGGCGGTTTATGGCCGAAAGAACGGCCACTAGTCTCAGCCTGAGACGTTTTGCACCGCCTGTTAACCCATTTCCTAAGCCATTGAAAATAAAGCTATTTATTTCCAAGAAATCTCTTGACACCCCGCTTTTTCGGCTCATAAGATTTCGCCAGAAAGTTTTGACGGTTTAACCTCCGTTGGAACTATTCTCCCTTGAAGAAGAGGTCGCCTTTTGCCGGGCGGCCTTTTCGTTTTGGGTGGGCCAGATGCTTCACGCAGCTCACTGGGCGAACAGGGTGCTATTGATGTCGAGTGAGCATTGATGACTCGGAGCAGCGTGCGATTCAGACATGTGGCGATGGTTGAATGACTTCCACCATTGCAGTAGTGGCTTCAGTTCGGAGTCGTAGGGCTTGCGGCTCTTGTCATTCAGAAACTCCAGATTCTGAAACTTCCCTTCCCGTGCCACACTGATATTGAAGATGTGCACGTCCTGCATCACCGGTGAAGGCAAGGCTCGGGGCACATTCAGCTTGCGAAGTTCCTCGCTGTCAAGAATTGCAGTGAGCGCCCGCCAGTCCGCATCGGGAAGCTCGCCTTCATATACTTTGCGGCCAAATTCGCGCCCGCGTTTGGTGCTGGCAGTTTCGTAGTGGAAACGGCGGTCCGGAAAGACCAAAGTGCAACGCTGCTCAGTAGCCATGGCACCGGGTTGCACCTCGGAAAGAAAGAGCTGAAAGGGCGGGCCGTTGGCGGTCTGTCCCTGCCCCATCCCTGGGGCGAAACCCAGCAAAAGAACCAAGCACCAGATCCGCGGCAGTCGTGGCATTGGGTTAGCCAATATTCATGGGGGTGCAGTATTGCGGTTGGGCATCCTTAAGAGCCGACTTGGTTTTCTTCTCGACATCCTTAAACCACCTCAGCAGCGGGGCCAGCGTCTTCTCATACCTGGTTCCATTATTCAGTTGGGTGTCGAGTCCCGAGGCGGCCTTGGTTTTGAGCCGCTCCTTCACGGTCATGAAGTCCTGAAGATTTCCGCCGCGATCGATCTGCGCGTTCAGGGTCTCGATTTCGCGGACTGCAACCACATCGTCGGGCATGGGGGGCATGGGCGGCGAACTGACACTGCGCAAGGCCTCGTCATCGAGGATGGTCTTCATTTGCCCTAGTTCGTCCGGCGTGAATGTACCCTCCGCCAGCTTGACTTTTGGTTTGCCTAGCGTCCGTTCCTCTCGCTTCTCGAAGAGGTATTTGCCGTCCGGGTAGACCAGCAGGCAGGAAACTGAATTCGGGTAGTGCCAAACATCGCCCGGGTTGCCCGTCGTCACACCGGAAAGACCTTGCATGTGTGGAGCGCTGGAGCTAATCTCCAGCTCGGCAGTCGCGTGCTGAAGTCGAAGAAGAGGGACGCCGTTGCCCTGACCCGCAGCAGGGAGCGCTGAGACTACCAGGCCCAGAAGCGCTGCCATCGTCGCCAATCGCGAAAAACCGAGAGACTTAGCCATTGCCCTAGCCTTCCTTCTACGAATCACAGCGTAGCGCCTGCTGTGAAAATGTTCAATGGCTCCCTCAACCATTGACCGGGCTTTACGCTCCCTTCCGCGGGCATTTAGAATCGAACCACAGCCGACGTAGCTCAGTTGGTAGAGCAGCCGATTCGTAATCGGCAGGTCAGCGGTTCAAGTCCGCTCGTCGGCTCCAGTCTTCAAGCCCCTCCTGCACGAATCACTCCGCTCGGGGGGCTATTTTTCCTGGAGCGACTTGATATAGCTGCTGAGGTTGGCGATGCGCTGCTGAACTTCAACCGGATGGCCCTGGCTCATGCGCCAGAAGATAGGGCCCCACACGGGCATTTCCTGACTGCCATGGGCGGCCACGCTCGCCTGGCCACGCAGGACGCTGGTGACCTTCATGTCGGGAAATTTTCCGCCATTCTTCTTGGCCAGAGTGGTCAAGTCTGCCGGGGCAGCGTTGAGGGCGGCGGCGGCGGGGCCGTTCCCTTTGGCGTCTTTGCCGTGACAGGAGGCGCAGTAGCTCACGAACATCTCGTGACCGGAGGCCGGCGATGTGGCGGGCGCGGGGGCGTGTTTGATTTCCGTCTTCTGGTCCTGAGCGACCGAAGCGATTACCATGACTGCGAGAAACCCTGCCAAGCAAGTTCTGGGAAAGATGCCCATATCCTTTCTCCTGTCAACGCGAGATTGCATCTGCTGCAAGTAGAAGCTGTCTATCAAGTCACGAAGGCAGCCGCTTTGCACCGGCGGCTGCCCCCAAGAGCCCAACACAGCTAGAACGTGAACTTGGCCGAGAACTGAAGCTGACGCGGGTTGAACATCGTCCGGGGCGTACCGAACAGAGGATTGGGGAACGGAGCACCACCATTGGTCGTGCCATCACAGGTTACCGCCCCTTGCTGGATGGCGAGCGAAGCAGCATCGCCAAAATGCTTGGGGGTGGCCCCACAGAAATCGATGGTGCCGCCACCGTAGACCGAGGTTACTTCGTCCACGTTTTGCCGGTTGAATACGTTGAACGCATCAACCGCCAGCTCCAGCCTCTTACTTTCGGCAACTGGGAATTTATAGGAGAGGCGCATGTCATTGGAGTAGAGGTGGTCGCCACGGTAGGAATTTCGCGGTGACAGGCCTACACGATCGGTCACCGGGTTGGTGTCGTTGTTAATATCGTTACCCACGAAGATGGTAAACGGCCGCCCCGACTGGAGGTTCAGGATGTTGCTGAACTCGAAGTTCCTCAGAAAAGTGTTCTGTGGGCCGGAGGCGACGAAATTGGCCACGAAGCGATGGCGAACGTCCTGAACGGAATCAGCCCTTTCCAGATCGCGCCGGTACAAGTCCTGCGGAGTGCTGACGAAAGTGGTGAAAGTGCCATCGTCAATGGTGTGGGAATAGGTGTAGTTGGCGTTGAAGCGGAAATACTTGCCGGTCCGGCCGGAAATCCCGATGCTGCCGCCGTGGTAGATGGAAACCCCGGTGTTATCCAGGAAGTACATCAGGCCGGCATTGCTGTAGAGCGGGCCGCTAAAGGCGTCTCTGCCGTCGGGGAGTTTGTTGTTGGGAGGAAAGCCCACAGCCGAAGCCGGGGGACAAAAGGTGGCGGCGTTGGACAGCCCGCCGGGCGGACACACATTCAGATTCTCGGGACGGATCTGCTTGTGGGAAGCGACGAAGAGGTAGTTAGCGCTCAACACCAATCCTTTGCCGAGTTCCTGGTCAATTTCCAGGCTGGCCTGCTCGGAATAGGGGATGCGGCTGTTGCGGTCAATGCCACCGCCGCTGTTGGTAACCAGCGAGCCCGGGGGGCCGGTATTGAAGCTGATCGGGTTCTGGCCGGTGGTGATGAGAGTGGCCGCGGCCTGCGCCGGCAAGGGCGGATTGGATCCGTCGGGGTATTTGAGTCCGCCGAAGACGATAGGCTGGAAGGGCAACAGGTTGAGGACCCAGGTTGCGGTCTCGTTGCCGATTCTTACCCAGGGCTGGGGCGCATTGGGAATCACCACCTCGCGCTGGGGAGAGGTTACAAACAGGAAGGTCATGGTGTAATGGTCATCAAAGATGCCAAAGCCGGAGCGAACCACAGTACGCTTGGTGGGCGACCACGCGAGTCCGATGCGGGGTTGAAAGCCGCGATAGTCGTGATTCATGTATTGCCACAAGCCACCCTCGAAGTCCCACCTTAAACCGTAGTTCAAGGTCAGTTTGGGGGTAAGGCGCCACTGGTCCTGGAAAAACAGGCCGTAGTAACTGTGATTGATGTAGACGTAGTAGTCCTGGGGATTCACATAGGCGTTCGGCCAGGCTCCGCCGGCAGGAGGGATGACCGGCGGTAACTCGCCCTCAGGCGGGATGGGTGCGGTGCCCACGGGCGCGCCCCAGAAGACGATGGGAACGCCATTGAGAGGATCGTTGGGATTGGGGCCCACGTCACTCCCCGAGAAGAAGGGGAAGCTGGAGGTGGGACACGGCCCGTCCTCCGGCTTCTCAGGAACTACCGCGGTCTGGTTCACGAAGCGGGCAAAATCGACCAGGCAGTTGAAGCCGGGAGTGATAATGCGCATGGGGGTGAATCCGGGCCAGATCACAAAATTCCAGATGTGGTTGAAGTCGCCGCCAAACCGGAAATAATGGTTCCCCTTGATCCAGGCCACGCTATCTGAGGCCTGCACGCGGCTTTCGTTGATGGCATCAAAGGTCCCGAAGTTGTGTCCGAACAGCAGCGTGTTGGGAATGTCCAGGTTGGGTTGGCCGGTCACGCCGGGGAAGTTGTAGTGCCGCCGCGCGTATTGCACCAGGGCAGTGTTGACTAGGTTTGGCCTGAGCAGCGTATTCAGGGTACCGACCAGGGATTGATCGCGCAGGAAGGTATCGTGTCCGCTGCTGGGAGCGCCGATGCCGCCCCCGTCGAGGGTGTCGCCGACCAGCGTATTCAGGTCACGAGCATCGAAGATGTTGTAATGGATCGCAACCCGGTTGTTGTTATTGATCTGGTGGTCGAGCCGCACAAAGCCGTCATCATGGTCGATCGTCTTCAGTACGCTCAGATCCTCGGGCGCCAGCCCCATGGCCTCCTTCGCGGTATCAATGAGCGAGAGGTTCGCGATTAAGGTCCCCGGATAGGTGGGGGATTCTCCCAGGCGCTGGCCTTCGTAATTCATGAAGAAGAACGTCTTGTCCTTCTTCAGCGGACCGCCAAGGGTCGCTCCAAACTGGCCCCGGCGATAAGCATCAAACTGCGGCAACTGCAGCAGCGAGCGGGAATTCCAGCTGTTATTGCTGATGTATCCATAGACGGAACCGTGCAGATCATTGGTTCCCGACTTGGTCACCACGTTGACGATCCCGCCCAGAGCGCGGCCGTATTCGGCGCCGAAACTATTGTTCACCACGCGGAATTCGTTGACGGCCTCTTGCGAGGGAGTAGCGCGCTGTGAGCCGGTGGCCTCGTTGATGTAGTCGGCGCCGTCCACCGTTACGGCATTGCTCAGGTCGCGCCGCATGCCTCCGAAGGAAATACGAGTAACTTCCGTCTCGGTGAAGGTGGACTGAATGCTGGTCCGACCGGTGGCGACACCGGGAGTCAGCAAGGCAAAGTCAACGAACTGGCGGCCGTTCGTCGGTAGTCCCTGAATCTGGGCACTATCAATGACCTGGCTGGTTTCCGAGCGCGTGGGTTCGACGGGAGGAGCTTCGGTAGTCACGTTCACTACCTCGGCGGCCGCGGCAACCTTCAGCGTGACATCGACGGTTGCGGTCTGGCCGACGCTCAGGGCAATTCCACTCTGCACGTACTTGGCGAAACCGGCATTCTGGACCGTGAGCTCATATTGACCTGGCGGAAGTGTCGGCACGACATATAAGCCGGATGCATTGGAGGACGCGCTGTAAGTCCGGTTTGTGTCCTGGTCGCGCAACGTGACAGACGCCCCCACGACCGCGCGGCCGCTGCTATCGAGTATGGTGCCATTCAACTGGGCAAAGCTGATCGTGGCTTGCCCGAAGGCGCGCGGAGCCAGACAAAGGGCCATCCCCGCAATGACGCAAACGCTCAACGTGGAACGCAGTTTCATGGCAATCTCCCCCTGCCGGAACCTCTGTTCAAAGCATGCTCTAAAGTCTTGCTGGTCTCAGCAACCTGAGCCTTGCATTCGATGAAAAAGGCCGCACTGATTCGCACAAGAACTGCGGATAAAGAAAAAACTGCCTGAATTCCCCACGTGCCGCGATCCAGACAGCCGCGCGAAGTAACGTCCGCTGGTCCGGGAGGAAGGCCACCCTCAGACCCTTCGCGAGCAAGATCGCAGCTCTACATTTTGCGCAGAGCATCGTTTGAAACCGGAAAACTGTCCAATACATGTTTGGTCTAAAAGTAATACTTTATGGGTATCAGTCCCCGAGGGCTGCGCACCGGCTCATGCGGCTCGGGGCTCGCTCGATTTGCCGGGTGCAACCGAAAGACGAGACAACCTCTTGCTGACGTTCACAGCTTGTCCCCACGGTTGGGGCAGGAACGAGCTCAGCGCTCAACGGCAAGTTAACCGACCGAGCGGTGAGGTTCACGTTCACGCGATGGACGAGAGTGACAATTTTTCCCGTGTTATACTCCGCAACTTCTCGCCGGAACGTGAAGGTTTCCAAATCCGCGCTGGAGAGATGGCTTGATCACCTTGCCGCAGACCTTCAATGTCGCTGCCCATCTCGTAGACCGTAATGTTCTCGAAGGAAGAGGGGACAAGACTGCGATTGAGTGCGGGGAAGAGCGGGTCAGTTATCGGCAACTTCAGGAGCGGACCAATCGCCTAGGCAATGCGCTGCGACGGCTGGGGGTGCGGCCGGAGGAGCGGGTGCTCCTGGTGCTTCTGGACACACCGGAGTTTCTGTATGCGTTCCTGGGCGCAATCAAGATCGGTGCCGTGGCGGTGCCGGCCAACACTTTTCTGAAGCCGCACGAGTACGAATATCTCCTCAACGACAGCCGGGCGCGGGTGGCGCTGGTGAGCGCAGCCCTGCTGCCCCAGTTGGAAGCGATCCCGCGCGAGCGGCTGCGGCACCTGCGGGAGATTGTGGTGGTGGGCACGGGGAAGGCACAACAGCCAGGTTTGCACGAGCTGATGGATGCTGCATCACCGGAGCTGGAGGCGGAACCCACACACAAGGATGACGCGGCTTTCTGGCTGTACTCCTCGGGCAGCACCGGGGTTCCGAAAGGGTGCATCCACCTGCATCACGACATGGTGGTGTCCTCGGAGTTGTACGCCAAGGGCATCCTGGGGATGAATGAGCGCGACCGCTGCTACAGCGTGGCGCGATTATTCTTTGCCTACGGTTTGGGGAATGCCGGCTATTTCCCGTTGCATTGTGGCGCCACCACCATTCTCTCCCCTGACCGTCCCACTCCTGCTGGTATCTACGCCGACATCGAACGCTACCGGCCGACTTTGCTTTTTTCTGTTCCGACCAATTATGCGGCTCTGCTGGCACACTGGCGCGAAGATGGCGGCGAGTTTGATCTCTCCAGTGTCCGGCACGCCATCTCAGCGGGCGAGGCTCTGCCGGCTCCACTGCTGGAACGTTTCAGACAGCGTTTTGGGATCGAAATCCTGGATGCCCTGGGCTCTACCGAGACCTTGCAAATGGTAATCTCCAATCGCCCGGGTGAGGTGAGACCCGGATCGAGCGGCAAGATCATTCCCGGCTACGAGGCCAGGATTGTCGATGACCAGGGAGAGCCGGTGCCTTCCGGAGAGATTGGCAGTCTGCTCATCAAGGGAGACTCCACCTGCGTCGGCTACTGGAACCAACACGAGAAAACCAAGGAGACTTTCCAGGGTCACTGGTTTCGTACCGGGGACAAGTACTACCAGGATGAGGACGGGTACTTCTGGTACGCGGGACGGTCCGACGATCTGTTCAAGGTCAATGGACGCTGGCTGAGTCCGACCGAAGTGGAGAGCGCCCTGATTGCGCATCCGGCGGTGCGCGAAGCTGCAGTCGTGGCGCGGGATGACGAGAGTGGACTGACCAAGCCGGCAGCCTATGTAGTGGTGAATTCGAATGTTTCCCCGACCGACGAGGTGCGCCGCGAACTCCAGGACTGGGTGGGGCAGAAGATCGGCAGCTACAAGCGGCCTCGTTGGGTTGAGTTTCTGCCCGAACTTCCGAAAACCGCTACCGGGAAGCTACAGCGGTTCAAGCTGCGCGAACTGCAAGCCCAGGAAAATCAAGAACCCTCTGCGTCCAAATAGTCTGGCACGCCGTGGTTGAGGCACACGAGTGTCAACCCGGCAGATGCTGGAGTGTGTGAAAGAAGCACTTGCGGGGATGTTCGACGGGTATAAAATGCGGGCCCGTGGAACTACGACACGTCCGGTACTTTATCGCGGTTGCGGAACACCTGAACTTCCGAAAGGCGGCGGAACAACTGCATATCGCGCAGCCGCCGCTGAGCCGCCAGATCCGTCAGTTGGAGGACGATCTGGGGGTGGTGCTTTTTGTGCGCAACAAGCGGCGGGTGGAGCTGACCAAAGCCGGGAGTGCTTTTCTTGAGGAAGCAAGAAAACTGGTGGTCCAGGCGGGGCATGCCACCCAGGCCGCGCGCTACGCGAAGAAAGGAGAATCCGGGGTTGTCAAGATCGGTCTGGCTTCGGGGCTGGGCGGAGTGGTCAGCAAAGTGGTGTTCGACTATTGCAAACGGTTCCCGGCGGTCCAGGTCGAGTGCCGGGACATTTTTTCGAACTTGCAGAATGAGTCTCTGCGCAGGAACGAGATTGATGTCGGCTTCCTGCGTCCACCCGTCGATCAAGCCGTGCTCGACTGCGAGTTGCTGTTTGAGGAGAATTTTGTGGTGGTGCTGCCCAAGGGACACCGCCTGGCGAAGCGCCGGTCTTTGCGACTGAAGGATGTCGCCGATGAACCCCTGATTGTTTTCGACCGCAGTTTTTCCAGCGGACTCTACGACAAGATCCTGGGGTTGTACAGCCGGCAAGGCCTGACACCGCACCTGACCGTGACCCACGCCGAGGCCCATGAAGAATCGGGAGCGATCATGGTGGCTTCCGGCAAAGCGATTTTCCTGGGCGCGGGGGCCATTGTGAACCGTTCGGTTTCGGGTTTAGAGCTGGCTTGGGTGCGGCTCGATGAACCCGAAGCCAAGATCGAGGTGTACGCGGCGTGGCGCAAGGGTGAAGAGGCCCCCGCAGTGCTCACCTTCCTGGATTCGGTACGCCGGGTCTTCAAGTCCCCGGCACGCCAGATTGCCTAGGTCAGGTTACGGACACCCTGGCATGGAGATGGACCTGCGCGAATCCGTCCGGGCAAGGATGACAGGTTCCCAGCTCAAGAGGTTGTCACGATGGACGAACCGATTCCTCTGCATCGCCGAGAATTCCTCAAGACGACAACCGGCCTGTTGACGGGCCTGGTAGTGGCGGGAAGTCCACTGGCCCTGATTGCGCCAGGGCGTGCCTGGGCCGTGGACATGACCACCCTCACCAGTTCTGAGGCGGCAACGCTGATGGCGGTGGCGCGCACCCTCATGCCGCACGACAAACTGGAGGATGCGGCGTATGCGCTGGTCATCCAGGCGATCGATGGCGAAGCGAGCAGGGATGAGAACCTCCGCAGAATGATCAAGGCGGGTGTCGCAGGCCTGGGAGCAGGTTTCGCGAAAAGCGCGGAGAGTGACCGGGTGGCGGCGCTGAAGAAGATTGAATCATCGGAATTCTTTCAAACCATGCGCCTGAAAACAGCACAGATCCTCTACGCCACCCCTATGGCGTACGCCCACTTTGGTTACGAAGGCGAAGCGTATTCCAAAGGGGGCTATCTGCTGCGCGGATTCAACAATCTGCGCTGGCTACCGGAGGTTCCGTTGGAAGACAGCGGCCCGATGCCGGCGGAGGAATGACGGCCGGAGACCCCCGATATGGCCAGGATTGAGTTCAGCGACGGTAACTCGGTGGTCATTATCGGCTCCGGAGCCGGAGGTGGCACGCTGGCGCACGAGTTGACCCGGCGCGGCATCAAGGTCGTGCTGCTCGAGGCGGGCAAGCGCCAGTCGCGCAGAACGTTTTCCCAGATTCCCGGAGAGGCCTTCCTGCAACTGACCTGGCTGGATACCCGCACCCAGAGCGGCAATTGGGGAGTAGCTCGGGACTTCCCCACCCTGCCGGTGTGGCATTGCAAGACCGTCGGAGGAACCACGGTGCACTGGACGGCGTCGGCGCCGCGGCTTCAGCCCTGGGAGCTGCGGGCAAAAACCACCTACGGCCAACTCGGGGATACCTCGCTGATCGACTGGCCCATCTCGTACCGGGAGCTGGAGAAGTATTACGAAGCCGCTGAAAGCCGGCTGGGCGTGACCCGTCGCAATGGCATTCCCGGCCTGCCGGCTTCCAACAACTTCAAAGTCATGTATGCAGGAGCGAAGAAGCTGGGCTACAAGCAGGTGCACACCGGCCACATGGCGATCAATCCCCAGCCCAACGATGGACGAGATTCCTGCATCCAGCAGGGCTTCTGTGTGCAGGGCTGCAAAACGGGCGCGAAGTGGAGCACGCTTTACACAGACATTCCGCGTGCCGAAGAGACCGGCAACCTGGATCTTCGGGTGGAGTGTACGGCGACACGAATTGAGCACGGGGCGGATGGACGCATCAACGCGGTGATCTATCGCGATGGTGAAGGAAAGGAGCAACGGCAGAAGGCCCGGCTGGTCTGCGTGGCCGGCAACGCCGTCGAGACCGCCCGCCTGCTGCTGCTCTCGGACTCGGCAAGATTCCCCCAAGGTCTCGCCAATTCTTCCGGCCAGGTGGGACGGAACTATTGCCACCAGATCACCGGCTTTGTGTGGGGAATCTTCGACAAGCCCGTCTATTCGTGGCGCGGCGCCACACTGGCAGGGGTTGTCGAAGACGAAGCGATCAACAATCCGCGCCGCGGCTTTGTCGGCGGCTACCGAATCGAACTGGTCACACTCGATCTCCCGACGCTACCGCTGGTGGGCCTGCCTTATGGTTGGGGCCGGGACTTCGCGTCAATCATGGAAAACTACCGGAACATGGCGGGGCTGTTCATCAATGGCGAGGACATGCCGAGGTCCGACAACCGCATCACGCTGAACTCGGAGGTCAAGGACGCATTCGGCCTGCCGGTGGCGAATGTGCACGTGGACGAGCATGCCAACGACCAGGCCATGCGCAAACATGCGCAAGGTCAAATGTCCAGGATGTACGAGGCGATTGGTGCGCGACGAGTGGTGACCGGTCCGACTCCTCCGGCGACTCACAACCTGTGTACGGCACGCATGAGCGCCGATCCGCGGGACGGTGTCAGCAACGCCTGGGGGCAAGCCCACGACGTCAAGAATCTGTTTATTTCTGACGGCAGTGCTTTGAGCACACCCGGCGCCGCGAATCCTACTTTGACAATTGTGGCCCTGACGTTGCGACAGGCGGAGTACATCAGCCAACAAATGGCGGCAGGCAACATCTGAGAAACCGAGCCCGTGAGTTCGCTGCCGAACTGCGCGCCCACTAACACCAGCCTTCAGCATTACTGCGAACTAAGCGGGTGGTGGGCCTTGGGTTTTGGGCAGGACCGAGGGCAACGAGCCGGCTCTTGCCAGCACGCCGCGATCCACGCCACGGAGGAGGGACCGCATCAGGTCGTAGCATTTCGGTTCGTGAAAATAGGCGCTGTGGACATCCAATCCGCTGGTTTGGGTGGCAATCAAGGGGGAGCAATCGACATCCCAAACGTTGTCCGGAAGCGGGTATGTGCGATCCAGTCCGCTACGCCCCAGGCGTCTCTTGCCGAAGTGTTTGAGTCCGGCGGACGCTCCCAGCACCGCATCCCGGCCGGTATAGAGCGCGGTCACGCGGTAGCAGAGATTGGCGATGCCTTCACCGTCGCCATGCTCAACCTGCTCACCGCTGCGAAAGAGGTCGTTGTCCACATCGGCCGCCACCATAAGCAACTGGTTGATCAGACTCATCAGCAAGGGACGGTTCTTGCGCGTCCAGGCAACATTCATCGCGTTCTCGAGCACGTAGTTGCCCATGCTGTGGGCGATGACAGAGGTCATCGCTCGGCAGGCCTGAGTGGGATCCTTCGCGGCCTGCTTCTGCTTCATGGCCATCCAGTCATAGAGTTCGCTCAAGACATCGGCGAAGTCTTCGGCCGATTGCCGGGCTTCAGAACGATCGGGAAAATAGCCGAGGGGGGAGCCTTGCGATGGCCAAGTAAACAGGACGCATTCGCCCAGCGATTGCGCCCCGCTGAACAGGCCGGCCACGATGTTCGCGTAGGTCCCCGCGGCGGAAGACCAACTGTTATCGAAGCCGTGCACAAAGATGTTGACGTGCTTCTGATCTTCACTGCCGGTCTTGGTGGGATCCGGGAAGGTATCGGAGACCTGCACCAGGGCTTGCCGGAATTCATCCAGCTTCAACTGTTTCCAGGCGGCGAAGTCAGTCGCGTTCTTCGATTCATTCTTCCAGAAGGACAAATCCGCAAACTTGTCACCCAAACCGCTCCCGGTGATGTTGCGATTTGTGATCATCCAATACATAAGCACTTCCTCACGCGTCCATCCAGCTGAGATTTCTGGATGGTAGCACGACACTCGCGGCTGAAAATGCCCGCAGATTGTATGCCCAATTCTGTTTTTCCACGCAAGTTGCACAGTTCGTGTTGCAAGTTGCCGCCCCAGATTCCCCTGGAGACTACTTTCTCCTTGCCAAGTGCAAGCCCGCTTCCGGATAATACGCGCAGAGAGCCCAGTACAAGCGTGTACCGATACCATCGAGCGGACTTGCTTCGAATTCTTCGGCTCACGGCACGCCAGTTGGCAGGGTGGGAAAAAGCCGGACTGGTAGCCGCCGCCGACAGCTACTCCTTTTTTGATCTCCTGCAAGTCAAGAAGGTGCGTGATCTGTGCGCCCGCAAGGTGCGTCCGGCGGTGATCCGGCAATCGCTGGAGGCCATGCAGAAGCAGGCGGCCGGCATGGAGAATCCCCTGCTCGAAGCGGGAGCTTTTACCACCGGACGTCACCGCGTCGCCTTCCGTCACGGGGGCAAGTTGCTCGAGCCCATCGCGGGCCAGTTCATGTTCGACTTTTCTGCCCAAGAGAAAGTCGTGACGAGCACGCCCATTGCGATGAACCGAACGGAACCGATGCCGGCTGATGCCGCCGAGCTCTTTGCCCGCGGCATCGCGCTGGAGGAGGATGCCAGCAGCCAATTGGAAGCGATCGCCACCTATCACCGCGTGCTGGAACTCGACCCCGATCACGCAGCCGCCCACATCAATGTAGGCACGCTCTACTACAACCGGCAGGAATTTGCGTTGGCCGAGAAACACTACCGCTGTGCCATCACGGTCGATCCCCGCTACGCCCTGGCGTACTTCGATCTGGGCAATGTGCTCGACGAGACCGGCCGCGTGAGTGAGGCCATCCAGACCTACAACACCGCCCTGCAACTCGCTCCCACCTACGCCGACGCGCACTACAATCTGGCGCTGGCCTACGAGAAGGTCAAAGAGCCGCGCAAGGCCTTGAAGCATTGGCGCGCTTACGTGAAGCTGGACACCACCGGACCTTGGGCTGTCCACGCCCGCAACCAGGTCCAGCGGATTCTACAGGCGGATACACTAAGACTGGTGCACTCCAGGCAAATCTGAGCTGACGCTCGTCCTGCTCGTGGACCCACTACGTGACAATTGTGAGCACGCGAGGGGCCCTTCCAGGATGCTGCTTTTTCGTCCCCTCTGTGACGCTGGTCACAGCCAGTGCTGGCGGCTGGCCGTTTAAATCGAGCACTGCACCCTTTGGGCGCAGAAAAAGTCGCAAAATCCAACCAAGTAACAAGGAGCGTAGGTATGAAACGCAGCAAGATTCTCATTATTCTTGGCATCATCACTTTCATCATTGGTGGCCTGGCTCAATTCGCGATTGCACAGGACAAGGCAAGCGCACAAGAAATCGTCAAGAGTGTGCGCGATGCGGCGAGCAGTCTGTCGAGGACCGGGGAGGCGGGCTTGGCTGAGTTCAACAAGAAACCGAGCCAGTGGGTGTGGAAGGATTCCTACATCTTTGTCCTGGACTGCGGCAAGGGAGTCATGGCGGCTCATCCCATGAAGCCAGAGCTCGTTGGCAAGGATATCCTGCAGATGAAAGACACCAAAGGGAATTCGTTCTTCGGGCACCTCTGCGAAGCCGCCAAGAACCCCGGCGGCCTGTGGGTGGAATACTGGTGGCCGAAGCCGGGCGACAAGGACGGGTCCCGCAAGATCAGTTATGCCCTGAACGCGGGCGGCACTCCTTATGTGGTGGGGGCCGGCATCTACGATGACCAGGCAACCATCGCAGAGCTAGGGAAGCTCAGCGGGGCAAAGTAGATCGCCGCAGGCAGCACGTCGTAGCCCGACTGATTTCGAGGGGAGATCCCACACGGGATACGGACGTATACGTGTGTCTCTCGAACAGCCGGGATTGCCGATCGAATCGGATCATCACCCAGTAGGGCACACACCGCAGCGGATGGGCAAAGATGCTAGAATTTCCAGTTCAACATATCGCTTCTTTGCATCTTGCTACTAAGGGTACTCTTATGCCCGAGATCACTTTGCAAGCCGCCGCCCCAGCTCCTCTCACTACGCTCACTGAAGATGAAAACCTCTTTCGCGACAACATCCGCCAGTTTGCCGAAGACAGGGTCCGCCCACTCTCCAAGGAGATGGACGAGAAGGGTGTGTTTGATAAAGACCTCATCCACGAATTCTTCCAGCTCGGCCTGATGGGTATCGAGATCCCGGAGCAGTACGGTGGTGGCGGTGGCAAGTTTTTCGAAGCCATCCTCGCAGTTGAAGAACTGTCGCGGGTGGACGCTTCCGCCGGGGTGGTGGTGGACGTGCAAAACACGCTGGTGAATAACGCATTCTTGCGCTGGGGTAACGAAGAGCAGAAGAAGCGATATCTTCCGCGCATGGCCGCGGACACCTGCGGCGCCTACGCGCTCAGCGAAGCGGGTTCCGGTTCTGACGCCTTCGCGTTGCAAACCAAGGCCGAACTCAAGGGCGGCGACTATGTTCTCAATGGCCGCAAGCTGTGGATCACCAACGGCAAGGAAGCCGGTATTTTCATCCTCTTCGCCACCATTGATCCCGGCGCGGGATACAAGGGCATTACGGCCTTTATTGTCGAGAAAGAATTCCCCGGCTTCACCGTGGGCAAGAAGGAAGACAAACTCGGCATCCGCGCTTCTTCCACCTGCGAACTGATCCTGGAAGACTGCCGTGTGCCCAAGAACAACGTCCTGGGTGAAGTGGGCAAAGGCTACAAGATCGCCATCGAAACCTTGAATGAAGGCCGCATCGGCATCGGCGCACAGATGGCGGGTGTCGCACGTGGAGCTTGGGAGTATGCCTGCAAATATGCACAGGAGCGCAAGCAGTTCGGCAAACTCATCGCTGATTTCCAGGGCATCCAGTTCCAGATCGCGCAGATGGCCACGGAGATTGAAGCTGCCCGCCTCATGGTGTACAACTCCGCCCGCATGAAAGACGCCGGCGTTCCCTTCGTGAAGGAGGCCGCCATGACCAAGCTATTCTGCTCCCAGGTGGCCGAGCGTGTTACTTCGCTGGCGATCGAGGTTTACGGCGGATACGGCTTCACGAAGGACTATCCCGTCGAGAAATATTGGCGCGACTCCAAGATCGGCAAGATTTACGAGGGCACGTCCAACATGCAGTTGGCCACGATTGCGAAGCTGGTCCTGGGCGGGAAGTAGAACGGGGTCATGGGTACGGTCGCTGTCAACGGGGTACCGGCTGCTTGGGTCCCGGGGCTGGCTTTCCACCGGGTGGGTGCCCCCAAAAGCCGCGCCCATGGCGGCTTCTGGCCTGGCAAGTCACGCCCGTAACACATCCCGGTTACTTAATGTGCAGCAACTTGCACCTGAAGCCTGGGCAGCGGCTCCTGGTATTCGTCCTAAGTCCCTTTTCTGGAACAGTTTGAAACTCTCCTCTCCGATGGTGTCCAAGCTGCATTTACCGCCTATGCCCGCTGCTCCGGGGCGCAGATCGGGGTGCCACTTGTTGAGCTGGACGACGGATCAATCAACCTTCATACCCAAGCCGAAGCACACCCTGCTTCCCGTGCTCACCGTGCTTTTCCTGGTCTCCTACGGCCTCATGGCCCTGCTGGTGGTGGAGCAGGGGCGCACCATTGACTCCCAGCGCAATCTGATCAAGCAGTTATTCAGCGACAGCGCCCAGTTGTCTTCCATGAAGGGCAAAGCCTTCCAGAAGCAGCGCGCCGAGGCCCAGGCCCAGGCGGAAGCGCAAGCCCAGGCGAATCCAAAAGGCAAGATGCAAGCTTCACCGTCCCAGGTGACTCCGCGAGATAACGGCAAGAGCGAACACAGTGCGGGCAAACCCCACAGGCCACTTCCGCCGCGGCCGCCCAGGGACACGTCGGATACTTCCGACGAACGCAGGGTTCTGTTTTCTATCTAACTCCCAGGGGGCCAGACCATGAACGCTCTGGCATCGTTGCTTTTGCTGTTGTCTCTTCCTGCGCCTGAGGTTGCTCCGCCACCGCGCATCCCGGCGGATCACGCAATCCTGCGGCAGGCTCAAAAAGGCGGCCGGTGGTATCTGGCCGAATCAGGCCATGCTGTCTATTGCTACGGTCCGGTGATGACGCTCACCGACGCCCAGGGCGGCCTGCAGCGAGTCGCCACGTTTTGTCAGGGCGAGAAGAGCATGGTTCCACTCAAGGATTAACCGGCGCGCGGGAAGCCCAGAGCGGCGGGAACCTCCAGGATCCCCCCTTCTAGTCCTCTCCTCTGAGTTCACGGTTCGGTTTGACTGCCGCGACAATCCCACCTAAGATGACACACCCGTGTTATTTTGGCACCCGCGTCTATGATCGGCCAGACCATCTCCCACTACCGGATCATCGAGCAGCTGGGGGGCGGAGGCATGGGTGTGGTCTACAAGGCCGAGGACACCAAGCTCGGCCGCTTTGTCGCTCTCAAATTTCTTCCGCCGGAAGTCGCCCGCGATCACCAGGCCCTGGAGCGTTTTCAGCGGGAAGCGCGCGCGGCGTCCGCTCTGAACCATCCTCACATCTGCACCATCCACGAGATTGACGAGCAGGGCGGCCAGGCCTTCATCGTCATGGAGTATCTGGAAGGGCAAACGCTAAAGCATCGCATCGCCGGCCGCCCCATGGACACGGAGACCTTGCTTAGCCTGGGCATCGAGATTGCCGACGCCCTGGATGCCGCTCACGGCAAGGGAATTATCCATCGCGATATCAAACCCGCGAATATCTTCATCACCAAGCGGGGACAGGCGAAACTGCTGGATTTCGGTCTGGCCAAGCTGGGTTCGGGACGCCTCGGGGCGGCGGATTCGGGGTCGTCCGCGATGCCGACGGCGCCGGTCGAACATCTGTTGACCAGTCCGGGCTCGACCCTGGGGACAGTAGCCTATATGTCGCCGGAGCAAGTTCGCGCGGAAGAGATTGATGCGCGCACCGATCTTTTTGCCTTCGGCGCAGTGTTGTACGAGATGGCCACCGGGAACCTGGCGTTCTCAGGCAGCAGCCAGGGGGTCATCTTCGAAGCTATCCTGAATCGCACACCGGCCGCACCGCAGAGCCTCAATTCAGCGCTCCCGGTGAAACTCGAGCAGGTGATTCTCAAGTCGCTGGAGAAGGAGCGCGAACTCCGCTATCAGACAGCAGCCGAGATGCGGGGAGACCTGAAACGGCTCAAGCGCGAAGTGGAATCGGCCCGGGCCGTGGGCGGGATCCGCCCGACCAGCGCGGTTCAGGTCCAGGCTCAGGCGACCGAAGCGGCTGCGACTCAACGGCACCGCCCCACGTGGCACGTGGCGGCAGGTGTCCTGGTGCTGTTGGCCCTGCTAGCCGGAACGTTCTTCCTGGCTCAATACCTGGGCAAGACGACGCCACCCCTCTATCATCTGCTGACCTACCGCCGGGGCACGATTCGCCTGGCGAGGCTGGCGCCCGATGGCAAGGCAGTTATTTACAGCGCCGCCTGGGAGGGCAGTCCAGTCGAGATTTTCACCACCCGTCCAGAGAGCCCCGAGTCGCGCTCCCTGGGCCTTCCCGGCGCCGAGATCCTGGCGGTTTCTTCCACGGGCGAGATGGCGGTCTTGTTGCACAGCCATCAGGCCAAGTCGTACTCGAACATTGGAACCCTGGCGCGCGTGCCGCTGGTGGGCGGGGCGCCACGCGAGGTTCTGGAGAACGTGCAATGGGCCGACTGGTCTCCGGATGGAGACACCCTCGCAGTGGTGCGGGATGTTTCCGGGCGGAGCCGCTTGGAATACCCGATCGGCAAATTGCTCTATGACACCGGCGGTTGGATCAGCCATCCCCGCATCTCGCCCAAGGGCGATCGAATCGCTTTCATTGACCATCCTTTCCCGGGAGACAGCATTGGCGCAGTCGCCGTAGTCGATCTGGCGGGAAAGAAGAAGACCCTTTCCAGCGTCCAGACGGGCGGCGCGCTGGGCCTGGCTTGGGCTCCAAGCGGCGATGAGGTTTGGTTTACTGCCACCAAGGTAGGGATCGATCGCGCCCTGTTCGCCGTCAGTCTGTCGGGGCGGGAGCGCCTGGTTGCGCGCGTGCCTGCCGACCTGACTCTCCAGGACGCCTGGCGCGATGGGCGTGTCTTACTCACCCGCGACAACTGGCGACGAGGAGTGGCGGTGCGGGCTCCAAGTGACGCCTCGGAACGTGACTTGACTTGGCTCGACTGGTCTTATCCGCTGACGCTGTCCCCTGATGGCAAGACGCTCTTGTTTCGCGAGGAGGGTGAGGCCGGCGGGCCCAGCTATGCGGTGTACTTGCGAACCACGGACGAATCGCCAGCAGTTCGGCTGGGAGAGGGCGCGTCGATGGCGTTGTCTCCGGATGGCAAATGGGCGTTGTGCACTCGGCCAGACGAGCCCTCGCAGCTTTTTCTTCTGCCCACGAAAGCAGGCGAGTCCAAGTCCGTGGCGCATGGCGCTATTAGCCAGATCAACTCTACTCACGCCGTCTGGCTTCCCGACGGAAAGCGATTCGTGTTCTCAGGAAACGAAGCGAACCGCAGCGCGCGGCTGTACATGCAGGATGTGGAGGGAGGCAAGCCCGAGGCGGTCACTCCGGAAGGCACGAATGTGACTGATTTCGCGGTGTCTCCCGATGGCAAGTTGGTGGCAGCAGTGGGTCCCGACGGCGTGGGTTACCTTTACCCGGTGGGCGGGGGCGAGGCGCACCCGATTCCGGGGCTGGAAGCGGGAGAGATCCCCATTTTGTGGGACGCCACCGGGAACACCTTGTATGTCTACCGGCCCAGCGAGTTGCCGGCGCGGGTGTATCTGCTGGATACCGGCAGCGGGAAACGAACGCTTTGGAAACAGTTGATGCCTCCTGATCCGGCAGGGGTTGAGTACGTTGGCCCTGTCTTGCCCACACCGGATGGGAAGGCCTATGTCTACGGCTACCGCCGGCTGCTGTCTGATCTCTATCTGGTCGAAGGCTTGAAGTAAGCGCGGCACCTTTCGTTCCCACGGCAACCCCTAATCCTGTAAATTCTATTGATGTCCAAGTTCGAGAAACACATCTTTGTCTGCGGTAACCAGCGGCCGCCGGGGCATCCGCGCGGGTGTTGTGATCCTGAAGCCAAAGCTGCGCTGCAGAAGTTATTCAAAGAAAAGCTGAAGGCACGCGGTTTGAAGGGCAAGGTGCGTGCCAACCAATCCGGTTGTCTCGACCAATGCGAACATGGCCCGAACCTGGTGGTCTATCCGGATGGGGTGTGGTACGGCGGGGTAACCGCAGCGGACGTAGATGAAATTATCGAGTCCCATATCGTCGGCGGCAGGCCGGTGGAGCGGTTGCGGCTGGCCGACTCTTGCATCAATACGGCCACGTGTGAGCACAAACCGCGCAAGATGGCGGAGCAAGCTTCGGAGAATCCACTCACCCCGGGACAGACACCCTCGTGAGTTTGAGCGGCGCAAGCTGGTAGGCCCGGCAGGAATCGAACCTGCAACCCTCGGATTAGAAATCCGATGCTCTATCCGTTTGAGCTACGGGCCCCTTAGCCAGAATCTACCATAGGTGCGGGCGCGGGTTGCGGGCTTGGGGCGGGGCGGCTGGAAGCCACGCCCTTTCAAAGCCATTGCTGAGGCGAGTCTTAGTAAGGGGTCGCTTCCGGATGGCGCTAGACCACGATCCACCGCCGGAAGTACATGTCCCGATTCTGCCGGCCTGCTGTCCCGATTCCTGGCGGTAATCCTGCCATCCTCCGAGAAAATATCAGCATGGACCTTTCCATGAAGAAATCATTCACACTGTTGAGCGCAATTGTTCTTCTGCTGGTCTTAGCCGGCTGTGGTGGTGGAAACTCCAGCCAGATGCAGCCGGGCGGAGGGTCGGGTGGCACCGGCACCCAGAACCTGGCCTGCAATACGATGAGCACAGGCCAGGGCGGCAGCCTGGACGGGTTCCGACCGTTTAGCAGCAGCAATCTCTGGAACCAGGACGTTTCCGGGGCAGCGGTTGATCCCAACTCCAGTGCGATCATCAACTTCATAGGCCCAAGCATTGGGCTGCATGCGGACTTTGGGTCCGGGCAATATCAAGGCTCGAACATCGGTATTCCGTATGTGGTTGTGGATGGGAACCAGAGCGTAGTGCCGATCAACTTTACCGCCTATGGAGACGAGAGCGATCCCGGGCCCATGCCGGTTCCAGCCAATGCGCCGATTGAGGGCGACCCCAATCCGGGTAATGGCGACCGGCATGTGCTCGTTCTCGACAATGGCAACTGCTTCCTGTACGAGTTGTACAGCGCCTATCCAAACGGCAACGGAGCCTGGAACGCCGGCTCGGCCGCGGTGTGGGACTTGTTGTCGGACGAGCAGCGTCCGTGGGAGTGGACTTCGGCGGACGCCGCCGGGCTGCCGATTTTTCCCGGCCTGGCGCGCTATGACGAAATAGCTTCGGGAAAAATCCAGCACGCTCTGCGTTTCACCCTGGCGCAAAGCAAGGCAGCGATGACTCCGCCAGCTTCGCACTGGGCATCGAACTCCACAAACTCGCTGGCCGCGCCGATGGGCATGCGGCTGCGGTTGAAGAACAATTTTGACATCTCAGGGTTCTCCGCAACCAACCAGGTGCTGCTGACGGCGATGAAGAAGTACGGCTTAATCATGGCGGACAACGGCAGTTCCATGTACATCAGTGGTACGCCGGACAGCCGCTGGGACAATGATGACTTGCACCAGTTGGGACAGGTGACGACCTCGGATTTCGAGGTGGTGGAGATCAACCCGCTGTACACCGCATCCAATGTTCCCTCGGGAGCTGCGCCGACCATCAGCAGCTTCACGGCGACGCCATCCACAGTGTCTGCCGGCACTGGCGCGACACTTGCGTGGAACGTCAGCGGCGCGTCGTATGTAATCGTCACACCACAGCTGGGAGCAGTGCGGGGCACCAGCGTCACCGTGAATCCCGGACAGACCACGACCTACACGCTTTATGCGACCAACCAATATGGGCGGACCTCGGCGACGGTGACGGTGACGGTGCAGTAAAGCAGCAATTGGTAGCTAGCAATTGATAGTTGGCGCACCGGCCGAATGTGCACTCTGACAGCCCCGTGCGCTAATTGCTAATTTCTGCCTTCCCGTATACTTCCACGGTGCCTTCCAACCCATCCCGCCTTGCCTACATTGACTGGATGCGCGGGCTGGCGTGCGTGCTGATGTTTCAGACGCATTGCTATGACTCGTGGCTGGGTGGCGAGGCTCGGAAAAGCACCTTCTTCATGTGGTCGCAGTTGGGCGGGACCTTGCCGGCGCCGTTGTTTCTGTTTCTGGCAGGGATTTCCTTTGCATTGGTCACCGACAAGTTGCGGCAGAAGGGGATCTCCGCAGACCAGATCGCACACACGACCATTCGCCGGGGCGCGGAGATCTTCGGGCTTGGACTTCTGTTTCGTGTCCAAGAGTACGCGTTCGGGTTTCCCTGGGCGCCGTGGAGCGATCTGCTGCGCGTGGACATCCTGAACATGATCGGCCTTTCGATGGTGCTGATGGGAGTAGCGTGCTGGGTGGTCCTGTCGCTCGCACGAGGCGCGCAGACGCGGCTGGCTTTGGCAACGACGGCGGCGGGAATCGGGCTGGTGATTTCCCTGCTGACACCGCTGCTGTGGACGAACTGGCGACCGCACTGGCTGCCCTGGCCGCTGGAGTCGTACGTCAATGGTGTGCACAACCTGGGTACACCTCAGCCGTGGCTGTTTCCGATCTTCCCCTGGACAGCGTTTGCTTTTGTAGGACTGGCGATTGGATTTGTAGTGTTGAGCGAGTGGGCTCGCAACCGGCAAGCTACGATCTTCGCACTCGCGGGTGCTGGCGGGATCGGTCTCATCGACCTCGCGCGGTGGCTGGATCGGCGGCCTGAGCAGATCTATGCAGTGTACGATTTCTGGCACACCAGTCCCAACTTTTTCCTGATCCGCGTAGGCCTGCTGCTGGTGATTCTGGCGGCAATCTACGGCTGGTGCCGCTGGGGCGCGGGGCAGTGGGGTTTCAGCCCAATGATCCAACTGGGGCAGACCTCCCTGCTGGTGTATTGGGTGCATATTGAGTTCGTGTACGGGCGCTTCTCCATTCTGCACAAGCGGGCCAACGACATTCGGACGGCGTCGTTGGGGCTGCTGACGATTTTTCTCTCCATGCTGGTGCTGTCAGTGCTGCGGACGAAGTGGAAAGGCCGCGGGGCAGAGCTGTGGGCGCAGTTTCGGGGACCGGCGCAGGCGGGTTGACTTGAATGTGAGGCTTACCTCAGCGGCTAAAGCCGGTCATGTATCCGGCTTGCAGGCGGCACGACTGAAGTCGTGCCTTCCCGGCATCGCCCTCCCGGCCTTGCGCCTCCATTCCTGGGTCCACGGGCACAGGGTTAGAAGGTTCCGGCTGACAACTGGCGAATCGCGTTCTCCACCAGCTTCAGACCAATTGTCCATTGCCGGCGCGCTTGCGGTTCTTTATCCCCATAGCCAAACAGGTAAAAGGTGAGGTAGAAGCCGTCGCGCGTTTCCTGGTTCTGATGGAAATAACAGCGGCGGATGATGAACTCGGCCGCGGCCGGAATCTCAGGCACTCGCTGCAGGAGGTGGGTCAGGCGCTTGGCCAGCAGTTCGGTATCGGAGAAGGAGAAGCGACGACTGTCAGAAAGAAACAAATCGATGTAGGATCCGAACTTGCAAGCGGCCCCGAAGACTTCTTCCTCGGGAGTGATTTCGCTGCTCGCCCAGGCGTCACACTTGGCGGTCTCGAGCAGGCCTGTCGGCGCATTGATGGCCGTGAGGAACTCGCCCAGTTCACGCTCCCGCCGGGCCTCTTCGATCTCCAACAAGAGCTCGGGTTGGTGCCTCAGATCGAGATAGCGCGGGCCGTGGTCGGGGGCGGCCCACGGAACTTCGAGGGTTTCGTCGTCGGATCCGAGTTCGACCGCGAAGTCAGCTTGCACGTCCGGCATCATAAATCAGCTTACGGGGAGACGCAGCAAGCTGCGTCTCTACAGAACGTCTTTCTGGGAATCCCTTAGGAAACCGATCACCTGGTCTTCTGCCCAACGGCCGTCATCTCCATCGGGTTGGGCGAGGAAGGAGCAGTGGCCACCGTCTTCGGTCTCGAGGAAGGTGATATTGGGATTAGAGCGGATCTTCTGCCGGGTCTCGGGAATGATCCGAATGAATGGATCATTGGCGGCATGCAGGATCAACGCGGGGACCGCGATGCGGTCCACAACGTTGGCCGCGGCCGAGCGGTCGTAGTAATCGTCTGCGCCTGCAAAACCGCAGTAGTAGGCCGTAATTTTGTCGTCGAATTCACGCAGAGTGTGCACTCCACGCAGGCGCGATGGATCGAAGACATCAGGAAACAGGCGTGCCTTCGCGCGCAACCGGCGGCGCAGCTGCCACATGAAATAGAACTCGTAGAGACGGTTGGAGAGCAGGTGGAGGGCGTCGGCGGAGGCGGCGAGGTTCATCGAAGGACAGACGGCCGCGACCGCGCGAAACTCGGCTGGCCCTTCCCTACCCCACTCGCCCGCCGTCTTCAGCACGAGGTTGCCTCCCATGGAGAAGCCCGCCAGCGCCAGGCGCGAAATGCGGTCGTGTTCAATCAGATGATGCGCGACCGCGGCGACATCCGCTGAGCGTCCAGAATGATACAAGGTAGGAGAGATGCTATCGGTGCCGCCGCAATTGCGCTGGTTCATGCGCACCACGTTCATGCCCGCGGCCAGGCCCTTGGCGGCGACACCCAGCATGTATTGCGAGTCGCTCGAGCCTTCCAGGCCATGCACGACCACAACTGTCAATGCATCCCGGCGATTTGGCTGCCAGTGGCAGTGGCAGAGGACTTTTGCTCCGGGGGCCACCTCGATCAGGCGCTCTTCGGCGGTGGGCAGAGCGATGCGCCGCGGGAGCAGGAAACTGGCAATGGTCTGCCTGTGTCCCCCGCGCAGGCCACGCCGCGGCTGAAAGCTCTGAGCTTTGGTTTGCGAACTCCCCACTGATTGATTTTAAATGGTACACAGGTTTGCAACCGGCCGAGCCGGCGGGAGCTTTTCATGCCGATTTTTGAATACGTCTGCAAGGAATGCGCGCACCAGTTTGAAGCCCTGGTATATGGCAGTGAGCAGGCGGAGTGTCCGAAGTGCCACGGGAAAAAGTTGACCCAGCAGCTCTCGGTATTCGCCGTAGCGGCGAAGGGCACCTCGACTCCCACGCGTGCGGCTGGCCCGTGCGGCAGTTGCGGCGATCCGCGTGGGGCGGGCGCGTGCTCGCTGCCGGATCTGGACTAGCCGCCGCCTGGCGGTTAGCGAACTCCAAACCCCAATCACCCGCAACTACCTCGTTCCGCGGGTTACTGCTAGTAACTTTGGACACCCACGGGCTGTGACCCGGGTAAGTATCATTCCGCGGCCGACTCCCCTACCATTTCGGTGACAGGCCCCTCACAAGGCCCATGGACCGCCGGCACAACCCGCGCGTCACCGCCCTTCTGCCCGTGCGTGTCTGGGGCGTGGACGCCTTTGCCCTGCCCTTCATGCAACTGGCCAGCGTGCGCAACATCAGCGGTGGCGGGGCGGTAATCCAGGGAATCCGCCGCCAAATTCTGCCCGGCGAAACCCTGGAAGTGCAGCTCGGCGAGAGCAAGGCCCAGTTCCGGGTGGTCTGGGTGGGCAAACCCGGCACGCGGAGAGAGAGTGAAATCGGGGTCGAAAGCCTGCCCTCGGAGCCCTCGATCTGGGACGTGAACCTGCGGCGCTGTAGTCAGTTTGTGGGGAAAGGGTAGGAGGATTCCAGGCTTGCTGCTCTCTGCTCGTGACGTCCACTCCTGATCTTGAACGTGCAGGCGGTTCGCGATCGTCAGCCGCGCCATTCCAAGCCCATGTTGTCGTCAGTGAAGATCAACAGGTGCTGCAGGCGGCGGCGCAACTGGTCGTTCTCTTCGATGGAGAACAGCAGCTTGCCAGTCGGATCCACGGGGATGTCGAGCAAGTGATCGAGTTCGGTCGCCGCTGGTTGATTGGGGGAACCGATGACATGCTTGCCGTCAATGGTGTAGTTCAGGAGCACCGTTCTCCACCGCTCGCGATCGAACACAATCGGAACATCGCTTACCACCAGGCAATTCATGAAGCGTAGGGCATAGGGAAAGACGGCCAGGCCGGTGGCCATCACATCATTGGACCCTGTAGGGTTGTAGAAGAGCATCCCGCCCGGATTGAGGTGCGCGCGCACCATTTGCAGGAAGTCGGACGACAGCAGATTAGTGCTGTGATCACGCCAGTAAAAGGTCGTGTTCATGACGATGACATCGAAAGTGGCGTTGCGGTTGCGCAGCAGCCAGCGGCGGCCGTCGTCGATTTCAATCCGCACCTTGGGGTTGTGCAGAAGGCTCGCAACCTCCGGGTACTGCGGGATGAGTTGCAGATAGGCCGGGTTGATTTCCACGATGGTCAGGTCTTCGACTTCAGGATTGTTGGCCACGACCTGGGCCCATGATCCGGATGCCAGTCCGATCATGAGCACATGGCGCGGCGCGGGATGGAATGCGCTGATCGCGTATGCGCGCGTAACCATGTTCACGTCGCGGCCTAGCCCGATGTTGAAATGGCCGTCGTAAACGCCGCCGCCGTAGACGGTTCCATCGGGAGTGACTCCAACAACCCCACTGCGCGTTTCCACGACATGCTGAAAGTGAAACCGGGGATAGACCATCTTGAAAAGCAGACGATCGTAGATGGTGTCGAACACAGGGCGGGTTACGACCACGGCGATGGATGCGGTGACCAACCCGAAGGCAACTGCGGCTTTCAGCCGCGATCGGGGTGTGTCACTCACGGTGAGGACGCCCAGGGCAAACAATAAGCCCACCGCCAGCAGCACCGTGGAGATGGTCAGCAAGGAGAAATGATCCATCAGGATGAAACCAACGACAAAGCTGCCTAGAGTCGAGCCGATGATGTTAGCGGCGTACAGGTAGCTGAGCGCGGCCCCGGCACGATCATCGGCGCGGACCGACACGTGAGAGATCAATGGGAAGGTGGCGCCAAAGAAAAGGGCGCCGGCGCAGATCAAGGGCAAGAACAACAGGTACGATTGCAGGTTCGCGCCCCCAATCACGTACACCGCTCCAAACTTCAGCAAAAAGGCGAAAATCGGCCCAATCGCGAAACTGAAAAGTGCGGACGCGAGCATGACCCAACCCAGAAGGCGCAGGGACGCCTGGCGGTTGCGCATGCCGGGGCCTTCGGAATAGCGTTCGACGATCCGGGAACCGAGCGCGACCCCCAGCAAGTAACTGCCCAGCAGGAGCGCAAAGACGCGCGCTACACCTCCGGAAGCGAAAGCCAGGAGCCGGTACCAGATGATTTCGTAGGAAAGCGCGAGGAAGCCGGCAAAAGTGGCACAAGCCAGGGCCAGCGGAAACGGCAGCACACGATCGTGCTCCGGGGCAAGCTGGTTCCCGGTTTCCGGGTGAAGAGGCGGCGTTGTCTCCACGTTTGCCTTGCCCACCAGCGAATAGATCAACACTGCGGTTCCTACGATGGCATTGATGGCAGCAGCGAAGCGCACCGATCCCGATTGACCGAGAAGCCGCATGAGGGCATCGCCAGCCACGAAACACGCAGCCGCCGACCCCAAGGTGTTTACGAAGTACAATCCGCCCACCACGAAGCCCACGTTGCGGGAGGTGCGCACGAGGTGTTCGACCAGTAGCGGCAAGGTTGCTCCCATCAGGACTGTGGGCACGACCACCAGGGCAAAGCTGACCAGCCCCGTCTCGATGGTCGGGGAACCGGCAGTGTATTCCGCGGCGTGATGAAAGAGCCGGAGCGAGACCAGTCCGAAAGCGGCGGTACCGAGTTCCGCCAACGCAAACAGCACGAGCAGGGGAAGTCTAGCGTTTTTCGAAAGGACGCCCCCGATCAGACTCCCCAATCCCAAGCCGAACATGAACGCGCTGACGACGATGGTGACGGATTCGATGTTGACTCCATAAATGCCGAACAAAGCGCGCTGCCAGACGATCTGGTAGATGAGAGCGGGAAATCCGGAGCAGAAAAACAACACGTAGATCCAGGGGAACGGCTCCTGCCGCCGGCGAGCTCTGGCCCCGACGAGCAGAAAAAGTAGAAAGAAGATCCCAATCCAGAGTTCAGCCCTCAGGTCCATCCGGTGGCTCCGTGCGTAGAGGAAACGGCATTAAGGGGACCCCTCTTAAATAGCACGTTCAGTGCCGGAGGCGGGAGTGACCGGGGACTATCCCCGGCACCCCAAGGTACAGTGCTCCTTCGTAATCAGCAGCGGAAAGCGGCCACGGGGCTCAGGCCCGCAGAGTGAGATGAAAGTAATTGATCCTAAGCCGGCCTCTCCAGCTCCGCGCGATTCCACTTTGCCAGGCTGGCCGCGCCCTCGTAGGTGCTTTGCAGAAAATCGAGCAGGGCCGCTTTGGGCGAGGCCGCTTGGCGAACATCGTCGTACATCAGGAAAAACTCACGCATCTGGGGATGATAAAACGCGCTCGTCGGACGGACCGGCGCCTTCGCATACCCATCGGGTTCCGGTGCGGCATAAGCGTAGAAGGCGGCTCCTTTGATGTCTCCACCCCCGGGCCAGAAACCAGCGCTGCTCACTTCATGCGAATAAGCCTCCCGGGTTATTGAGTCGGCTCCCTCACGCGGAAGCGCTGGGCGCCCTGAAAAGCGCGTCACTGCCATGTCGAAGCTTCCCCAGAAAAAATGCACCGGACTGTTCTTGCCGATGAAGTGGGAGCGGAACTCCTTGAAGACGGTGTCTGCCAACACCAGGATGCGCCAGAAGCGGGTTACATAATCGCGGTCATACGAAGCATGTTTCACATCCTGATCGAAGGGAATGGGGTTGGGAATTTCGACCGGCATCGGCCAAATTTTTGCCTCGATACCCAGCGTCGGCAAGGCTGCCATGAACTCTTTGTAGAAGTCGGCGACGGAACGCGGAGCGAGACGAATGATCCGGTTGCCGTCTTCGCTGGTCTGGATGACGAGATTGTGGTGCAGGAAGTCGAACTCAATTTCGAAGATTCCGCGGGCGTACGGAATCGGGGAAGTCGTGAGCCCGCGCGCGCTGACGTACAGAGGCACTTCCCACCAGTGATTGATCCGCGGAGTGAGTGCGAGGCGGACCTTGCCCACGATCTGGGTCCACATGTGGAGGGTTTCGCAAGTGTCTCTCCAGGCCTCCAGCGGCAATGCGGGCCAGGATTCGGGATTGTCGGCGAATGCAGGCTGGCTCATGGGATGTTCCTCGTGCAGCGATAGCTTTTGAAATCCCGCGCGTGGCGGGTGACTAGATTACCCCACCCCTATTTGCCAGGCAAAGCCGGCGTTCCGGTGCCACTGGCCTCGATCAGCTTCTGCACGGACGGCGCCACCCTAAGCAGCAGCTGTGCTTTCGGTTTCGTGGCCAGTTCGACCAGGTCGAGCTGAGTTGTTTTCCATGCCTCAGGCGCGCGCTCGCTGCGGTCGAGATAGTCCATGGCACGCAGGCCAGCGGCAGCAAGCGCCGAAAGATCCTGAGAGAGTGGCATTACCTCTTTCAACAGAAAAGAGTTAGCGGCCAGCGGCTGAAGTTTGGCGTGATTGTCACGCCACTGCCTGAGCAACATCCGTATATGCTCCTTGGTTGCAGCATCTGCGCTGCCGGCGACCACCGCGCTCACCATTTCCGCAAACTGGCGCGCGGTTTGGCTTTCGGGGCGAACCGCATCCACCAGGCGATTGACCGGATCGGCGCTGGTGGCCGGCACCGGCGCCAATTCCTCGCGGGTATAGTCTTTGACCGGCTCGACCACATCCGCCAGGACACGCAAAGGGGAAATGTCGTCGGTTCCGGCAATGCGACGCAGCATGGGAACGTAACTCGAGTTGTGGGTCAGGCCCAGCCATTCCAGACGCCGGCTGATTTCCTCCAGGCGTTGGTACATCGAATTCACATCCTGCACCTCCTGCGGCGACCACAAACGCTCGGCGATGGCGGCAGTGCGGGGCCAGATGCGGGAGTCGATGCTCTCGGGCGAAACATACTCGGTCCACATGCAGGCCTCGCCACCCAGGATGCGCTGTTTCTCCTCTGGGGTCAGGCGGGCAGCGGCGTCGGCCATGGGATCCACTTCGTAGTGCTGCGACGCCGGCCACATCAGATCAACGTAATAGCCGTAGGACAACAGTCCGCGACACCCTTGCTTCGCCGCCTCGGCCAGCTGGGCCTGCCCGTGCCACGCCTGGATGACGGTGCTCTTCGCCAACTCCGGACGAAGGCTGGGTTCCCAGCCCACCATGGTTTTTCCGTGCTTGCTCACGAGTTCCTGCACGCGCTGGGTGAAATAAGCCTGCAAGTCCTGTTTTTTCTTCAGTCCGTGAGAGCGCATGAACGCCTGAATTTTCGGATTCTTGTCCCATTGCTTGCCATTTACCTCGTCGCCGCCGATGTGGAAATACTGGTCGGGGAAAAGCTGGGCCATTTCACCAATGAACTTTTCGAGAAACTTGTAGGTGCGCTCCTGGGTGGGATCCATGGTGGGGTCGAACTCACCCCACTTGCGTTCGATCTGATATGGGCCCGGCGCGCTGGCCAGTTCGGGATATCCCACAAACCACGCAGTGCTGTGGCCGGGCATGTCGAACTCGGGCACCACCCGAATGCCGCGATCGCGCGCGTATGCGATCAGCTCGCGCACCTGGCCCTGGGTGTAGAACTGACCGTCGGAACCCATGCGGTGCAGCTTGGGGAATTTCTTACTTTCCACGCGGAAACCCTGATCGTCCGACAGATGCCAGTGGAAGACGTTCAGCTTCACCGCGGCCATGCCGTCGAGATTGCGCTTGAGCACGTCCAGCGGCATGAAGTGACGGCTGACGTCGATCATCAATCCTCGCCAGGGAAAACGAGGCTTGTCCTGGATGGTCACAGCCGGGACCGCAAAGCCGGTTGGCCCGGTTTGCACGAGTTGCAGGAAAGTCTGCAGGCCCCGCATGGCTCCTGGGGTAGTAGGGGCACTCAGCTTCGCACCGGTAGCGCTGACTTCGAGTGAGTAGGACTCATCCTCCCCGGGCTCCTGCACTTTCTTGCCAGGCTGCTCACTGTGGACGACCAAAGTGGCGGTGGACGCATGGGTCTGACCCATGTCCCGGGGGAGCATTCCGGTCTGGCGGCGAAGATCGTCGAGAAAGGTCTCGACGGCGCGCTGCAGACGAGGGTCATGCGGGCCCGTGGTTGCGACAGAGAACGAACGGTCAATGACGAGTTGGCCGGTGCCCAGTTGCACATGTTCGGGCATCGGCATGAGACTCAGCGGGGGCGGCGCCTGGGCTTCAGCCAGTGGAACGAACGTCAGGGCGATGGTCAGACTCAGAAGAAGAGCTCGCATCATTTGTTATCTGTATGTTTTACACAATCCGGGACCCTGCGAAAAATGAAAACACGGTACGCCTGTCACAGGGCGACCTCGGTTTTTAGAAAATATTTCCCTTCGATCTGTCGATTATGGTGGTTTCGCTCGACTAACTGGCAGAATGGGCAAGGGAGGCCCAGAGCATGCAATATCTACTGCTGATCTACGGGAATGAAGCCTATTGGGGAACACTGAGTGAGAAGGAACAGGGGCAAGTGATGCAAGAATACATGGATTTCACCAAGAGCATCGCGCAGAGCGGGCATCTCAGGGGAGGAAACGAGTTACATCCCACATCGAGGGCCACGACTGTGCGGGTGCGGGACAAGAAGCGCATGGTCACCGACGGCCCGTTCGCGGAAACGAAGGAGCAACTGGGCGGCTACTACCTGATTGAGGCCAAGGATCTGGATGAAGCGGTCGCCATCGCGGCGCGGATTCCGTCGGTACGCTGGGGGGCGATTGAGGTGAGGCCCATCATTCCGCATGACATGCCCAGCTAGCGTGGAAGGCGCCCGGCCAGCTACCCTCTGTGAGGGTAGCCCCATGAACTTGGAACAGATCTATCGCGAGGAGTCGGGGCGGATTCTCGCCACCCTGATTCGCCTTCTCGGCGGTTTCGACCTGGCCGAGGAGGTGATGCAGGAGGCGTTTGCAGTGGCGCTGGAACAATGGCCCAAGCAGGGCACGCCCGAAAACCCCCGGGCGTGGCTGGTTTCCACGGCCCGGCACAAGGCTGTGGATTGGCTGCGGCGGCGAAGCCGCTTTGAGGCCAAGCGGGAAGAGTTGCAGCGGCTGGCCACGATGGAGGAGCAACTGGCCGCTGCACCGGAAGACACCATGCTGAGTGATGACCGGTTGCGACTGATTTTCACCTGTTGCCATCCGGCGCTGGTGCTGGAGGCACAAGTCGCGCTCACGCTGCGCACGCTGGGCGGGCTTGCGACCGAGGAAATCGCCCGCGCCTTCTTGGTTCCGGTGCCGACTATGGCCCAGCGCCTGGTGCGAGCCAAGCAGAAAATCCGGGACGCGCACATTCCCTACCGTGTTCCTCCGCAGGAAGAACTGGCGGAGCGGCTGGAAGCGGTGATGCTGGTCGTGTACCTAGTATTCAACGAAGGCTACAACGCCAGTTCCGGAGACCTTGCGGTGCGGCGCGAGCTTTGTGCCGAGGCCATCCGCCTGGGCCGGATGCTGTGCGAACTCATGCCTAAGGAAACGGAGGCGCGGGCACTGCTGGCGCTGATGCTGCTGCATGACTCGCGGCGCGATGCACGCATGGGGGTAAATGGAGACATTGTTCTGCTGGAGGAACAGGATCGAGGCCGATGGCATCGAGAGCAAATTCGTGAGGGGCTGGCCTTAGTTGAGTCGGCATTGCGGGACGGACATGCTGGGCCTTACGCGCTGCAGGCAGCGATTGCAGCGGTCCACGCACAGGCCGCACGGGCGCAGGATACGGACTGGCGGCAGATTGCACTTCTCTACGACACACTGCTTCGAGTACAGCCATCGCCGGTGGTAGAGCTGAATCGCGCTGTGGCGGTGGCCATGGCCGAGGGCCCGGCGGAGGGGCTTCGTCTGCTGGATGCGCTGGAGAACAAGACAGAGCTCCGCGGTTATTATCTATTGCCGGCCGTGCGGGGCGACTTCCTGCGGCGACTCGGCCAATGGAGCGAGGCCACCACTGCGTATCGCCGGGCACTGGGGCTGGCGGGCAATGAGGCGGAACGGCGCTTCCTTTCCCGACGCTTGGTCGAAGCCGAAGCGAAAGCCGAATAAGCCGCATCCTGCAACCTTTTAGGTGGGCCGCGCGTATATACTCCCATGCCAAATCTCGGCTTTAAGAAAGGACTCTCGATGAGTCTTCGCTCCTGGCAGTTCTGTGGCCTGCTGGCAGTGGTTCTCTGTGTGGGTCGCGGCATCATAATCGCGCAGGCACAGCCCGGTCCGGGCGCGTTGCCGAACACGGCCATGCCGTCCGTGCTCACCGTTCCTCCTGAGGCCCAAGCCGGCCCGAATTTCAATGTGGATGCGGCCACCAATGCGTATCTCGCCCAGATTCCGGCCGAAAAGCGTGCGAAATCGGACGCCTACTTCGAAGGCGGATACTGGCTGATTCTCTGGGATTTTCTGATCGGCGTCGTGGTTTCTCTCCTGCTGCTGAACCTACGATGGTCAGCTGCCATGCGCAATCTGGCGGAGCGCATCACGCGCTTCAAGCCGATTCAGACCTTCATCTATCTTGCTGAGTACCTCGTGCTCACCACCATCCTGGTTTTCCCCATGACGGTCTACGAAGGCTACTCGCGCGAGCACAAGTACGGCCTGGCGACGCAGACGTTCGGCCCATGGCTCAACGATCAGTTCAAGAGCCTGCTAGTGGGCCTGGTGCTGGGCGGTATTATCACGGTTATTCTCTTCGGTATCGTTCGCAAACTTCCGCGCACCTGGTGGATTTGGGGTGCAATCGTCGCGGTGGCGTTTAATGCCTTCGTCGGCCTCATCGCTCCCGTATACATTTTCCCGATCTTTAACAAGATCACGCCCCTGAATGATCCCAAGGTCACGCAGCCCATCTTGAGCATGGCGCGAGCGAACGGAATCGTGGCCAGAGATGTCTACCAGATTGATGCGTCCAAGCAGACTACCCGCATGAGCGCCAACGTCAGCGGCATGGGCAATACCATGCGCATCACTTTGAATGACAACCTGCTGCGGCGCGGCTCGCCAGAAGAGATTCAGGCGGTCATGGGCCACGAGATGGGGCACTATGTGCTCGATCATGTTTACAGCGGAACCATGTACTTTGGAATCGTCATCGTGGTGGGATTTGCCTTACTCAAGTGGGGGTTGGACTGGTCGCTGCAACGCTGGGGAGAGAAGTGGCAGATTCGGGGCATCGGGGACACGGCGGTGCTTCCGCTTGTGGTCTTGCTGGCTTCAATCTACTTCTTTGTTCTGACCCCAGTTCTCAACACCATGATTCGGACCCAGGAACACCAGGCGGACATGTTCGGGATCAATGCCAGCCGCCAGCCGGATGGCTTTGCGCAAGCGGCGATTCACCTTGGGGAATATCGCAAGATGAGTCCCGGGCCGGTGGAGGAGTGGGTTTTCTACGACCATCCCAGCGGGCACAGGCGCATTCACGACGCCATGCAGTGGAAGGCGGAGAACCTGAAGCTGATGGAGGCACAGCCGACTTCCTTGGCCCAGCCAAACTCCGTCCCGTAGGGACGCCTGATCGTAGCCCGGCGTTTTCAACGCCGGGTGCCGATGCGCGAAATGCCGCGTCCCGTAGGGACGACTGATAATAGCCCGCCAGTTTACTGGCGGATTCGTCTCCAGGCCCGAGCCCGTCCCGTAGGGACGCCTGAACCCGAACCACTCCGCCGGCGCCTATATCTCACCGCCGTTCCGGGGCCGCGCCTACACCTTCTCCAACTTCTCGTACACTACCAGGTCGCCATCGCCGTGGAGTTCGCTGGGGTGGTAGCGCGGGATCGGCAGCTTCAACTGCTTGAACTCCACTGGCGCGGTCTCCTTATCCACCAGACCCAGTGCCACCGCCACGCCGTAGATAATGGCTTCCGGCCGCGGCGGGCAGCCGGGGATGTAGTAGTTCACCGGGATGACCTTCTCCACCGGGCCGAGCACGGAATAACTGTCAAACCAGACACCGCCGCCACAAGCGCACGAGCCGATGGCGAAGACCAGCTTGGGCGCGGGCATGGCCTCGTAGGCACGCTTGAGCGCCTGGGCCGTCGCGCGCATGGCGGGGCCCTGGCAGAGCATGACGTCGGCGTGGCGGGGCGAGCCTACCAGCTTGATGCCGAAGCGCTCGACGTCGTAGTAGGGCGTGAGCACGTTGAGCACCTCGATGTCGCAGCCGTTGCAGCCTCCGCTATTGGCGTGGTAGACCCACAACGACCGGCCGAACATTTTCTGGCAGAGGTTCTTCAGCATAAGCTCAGTCCAGTTCGATCTGGATGTCGTCCACCGTCTTATCTTCTTCCAGGAAAGACCGCGAACGGTAAATCCAGCGCTCGTTCTGCAAATCGTCGGAGCGATAGCCTTTCATCTTCAGATCTTCCAGCACCGACGGGCCTTTGAAGCAGCGTCCGCAGCGCTGGCAGGTGCTCATGAACAGTTCCAGGCGCTGCCCCAGATCGCCAATGGCATCAGTGCCGTTCTCGAATTCCTGGCTCATGGTGATGGCCTTTTCGGGGCAGACATCGGCACAGCGCCCGCAATAGGTGCAGCGGCGCCCGAGATACTGCAGGATGCGGACCTCCTGGCAGACATCGAACACCAGGATTTCGCGTGCTGGACAATTGTTGGCGCATCCGGCGCAGCCAATGCACTTGGTGGCATCGAAGATCGGCCGCCCGCGGAAGTTTTCGGGCAGGGGCTGCGCCTGCGCGGGATACGGCAGCGTGACCCGCCCCGCCTTCAGGCAGACCAACACTTCTTCGAGTTTGCTCACGAGCGACATGCGTGCATCTCCGAAATCCACGTAGGCCCAGACGCCCTCGTCTGGGCGGCGGCAACCTTGCCGGGCTTTCGCCCGGCTGGGCGGACGAGGGCGTCCGCCCCTACGTGATTATTCTCAATGTCCATAGCTCGCCAAAACCAATGCCACCAGCGCCACCGCCACTAAGCTTGCAAAGTAACGGATGGCCTGGTCTATGCGGTAGCGCGCATGCGTTGCCGCCACCAGCGTGACCAGCAGCACCAACACAAACACCTTGGCCCAGAACAGCAGCCAGCCCAGGGGGAAAACAAACTCCGAGCCCCACGGCACAAACAGGGCCACGAACAGCGTGCTGTAGATGACCAGCTTCGCCATGTGCGCATACTTGAACAATGCCAGCTTGGGTCCGGAGTACTCCATGAGCGGGCCTTCCATCAGTTCGGTCTCCGCCTCGGAAATGTCGAACGGGACGCGCTGCACGAATGCCTGGAACGACAGCAGGATCACGACCAGCATGATCAGCCCGGAAAATGGGAACCCAGCGACGGCGTAGACCGAGCCGTTCAGCACGGTGTCTAAGCGGAAGGAGTGGGTATGCAGGGCGCCGACGATGATGGCAATGGCGAACAGCGGCTCCAGCGTGATCATGCTCATCATTTCGCGGCTGATGCCGACCAGCGAGTAGGTCGAGCCAGCTGCCAAGCCCGCCAGCAGCGTGCAAATCCCGCACAGGGTGAGCAGGTAAATCAGCAGGATCACATCACCAGCGCCATTCATGGGCGCGCCATAGCCCATGGGCAACAGACACGCTACTGTAAGCACAGTGGCCAGCGACAGGTACACCGCAAAGCGCTGCATGACCGGGCTCTCGCCCGATTCAATGTCTTCCTTGCCCAGCAGCTTCAGCAGATCGAAATAAGGCTGTGGGATGGGCGGGCCCTGGCGGGACTGGATACGCGCCGTGACCTTGCGCAGCACACCCTGGAAGAACGGCGCCACCAGCAGGACGAGGCCCACGTTCAGCACTCCGGCAACGGTCATCCAAATCATGCTGCGGTCCATGCTTATACCTTCTTCGCCCGCGTAAGCTTCAACAACTCCTCCTGCGACCACACTCTGGTCACGCCGGAGCGCAGATCAATCGTCTCCAACCGATCGGTGCAGGAGAAACACGGATCAATGCTGCCCAGGGAAATGGTCATGTCGGCAATCTGCTGGTCTTTGATCATCCGGGGAACGGCCTGCAGGTTCTGATACGTCGGGGCGCGGACTCGCCAGCGCCGCGGACGATTGTTTTCTCCGGTGATGACGAAGTGATGGCTCTCGCCACGCGGCGCTTCGACCGAGGACAGGCCCATGCGTCCGATCGGCAGCTCGTCACTGATCTGCAGCTGCAGCGGTCCCACTTCCATCTTGTCGAGGCACTGGCGGATGATGCGGATGGACTCAAACACTTCTTTCATGCGAACCAGCAGGCGCGACCAAACATCGCCGCCTTGTTCGGTAATCACGTCGAACTCCACGCGATCGTAGGCCGCGTAGGGATGGTCGCGGCGGCAATCGATGTCCACACCTGCCGCGCGCGCGACCGGGCCGATCAGCCCGGCTTCTTTCACCAGGTCCTTATCGGCCACGCCCACGCCCCAAGTGCGTTTCTGGATATTGCGGTCCTTGCTCACAGCGGAGACCACCGCGCGCCACTCGGTTTCGAGCTTGTCGAGGGTCTGGCGCAGCTCGGTTTTGACTTCCGGGGTAATGTTCCAGCGCACTCCGCCAATCACGCACAGGGCATAGGTCTTGCGGTTGCCGCTGATTTTCTCCGCGATCCACATGATGGGCTCGCGGATGCGGAAGCTCTGCATGAACAGCGTGTCGAATCCCAAGATGTGGCAGGCCAGTCCGGTCCACAGCAGGTGGCTGTGCAGGCGCTCCAGCTCCAGCATGATGGTGCGGATGTATTCGGCGCGCGGCGGCGGCTTGAGCGCGGCAGCTTCCTCCACTGCTTGCACGTAGGCTACATTGTGCACGCAGCCGCAGATGCCACAAATGCGCTCCGCCAGCATGGGAATGTCGTTGTAGCTCATCACCGACTCGGCCAGTTTTTCGATGCCGCGATGCACCATGAACCCGCGGTACTCGCAGCCCCGCACCATCTCGCCTTCCACGTAGAGGCGGAAATGCGCCGGCTCGTCGAGCGTGGGATGGAAAGGACCGAAGGGCACCACGGTGCAGCCCTCGGGCGGCTCGTCGAAACTGAACTCGCGGTCGGGATCGAATTCCACGGGAACCGCATTCCAGGGAACATCTTTGCGCAGAGGATGGTTGTTCTCCGGCCAACCGTCTGGCAGTACCAAGCGTTTGAGATAGCGGTGTCCGACCGGCTCGATCCCAACCAGGTCGCGCATCTCGCGCTCAGCCCAACTGGCCGCCGGCACCATCTCGGTGATGCTGTCGATCTTAGGATCGTCTGCCGGCAACTGGGTGAGCACGCTGCACAGCAGATGGTCTTTGTCGAAGGCAAAGTTGTGGGCGACCAGGAACTTGCCGGAGAACGGGCGGTCGTCGGCGCCGATGGTGATCACGTAACGGGCATCGAGCTCCCGGAAGATGTGCTGGCAAACGTACTTGACGGCGGACCGGTCCACAAAGACGTACAAGCGGCGATCGCTGGGCAGGTCGGCGCGGTCGATGAGCGGGCCAAACCTCGCTTTGAACTCCTCGAACATTTCGCGAGCGATCATGTCGTCTCTTTCCAAGCGGGCGGTTTACCCGGCTGCGGACGCGGCATGCCACCCAGCCAGCGGAAGTAGCGCTTAATCTCGCCGTAGAAATTGTGGGCCAAGTACCGATGACAATCGGCTTCGCGCACATAGCCACAAAGCCAGGGAGCGGCAGCCCGGCGCGGGGCGCTGCCTAGTTTTGCAATGCTATAAGCGAGCACGAATGTCAAACCCAGCACGACCGCCAGCGCCAGGGGCGCGAACAGCGCTGCTGAATTCAGTTCGCCTATGCCCGTAAGCGGCCCGGTCCTCATGGGCGCCGCATTGGCAAGCGTGGTGCCCAGTCCGCCCCGGCTAGCGTCCAAGGCGCGTTGCATGAGGGAAAACCCAATGGCTGGCACGACTCCCAGCAGCACGCAGAAGAACGCCAGCAAGACCTGCGGGAGTTGCATCATCCAGGGAACTTCCAGGCGACCGGTTTCGGCTTTCGAGCGCACCAGCGTGCTGGTGCGCGAAAGAAAGCTCACGCCGAAGAACTTGATGAACGAAGCCAGCGTAAGCGCGCTGGTCAGGATAGCGATGACCGCGCAAACCGGAAGGTACTTCACCGACGCGCCACCCTGAATCGCGGCCACGTAGATGCTCCACTTGCTGACGAAGCCGTTGAACAGCGGCACACCGGAGATCGAGAACGACGCCACCAGCGCGGTTATGGCGGTGAGGGGCATGAACTTCATCAGCCCGCCCATCTTGTTCAGGTCCTGGGTGCCGGTGGCGTGCAGCATCGACCCGGCGTTGAGAAACAGCAGTCCTTTGAACAGCCCGTGATTCAGCACGTGGAAGAGAGCGCCGAAGAAGGCGATGGTGGCGAGCGCAGCCACTGCTGGACTGGCGGATGGCAGCAAGGCCATGCACGCACCGGTGCCCAGAAGGATGTAGCCGACCTGCCCGATACTGTGGAAAGCCAACAGTCGCTTGGACTGCTCCTGTTTGAGCGCCTGCATAGTGCCGGTAAACAAGGTGATGGTGCCCAGCACGGCGATGATCATCCCCCACCTGGCCAGTGGGTAATCCTCTTGCGCGCTGATGGGGACGAGCCAGAGAAAATAGCGCATCACGCCATACACCCCGGTCTTGATCATCACGCCGGAGAGCATGGCGCTCACCGGAGATGGAGCTGCGGGATGCGCATCCGGCAGCCAGATCTGGCCAAACGGCCACATGCCCATCTTGATTCCGAAGCCCACGAGAAACAGCGCAAATGCGAACGCCGTCGCCATGGGCCGGGTGCTCAAGAGCAGGGGCAGGTTGGCGCTGACCGTGTCGAAGTCATACATCAGGTTCACGGTGCCGCGCACCGCCGCACCGGTCACGGCCAACACCTCGGCGCCGACCATGGTCGCAACGCAGGCGATCTGCATCATGATGAGGTACTTGTTGGCAGCACGGACGTTTTCCGGTTTACGGCTCTCGAAGCGGATAAGCGCGTAGCCGGGCAGCGTCATCAACTGCCAGAAGATGAAGAAGAACCACATCATGTCGGTGGTGCTGAGCAGGCCATACATGGCGGCCAGGAAAAGCAGAAAGTACGGGTAGTAGCGCGCCACACTGTAGTGCTCGTAGTGCCGCATGTAGGCAATGGAATAGAAGAAAGCCGGTACAGCGATGAGGGCGGCGAGCAGCAGGAACATCGCCGTCAGGCCGTCCACATAGATGCGCAACACGAATCCAACCTTGGGCATGGCCCAGAAGGCGGCCGGATGGGGCGACGGCCCGGTGATAAGGACCTTAGCGACGGCGGAGAAAATCAAGACAGCCGTGGACGCAGTGATGAAGAATGCAAGCCAGCCCGCTATTGTCTTGCTGCGTGAGACCAGCAGCGTCAGCACCGCCCCAGCCAGGCAGATGAGGATGGAAACAACGACGGCTTGTTCCGGACTCATCATGCGTTCACTTCCTCACCGAGCTCGGTTGCGACTTCCTTCGTCTGCAGCGGCTCGAGGCTGCACAATAGCTGCCGCAGCGATGCCAGCGTGGTTTGCATGGTCGGCGTAAGCGACTGGCCGGGCTTGAGTGATTCCGGCTGCACTCCCAGCAGCCAGGCTTTGGTTCTTCCGGTGGCTTCGACCCACATGGCCCACACGCCCAGAGAAATCTTGTGGGTGGAGACTTGCGGGAAGCGGGCGGCCATCTCCCCGGAGTCCAGAAAGACAACTGAACCGGGCGCGCCGCCGAATTCCACCGCGTCGAGAAACACAAGATGATCAAAGCCTTCATCCACGACGCGACCGAGATAGCGATCCAGTGTGGTTCCGGCGATGATCACGCCGGGCACGCCGGCCGCAACCAGTTCCTCCGCCAAACGAACTCCGAAGCCGTCATCGCCATAATTCACGTTGCCGAGGCCCATCAGGCGAACGCGGCCCTTCAGGCACTGCTGAAGCTGTTGGCGCAGATCGTTCATCGGATGTCCCCCATCAGCTGTCCCCACTAGATGTCCTCCCCGAGCTTCTTGATCTGCTCGTAGGTGAACACCGGGCCGTCCACGCAGACGTAGGCCACGCCGATGCAGCAGTGACCGCATTTGCCCACGCCGCACTTCATGTAGCGCTCCAGCGTAGAAACGATGTTGCGCTCCTGGAAGCCCATGCCCAGCAGATCCTTGATCACGAAGCGGAACATGATGGGTGGGCCGCAGACGAAGGCGACAGTGTTCTCTACCGGCACCTGTACGCCGGGCTTCTTGAACAGGCTGCCGACCACGCCGACATTGCCGCTCCAGCTGTCGGCGGAACGGTCTACGGTGAGGTGGCATTCCACACCCGGCGTCTGCTCCCATTCGCGCAGGTTGGGCACGTACATCAATTCTTTCGGGGTCTTGGCGCCGTGGAAAATCTGGATGCGCTCGTATTGCTTGCGGTTCGCGAGCGCGTACACGATGGCGGAGCGCAACGGAATCAGTCCAATGCCACCGGCCACGAACACCAGATTCTTGCCGTGGTAGTCCTCCATGGGGAAGCCGTTGCCGTAGGGACCGCGCACGGCAAACTTGTCACCGGGACGAAGCTGGTGGAGGGCTGATGTGCAACTCCCCACGTGGCGCACAGTGAAGAAAGTTTCCTCTTCGGTGGGGCTGGGCGGCAGTGAAGTTGGAAATTCGCCGACACCAAAAAGCGACACTTCCGCAAACTGTCCAGGGAGGAAACGCTTGAAGGCCCGCTGCTCCCCCGGATCGTCGAAGTGCCAGTAGAACGTCTTGACGTCCTGGATTTCCTGCACCACCCGGTCGAGCACGGCGATTCTGGGCAGATAGATGTTCTCTGCCTGCTCGCGGCGAGCGGTCTCCCTCGGACGGACGCTCTCAGTGGCTAACGGATTCACGCTTTTCAACCTCCGCCGTGGCGCGGCGAATCATCTCCACCACGCTCGGCATTCCGATATCGCCATGACAGACCGCAGCACAACGCCCGCAACCCACGCAGGCCATGGAAAGCTCACGCTGGATGAAATAGTGGGCCAGCTTGCGGAAGAAGCGGCGGTTGCGGCGGTCGTGCACCGCGCGACGGGGGTTGAAGCCCCCCGCCATGCGGGTGAAGCCACCCAGCCCGCACGAGTCCCACATGCGCACCCTCTCGATCTCGTTCGGTCCTACCTGGCGGTCGCTCACAGTGAAGCAGGTGCACGCCGGGCAGACGTAGGTGCAGCCTCCACATTCCAGGCAGCGGTTGCCGATTTCTTCCCAAGTCTTGTCCAGGATTTCGCCTTGCGAGACATACCGTACGGTGGCTGAAAACCAACTGGTCGTGGTCTTGAAAGCCTTGCGCACCTGGTCGAGGATGGCGTGACGCTTGGCGACATGGGCTTCGGTGGCCTTTTTGAAGATCGGGTTCGTGAACAGCGCTTCACCGGCGCGCGTGCCGGCCACGGCCATGAATTCGTCGCCCAAGTCCATCAGTTGCAGATCGAAGTGATCGCGGGCGGCAGGCCCGGTGTCGGCGCAGACGCAGAAGCACTCGTCGCCGATATCGTTTGCAGGATCGCTGCAGACGAAATTCACCAGGAACAGGTTCTTGCGGTGGTTCTCGTAGTAGATGTCCTTGAAGTCGCGGCCCAGGTAGAAACGATCGAGGTGGTAGATGCCGGCGACGTCGCACGAGCGGATTCCGAAGATGGCCCGTTTCGGTTCCTCATAGGAAGGCTGAATGCGGATGTCGCCATTGTCCCGCTTGACCGTGAGCAAGCGTTCGATGTGCGGGAACACGTAGCGCTTCGGCGGATAGTAGGGGTTGGGCAGGTGAAGCTGAACCTGGTCGCGGTTCTGATCGGTGACGGTCTCAAAGAAGGTATCGCGGCCGCGTCCTCGGAAGGGCGCAATAACCTCGTAGCCCTGCTGGCGAAGTAGATCGACGATCTTCAACGCGTCCGCGCGGTCGAGGATGCGGGCCTTCACACAACCTCCTTTTCCACACGAGCCGGGACCAGTTTGTCGCCGCTCCGCCCCAAACCGAGTAGTTGCCCCTCCACGTCGCGCATGAAATGCGGAACAAAGACGGTGCCGTTCATGATTTCGGGGGTGACTCGCGCAGTGGCGACGGCGGTCGCGCTCTCCGCGCACAGCCGGATCTTCTCCCCGTCGCGGACACTGAGCCGTTTGGCGTCCTCGGGGTTGAGTTCAACGAAGCCCTCGGGATAGTCAAGGAACAGGCTGCGGTATTCGCGCTTGAGGGTCTCGCTGTGCCGGACCAGCACGTTCTGGTTCCAGTAGTACAGTGAATTCCCGAAGACCAGGCAGAGCGGAAAATCCTTGGTGGTCTGCACGGTTGGCTGGGGCTTGGGCACCGCAATGAAGCGGAAGGGCTGGCTGTTACCGTTCTCGCCGAACAGAAAGCGCGTCCCCAGCGGGCGGTCTTTGGTGCAGGGCCATTGGCGGCCATACTCGCGCGCCAGATTCTCGTAGCTGGCGCCGCCGTAGAGCGGAACCGCTTCGCCGATTTCCTCCATCACCTCGGCGGCGGACTGGTAATTCCAGTTCGCCCCCATGCGCCGCGCCAGTTGCGTGATTTGCTCCCAGGCGGGAGTGAGTCCCGCCGGCGGATCAATGACCTTTTCCACCAACTGAATGCGCCGCTCGGTGCTGGTGAAGGAGACCTGCTCCTCACCGAAGGCCGTCGTCGGCAACACCACGTGCGCGTACCGCGAGATGTCGGTCATGAAAAGGTGCTGCACCACCACCAGGTCGAATTGGCGAATGGTGTCAGCCACATCTCCCAAAGACGCGGTGTTCGTAGGGTCGTGGCGGGAGAGCCACAGGGCTTTGACTTTGCCTTGTCCCCGGTCGGTGAGCAGCGCACGGGAGCCCAAGCCGGCGACGGCGGGAATCCTCATTCCCCAGATCTGTTCCAGCGCAGTGCGGGCGGCGGCATTCGTGACCGGCTGGTAGCCCGGAAAGCGGTCGGGGAGCATCCCCATGTCGCACACCCCTTGCAGATTGTTCTGCTCGGTCAGAGCGAAGATGCCAGCGCCGGGCTTGCCCAGGTTGCCGGTGAGCAGGGCCAGGTTCACAACCGCACGAATGCTGTCGCGGGTGCGCTCCTCCATGCTACTGGAATAGAGCAACGCCGCAGACTTGGCCCGGGCGTAGGTCAGAGCAGCGGCTTCGATCAGGTCGGCGGGCACACCGCAACCCTCGGCGGCCTGCAACAAATCGTAGGCGCTCACTTGCGCGAGAAAGGACTCGTAGCCCCGGCAACGGGCCTTGATGAAAGGAAGATCCATCAGCCCGCGATCCACAATGACCTTGGCCATCGCCCCGTAGAGCAGCGCCTCGGTGTTGGGCTTGATCTGCAGGAAGAGGTCAGCGTTTTCCGCCACGCGATGACGGCGTGTGCCCACCACGATGAGCCGGGCCCCGTTGAGCTTGGCGCGGATGACCGCGCCCCCCAGAGTGGGCAACCGCCGCGCTAGATCCACACCATCTACAACGATGACACCGCTTTGTGCCAACTCCGCGATCGAGTTGGTCGAGGCTGGGATGCCGATCATGTCGAGCAGGACATTGATCGAGTTGTTGCAGTACACCCCGGTTCCATGGTGCACGTTGTTGGTGCCGATTACTGCGCGGGCGAATTTCTGCAGCAGGTAGGCCTCTTCGTTGGAGCAGCGAGGGGAATTCAAGAATGCGAGGGCATCAGGTCCGTGCTGTGCCCTGATTTCCTTCATGCGGGCGGCGATGTAGCCTAGCGCCTCGTCCCAGCTCACTTCGTGGAACTGCCCGTTCTTACGGAGCAAAGGGCTCTGCAGCCGGTCGGGAGAACTGGCGACCTCATGCACATGCCAGCCGCGAACGCAGATCCTGCCGGCGTTGGTGGGGTGGGATACGCTCGGGTAGGTCCCCACCACCTGGTTGCCCGCGGTCTCCAGGTAGAGACCGCAACCTACGCCGCAGAAGGTGCACGTGGTCAGCTTATGTGCCATGCGCTCACAGCTCGAACTCTCATGTGCCGTGCAGGCACACAATCCCAAGTTTGATAGTACGGAGCCCCCTGGGGGAACTGCCGTGATTCGGGTCACCCGCGAACGTGACCGAAGGACGAAACTCAGGTGAGATCTGGTTACCTCCTGTGGATAAAGCACTTAGAGTCCGGGTGATCGGACCTACTTAGACCGGGGGCCCTCATTCACCGGGGCAATCGGGGAACATGTGGTTACGCTTTATCTTCGCCTGTTGGGCTGGATATTCAGAATGGGGGCATGTCACCTGGCACCGGACTTTTCCAGCTCCTGAATCGTCGCCAGGAGCCAAGTCCGCACCGCGGCCTCCAACTCCTGCTGAGTGCCCGTCCGGTAAAGGCTTTCCACGCTTTCGCCTGCCGAATTGAGGGGGATGTAGCGGCAGGCCCCGGGCCGGGTGCGGTGTTCCTGAGTACGAATCTCAATAAGGCACAATTGAGATCCGCGCAGTTGGAGGCCAGGGTTCTCAGGCAGGTCGGCGAATCCTCAAAGACGAGCAGAGGTCTCCACGAATCGGGCGCGTGGTATCCCCCTTGTTCCAGGAATTCCAGCTCATGCTTCAGAACTTGCAAAATCCTCTCGTACTCCGGGGACATAGTAGACCCCCGTTTTCATGCGTACACCAGGTGCGCAGCCCTCAGCCGGAGCAGCACCGACTCGAGCAGCTTCTCCTTCTTCCGCAGTACAAGTTTGAATTCGTGATGGCTGGTGCGGGAAATCTCCCGCAACAATTCCCGATGATGTTCCTCCAGAATCTCGATCAACAGTTCCATTTCTTCAGGAGTGATTGTCACTTCCATAAATACCTCCCGACACCTGAGGCGGCGAAGGTTGACACCTGGCCCGGTTGGAAATACTCAAGTCTCCTCGTTCTGAAGCACCATGGGGCTTTACGCCGCGGTGGCCGTTACTTTGCCAGCGGCGAGCTTGATGATGCGCGGCACGACCAGTCTTTCCACGTCGGCCCAGGCCATGCGAACCAATTCCCAATGGGAGCCGGCGTTGAAAGCAATCTCCTTGTCGTGGGACAGGCTCTCGTCGGCGTAGACATCCATTCCGTAAAGATTGCCGAAGGGCGGCATGGCGCCAGTTTCGCAATCGGGGAACCGGTCCTTGAATTCCCGCTCCGAAGCAAGCTCCACCGTTTCTGCCCCAACAACGGCTCTCAAGCGAGCGAGATCAACCTGGCATGAGGCCGGAACCACCGCCAACACCAGTGTGCCGTCAATTTTCACGACCACGGTCTTGGCCAGCTCCCTTCCCGGTGTATGGGTAAGCGCGGCCACTCCCTGGGCGGTGTACGCCAAAGAGTGCGAAATGACCACGTATTTGACGTTGTGGCTGTCGAGATATTCTCTGAGTCGAGTGAGCGCCATGGGGGTCTCTCCTTCTTCACGACAAATGGGCAGCCCGCATCTGGAGTGTGCCCTCCAGCAGTGTGCCAGAGGCCCGGTGTAGCCCTTATCTCCGGCCTTGGGCTGGCCTGTTTCGGTTCGTTCACGAGTGTCTGGTTATTTCCGCTGTCTTCCGCCTCCGTCCGTTCGCGCCAGAATACGGTTGTGGCAGGCCTCGCACATGACCTGACCTTCGATCTGATTGAGATGCTGTTGCACCTGGAGGGCGGTCGGACTCTTGCCCTGGTTGGAGTCTTGCCGCTCCGCGAAGGTGAGCAGCGCCTTCATAAGCTGGATTTGCCGGGAAAACTGCTCGCGGACGGCTGGATCCGAGGGTGCAAGCCGGGCTGCGTCCACCTCAGCCTCAGCAATACGAGTCCGCAGAGACTGGAGTTCAGCTTTGTCGGCCGCGACCAAGTCAACGGGCATGACCCGGATTTCGGCACGCCGCCACATGCGAACGCCGTCTCCGCTCTGGAGATCCGTCTCGCGTTGCGTGAGCTGAACCGGAACACTCTGAACCGCGGCAGGCTGCCATACCGAGGAAGAGTCGGCCAACATCAGGACGGTGACAAAGGACAGTGCAAACAAGAAGGTAGCAGTTCGCATAAATCCCCCTTCCGATTGCGTGCCTACACTTATCCAATTTTATTGTCTGCGCACCGCAGCGAATTGAAAGTGCACAGGGCACAGTCCGCTGTGACTCCCACGGGCGCCGCCGCAGCAATCGGTGACAAGTGTTGGCGTGGTGGCATGGCGCGCACTCCCCGGCAGGGGGCCGGTTGATGCGCGCCACGCCCTGAACGTTCCTAGGCTCAGTCCGCGGTGACGAAAATCTTTCCTACCTCCGTGACTGAGGCTGGCGGAGCGCAGCTTTGGGCATCCACCACGGCAATAGCCGCGATGTTGACGATGTCCTCCACTTCCGCACCGCGTGGCAATACATAAGCAGGCTTGCTGAGACCCATGAGGACGGGACCGATGGCTTCGGCGCCACCCACGCGCATCAGCAGCTTGTACGCGATATTGGCCGAATGCAGGTCGGGGAAGATGAGCACATTGGCAGCGCCCTTGAGGGTGGAGAACGGATAGTCGTGCTCCAGGATCTCAGGGGTGACGGCAGTGTCAGCCATCATCTCGCCGTCGACCACGAGGGAGGGCTCGCGCTGCTTCACCAGTTCGGTGGCACGACGCACCTTCTCGCACAACGGGTGCTTGGTGCTGCCGAAATTGGAGAAGGACAACATGGCCACGTGGGGTACGACGTCGAAGCGCCGGGCCGCATCGGCTGCGCACAGAGCGATCTCGGCCAAGTCCTCCGCCGTAGGTTCGACGTTCACCGAGCAGTCCGCCAGGAAGAGCATGTCTCCCTTGCGGGTGATCAGCACGTAGAGGCCGGAGACCTTGTGCACGTCTTCGCGGACTTTAATGACCTGCAGCGCCGGGCGGATGGTGTCCGGGTAATGCTGGGTAATGCCGGAAACCAGCGCGTCCGCGTCGCCCATGTGCACCATGAGCGAACCAAAAACATTGTGATTGTTGACGAGTTGCCGCGCTTCCGACAGGGTCACACCGCGACGCTGGCGGAGTCGGTAGAACTCCTGGATGTAAACGTCCCGCCAGGCGGAATTTTCCGGATCGACGATGTCCATGCCGTCCAGCGCAATTCCGAGTTCGTTCGCCCGGCTGCGGATCTTCTGCTCGTTGCCCAGCAGGATGGGCCGGGAGATTTTCTCGTCCACCAGGATATGGGCAGCGCGCAGTACCTTGTCGTTTTCGCCCTCCGGGAAAACCACCCGCTTGGGCGCGACCTGCGCCTTGTGAATGATCTGGCGCATGACCTCGTGCGACTTGCCCAAACGTTTCTCCAGTTGCTCGCGATATTCCCGGATGTCCACCGGTTCCTGGGCGACACCGGTCTCCATGGCCGCCCGCGCCACCGCCGACGCCTCCCACACCAGCACCCGCGGATCGAACGGTTTGGGAATGATGTAATCCGGACCGAAGGCGAGACGTTCGACGCCATATATGCGGCAGACAGCATCGGGTACATCTTCCTTGGTGAGCGCCGCCAGTGCGCGCGTGGCCGCCAGCTTCATCTCCTCGTTAATGGCGGTCGCATGCACGTCGAGCGCTCCACGAAAGATAAACGGGAAGCCCAGAACATTATTGACCTGGTTGGGATAATCGGAGCGGCCGGTGGCCATGATGATGTCCTTGCGCGCCGCCCGCGCTTCCTCGTAGGTGATCTCCGGGTCTGGGTTGGCCATGGCAAATACCACCGGTCGCGATGCCATGGACTTCAGCATCGCCGGCGTGAACGCACCCTTCACGGAAAGCCCGACCAGCACATCTGCACCTTCGACGACCTCGGTCAACGTGCGCAGCTTGGTTTCGTGGGCGAAACGCTCCTTGTAGGGATTCATGCCTTGGGTACGACCCTTGTAGATCAGTCCCTTGGTATCGCACATGAAGATGTTCTCGCGCTTCACACCCAAGCGAACGTAGTGCTCCGCGCAAGCGATGCCGGAGGCGCCCGCGCCATTGAAGACAACCTTGATTTTGGCGATGTCTTTGCCGACGAGTTCTACGGCATTGACCAGGGCGGCGCCGGAAATGATGGCAGTGCCATGCTGGTCGTCGTGGAAGACGGGGATTTTCATGGTCTTCTTCAAGGTTTCTTCGATGTAGAAGCACTCGGGCGCCTTGATGTCCTCCAGGTTGATGCCGCCGAAGGTGGGCTCCAACAACTGGCAGACCTTGATGATTTCATCCGAGTCATGGCTGTTGATTTCGATGTCGAACACATCCACATCGGCGAAGCGTTTGAACAACACGCCCTTGCCTTCCATCACCGGCTTGCCGGCCAGGGCGCCGATGTCTCCCAGACCCAGCACGGCGGTACCGTTGCTGATGACAGCTACCAGGTTGCCGCGGGCGGTGTACTTGAAGGCGTCGTGCGGGTTCTTTTCGATTTCCAGGCAAGGATCGGCCACTCCCGGTGTGTAGGCCAGGCTCAGATCGCGTTGCGTACGGCAGGGCTTAGTGGGGGTGACTTCGATCTTCCCCGGTCTCGCTCCAAAGTGATAATCGAGGGCTTCCTGTTTAGAAATGGGCATGGTTGCGTCCTCCCGCTCCATCATGATTGGTCGTGTGGGCTCCCCAGTGGGGTGGTAAACGGAAATCAACTCGCCATGGCATGGCGTCCTTCTTCAGGCGTGTTCGGATTAGACGGTATCGAGCAGGAACATTTGCAGCCGCAACCAGAGAATTAAGAAATCCTTGCGAACCGCTCAGGCCTCCTCCAGGAATGCCGCTAACTGGTCAGCTGTGTTCAAATCACCCCTTGGGAACGGCGGCAGCGCGCCGCCTCTCCCCTGGGATGACGTTTGCAAACGCCTCATCCGGAGAGTTCGACACTCTCATTGTTTTCGCATGCTGGTCACTTGTAAGTGAGCCTAGTCACCTGCACGGGTGATGTTCCCGACCGATCTCGAGGTCGGCCGACTATAATGTAGGAAGGAGTGACCATGCAGTCCTCAAGCCAACCTGAGTCCGGACGTAAAGAACAACAGGCCCCGGCGGTGGAGCACGTTGCCGGTGCGCACCACCTTTTGAAGACCCTCCAGGAAAAGATCGGACAACATCCGGAACTGGCCGAGGCCATTACGAAATTGGAAGTTGCCCTGAGCATTCTGACGGTGAAAACCGGAGGGATGCTCTAGCCGGCGCGGTTGCTCAACACAGTTCCACGCTCTCCGCGCCGGAAGTGGATTCCGCTCGGTTTGCGCACCCCTCCACGAAGCTGCTACTGCCTACTTCTGGGTCAGACAGTACTCGCCAATCTTTTCACTGGTTTCCGGATCCGCCGACTTGGGAAACAGATCAACGTTGGCGCAGTCATACATCCCGTGGTTCTTGGGAAGCCGCACCATCCAGTACTCTCCCGGCTTCAGCGCGGTGCAGGCGGCCATAGACTGGTTGCATTGCAGCTCCAGCGGTCTGCCCGCCATCTCCGCGGTGACGACCACCACCCCGGTCATGACCGTGCTTTCCTTGACGGTGATTGGGGACTTCTCTTGGGCCAACAGCACTACCGCTGCGGCCAACAACACCAGCAGAACAACGCTCCTTTTCATAGGCCCTCCCCCTGAGGACATAGGTGCGACTTGGGGATGTGCAAGTCCTTCCATCCTGTGCGCAACGCCTTAGGCTTCATGGAACATTTCCTCTACTAGTTTCCCGTTCAGCCCACCGATGATGGCTCCGATGACGACGCTCGCCAACAGGGTGTACGCTGCCTCAATTCGCAGCAAATCCCGCGGCATTCCAGCTACACCCGTGACCAGCAAGCTGGCTAGAATAACTGCGGCCCACAGCGAGGTTGCGGTGAGAACTCCCCACCCGGCACCTTTCCTTCCGCCTAGCGTGAGGAGCCAGGCCACGCCATAGGCAAACAGAAGGAGGACCCCCACACTCAGCAGGTGGGGAGACAGCCACTCGACGACTTGGCGCATTTGCGAGGAATCGACTCTGAGCACTTCCTCCCATCCCCTGCGAAACAGGTACTCCGAGTGCCAGACCAATCCGAAGACCCAGGCTGCAGCGACAGCAATGAGTACGGGAAGGTGGTAGATCTTGCTGGTCCGCCGAGGAGCGGCCTCGCCTTGCGTGTACTGTGCGGTTCGGGTCGCTTCCGGGATGCAGTCCTGGCCGCAATCCGCGCGCTCGGGCCAGCGAGTGCAACCGGCGAGGCGCAATTTGGATCTTCCGCCCATCCCGCTTACGGCCGCATGCAGGGCGTCGAAGTTCACCGCCACCTGTTGGCGAGTTTCGGGACAAGTCACCGCCCGGCTTCCCCGAAAGTGGACGTAGATTTCCCGGCCCCAGAGCGTCGGCATGAGAAGAACGAGGCAGACACTGGCCAACAACATCAAGACGTAAAAGACGAGCAACATAACGCGCCCCCTGGCCTCATGGGCACTAGTGGAGCGACCTTGAGCAGGGTTCTTAGTGGAAACGCTCCGATTTTCACCTTATCAGTATGTGCGGCAACGTGCCGTGAGTCATGTCACCGTGCCTTGTGAGGGGACCGGCAGGAGGGAGAATTTCAGCGGTATCGGGTGTTGTCACGGAACAGCCGAGCCACTTCTTCAAGGAAAGTTTCATCCGATGGGCGCCCCGGGGCGGCTACGTTCAAGCGGGCGCCAATGCGAGCGGCGATCTCTTGAGCGGCTTGTTGACGGCGTTCCAGCGGCAGATCAAGCCGGCGGCTCAGGAAGGTTTCAATGAGCTGAAACTCGGCCATGGTGAGCGTGGTCACCACCTGCCCCCATGGGGGTGTGCCGGTCTGTTCAGCGGAATACCAATATTGCTCCGACTGCCGCTCCACCTCGTGGACGACCACCGTGCCGGCCACCATGTCGCCCAGCCTGCGGTTGCGCTTGTCGACGGCGATGGCAACGCAGCCGACGAAATATCCGCCTAACGAATCCACTACGCGAAGGAAATTCCTGGCGATGGCCTCGAATACCGTAATGGGGCGGCCGCTGTCGCTGATGACGCGGATTTTGGCGTGGCGCTTGCCGGGGGTCTGTCCATTCCAGAAGGCCTCGAAGAGTGTGAAATAGCCCCAGTACAGGCAGAAGGCGCCGAATACCTCGAGGGCGATCACCCAATTGTTGGCCGCGGCCCAGTGCGCGGAAAGATCCGGTTTAATGAGCGCCATGGCGATGAAGATGACCAAGGCTGCGATGAACTGGATCAGGCTGTCGTACAGCAGGGCCAGGGCACGGCTCCCCAATCCCGCGAGCGGGAATTCCAAGGCAATCTGCTCGGGGGTTTCGATGGTAAGCTTTTCACTCGGGTCCAACGATGCTCTCCGTTTCCTGGCTCAAAACCCGGCAAGTGTACTGGTCACGGCTGGAAGCGCTGTTAGCGCAAGTACAGCGCGACGGGCTGCGCTCTCTGAATCGCAGCGAGTTACGCGAACTCGGTCTGCTCTACCGGCAGGTGGCGACGGACCTGTCCACCGTCCGCGGCGACTCCGGCAGCCCCCAGCAGGCGCGCTACCTCAACCAGTTGCTGGGGCACGCCCACAATGCAATCTACCGGGGCCGGCGCAAAAGTATAAACGGAATTGTGCACTTCTACGCACGCGAATACCCGCAGATGTTTCGCAGGCTGCTGCCCTACACCGCAGGGGCTACCGCACTGTTTGCCGCCGGGGCCCTGGTGGGAATGCTCATGACCCTCTCCCACCCTGAGTTCATGCGCTCGTTTCTCGGGCCGCAGATGGTAACGACCATCGAGCGCCACGAGATGTGGACCCACTCCATCCTGTCAGTGAAACCGCAGACCTCCAGCGCCATTATGACTAATAACATGTCGGTGGCGTTTGTTACCTTCGCCCTCGGCATCAGTGCCGGCCTCGGCACGATTTACATGCTGTTTTTCAACGGCATCATGCTGGGGGTGATTGGGGTAGCGTGCTGGTTCTCCGACATGAGCGTGCCGCTCTGGAGCTTTGTAGCGCCGCATGGTGTGCTTGAGTTGCCTGCCATATTCATCGCAGGAGGCGCGGGCCTGCGGTTGGCGCAGGCATTGCTTTTTCCCGGCGTGCGTTCGCGTCGTGACTCCCTCGCCCTGGGAGGAACCGAGGCGGTGAAGCTGCTGGTGGGAGTGATCCCTATGCTGATCGTGGCGGGCATTCTCGAGGCGTTCTTTTCACCTTCAGGCGCGCCCGTGTTTTTAAAGTTCACCGCCGCCGCGGTGTTGTTCGGGTTGTTCGTTGCTTATGCTTTCCTGGGCGCGCCGGCTAGACCAGATTCCGTTCCTTGATGGAGAGATATTGGTTCAGGATTGCCGCGGAGAGCTGTGCCGGGGCAACTTCCAGGCAGAAGGCCCCGCGCTCGCGCAACCGTCCCAGTAACAGCTCTCGCCGGTAGACCACCTCCTGCGCAGCTACCACCTCGTACATGTCCTCCGCCGAGGCGGGGATGTCTGCCGCACGGCGCTTGATTTCCGTATGCTCCATTACCAAGAACAGCAGCAAGTGCCGAGACAACAGGTGTCCGGCGGCCTGGATGACCTCCGGGGTCATGGCGCTTTCGGCGAGGTCCGTGATCCAGATCACCAGTCCGCGCCGCTTCTGCAGCGACATCAGGGTGGCGGCTGCACGAGTGTGGTCCGCTTCCGGGGCTTCCTCGCGGACGACGGCCAGCTGTTCGACCAGGTACCGCAGTTGAGTCGCGCCCCGTCCGGGCATGACCCGCTGATTGATACCGCGCCCGTAGCTGAGCAGGGCGACACGATCGCCGGAATAGAGCGCCAATTGGGTCAGGCAGAGTGCCGCGTCCACCGCACGATCGAGCTTGCTGTAACCCTCAGTGCGGGCCCGCATCAGGCGGCCGCAGTCCAGCACCAGCCAGACTGCCTGGCTGCGTTCCACCTGGTAGGTCTTGGTGACCAGCTTTCCCCGCCGTGCAGAGGCGGTCCAGCACACATTCCGTAGTTCGTCGCCCTCGAGGTAGTCGCGCAGGCTTTCGAAATTGGAGCCGATGCCACGCATGCGTATCATGCGCATCTGCATTTCAATCTGGCGGCTGCGCGCCAGGTAGACAGCGTGCTTCCTGGCGTGCTCAAAATTGGGATAGACACGGACGGTCTGACGCAGATCGACCTTGGCCCACTTCTCGGCCATGTCAAAGGCGGTGCGATAGCGGAGGTAAACCTGGCCGACAGCGAGGTCGCCTCTTTGACTCGGAGTGTAAGAGCAGGACACGCTGGCGGACTGTCCGGCCGGGGCCAGTAACGCCAGCGGCTGGGGCGTGTGCCAGCGCGACACCGGCAGGTCATCAGTGGCGACGATGCGCAGATCCACAGTCGAATCATTCTCGACTACAAGCGACAGCTGGCAGGGGGCGCCGATGGAGAGCGGGGTCTGCCACTGGCGGCGAATCCGAAGCTGTTGTGGGCGCGGCAGCCGCAGCCAGTCGATGGCGTACGCGGCGGCAAGCAGAGCATCCCAGACGAGCAATCCATAAAGAAAGGTGGGATTCCATAACGCGGGAATGATCCAGGCCAGCCCGGCGAGCGCGAGGACGAAGAGCCTGTGGCCCGCACCTCCGCCCATGCGCTTGCTCCTAACCGCTACTTCCTCGACCGCGGGCGCGGCGAGCGGTTGCGGGATACTCACTTGGGTACCTCGACTGCGGCCAGAACTTCGGTGAGTACACGATCCGTGTCCAGGCCCTCTAATTCAGCCTCCGGACGTAACACGACGCGGTGGCGCAGCGAAGGCAGGGTGGCAGCTTTCACATCATCGGGGATGACGTAATCCCGTCCACTGGTGGCCGCCAACGCTTTGGACACCAGCATGAGGCTGACGGCGGCGCGCGGACTGGCCCCCAGGGAAACCGCCGGCCAGTTGCGGGTGCGGCGGGCGATCTCGGTGATGTAACGCAGAAGAGATGGCTCTACGCGCAGGCTGCGCAGCTCCTGCCGGGCCTGGCGCAGGATTTCGCTGTCGATCGCCTGCAAGGCCAGGCTATTCAGGTCCACCGCCTCGGTGGTGCCCTCGTGCATCTCGACGATCCGAATCTCTTCCTCCATGCTGGGATAGCCGACTTTCAGCTTGAGCAGAAAACGGTCGAGCTGCGCCTCAGGCAGGGGGTAGGTACCCTCAAACTCAATCGGATTTTGCGTGGCCAGCACGGTAAAGAAGTCCGAGAGCGGATGTCTGGTTCCGTCAATCGTGATCTGGCGCTCCTCCATCGACTCCAGCAGCGAAGCCTGGGTGCGGGGAGGCATACGGTTGATCTCATCCACCAGCAGAAGATCGGTGAATAACGGGCCCCGATGCAGAGAAAACGTTCCGCTTGAGAGGTTCAGGACATTGGTGCCGAGCAAATCCGCGGGCATCAAGTCCGAGGTACATTGCACGCGCTGGAAGCCGACGCTCAAGATACGCGCGAGGACTTTTACGCAGAGGGTCTTGGCCAACCCGGGGACGCCCTCAATGAGCGCGTGCCCGCCGCAAAGCAACGCGACCATGACACCGTCCACGAGTTCGGTTTGGCCGACGATGACCTTGGCCAGCTCATTGCGGCCGTGGCTGAGAAGGCGTGTGATGGCCTGCATCCAGTGGTTTTTCCTTTCCCTTGCCCGCGCCCGGCCGGACTATGGCAGACGCCTGGTTCAGGCGACGGACGTAGTCGATCGCGGCGTGTTCCGACAAATCTATATCGGAGCCTGCATCCTTGCTCGACAGGATCGCATGCTCGATTTCGGAGGTGACTTCGAAGCCGTGCAGACGCATGGCCCGCACGACATCCGGGCCGCCGGCATGCCCGCGAAGGCCGAGCCTGCGGGCAGCAATCTGGCGAAACCTGTCGTTGGCAATCTCGACCGCAACCTGCCGTCCCTGAGCGCGATGAAACACGCTCCCCAGCGTTTCGACGAACTCAAAGGGCGACAGCCGTGCATCCTGGACCAGGGGTACGATCGGGCCGTTCCGCCGGGAGAAGGTGAGCAGCAGCACGATGCCCACGACGCCAAGCTGCAGGCCGCCCCACCTCAGCGCGGCCATCGATCCCTGCAATACCTCGCTGGCGCGATGGCCATGATAATACTCGTCCCAAAGCACGTGGCGGCGGTCGCCGATGGAATTAAGCAGCAGATCCAAATTCCCCTTGTCGCGGATCCCGGAATTGATCAAAGGCACCGGGCTGGCCCACCAGATCACGTTGCCCTGGCCCAGGCGATAGGAAACGACCACCGGCTTTCCATCCCCGTCGGCGTAGTGCACAACTTGCGACTCATCGATGTAGTCCCAACCGAGGTTGCCGTCCTGGGAAATCGCACCGCCCCGCGTCAGTTGGGTAGGAGCGACCGGTTTGCATTCCTCGTACCCGACTCGGGTCACGAATTGGCTGGCGGACGACCGCGGCACGAACCAATGGGGTTGCACACCCACGAGAAGAACGCCTCCACCTCTAAGGATGAAGCGTCCGATTGCACCTTGCTCCTGGGACGTGGGGAAGGACTCGGGCTCGGCGACGATCAAGAGCGTGTCGTTCGCTTTCTGGGGCAACTTCTGTGGAGAATCCTCCCACCGCTCCACCGGGTAGCCGGCCTGCGCAAGCAACTGAAACGCTGCTTTGCCGCCGCGCCGCAGGGTGGAATAGCTGGACGGGCTGCCGTCTCCCTCTTCCTTCCGCGAACCGAGCACCGCCATCAAAACGATGACCAGGAACACACCGGCCGCAGCAACGATCAGGCCTCGATTTTGCCGGAGATTCATCGGCATCCGAGTTTCTCCAACTCTGTCACGAACTGAGAGAAGTCACCCTCTGAGCTGGGACGGTTGCCGTACCAGATTGCTTCGAATCTTCCCGTCAGGGCTGCGAACGGAGTCCGTGCCTGGTTGGTGGCCGGGATAGCGTTCAAGTATTCTCGCGGCGTGCGCGCACGGTCAGGACGCCAGAGTCCTTCCGCCTCCAGGCGCGAAACCGCAGCCCAATACGCCGCGTGGATAGCTTCCCGCCACTCTCCCGCGGAGGCTTTCCGGCGGGCCTCCGCCAGCCACACCCTCCAGCTTTTGTCCGAAGGTGCAAAGGGAATGATTTCCCGCGGTCTCTCGGCCAGGCGCTGCCGCGAGATGCGGAAGAGCCAGACGCCGAGCACCGCGCATGCTACGGCGATCAGAATCCACACTGTGATCTGGCCGACATCGGAGAACTTCGGAAGATGCGGGTCCATCTTCTTGAACTGGCGGTCAAGCCAGGCATAGATCCGGTCGCGCAGGACCTCCCAGGCGGCAGGGCCATGGACGGCGCTGAACTCCCTCGCCGAGAGAATCTGGTCCAGCTTCGCGCGCAGTTTGTCATCGGCCCGGCTGGGTTGGTCGAACGCCTGGGCTTCTTCGCACATCACGTCGAGCCGCTGGCCCAGCGCCGAAACGATTCCCGGCTTGACCTTGGGAGCCGCCTTCTGAAAACGGATGATTCCGTCGCGCAGAAAGGCGGTGGGGACGGATACTTCGCCGTGCGCACCGCGCACCATGAGTTCTTCGGGGATGGTTTGGTACAGGTCCGATGCGTGCTGCGGGGCGGTTGCGAGGTCGCGGACACCGGCCTGGTAGGCGCGCAGGCGCTCGACGTATTGCGCAATGGTCAGCGGAGAGGCATCCGACGCATAGGCCCAGCCGGCAGGACTGAGCAGCGCCAGCAAGCCGACAAAGCGCAGCAAAGAGGCCGTCATTCGCTTACTGTAATCCCGCGCTGGCCGGCGCTGCTGCCGGCGCTGCTGCCGGAGTGTCCAGGCCCGCCATGATTAGCTGAAGATCAAAGGCTTCCTTGCGGACGCGTTCATCGTAGTACACCAGCGACATGCCAATGGTCGCCAGGGGGCCGGTCAGGACGCCACTCAGAAAGCTGGCAAGGTAGGTCGCGATGAGCGCCGGAATTCCTGGCCCCGTAATCGCCGCCAGCATACTGGTCAGCATCACCAAGCCAAAGGCCACGATCCAGCTAAGGACAACGAAGACGGTGTACACAGTCAGAATGCGGCTGCGGCTGCCCTTGCTGAGAAACGCACTGCGCTTGAGGGATGGCCTGATCTTCAGATCCTCGACAACGCAGGCCTGCACGGCCAGCGAATAGCGCACAAAGATGGTGACCGCGCCGATCGCTGCGGCGACAATCACCACCAACCCCACGATTCCTCCGGCGATGCCAAAGCCGGTACCCGCCTTCATGCCACCGCCAACGGCCAGCACGGTGATCAAGGAAGCCAGCGCCAACAACACGATACCTCCTCCGACGATCAGCAGGGTGACGGTAAAGAAGATTCCCAGAATCCGGGGGATGCGCCCTTTGAGCGAGCGGTAGGCCCCGCCGATTGTGGTTTCGCGTCCAAGATGCACGGCCGCGACCGCCTTGACGGTCGCGGCCTGCGAGAGAGCCATCCCCGCCAGCATCACTAGCGCCCCCACCACGAAGCCGATGCCGATGGAAGCTCCCGCCCATGCGGTTCTTGCAGGCGTGCGGCCAGCCGGCATTCCAGCCGCACCCACTAGCATCAGCTGAAATAAGAGATAGGCGGCCGGACCAATGCTAGCGATGCCAGCGAACAACAGAAAGTTCCTGCGGTACAGGGTAAATGTACGGTCCAACAGCTCGCTGGTGGACATCGGGCGTAAGGCTTCAGCCATGACGCACCTCCGCTGTTGCTTGGGGGAAGGGTGTAAATATAGCACGGTCGCTGTAGCGCGCTAACTGGGTTGCTGGCGATTGCGGGCTCCATGCCGTGAGCGCCGTCAACCCTTACATGGCCGTTGGAAGAGGGGACAACAGGTTGGGGTGGGAGACGGGAATCGAACCCGCAACAACCGGAGCCACAGTCCGGTGCTCTGCCAGTTGAGCTACTCCCACCAGACGTTCTCGATTATAACAACTCGCGCGGAAGCCTGTCAGAAGCCCCCGTCAAGGCAGGAGTCAAAATGCTCGTGCTTCAGGCTGAAAATACCAATGGATGCAACCACGCCTAGCCCCGTCCCACGCCTACGTATTCAAATCCCATGGCGCGGAGGCGGACGGAGTCGAGCAGGTTCTTGGTGTCGACAATCACGGGACGCTTGAGCAAGTGCTTGATGCGGTCGAAGTCGAGCGCGCGGAATTCCGGCCAGCCGGTGCCCACCACCAGCGCGTCCACACCCTCGGCGGCAGCGTAAGCGGATTCACAGTAACAGATGGTGCCGTTCAGTTCCATGCGGGCTTCCGGAATGGCCACTGGATCGTAAGCACGCACGCGGGCGCCTTTGGCGATCAGACTCTGCGCCAGACGCACCGACGAGGAGCCGGCCACTGAATTCGTGTTCGGCTTGAATGCCAGGCCCAGAATGCCAACATCTTTGTTCTGCACAGAAGCTACGACGTTGGAGATCTTGTCCACCAGGCGCTCGGCCAGGTTGTGATTCACTTCGCGGGCCGCGCTCAGCACCTTGAGTGAAACCCCGTTCTCCGTCGCCAGTTCAGCCAGCGAGTCCATGTCCGACTCGGCGAACAACCCGCCCATGCCGGCTCCCGGCTGCAAGCAGCGGGGAGCGATTTTCTTGTCCAGTCCGAGGGCCAGGGAGAGGTTGACCGCATCGGCGTTCACCCGTTCACACAGGCTGGCCACTTCATTGATGAAGGAAATTTTCGTGGCTACGAAGGCGGTGGCTGCTTCCCGAATCAGTTCGGCGGTCTCGTGGTTGGTGACGATCACCGGCACCCCGCGCATCACCAGGGGATGAAAGATCTGCTTGATGGCCAGCACTGCATCATTGGAGGCCGTCCCCAGAATGATGCGATCCGGCCAGTTGAAGTCTTCGACCGCACAGCCCGGGGTGAAGAACATGGGTTGCGAAACCAGGATGGCGTGCAGACCGGCGTCCCGCAATTGCTTCTCAATGCCGCAGGCCGTACCCACCGAAACCGGAGTGACCACGGAAAGAACTGGAGGCTTCACCGCCAGGCGCGCGATGCGCAGGGCGAGGTCAGCGAGATGCTGGGGCGTATCCTCGGCCAGGAAAATCACCCGCGCTTTACGGGCAAATGACTCCATGTCGGTGGAGTATGCCAGCCGGCCGGAGCGCACGTTGCGCTTGATGACTTCGGTCAAGTTCTTCTCGAAAAAGGGGACATTGCCCTGGGCCATTTCCACCATGCGGGAGCTGTCGGGGTGACAGCAAATGACGGGGGTGCCAAAGTCCGCGAGACAAGCTGAAATCACTGTGCCCAGGTACCCTGACCCGTACACCCCGATCTGCATAAAGGCCCCCCGACCCGCCTACAGACCCCGGAAACCCGCTGGGGAAGGGGCGTCTGGCCGCATCGCCCGAACCCCCACTTCTTTGTTTACGCCCGGCTGCCAACCTTGGCAACGCACCTTAGGCGCATGTACTTCCGGCCAGGGACTATCGTGCAAACGCGCAAAACGGTCGGGATGAAAGACATGGGAGAGGTCGGGAAACGCGGGTTAACGGTTGAGCGGAGAGACCAAGGTGCGGCCCAGCGGAACCCCGGCCAAATCCACCCATCGGTTTTCTTCTTGTTCGCGAACGAAGGTGAGTTGCTTAATCTGTACCCGCCGGCTGCCCTCGAATTGGGCCCAGCGATCGCGGGCGACGATGTAGGCCTCCTCCGCCTGGGCCTCGGTGCTCATCTTCACAATGGTGAGGTGCGGCATGTAGGGCCACTCCTCGGCGGAAGCCAGCACCTTGGTGCCCAGCCGGTCATGCAATGCGTGCAGGCGATCGGCGTCCTGAGCCACACGGATGAACACGGTGGGGGTCGCAGGCACAAAGGTCTCCACGTCGCCCAAAGTGATCTCGAAGGGACTCACCTGAGCGCAGACGTCTTCCAACAGCTCCAGGGCCGAAAACTCGCTACCCCGCAGCAGACGTGGGGGCAGGATGGTCAGGTGGGCTGCTAAATGGGGCAGCGCAGGATGCAGTTCCTGGCGCAGGCGCTGGACGAATTCCCCGACCGGATTCCTCACATAGGTCACCAGGGCGTAGCGGGGATGTTGCATGGTCGCTTGCGATTATACCTTGCCCGAGCGGAAGAGTTGTTGCCGCCGGTGCGCAACCGCCAACCCCATGGTCGGCTATAATCAAAACGAGCCCTCCACAGAGTCGGGGCGTAGCGCAGCCTGGTAGCGCACCTGCCTTGGGCGCAGGGGGTCCGCGGTTCAAATCCGCGCGCCCCGACCAAAAATCAGCGGCCCGTCGTCAGCCCTCAGTCATTAGCGGTCAGCCAAAGCAACCAGCGGGCTACTGCAGCTTGGCGAACTCAACCTTAGCTTGCTTAAGGATGGGGATGTCAGGATCGGCGTCTTTCCAAAGAGTGAAGAAGTCCTGGTAAGCAGCGAGGGCGCGAGTGCGGGCGGCGTCGGCGGCGGCTCCTTGCTCGGTTCGTGCCTGCAAAGCATTGGCCCGCGCCAGCCCCAGATGTGCCAGCGCTCCCGTCGGACAGTTCCACACGATTCCGTTATGATCCAAGATTTTCTGGAACTCGCCAGCGGCCGCACGACCGTCCCCTTGCACAAGATAGGCTTGGCCACGGACGTAGACCGTGTGCAGACAGGAGGTGGCTTGCCCGTTAGGGAGATAACCTAGCTCGAACTGGGTGGCGTTCTGAAGGAGATCGATAGCCGCAGCCGGCCTGGGCTGCCCGAGCGCCACTTGAGCAGCGATGGTCGGCAACCAAAGGGACTGCACTTGAGTGTCGGACGGGAACCGCTCCTTGAGGTCCTGCTGCACCGACCTCGCGGACTCTGCGTCACCAGCCATCGCCAACGCGAGAGCCGCCTCGACTTCACTGACCCGGCTTCCGGGGGCAACCTTCAGCGCCCGCACTGAGTCCTGACGCGCATGGACCAAGTCTCCGAACTCAGCTTCGCGCAGCGCAGAGTTCCCCAAGAGAAGGCCGGCGCCCTCCCTGTCATCATTAGTCTTGAGCGCGAATTCGACCGCTTGATTGATAAGTGTGTCGGCCTTCGAGAGATGGCCGGCCACGGACTCGGTGTCGGCCTGGATCGACGATACTTGGTCGGTGGCGCCGGGCAGTGCTTTCAGCCAGGACATCTCCTCCTGCATTTCGTGCGCGTCCCCTTCCAGAAAGGCCATGGCATACAACAACAGGCGTAAGGGGCCGCTATCCAGTTTCCGTGACTGCGCTTGCTGCACCGCATTCTTTGCGTCGGCAAATCGCTGCACGGACACATACCATCGGCCGAGACCTTCATAGTAATTGACGTCGTCGAGCTGGCGGCGTGTCATGATGTCGATGGCTTTGTCGTATTTGCCCAGGCGCGCGTATGCTGTCGCCAATTCTACAGCGGTGGGCAATTCGTTCGGGTAGTTTTGAATCGTCTTCTTGTAGGCTTCAATGGCGCTCTCCAGATCGCCATTCACGCCAAACTGGTAAATTCCGGAAATAATGAGGCTCTCGCGCTCCGTGGCGTGATCGCGCAACTGATAGGCCCGGGTAAAGTACTCGCTCGCTCTCTCACTCTGACCCAACATCGTGTACGCGCTGCCCATGTTCAAATAGACCATAGCGAAGTTGGGATCCAACTGGACCGCGCGCAAGTAATAAGGAAGAGCGGCGTTCGGCCCTTTATCGCGTCCGGTCCTGTTTCCCAGCGTGTACGCCTTAAGAGCTTCCAGAGACACGGTAGTTGCGTGCGGCAGGGGCACGTCGAAGGTCTGGACGGTCACCAGCGATTCGCCCAATGCGCTCCGCAGGCGCGAGACCGCGTCGCCGAGCGCATCCAGCACTTTGTCCTTATCGGCAGCGGTGACGCGTTGTTCAGACAGTATGCTTCCGCTGAGGCAGTTCACCGCCTTCAGACCCAGCACATACTCGCTGCCTAGAGTACCGATCGCCCCGGCGACATAGGCTTTGCTGCCCGCGCGTTGACATAGCTCGCGAGCAATATCAGGAGTCAGGGCGGTGTTGGGTGGCCGGGTCATCAGCTTAAGTGTCGAATGCACGTCCCGGTCGGACAGAATGTTCAGAAACGGCGATTGCCGCAGCGCGACACGGGTAGCTTGCTTGAGCGTGTCGTCAAACACCGGGTCCCCGGTGGAATTGGCAAAGTCGGCCAGCACGATGGTGTCCTGGGCGGTGAGTCGCGTTGCTTGCCGCTGGCGCACATAGTACGCCCCAACCACCACAGCCAAAGCGACCGCGGCCACCACCAGAGCCTTCCAGATCTTCCTGGGCTGCCGCTTCTTCTCTTCGGAGATGACGGCCTGCGGAGCGAGTACGGCAATCGGGGCGCCTCCCACTTCCACAGCTTTAAGCGCTTCCAGCATCCGGGCGGCCGAGGGATAGCGTGCTTCCCGATCCTTCTGCATGGCCGTGGTGATGACCGTGTCCAGGGCTGCCGGGATTCGCGGATTCAGCTTGCGCGTGGGCACCGGTTCCTGTTCGAGGATGGCAGCATGCAATTTCGAGATGCTGTCGCCCATGAACGCACGCCGGCCTGTGGCCATCTCGTACAGAACCAATCCAAAGGAGTAGATGTCGGCGCGCGCGTCCAGTTTCTCACCACGCACCTGTTCCGGTGACATGTAGCCCGCGGTGCCCATCGCCTCACCCGAGCGACTCAGGGACAGGTCCTGGGGCTGCGGCCCGGTTGGTGGAGAAGAATGGACGTCCGAAGTCTCGGCACCCTGCAACTTGGCCAGGCCAAAGTCCAGAATCTTCGCCTGTCCCGGCGCGGTCACGTGGATGTTCGCTGGCTTGATGTCGCGATGAATGATGCCATGGCTGTGAGCTGCGTCCAACGCCGCAACGATTTGTTTCGCCAAGTCCAGAACCTTGGGCACGGGCAGAGGATCAGAGCCGGCTGCTTCAATCAATTCCCGCAACGTCTGCCCTTTCAGCAGTTCCATCACGATGAAGGGTTGCCCGTTGTCCTCTTCAATCTCGTAGATGGTGCAGATCCCGGGATGGTTCAACGCGGAAGCGGTCCGAGCCTCGCGCTCGAAGCGCCGCATGGCATTAAGGTCGTCAGCCATTTCTTCGGGGAGGAACTTCAACGCCACCGACCGGCCCAGCTTGACATCTTCCGCCCGATAGACGATGCCCATGCCTCCGCCGCCTAGAATTTCCAACACTCGATAGTGCGACACCAGTCTGCCAATCAGGTTCGAGGTGGGCGGCTGTGCCTGGGCGCGCGGGGATGTAGCTTCACCCAGCGGCGGGGCGGGATCCGCGCTGCGCTCGACCCGAACCATCCAGCGGTATCCGCGGCGCGCCAGGGTCTCGATGTAGCGGGGCTGGTCGGCGGAGTCCTCCAGGGCCAACCGCAGCCGCTTGACCGCGGCGTTGATGCTGTTTTCGAACTCGACGACCGTATCATTCGGCCAGAGTCTCTTCTGGATTTCCTCCCGCATGACCACTTCGCCGGGGCGCTCCAGCAACATTGTCAGAATCAGGAACGATTGCTCGGGCAGCCTGAGTCTTTCTCCGTCCCGGCGTAACTCTCCAGAGCGGAGGTTTACCTCGAACGACTCAAAGCGAATAAGGTGAGGTGACTGTGCGTCTGCCTTCACGGATACACACCTGCCGCCTGGAATCCACTACTTTGGAAGGGACGAGTAGCTGTTTGCCAGCCCCAACGCCGGGTAAGTCTAACACTGATTCGCCTCCAGTTGGAGACTTGCTGAGCGCCGACAACGGCTTCGTTATGTGGAAGATATGGGGCCTTGCCCGGCCCCGGTTTCAGGGATTCGCGTCCTGACCGCCTTGGCCTGTCACCTCGAAATCACTCCGATGTCACGTCCATACCATTGAGTCACGGCTGACTTCGCGGCAAAGTCGCATCCACGTGGCCGCAACGGGCGCGGCTGCGGAGGCGGAAAAATCAAAAGGAGACTGGTCGCATATACGCAGTTTTCGCCTCGCAATCCCGCCTCGACGCACAGAGGAAGATCAGACTTCGCTGTGGGACCGTCCACGGAGGATTCGACGATGAAGAAAAATGTCGCATGGATTTTCGGAACCCTGATGATCGCGGCCGCAGGCGTGCTTTCCGGTTGCGGTGGATCATCACAAGTCCAGCAGCCCCCGCCAAACCACATCAGCATGTGGACCTGGGTGAGCGGGTCAAACCTGAGGGATCAGCCTGGAGTATATGGCACCAAGGGTTCCGCCTCTGCTTCCAATGTGCCCGGAGCACGCCAATTCCCTGCCTCGTGGAGTGACAAGAGCGGAAACCTCTGGCTCTTCGGCGGTAATGGCCTGGACTCTACAGGTCCGTGCTGCTATCTCAACGACCTCTGGAAATTCGATGGCAGCAACTGGACGTGGGTGAGCGGATCCGACATCGGCAATCAGTCTGGCGTGTACGGCACCAAGGGTACCGCCTCGCCTTCCAACGTGCCGGGAGGACGCCCCGGTTCAGTCACGTGGATCGACAACAGCGGCAATCTCTGGCTCTTCGGTGGATTTGGATATGACTCTACGACAACTTTCGGTGAGTTGAACGACCTATGGAAATTTGACGGCACCAATTGGACGTGGATCAGCGGATCAGATGTCAAAAACCAGGCCGGCGTGTATGGCACCAAAGGAACCGCCTCCCCTTCCAATGTGCCCGGAAGCCGGAATGATTCGGTTTCGTGGATCGACAGCAGCGGAAACCTGTGGCTCCTTGGCGGATTCGGCTTGGACTCTACGGGAACCAGTGGGTACCTCAATGACCTCTGGAAGTTCGACGGCATGAACTGGACTTGGGTGAGCGGGTCCGATGTCGTCTACCAGACAGGCGTCTACGGCACAAAAGGTACGCCCTCCCCGTCAAATGTCCCCGGAGCACGGGCGTCAGCGATTTCGTGGACCGACAAGAGCGGAAACCTCTGGGTCTTCGGCGGATACGGCGCCGACTCGACGCCAACCAACGTCGAGTTGAACGATCTCTGGAAGTTCGACGGCACGAACTGGACTTGGGTGAGCGGATCAAATGTAGGCAGCGAGGCTGGCGTGTACGGCACCAAAGGTGCAGCCTCTCCGTCCAATGTGCCCGGTGCGCGCGTTTACCCGGTTTCGTGGACCGACGGCAGCGGAAACCTCTGGCTCTTCGGAGGCGCTGGCTTTGACTCGATGGGACAGTATGGTGCGCTCAACGATCTCTGGAAATTCGACGGAAGCGACTGGACATGGGTCAGTGGATCAGATGCCCGCCGTCAGTCTGGCGTGTACGGCACCCAGGGAACGCCTTCCCAGTCCAACATCCCCGGAGGGCGCTTGGGTTTCGTGTCTTGGAGCGACAAAAAAGGAAACCTCTGGCTGTTCGGCGGTGGCGGTTATGACTCTACGGGAGCGTTTGCGTTTCTTAACGATCTGTGGCAATTCGAGCCCTAGCGTTTTCGCGAAGCTCAGCCTGGGAACTTGAGATGCGTCTTGTGCCTAGGAAATTATTTTCAGCTGCGCGATGCCTTTGTTCAGGATTGCACGTGATGAATGATCTGGTGCTTTGAGCCCTCGCCGGACGATGAAGTCCGTCAGCGATAGGGCCGCAAGGGGCGCGGCTGCGGAGGAGGAGAAATGAAGATCAACTGGGGAAGCACAACAGCCAAAATGGCGATGCTGATGACCCTGCTCACCTTTTCGTCCGTCGCGGCAGCAGAGGTTGTCTACACCCAGGCTAACGTGACCATCACAGGCACGGGTTCGATCCGCCTCGACCTGGATCATGACCGGAAGGCTGACTTCGTTCTCCATGCTGATTCTCGGATCGGCTCCTGCGGCCTCGTCGACGACCTTTTGGGCCTCGCCTTGCTCACACCCATGGCTGGCGACGGTGTGGTCGCCATCGAGGGGTTGCAGTATGCGGCAGTGCTGGATGCCGGCGTTTCCGTTGACGCCAGCTCGAATTTTCGTCAAAACAGGTCCATAGTCACGCAGTTCATCATTTGCAACTCCGGGACGAAGACGGTCGCCGGCTATCTCGGACTTAAGTTCCAGATCAATGGCGAGACCCACTATGGCTGGGCACAGGTGAACATCCAGGCAATTTTTGTTCACACCGGGGGGTCGATGACCACCGAGGTGATCGACTATGCCTATGAGACGGTCCCCGGCCAGGCCATCGAAACCGGCCAGACATCGGCTAACGTTGACAATGCCGGAAGTGTTCCCGAATCAATCCCGCCAATCGACTTTGGCTCCGGCTCGCCCGTTGCACCCGTTTCAGACTATCCGTTGGCCGAATCGCTCACGTGGAATGCTCTGCTCCGACCGGTCGAATGACAGCGTGAGTAGTCCATCGCGGAAGTGGTCTGTCTGCACTTTGTTTCGCTACTCGAGCTAAGCAACAGGAGGAACTATGAAGTCAAGAACTTCTCTGCCAGCAATCGCAGCAACGTTGTTTGCCATCCTGGCGACAATGCTCCCATTGGCCGCGCAAGAGCTCGCGCAACCAGACAACAAGAAACACCATCAGTACCAACTGGTGGACCTCGGCACACTGGGTGGTCCCAATAGCTACCCCGCCTTTGAAGCACAATCTCTGAGCGCGGCGGGGACGTTCGCGGGACTAGCGGAAACCGCCATTCCCGATCCGTACGACCCCATCTGTTTCAACGATGATTGTCTGGTTGGCCACGCCGTCCAATGGAGGACCGGCACCCTCACCGACCTTGGTGCCCTTCCCGGTCCGGGAGACTTGAGTTCGCAAGCCACATGGATAAGTACCAACGGGCTGATTGCTGGACTCTCAGAAAACGGTGAAATCGATCCCTTGGTCCCGGGATTCCCGGAACTTCGCGCTGTGCTTTGGAAGCACGGCAAGATCACCGATCTCGGAACCGTGGGGGGTGGATACGAGAGCAATGCCATTGCGGTGAATGCTCGCGGCCACGTGGTCGGGTTTGCGACGAACACTGTCCCCGATGACTATTCCATCTTGAGGTTCCCAACCCAGACGCGGGCTTTCCGATGGCAGAACGGAGTAATGCAAGATGTGGGCACCCTGCCCGGAGGCACCGATGCGGCGGCGCTGCTAGTCAACGAGCGCGATCAGATCGTTGGACTGTCGTACACAGCCGACTCGGTTCCGCCTCCGAACCTTAACTGCGGTGACTTTCCCTTGACTCTGCACGGATTCCTTTGGGACAACGGAAAAATGGTGGATCTCGGAACCCTGGGAGGCAGTTGCACCTTCACGTATGCCCTCAACAACCGGGGTCAGGTTGTGGGTCAGTCGACTCTGTCTGGGGACGAAGCATCTCATCCCTACATTTGGGAGCGAAAAAGAATGACGGACCTGGGCACGCTCGGAGGAACGTACGGGTTCGCGACCTGGCTCAACGATTCTGGAGCAGTTGTCGGTAGCGCCACGCCCCAAGGCGATCAGGCTCTAATCGCATTCCTTTGGAAACATGGGGTGATTTCGAACCTCGGTACTTTGCCAGGCAATGGGTGCAGCGCCGCGGATGCGATCAATTCCCAGGGCCAGATTGTGGGCGGGTCGGGCAATTACGATGCTGACTTCTTCGCCGATTGCAATGATCCAGTTGAACACGCCGTTCTGTGGGAGAACGGCAAGATTCTGGACCTGAACAAATTTGTGCCGCCGGGCAACGACTTGACCCTGAATGAAGCATTCTTCATCAACGACAGCGGAGAAATCAGTGGCCTCGGAACGCTCTCCAATGGTGACCAGCATGCTTTCCTGCTGATCCCCTGCGGAGACCGCGGCGAAGCTAAGGAGTGCATGGATAACGCCGAGAGCACGACCGCCGCGACTCCTGGTAAACAGGCGCCAGTGAATCGAAGCGTGTCGCCGCTGACCCGTGGGAGTGCAGGCCCCAGGGACTTGGCGAGCGGGATGCTGCGCCACTTTGGGAGACGGGTATCTCCGAAATAATTGCGTGACAACGAGGAGAAAATCATGAAAGACAAGCTACTCACCAGCTTCCTGTTCGCGGCAGTGTTGCTAACCCTGACCTCAACCGCTATTGCCAGCACGACATGGTACGTCAACGGCGTGAGCGGGAGTAACAGCAACGACTGCAAGTCTTCCACGACAGCCTGCAAGACTATCGGGCATGCCATTTCGCTTGCTGCCTCCGGCGATTCAATCAAGGTAGCCGCCGCAACGTATACAGAGAATTTGACCATTAGCATCAGTCTGAAGATTCTCGGTTCCGGGGCGAAAACGACAATTCTTGACGGTGGAAGCGCCGGCAGGGTGATCTATGTTCCCAGCGCCACCGCGCAGGTCACTCTTTCCGGGGTCACCATCACCCATGGCATTTCGTCAGGTGGCGGTGGCGGCGCAGGTATTTTCAACAGTGGCGCGCTAACACTGGTTGCGAGCACGCTTAACGGAAATGTGGCCGGAACCTTCTGCCAGTCTTGTAGCCTGGGCGGTGGTGGCATCTCCAATGCTGTAGGGGCTCATTTGACGATCAAGAGCAGCACTGTCTCTGGCAATGAGGTCGAACTCGTCGGTTGCTCCCCGTCTTGCTACACAAAAGGCGGCGGCATCTATAACCTGGGCACTCTGGCGCTCAGCAACAGCACGGTGAGCGGCAACGTCCTATTCCGCGGATTTCCCGAAGGCGGTGGTATTTACAATGGTGGTGTCGCGACAATCAGCAATAGCACCATCGCTGGGAATACGGGCGGGTACGGGGGTGGCATCTTCGGGACGGCGACTCTACAGAACAGCATTGTCGCGAACACTCCAGGGAACTGTCTCGGCGGTACAATGAACTCACTTGGCTACAATCTGAGCAGCGATGCCACCTGCAACTTCACCAGCCCTGGCGACCTGAATAACACCGACCCGTTGCTCGGGCCTTTGCAATACAATGGAGGGCCGACACAGACCATGGCCCTGCCTTCTGGTAGCCCTGCGGTTGATGCAGGGAACCCGAGTGGCTGTACCGACGGCCTCGGTCATCTGCTAAAGGCTGATCAGCGCGGTAAGCCGCGTCCGGGTACGGGGGACACTGGTAACTGCGACATGGGAGCGTATGAACGTCAGAGCGACTAGTTCGGAATCCTCCGTCAACTGGCGAAATCAGATGGGATGAGTTCTCCATGCCGTAGATCGTGCGCGATCCAAGTGCAATTCAGTCCCAGCGAAAAAGGAGATGCGATCGGGAAACTGTCGGTTCGCGATAGCGGGGTGAACAGCCCACAGCAGACAGCGCTCTCGGGGGTGGGACAGTAGGCACCGGTGGTCGTGGGACGCGCTCAGGCGACACTGCTCCGGGGGGACGAGTGGCCCGGCCTTCGACCTACCACAAATCAACAGTAAACGTCGGCTGCCCCGTTCTTCCGCGCTTTTTGCGGAAGGGCGGGTACCTCTCCGTAATGGGAAGGTCTCGCCAGAACTTGACACCCACTTTGTGAATTGCGCCTCCACTCCCCTCCCTTTCCAGTATCATCTTCCTTGAGGGGCAATCGATGTGCGCCCAGCCCTGCGCACTCATCGGGCGAACGCGGCCCCGCTGCTCGCACGCAAGCCAATCCAAGAATCAGCCTTCATGGAGGAGGCAGGCCATGAAACGCACCCTTCGCATCGTTGGAATCATCATCGCAGTCCTGGTCGTGGTGGTCATTGTTCTTCCCTTCTTTGTGGATGCCAACAGTTTTCGTCCACGGCTGGAGTCGGAATTGACGGCCGCCCTCGGCCGGCAGGTGAAAGTCGGCAACCTGTCGTTTTCTCTGATCTCGGGCAGTGTGGGCGCGGACGACATTTCCATCGCCGACGACCCGGCCTTCAGCAAACAGCCCTTTGTGCGCGCCAAGGCGCTGCGCGTGGGCGTGGAAATCTTCCCGCTGATCTTTTCCAAGACTCTCCACGTGACTGGCCTAACGCTGGACCAGCCGCAAATCGCACTGCTGCGGTCGAACTCGGGGAAGTGGAACTTCTCCAGTCTGGGAGAGCAATCTGAGAGCAAGCCTAGTGCTCCTGTTGTTCCCAAGTCCGGCGAGTCCTCGTCTTCCACCGGCGGTTTGTCGGTCGCCAAGCTGAACGTTAACGATGGCCGGGTGACGGTGGGAAAGGCGAATTCGTCCGCCAAGCCCCAGGTGTATGACAAGGTGAACATCGAGGTCCGGGACTTCTCGGCCACCTCCAAGTTCCCGTTCACCATGACCGCTGACCTGCCGGGTGGAGGCACCCTGAAACTCGACGGTACCGCCGGACCGATCAATCCTACGGATGCCTCGCTCACCCCGCTCGAAGCCAAGCTTGCGATCAAGCGGCTTGACCTGGCCGCTTCGGGGTTCGTTGATCCCTCTGCCGGTATCGCGGGCCTTGCCGACCTGGATGGTAGCTTGGTCTCCGACGGCAAAGCCGCGCACGTGAGTGGCACCCTGAAGGCGGACAAACTGAAGCTGGCAGAAAAGGGTACGCCCGCCAGCAAGCCCGTGGAACTCAAGTACGCGCTCGACCACACTCTGCAAAGCCAATCCGGAACGCTCACCCAGGGAGACATCGCGATGGGCAAAGCGGTGGCGCATCTGACCGGGAGTTACCGGGCGCAGGGCGAGTCCACTTTGCTGAACATGAAGCTGGTGGGGCAGAACATGTCCGTGGATGAACTCGAGGCCATGCTGCCCGCAGTGGGCGTGGTGTTGCCTCCTGGTTCTTCGCTCCGCGGAGGTACGCTTTCTCTCGACCTGGGCATCAGCGGTCCGACGGATAACCCGGTGATCACGGGACCGGTGCGGCTGGCCGACACCCGGCTGGCTGGTTTTAACCTGGGGTCGAAGCTCTCAGCCATCTCTGCCCTGTCGGGCAAGACCGCGGGCGGGAATGACACTTCTATTCAAAACCTGAGCACGAACCTGCGGGCGGCTCCGGAAGGCATTCGGACCGACAATATCAACCTCAACATCCCGGCGCTGGGGACGGTGACAGGCAGTGGCACCATCAGTCCGGGTGGGGCGCTGAATTTCCGCATGAACGCAAGTCTGACGGGCGGCGCGGCGACCGGAGTTGCGCAAATGGCTGGACTCGGCGGCCAGGGTGGAAGTATTCCGTTCCTGATCCAGGGCACAACCTCGAACCCGAGCTTCGTTCCCGATATCCAGGGAATGGCCGGGAGCGCACTGAAAGGTGTCTTATCTGGCAAGTCGGGTAACAAGGCGTCGCCGATCGATACCTTGACCGATATCTTTGGCAAGAAAAAGAAGTAGGGACCCCTGGGCTGTTGAGAAACTCAATCTCAGTAGGCTTTGGAGCGACCTATGCCTCTCAGCAAGCGTGCAGCAGCGGAATTTTTTGGAACTTTCTGGCTGGTGTTTGGCGGATGCGGGAGCGCCGTCCTGGCGGCGGCATTTCCGACCCTTGGCATCGGCTTCGTTGGGGTGGCTTTAGCATTTGGCCTGACGGTGTTGACCATGGCGTTCGCCATCGGCCACATCTCGGGCTGCCACCTGAACCCGGCGGTCTCGGTAGGATTGGTGGTCGGCAAGCGCTTCCCGGCTTCGGAGCTGCTGGCCTATGTGATTGCCCAGGTGGTGGGCGCCATCGCAGCCGCCGGAGTGTTGTATGTGATCGCCAGCGGGAAATCGGGCTTTGACCTGAGCGCCGGTTTTGCTTCCAACGGGTATGCAGAACATTCCCCAGGCGGATATTCCTTGATCGCCTGCCTGGTGGCCGAAGTTGTTCTGACCATGTTTTTCGTGTTCATCATTCTGGGGGCAACCGACCGGCGAGCGCCCCAGGGGTTTGCTCCCATCGCTATCGGTCTGGGGCTGACGCTCATTCACCTGGTCGGTATTCCAGTCACGAATACGTCGGTGAATCCGGCCCGTAGCACAGGACCCGCCGTATTCGTCGGTGGTTGGGCTTTGGCCCAGTTATGGCTTTTCTGGGTGGCGCCCCTGGTGGGGGGAGCCATCGGAGGAGGCGTTTACCGGAGCCTGTTTGAGGAAAAATAGCGCGCCGGCAACTGCCTGACCAGCGACCGCGCGGAGGTCGGGCTGGACTCGTTGCAGAGGGTCCGGGTGAAAAGGATTTTTTCGAGTGAGAACTCAGCCTGTCATGTGGCAACATCATGACGGGAGGTGGGATGACCATTTTCGAGTTCACCCTGCTGGTGTGGCTGGGTTCGTTGGTGGCCGGCCTGCTGGGAGCGCTGACCGGGCTGGGCGGCGGCGTGGTGCTGGTTCCGTTGCTGACGTTGTTTTTCAAAGTGGATATCCGTTATGCGATCGGGGCCTCACTGGTTTCCGTGATCGCGACTTCATCGGGTGCAGCGGCGGCGTACGTCAAAGAAGGGTTCTCCAACATACGCATTGGCATGTTCCTGGAAATCGCCACCACGCTGGGGGCGCTGCTGGGGGCGTTTCTGGCGGCGATCGTTCCAACCGCCGCGCTGGCTACCATCTTCGGGGCGGTTTTGCTCTATTCCGCCTTCCTTTCGCGCAGGCCGCGGCCCAAGTCAGAGTGGAATATTCCCCCTGATCCGCTGGCCACGCGATTGCGCATGAATGGCAGCTTTCCCACTCCGGAAGGGACGCGTTACTACAACGTGGACCGGGTGCCAGCCGGGTTCAGCTTGATGTTCGGGGCGGGCGCGCTGTCAGGGCTGCTGGGCATCGGCTCGGGGGCGGTCAAGGTACTGGCGATGGACCAGGCAATGAGAATTCCTTTCAAGGTTTCTACCACCACCAGCAATTTCATGATTGGCGTGACTGCCGCGGCCAGCGCGGGCGTGTATCTGAACCGGGGCTACATCGATCCCGGGCTGACGATGCCGGTGATGCTGGGGGTGCTAGTTGGCTCGGTCATGGGTACGCACATCCTAATGAAAGTTGAGACCAAGTGGCTGCGACTGGTATTCAGCCTGGTCATTGTCGTGCTCGGCGTGCAGATGATTTACAAGGGACTGGCGGGGAGGATCTGAGATGCCGGTGATGGAGAAATGGACCGATCAGCGAGTGGAGGACATCGTCGCCCACTTGCTACGCACTGGCGTGCTGCTATCGGCCGCCGTGGTGCTGTGCGGCGCAGTCATCTACCTGGCCCGCCACGGCCACGAACTCGCGGACTACCGCATGTTCCGCGGCGAACCTACGGACCTGCGAAGTATTTCCGGGATCATCGGTAATGCAGTGGGACTGCGCGGCCGCGGCATCATCCAGTTAGGGCTGCTGTTGCTGATTGCCACCCCGGTTGCCCGCGTGGCTTTTGCGGTTTTTGGATTTGCCGCCGAGCATGATCGCATGTACGTCGTGTTCACGCTGATCGTGCTAGCCGTCCTGCTGTACAGCTTGACCTTAAGCTCCTGATCGCGCTTTCGTTGATGCCCAAGGAGTAGAGACAATGGGAAACATGGCGTCCGGCTTCGACAGCTTGCGCTCACCCTTGCGATTTCTGGGTGAGGTGTTGGGTGACGTTTCGCGCCAGGAATGGCTCCGGTCGTACGAAGAGTGGTGGCAGCATGACGGGCAGGGCATTTCCGATGCAGTGGACCGAGGCGGCACCCCGTGGGTGCGGATGTTCGATCGCCTGGGCGAGCGGGTGGACGAAATTCTCTATCCCCCCGAGTACTGGCGCATGCTGCAGCACGGCTATGGCAGCGGCGTGCTGTGGCGTGCGTTTGAGCAGGAATCGTTGCTTCCCGCCTATCTCGGCATCTACGTTACCTCTTTCTACGACCCCGGGCTCTCTTGCCCTTACACGGTGTCTCTGGGCACGATCGCACCTCTTTTGAAGTATGGCGATCGCGAACTGCAAGCGCGCTTCCTGCCGCGGTTGCTCGAGCGGCAGGGCGCCGCCTGGCAGGGTGCCACCTGGATGACGGAGATCAAAGGCGGGTCCGACCTGGGTGCGAATGTGGAAACTGTGGCCCGGCCAAGCGGGAACGATTGGCGGCTGACCGGCGACAAGTATTTTGCCAGCAACGCCGGAGCCGAACTCGCGGTTGTGGCGGCACGACCGGAGGGCGCGCCGCAGAATGTTCGCGGCCTGGCGCTCTACCTCGTGCCCCGGCGGCGCGAGGATGGGCAGCTCAATTACTTCATCCGTCGCCTGAAGGACAAGATCGCGACGCGTTCGGTCCCCACCGGAGAAATCGAATTGCGCGACAGCCAGGCCTGGCTGCTGGGCACGGTGGAGCAAGGCATCTACCTCATCCTCGAGGTACTGAACCTTTCGCGCGTCGCCAACAGCATGGGCAGCGTTGCCCTGGCGCAACGAGCCATGGCGGACGCTTTGTCGTTTGCGGAACGGCGGGTGGCCTTCGGGAAACCCATCTTCGAGCAGCCTTTGCTACGGCAGCAGTTTGAAGATCGCCTGCTGCAATTGCGCGCGGCTTCGAGACTGGCCTGGGAAGCCGTCGAACTCTTGAACCAGGTGTGGCGCGAGAAACCGCCCTACTCGGAACGCTATCACCTGTTCCGACTGGTGGCTCATCTGGCGAAGTACTGGACGGCGGAGTTTGCCGTGCAAACCGCAAAGTGGGCGATGGAGGTACACGGCGGATTGGGCACAGTGCAGGAGTACTCCGCCGAGCGCTGGCTGCGTGAAGCCATGATTCTCGCCATCTGGGAAGGGACCTCGCACCGCCAGATTCTGGATGGTCTGGAAGTAATGGAACGCAAGGGCGCTCACCGGCTGCTGCTCCAACATCTGGGGGGAAGCACACCCCCGCCCGCCCTGCGCGACATGGAATCGCGGGTGGAAAAGCAGCTCGCCTTGCCTGCGGACCAGAAGCAAGCCAGCGCCGAGTCGCTTTTCTCAGATCTGGCGGCATTCACCGCCGACGCCCTGCTGGTACGAACCTCTCAGCCGGCTTAGACCCGCAATCCACAATAGAAAAGGGCAAGAGGTTGAAACCTCTTGCCCTTCCTTCGAAAGTTGCTTAAAGGACGAGCGCTCTACTGGATCTGCACGAACGGCATGATGGAAGGCACGCCGCTGGAATTCACAATCACCAGCATGTACCAGCCGGGAGGCGCGTAGTTTGAGTTAAGAGGAGAAGTGATCCTGATCTGCCCAGAACCCTTGGTAAACGTGAGGTCGACATAGCGCTGGTCGAAGTCGTTGTCGTGAGTGGTCGCGGAAGGCCGGATGAGCGCCACGCGAGTGATGTTCGCAGCATCGGGCGTAGCGATGTTGTACTTCTGATTGTAAGTGATCGAGGTGGGCGCCGACGTAATCGTGGGACGCGCGCCCTTGAACAGGTACGGCGGGCTGAAGATTTCGTACTGATCCCCTGCCACTCGGTTGGCGGGATCATCCGAACCGGCGGCGATCACCGTGCCATCGGGCAGCAGCAGGGCGGTGGAGTGATAAGTGCGGGGATTGGGCTCGACCGCCATCTCCGTCCAGGTATTGGCGACCGGATCGTACAGTTCCGGGGTGGTGACCGGGGACTGGTACTTGGTAACCTGTGCGCCGCCTACTTCCAGGATGGTGCCGTCGGCGAGCAGTACCTGGTTGGCGTTGTAGCGCGGGAAGTTCATGGGGGCCACGTAGTTCCAGGTCGGCGTGGCAGCGGAGGTGTCAATCACTTCGGCCGTAGCAGTCGCGCCACCGCCACCGAAAGTCATGGTACCGCCCGCGGTGAGGATCTTGGTGAGTCCCGGAAGCAGGGTGGACGCTCCATGATAGCGGTTGCCGAAGTTCAATTTGGCGCTGCTCATCCAACGGTTGTTCAGAGGATTGAACACCATAGTCTGCGCGTTGGAGCCTGCCATAAAGATCTTTCCCGAGGGGAGCAGCTTCATCTTCAGGTAGGTATCACTGAGGCGCCCGATGTTGGCGGTTGAGGGCAGAGTAGTCCACAGGTTGGTGGAGATGTCGTAGGTTTCCATCGGAAGCACGATGGCGGTGGCGGTGGCGTCCTTGCCGGTGAGCGCCAGAACCTTGCCATCGCTCATTTCAACCGCAGTGGGGTACCAGCGGGCAAAATTCATGTTGGGGCCGGGCGACCAGGTCTCCGTAGCAGGGTCAAAAATTGCGGTCAGGGAGATGCCCTTGTCAGGCACGCCTGGAAAGGGATTGCCCAACAGGCCGCCGATCACCAGCAAACGGCCATCCTTCAGGATGGTGGCGCCGGAGCAGAAGAAGTCACCGTCAAAAGGAATGGTCACGTCCTTGATCGCGCCAGTCGTGTAGTCGTACAGCTTGCCTGGCGAGTTGGTCCCGGTACCCAACGGGTACCACCAGAAGACCACTTTGCCGGTGTGCAACAGAGCGGCATGGATGCCGATTGTGCCCAACTGCTGCGGTGCGCCCCAGGAACCGACCACCGCCGGATCGAGTCTTGGGCCGACCTGCACCTTGCCAACCGTTGCGGCTTGCTGGGGCACAGCCTGCCCTGTCTTGCCTTGCTCCGCCAAGAGCGGAAGGGCCAGCAGAATTGTCAACCCGAAGACAAAGAGCAGAGCGGTGAGAGGGCTCCGCTGACGGCGGAAAACGTTCAGCATGGACTATCTCCTGTGTGCGAAAAACTGCAGTGTGTCAGTGTTATCCAGTCCTGAGGGACCTTTCCGGAAGAAAGACCAAGACCAGTTCAATTTCCTACAAGCAACAGCCCAACGGGAGGGCAAATCAGTCTGTCCTGACAGGGTGGCCCGTGTCAAGATGAAACACTTTGCACATTCTGTTAGGGTCCTTAGTCTCCATGCCAGTCCCGGAATTGCCTGCACCGGCTGGAGTTCGCAAGGGGGCTGGAATTTAATCCTTTGCATCGGTGCTGGGACAAGCCGAATCAACATGAGTCGCTGGACTATGGCTGTTAGTCCTTGCCCTGACAGGTGAACGTGGACCATTGCGCCCCTGCACCGTCGTCCATTTCGACAAGATGCACGCGCTGGAAAGCGGTGCCCGTTTCGGATCTAATTGGTGGTGAATCGAATGAGCGTATCTCTTCCAGGTAAGATCGCGCTGGTAACTGGGGCCAACGGCGGCCTCGGTGCCGAGGTGACGCGGGCGTTGCTCGCTGCCGGCGCGACCGTGGTTGGCCTCTCGAAGAGCATCCAGCAATCAGATTTTGATCATGCCTCGTTCAGCGCCCTGGCAGCCGACATTTCTACTGCGGATGCGGCCAGACACGCGGTGGATGTCATCATCCAACGCTTCGGCAGGCTCGACATCCTGGCCTATCTCGTGGGCGGGTTTGCCGGAGGCAAGACGGTCGCAGAGACCGATACCGCAACCTTCCAGCAGATGTTCGATCTCAACGTGAACAGCGCCTTCTACATTCTGCGCGCAGTCATCCCCCACATGCGGCGGGCGCAGGGTGGCCGCATCATCGCGATTGGCAGCCGCGCCGCCGAAGATCCCGGCCCCGGCGTGGGTGCGTACAGCGCCTCCAAAGCAGCCCTGGTTTCGCTCCTCCGCACCGTGGGGCTCGAGAACAAGGATGTAGGTATCACCGCCAATGTTCTTCTCCCCGGCACCATGGACACCCCTGCCAATCGCAAGGCCATGCCCAACGAGGACTTCTCCAAGTGGGTGCAGCCTGCGTCGGTCGCATCTCTGATTACTTGGCTCGCTGGAGAAGCCGGCAAAGACGTGACTGGGGCATCCATCCCGGTTTACGGCAGAGGACTCTGACGCTGGAGTCCCGCCCCATCCAAACGGGTACCCCCTTCGGTAATGCTGGCCTGCACCTTTTTCGTTGCACTTTAACACTGCTGAAATATTCTCGAAGTAGCATCAGAGCTGAGACTGCTCTGCGGAGGCTACGGAGATGGGAGCGCCCCGGTTTCCACGATTTTCGCTACCGTTCCAGGTGGCCGCCGTGTGCTATCGCCGCAAGGGGCTCACAGCCGAGTTTCTGCTGGTCAACACCAACGGCGGCGGCAAGTGGACGTTTCCCAAAGGCGATCCCGAGCCGGGCATGTCGCACAGTCAAGCCGCCGAGCGTGAAGCCTGGGAAGAAGCCGGCGTGCGCGGCAGCATCGAGCCCCGCCACTTCCATCTTTACCTCCATTCCAAGGGCGTCTTCTGGAAGCCGCCGGGAGTGCAGGAATTCGTCGTGAAAGCGTTTCTGCTCGAGGTCGAGCAGTTTGGGCGACCCCCGGAAGCGATGCGCAATCCCACTTGGTTCGCGGCTGAGGAAGCCAAGAAGATTCTGGCCAAGGGACGCGAAGTCAAGTATGCCCACGAACTGCAGACGGTGGTTGACCGCGCCTTGGAACAGATCTGCCCCGGCCACGACCTTGCCCCGATGAACTCCGCTTCTGCCGCACGTTCTTTGCGTCCCTTGCGTTAAGCTTTTTCGCCCCTCTCATGAGACGATTGAAGGGACGCCATGATCCAGTTGTCCTCAGCCGGAAAGCGCTACGGTCACAAACTCCTGTTTGAAGGAGCCGACTGGCTGCTTACGCCTCGTGACCGGGTGGGCCTGGTGGGCGCCAATGGCACCGGTAAGTCCACGCTGATGAAGATCCTGGGCGGGCTGGAGAGCCTCGATTATGGCTCACTCAGCACGGCCAAGGGCATCAGCGCCGGTTACCTGCCGCAAGATGGGCTCACTCTCTCGGGCCGCTCCGTGTTTGCCGAGTGTATGACCGTCTTCGCTGAGTTGCGTGCCCTGGAACAAGAGATGGAGGACCTGACCCGCAGCATGTCGGAATTGGACCATGCCTCGCCGGAATATGACCGGGTCGCAGACCGCTACCACCGCATCGAGCACGAATTTCAGACCCACGATGGTTATGCCATCGAAGCCAAGGTGGGAACTGTGCTCACCGGGCTCGGCTTTCACAAGGAGGATTGGCATCGCGACACGGAAGAGTTTTCTGGTGGCTGGCAGATGCGCATCGCCCTGGCCAAGCTGCTGCTGCAGCAGCCCAACCTGTTACTGCTCGACGAGCCGACGAACCATCTTGATCTCGAGGCGCGCAACTGGCTGGAAGAGTACCTCAGCAACTATCCTCACGCGTTTGTGCTCATCTCCCATGACCGCTACTTCCTTGACGTGACCGTGAACAAGATCGTCGAAATCTGGAACAAGCGGATGCATCTGTACAGCGGCAATTACGACAAGTACCTGAGTCAGAAGACGCAGCGGCTGGAACAGCTGGAAGCCGCGCACCGCAACCAGCGCGAGCGCATCGAGCAACTGGAAGTGTTCATCAATCGCTTCCGCTACACCGCAACCAAAGCCAAGCAGGTGCAGAGCCGGATCAAGGAACTGGAGAAGATGGAGCGGATCGAAATCCCGGCAGAAGAGAGGACGATTCACTTCTCGTTTCCCCAGCCGAAAGCCAGCGGGCGCATCGTGGCTGAGTTTGCCGGTGTAGCGAAGTCATACGGCGAGAAGGAAGTGTTTCGCGACGTCAGCTTCATGATCGAGCGGGGAGACCGCATTGCCCTGGTGGGAGTGAATGGTGCGGGCAAGTCTACGCTGATCAAGCTGTTGGCGAACGAGGAACGCCTGACCAAGGGCGAATACCGCCTCGGGCACAACGTGCAGGCGGACTATTTCGCGCAGGACCAGTACAAGGAACTCAATCCCGACGCGCGCATCTTGGATGATCTTGGCACGCTCTCGCCGCGCTCCACCGAAACTGAGTTGCGCAGCCTGCTGGGCTGCTTCCTGTTTTCTGCCGAAGACGTTTTCAAGCGCATCGGCGTACTCTCGGGCGGCGAGCGCAATCGCTATGCCCTGCTGCGCATGCTGCTCCATCCCGCCAATTTCCTGCTGCTCGACGAACCCACCAATCACCTCGACATGCGGGCCAAGGATGTCCTGCTGAAAGCGCTGTCGGACTACACCGGCACTGTGGTCTTTGTCTCCCACGACCGCTACTTTATTGACAAGCTGGCGACCCGGGTCTTCGAGATTGGCGAGGGCCGCGTGGAAGTCTATCCCGGAAACTATGAGGACTATCTGTGGCGCAAGCAGGGCGGAGCGGAGGCACTGCAGAAGACCGTCGCCGCATCGCCGCTGGCCGCTGTGCAGCCGACGAATGGCAATCCGGCAGGGGCCGATACAGCCTCCGCCGAATCCAGGTCCAAGCGCCTGAATCCCATCAAGCGCAAACAGCTGACGGAGCGGTTCGCCGAAGTGGAGCAGGAGATCTCCGATCTGGAAGCCGCCATTGCCGACTGTGAAGCCGCGCTACAAACATTTGTCAGCGCCGAGGAGACCCAGCGGCTCACGCAGGAACTGGCAGACCACAAAGCCGGATTGCAGAAGTGCCTGGCGGAGTGGGAGGAGCTGGGGCAGGTGCTGCAGAGATAGAGGCTCGCTCTCTCCCATGAATAGCCGGTGGGGGTAGTTGGTGTAATCGCCTGTGGGTGTTGAAAAAGTCACTTCGATTAGCAGGATGAGATTCAGCCGAGGCGTGTTAGAAGAAAGCATTCGTCCATGCTCTGTTGGATTCTCATCGTTGGAGGCCTGCTGATCATGATGGGGCAACACGACCGCTCCGAAGCGCTGTTCTACTACTTCCGTCTGGAAGATCAGGTTCCTGAAAACCATCTGCTACGGCTTATCGACAAGCACATCAG
>JAIQFP010000024.1 GCA_020073165.1 Terriglobia bacterium | reverse complement strand
GTCGGCTCATCGCATCCTGGAGCTGTAGAAGGTTCCAAGGGTTAGGCTGTTCGCCTATTAAAGCGGTACGTGAGCTGGGTTCAGAACGTCGCGAGACAGTTCGGTCCCTATCTGTTGTGGGCGCAGGAGATTTGAGAGGACCTGTCCTTAGTACGAGAGGACCGGGATGGACGAACCTCTTGTGTTCCAGCTGTCATGCCAATGGCATAGCTGGGTAGCGAAGTTCGGTTGTGATAACCGCTGAATGCATATAAGCGGGAAGCACTCCTCAAGATGAGATCTCCCAACCCGTAAGGGATAAGAAGGGCCCAGGAAGACTACCTGGTTGATAGGCTGGAAGTCGAAGTGTGGTGACACACGTAGCTTACCAGTACTAATCGCCCGTTCGGCTTGACCATAAAATTTACTCGGTGCAGTAAAACAGCCGTCTGTTTTCAGCCGTCAGCTTTCAGTTCGAACTTGTTCGAAAGCTGCGGCAATTTCAGACCTCGTCAGAACCTGGACGAATCTGAAACTGCGAAGACCGACGGTTGTGCGCCGACGAAAAGCCGATGTAGCCGGACGTGAAAGCGTCCACCCAATCTATTCAGTTGTGAGGCATCGTCCTCACGCTCTTTGAAAGTTTGCCGCGCTTCAGCAGTTGAAGTCGCCTTAGTGAGATTTTGCTGAGGGCTGATAGCTGACGGCTGCAAGTTGTCGGTGATCTTACCGCGGGGGATCCACCCGTTCCCATCCCGAACACGGAAGTTAAGCCCCGCAGGGCCGATTGTACTGCACGCGAAAGTGTGTGGGAGAGTAGGTCGTTGCCGGCATAAATAAAGGCCACGTTCAGAGATGAGCGTGGCCTTTTCCGTTTTTGGGACGTATTTTCGTAATTAAGCGGTATCGACCCTCATTTTGAGAACGTGGAAAAAGCGATGGATTTATATTGAGTCTAAATACCCCCGTGAAGGACTCGATCGGACGCAGGATAAGGGCAGTCAGGAGGAAATGTGTGCGTCATCTGTGAGCGGGAATTATGGGGAGAGCACCGAGCACTCGGAAGCAAGTTCTTCAAGCCCTGTAAGACATGTAACAAGTTTCCTGGCGACAGCACGGAAGGAACCTGCTATCACTGTTTCGCGGTTGGCAACATGATCGACGAGTGCCCCGAGTGCGCAGGCCAACCATGGAGTGAAGAATTCCTCGAGGCCAAAGATGAAATCGAAGGCCCAGACAAGCTGCTGGTTCCGTTTTAGTGCCGGAAAGCGTAGATCGTAGCCAGGCTCGTCGCGTGGGGCCGGATGTGTTGAACTTTTGGTACCAGAAATTCGGGGAGAAGATGGTACTGCACGCGTAAGTGTGTGGGAGCCCTTCGACTTCGCTCCGGGTAAAATCCGGTCGTTGCCGGCATAAATAAAGGCCGATCCTGGAAACAAGGGTCGGCCTTTTCCGGCGTTGGACATGTCCTAATTTTGCAACGGCTCCAGCTCCGCTAGTCCCCGTTGCACGGGAACTGTGTGGAAGAGGCCCAGGGACGCTACAAGATCAGGTGCGGGGCTATGACAGCAAGGAATTCGCGTGAAGATATGATCTTGGTGTTCTTCCAGAACTTCGGGAAATGGCGTTGGTTGCCCGTTATCAGATAGTCCGCGCGAGCGGCATCGGCGCATTCAACGAAGATGTTGTCGGCGGGGTCAGCCGTGATCTGACTCAAGCGTGAAGGCACAACCAAATGGGTCCGGTTCCGGATTAATTGCAGGAATTGCTGACGCAGGCTGCGCCGAATCTGAAACTCAGGACGGGCCAGCACCGTAGCGTATTCCGTGAAAATCGCCTCGGGAATGTACCAGCGGGCCGGCTTGGCCATGGCCAGCAGGATTACCGTCCGCTGCAATCCCTCCGGTCTGAGCGCCGCCGACACGACCACATTGGTGTCGATCACAAGCCGAAGGGCAATCATCGGGTCTTGGGTTTCCGCGCGGCTTTGATGATCGCTTCGACCTGCTTCGCGCCCAGGCGATGAGTCCCTTTCTGCTTGGATTCCTCGCCCAGAACCCGAAGGACCTCGGGCTCCGGCACCGCGAGGCGCACATAGTCGCGAATGCTGAGCAGGACAGCGCGCGGCCGGCCGCGCTTTTCGATGACAAGAGACCGACCCTCATCCTCGACCCGCCGCAGCAACTTGCCAAAGTTGGCCCGTGCGTTCAGCGCGGTAACCACAATCCCACTGCTCATGAACTCTCCAGTTCGTCTAAACTAACTGTACGGTTGAAGAGAACTCGATGTCAATAGACGTACGCGCGACCAACCCCGCGGCCCTTGCCCCTACTGTCCCGGCAGCGGCACCCTCATCAACTTCACATCATCAATCCACACTTTCCCTTTTCCCTGCACCACCAAGTTCAGCCGGATCAGGTCAGGCTTTTGGCCGGACTGCAGGAAGAAGGGGGTGGCTACGGTCATCCAGCTCATGCTGCCGGTGATGGAGCGGTCGAGGGCGCGGGAAAAGAACTCTCCTTTGCCCGGGATGCGGACCCACATCTCCAGAAAGGCTCTGCCGTCGAGGTTCTGGGACTGCAGGCTGGCCCGGTAGATCAGAATAGCGTTGTCGAGGCTGACGTCGCTGACTTCGAACAGCGGCACGGTCATCTCCCCGTTGGCGTCGACGCGCAACGAGCCCTTGCCGTCGCTCGAGATGCGTGGGTCGAAGTGGACACCCGTCACCGCGCGGACGCCCTCCAGGCTGTCCAGCGCAAAATGCTTCAACTCAACCGGAGTTTGCTGGGCGCTGGCGCAGGTTGTAACCAGCAGTGCCAGCACTAAGTGCGGGAATCGTTGTTTCATATTTGGCCCCACGGATCGCAGATTGCAATCTAGCCAGATAATGAGATCACGCTCAGCGGGCGGATTCTAGTTACTAAAGGGTTCTGGACGGGAGGGCTATCCTGCGGTGGTCCCACTGGCGATGGCTAATTGCAGGTTAAGGGTTGACTGCTTCTGTACAGGAGAAAGTGTGTCGCCTGGGGTGCCCGCGCCACGCATTCACTTCATAAGCCCATCCAGCGCCCGCTCCGCCTCCTGATGCAGATCTGGCGGTGCCCCGTACAGCACGCGCGCGGTCTTTCCCGAGCGATCGAACAGAAACATGGTCGGCACCGACGTGATGTCGCCGAACGCTGCTGCCGTCGGAGCATCGGCAATGGCCCAATGCAGATCGGGGCTGAGCGAGCTTACGGTGGAGCGGATCTTGTCCTCCGGCGACTCCACGGCCAGCGCCAGAATCGCAATGTTGTCACCGTACTTGTGCTTCAGCTCACCGAGCCATTCGAGGGTGGAGCGGCAAGGCGGACACCACGTGGCCCAGAACTCCACCAGCACCACGCGTCCGGAAAGCTGATCCGCCGTGAGCGCATGCCCGGAAAGATCAGTCAAAGTGAACTTGGGGAGGGCTGCAATCTCATGGACATCGCCGCTCGTGCGCGCGTGTTCGCGGCTGACCACATCTTTTTTGCCCGCCAGGATCAGATCAATCATGCGGGTCAGATCCGCTTTGAACTTCGCCTGGTTGTCGGCGTTGCGCCAGGGAGCGTAGCGGCCGGTGCCTTCCTTCTCGCCGAAGTATCCGAAGTCGCGGGGAACGGCCACCAGCACGTCGTCCACGAACACTGCCGGATATCCCTTCACGCCATAGCGCTCCGCCAGCTTGGATGCCCCAAAGTTTTCGCTGACAAAGGTCACTCTTCCCGGATACTTGGCCGCAACCTCCTGGACCAGCAAACTTGCTGGATCGGAAATGTTTCAAGTGTAGGGCCAGCGCACCAGGGTAATGTCGACGGTCTTGCCGGACGCTGTCTGCAACGGAGACGCAGGCCTTTCCGCGGCAAAATACGCGGGCAGCACCTGCTCGACAATGACCTGGGCACTTCTCCACTCGTCGGCGCTCGGTGCGGAACCGTCCGCATGCGCAACCTGGGAAGCAGCGCGCTCGACGAAGAGCTGGGCAATCGAATCGTCGCGCGTCGAGGCGGCGAGCTTCGTCTGTGCGGCGGCGACAGCCTCCTTCACTGCCACTTGCCTGGCGGCATCGAGCGGGGCAGCGTCGAGCATGCCGTAGTGCCGCACCGCCTCCAGATACTGATAGAGGGCTCCGGCATAGAATTTCCTCGCGTCCAGCTCTTGGGCCAGCTTGAGAGTCGAATTCAGGGCGATGAATCGGGGATGGAGTTCGATGGAGCGCGGCGGCTGGAAGGCGGCATTGGTCTTCTCCTGAAGGCGCACCAGTTCCGGCAGCAGCGAGCGCAGCGGGAAGGGCGTGGCTTTGGCGGGAAGATGCAAGGTCGCGCAGAACTGTGCGAATTCGGCCTCACCCTGCGCCTCCCCGAGATAGAAGAGGCCATCCTTCGGTTCGGTCGCAGTGGCAAACCCCCGGCCCCCCTCGAGCAGAGGCAGGCTCCTGCCCTGTGCCGCCTCCGACAAGCTCCGGATTGCCGCGGAAGAATGGTCCCACCCCCTTGTCTGCGCCTGTTGATCCAGGGCGGTGAGTTTCAGGCTTGCCTCGCCCCACTGCGACTCAAACGCGGGCAGCCCGCCCTTCACGACCGTAGCGCTGTCCTCCGCAACCCGAGCGCCCTGGAGAAGGTTGGACGCCTCAGCTAGCGTCTCCAGGCTCAGGTACAGCCTTCCGGCGTTCAGCGCCTCCGACGCTGCCTTAAGCGAGTCCCCGGCCATGGAATTGACCGGAGCGAAGTTGGGATCCGAAATCGACTTGTCCTTCAGAGATCGCTGCAGACTCTCGATCTTGCCCTTGATCTGCGACGCAGCGTCCTGTGCGGCAGGCGGCTTGGCCGCGATTTCGCAGACCACCACGATCAGCAGGAGTGCGAGCAGTTGGACGGTGTTTTTCACGGGATCCCGGGAGCATAGACGCGGCCTACAGACGGAGGTTAGCTGACCCCCAGGGTAAATTGTCGTTTCCGTGAGAGGCCTCGGAGCTGCGGGCGACCGATCCCGAGCACTGGTTCGGCTTGCGCGGCTCAGTGTGGGCCCAGGTCAATGGCTGTCGGGTGTGTGGGCTGGTAAAGGCCGATCTCGCCGCCGCTGGGCAACTGGATGGTTGTCTTTATTCCAGGGTTCCTCTTCGACCGCTGAGCACTTGACATTCTTGGCCTGCAGCGATTTGATCAGCCCGCGCAAGTCGTCGCACATCAGATAGAGCACGGCGCCCAGCAGGTCGCAGCCACCGTGCGGCTGCGCCCGGTCGCCATCCGTGGGATGAATTCCCATCTCCGCCGGAGGCAGCGCGAAGATCAGCCAACCCCCACCGGCATCCACGTTACGAAACCCCAGGACATCACGAAAGAATGCGCGATCGGCTTCGGGCCGGTCGCTGTAGAGAAGGATGTGAGCGCCAGTAATCCCCGTCATCATGGGGGCAAGTTTATCAGGGGAGATACCTCAGGGAGCTGGGATAGTTACCGGACTTCCGACAATCCGTTAAAGACCGCGCATCTGCTGCAATGCCCTACCTTCGGACTATAATGGCGCGCACGGATGGCCCTCACTTCTGGCACGAAACTCGGTCCGTATGAAGTCCTTGCGCCGCTCGGCGCAGGCGGCATGGGTGAGGTGTATCGCGCACGCGACACGCGGCTGGACCGAACTGTGGCAGTCAAAATCTTGCCTTCCCATCTCTCCTCCAACCCCGATGCCCGGCAGCGTTTTGACCGCGAAGCGCGTACCATCTCCAGCCTGAGCCATCCCAACATTTGCCATCTTTACGACGTCGGTTCGCAAGAGGGCACCAGCTACCTGGTGATGGAATATCTCGAAGGCGAGACTCTCGCCGACCGTCTGCGCAAAGGTCCTTTGCCGTTTGATCAGGTCTTGAAATACGGCATCGAAATCTGCGAAGGACTCGAAAAGGCGCACCGGAACGGAGTGATCCATCGCGACCTGAAGCCTGGCAACATCATGCTGACAAAAGGCGGCGCCAAGCTGATGGATTTCGGCTTGGCCAAGCCAGTCGTCCCCGCGAGTCCGCCTAGCTCCGGGCTGACCCAAACTCTGGCCACTCCCCAGCACCCCCTGACGACGGAAGGCATGGTGGTTGGTACATTCCAGTACATGTCACCCGAGCAGGTGGAAGGCAAAGAAGCCGACGCCCGCGGCGACATTTTCGCCCTCGGCGCGGTGCTGTACGAAATGGCGACGGGCAAGCGCGCCTTTGAAGGCAAGACGGCGGCCTCGACGATTGCTGCAATCCTGGCGGCCGAGCCGCCCCCGATCTCCGCCGTGCAGCCCTTGTCCCCGCCTGCGTTCGAGGCCACGGTGAAGAGCTGTCTGGCAAAAGATCCGGACGAACGCCTGCAAACCGTGCACGACGTGAAGCTCCAGCTCAGGTGGATCAAAGAGAATGCGTCGTCCTCCAGTCTGACCGCCGCATCTCCCGCTGCGCGCAAACCCTGGGACCGGGTGGGCTGGCTTGTGGCTGGACTGCTGTGCCTGCTCATGATCGGCGGGGGGGCGGTCTGGTGGCTTGGAGCGCAGCAATCCCCGCCAGCCATGTACTTCAACAGCCCCGTCACTCTCCCCGCCAACGACATCGCACTGTCACCGGATGGGCGCACGCTTGCGCTGGTCGCTTATTGGGATCAAACCAGCAAATACGTACTCTGGACACACCCGGTGGGAGGCCGAGGCGCTACCCCTGTGCCGGGAACAGAGGATGCTTCGCATCCATTCTGGTCGCCAGACGGCCGCTCCATTGCGTTCTTCGCGCAGGGGAAGCTCAAGAGAGTCGACCTTTCTTCAGGTGGATCCGCGCAAGTGCTGTGTGATGCTCCCCACGGACGTGGTGGAACGTGGAACCGGGAAGGAATCATCCTGTTCAGTCCGAACTTTTTCGCGGGATTGTACCGACTGTCATTGGCGGGTGGGACGCCGGTGGAAGTGACCAAGCCCGATCCGGCTCGCTTCGAATCAAGCCACCGTTGGCCCCTTTTTCTCCCTGACGGGCGGCACTTCCTTTACCTGGCAGCGAATTTCTCCGGGCATTTCGACGCTAACGAGATTTTTCTGGGCTCGCTGGACTCAGGTGACAAGCGGCCCATTGTCAGCGCGAGTTCGAACGTCGCTTATGCCGAGCCAGGCTACCTGTTGTACATGCGGGACAATGCACTGGTGGCGCAGAAGTTTGACGCTCGCAATTACGTGCTGAGTGGAGAAGCACGCACCATCAGTGACGAGGTGCAGTACTTTCCCCAGACCGACCTTGCACTTTTCGGAGTGGCGGGCAAGGCGACTCTGGTCGTGCAAACGGGAAAAGGCGCGGACAAGTCGCAGTTAACCTGGTTTGACCGAAGTGGAAGGACGGTGGGCGCCGTCGGAACCCCGGGGGAATTCGCCAACCCGAGTATCTCCCCAGACGGACGACGCCTGGCTTTTGAGCAGACGGACAAGGACGGTCGCCATGTGGACATCTGGATTCATGAATTGGCAAACAACGCAACGGCACGTCTGACGTTCGGCCCGGGGCTAAGCGAGATCCCGGTCTGGAGTCCCGACGGCAAGCGAATCGACTATGGCACTCAAAAGAAGCTCATCTTCAGCTTGTACGAGAAAAACGCAGACGGGTCGGGGTCGGAACGGGAGATGACCGACTTGGGCGGTCAAGAACAAGGCCCCTGGGGCTGGTCGCGTGACGGTAAGTACTTCCTCGTCCGAAAGGATACCGAGTTGTGGTACCTGTCCTTGCCAGGTCTTCAGGCCAAGCCGTTCCTGCAGCCGAAGTGGATTGTGCGCAATGGGCAGTTTTCACCCGATGGCAAATGGGTGGCATACTCCTCGAATGAAACGGGGAACTGGGAAGTCTATGTCTCGCCCTTTCCGAGCGGAACCAGCAAATGGCAAGTGTCCAGGGGCGGAGGTGAGCCGCGATGGAGGCAGGACGGCAAGGAGCTGTTCTATTTATCCGCGGAAGGGAAAATGATGGCCGTGCCGGTGAAATTGGGAACCAGCTTCGAAGCTGGTCCCTCCGTGGCACTGTTTCAGACACACATGCGGCAACCAATTTCTGCGCAAGACGTGTTTTCCTACGACGTGACCGCCGATGGCCAGAGGTTCTTGGTCAACACAAAAGTAGACACGTCCAATTCGGCGCCTTTGTCGGTCATCCTGAACTGGTCCTCGGAGATGGAGAAGTAGCCGAGCCGCTTCATCGGCAAAAGGCCACGTTCGCTGTTGAGCGTGGCCTTTCTGCCTTACCTTATTGATTGTTGCCATCCCCAGAAGCGCTGGTTGCGTTTGCGACCTCAGGAACGTCGACGGGCTGTATCTTCACCGTGGAGAGAATCCAATTCAACTTGCGGAAGACCTGGTCGCGATCGACTGATTTGATCCCATCGGCGGCGTCGTCCGACGCCGTCGTTTCCACTCCCAACGCGAATTCGTAGCACATCCCGTTCTGGAAGATGTGATAGTACTTCGCGTCCGCTTGCTGCGTCTGGGTGGCGGCCGAGGCCTCGATCCCTTCGAGTTCGATGGTTCCAACCTTCGTTTTCTCCGGGATCAGCAGGTTTTCGTCCGGGCTGCCCGTCTCGGGCCATGCGAATTCCCCGCATTGGTCGGCTGTCAGCTTCGGATTCACGCTGACATTGAAGAATGCCGAGGTGAAGTCTGTGCCCACGTACATGCTGGGGGGCAGCTCCACCGCGGTCAGCGTGCTGCCGCCGGGCTGGACAAAGTTCATTTCCACCGGCCCCAGGCCATCCCACTGCAGATTCGCCTTGTCGCCTTCCTTGAGATTGTAATACTTCGGATAGCGGAACGAGACTCCGTAAGCAGGATTGGTGTAGGCAGACAACTTATGCTGCCGGGACGATTTGTGCCCAGGCTTCTTCACCTCCGGCGGCTGAGTTGCGGGCGGGGTCGGTGGTGCGGGCGCGGCCGCAACCGGCGTCGCCTGAGGCGCCGGATTAGAAGTAGCGGCAGGTTTGCTGGATCCCTTCGAACAACCGCTGGTCAGCAAGAATGCTGTCAGCATCGCCGCCGCCAATGACGCACCGGCGAGCGCGGCGCTCGTGCGCTTGCCGCTGGACTTCTTTTCGCGCGGGTTCGAGATGTTCTGTGCTGCTCTTCCTTCCGGTTTTCCTGACAATCCGAGTTGTGTGAACTGTGCCATATTCGTCTCCTGTCCTGGTTCCCCAGTCGCAGGCGATGGGAGCACGATGACAACCGTTGGGAAACTGACTGATTCCACAAGAATTACGGGATGTCTCGCCTGAATAGGCCGTGGCGGGCGGAACACGCTGTGGTCAGCGGGACACGTCACCTGCAGAGGCTGCGCGGGGAGCAGGGCGTCCGCACGCCGGGGCGCAACCCAAGCCGTACTTCCGTGCCCCCTCTGCTACTCAACAGCCGAGCATGTCCCTGTCATAATGAATGGTAATGTTGCCCTCCATTTCTCTAAGCATTGATGATCGCTGGTTGCCCAAGTCCGTTCTCAGCCTGCGGGATTACAGCCTGAACAAGTTTTCTCACGACGTCATCGCCGGAATCACCGTCGGCCTGGTGGCTTTGCCGCTGGCCATGGCGTTTGCCATTGCCTCCGGGCTTACCCCGCAGGCGGGAATTTATTGCGCCGTAGTTACCGGGTTCCTGATCTCCGCCCTGGGCGGATCCACGACCCAGATCGGCGGGCCAACGGGTGCATTCGTGGTGGTAGTGGCTGGCATCGTCGCGGCCCACGGTGTGGACGGTTTGTTTATGTGCACCGTCATGGCCGGTCTCCTGCTCGTGATTCTCGGGGCAACCGGCATGGGCACCGCGGTGAAATTTATTCCGCGGCCGGTGGTGATCGGCTTTACCAATGGGATCGCGGTACTGATCGCCAGCACGCAAATCAAAGACTTCTTCGGTCTGCACATGAATAAAGTCCCGGGAGAATTTTGGTTGCGCATGAGGGCCGTTGCTGCCGATTTTCCCTCCTGGTCCCCCAAGGCCACCATTCTGGCGGCTGGCACCGTGGGAGTAATGCTGGGATGCCGCGCGATTTCCAACCGCATCCCCGGTCCGATCGTTGCCATGCTGGGAGCCACCGTGGCGGCGTTTTTTCTGAAGTTCCCGGTGGAAACCGTCGGCACCCGCTTTGGCGGCATCCCCAGCGGGTTGCCGCACCTGGCCATTCCTCATTTCCGTGCGGACTTGATTCATGGGCTGCTCGGACCTGCATTCACAGTGGCCATGCTGGGCGCAATTGAGTCGCTCATGTCGGCAGTGGTATCCGACCGCATGAGCAATGACCGGCACAACCCCAATGTCGAACTCATCGGCCAGGGAGTGGCCAACATCGTGTCGCCCATGTTCGGCGGCCTGCCTGCTACTGGCGCCATCGCCCGCACCGCGACCAGCATCCGCGCGGGCGCCAAGAGCCCGGTCGCGGGAATAGTTCACTCCCTCACCCTGTTGTGTGTGTTGCTGTTCGCGGCGCCTCTGGCCGGCTATATTCCGATGGCCGCATTAGCGGGAATTCTAATGGTCGTGTCCTACAACATGGGGGAGTGGCGCGAGATCCCGCAACTCCTGAAGCTCACCAAGACCGACATCAGCGTGTGGCTGGTCACCTTCGCCCTCACCGTATTCGCCGACCTGACCGTGGCCGTGGAAGCAGGCATGATCCTGGCGGCCTTGCTGTTCATCGCACGCGTGGCCAGCACCACCACCGTCTCGCAGGTGACCGATGAGTACGTCGAGGACGGCCGGGTGCACATCCTGCAAGACAAAGACATCCCTTACTACGCTACCATCTTCCGCATCCATGGGCCCTTCCTTTTCGGTGCGACCGAGAAAGTCGCGGCCATCACGGAAAAGATGCACCAGCTGCCTCCCATCGTGATCATCCGCCTGCGCAACATGACCGCGATTGACGCCACCGGATTGTTTGCTCTGGAAGAAGTGGCGAAACAACTGCACGCCACCAAGCGCACCCTGATCTTGTGTGGCGCGCGCGAGCAGCCGTTCCGGGTGATGCAGCAGGCCGAGTTCGAGGAGATTGTGGGACGCGAGAACATTTGCGCCAACGTCCAGGAGGCCTTGCGCCGCGCGGAAGCCGTGTTCGAGAAGATTGAGGCCAAAGCGGTTGGCGCGAAGTAGAAACGGGCTTGCGTGGAGCGGGCACTGTTGCCCGCGGAACGTCTGCCCCTGTCCAATTCTGGACATCGCAGTGATCGTGGGATAATCGGAGCGTGCGCCGCTTTTACATTTGGTTCGATCTTGCGATCTATCTCGCGGTGTATGGCTACTGCCTCCGCCAACACCTCCCGGGCTGGCAGTACCTCGCCGGAATGTTTGTCGGGGCTGTGGGCTTTGCATTGTGGCTGACGGCCCGGTTGCAGATCGGTGATTCATTTTCTGCAAGGCCGCGGGCGCGCCAGCTCGTCACCACCGGACTGTATTCGAAGATCAGGAATCCCATCTACGTGTTCAGCACTATCGGATTGATCGGCATCTGCGCCGCCATGCGCTGGTACGTCTTCGGCGCGGTGTACGTAGGGTTCTTGTCCCTGGTGCAGTGGAAACGGGCCAAGGCGGAAGCGGCCGTCCTGGAGGCCGCCTTCGGGGACGAGTACCGCAAATACCGGGCCCAGACCTGGCTCTGAGGCGACCCTCCTGGCGGGGTGGAAGACGTATCCATTTGCCACGCAGGCCCGGCAGTCTTATAGTCTGAGCCTGGAGCACAGAAGGTTAGCCATGCTGCGAATGCTGCTTCACTGGGCCCTGAGCGCACTCGCGATCTGGATTGTCTCGCGGGTGGTGCCCGGTTTTTATGTAAGCGGGCCTGCCGCGGCGCTGATTGCGGCCGTGGTGATCGGCTTCGTGAATGCCACCCTCGGACTCTTCCTGAAAATCGTTACCTTCCCCTTGACCATCCTCACCTTGGGGCTTTTCTGGTTCGTCATCAACGCGGTGATGATCGAACTGGCCTCGGCGTTTGTCCCTGGCTTCCACATTGCCAGCTTCGCCTCGGCGTTCTGGGGCGGGGTGGTGCTGACCCTGGTGAACATACTGCTGAAGTGGCTGGTGATGCCCCGCCGGGAGCGCGGCTGAGCCTGTGTTTTCCGCGGCCTATGTTCTGATCTCCAGCGGGGACCTCGCCCTTCAGCTACGCGTGGTGTGAATTGAAGAACATCTTTATCTGAGGCCAGTATTTCTGTACAACATACTCCGTCCTCAGATGGCCGCCCCGCCGGAAGGATTTGAGTGTCACTCCGGTGCGCTTAGCAAATCGCTTCACCGATTGATAAGGGACATAGGGATCATCTTTGGCGTGAAAAATCATTATCTTCGATGCGGTGATCTCCCCAAGGTGGTAGGACGGATTGTAGAAGGAGCCACTACGCAGCTTGTTCCAGTTCTTATCGGAAAGCCGATATCCGTTCCCAAACGCGGTACGAATGTAGGCCGCGTAACTGCGATTGGAAGTTTCTTTCCTCTCAGAACGCGGCAGAATCGCCCAGTCGACAACGGGGCAATTGGCGATGACTTTCTTCACCCGTGGATCAGGGGAAGAGAGAATGGCAGCAGCGCCGCCAAAGCTTCCGCCGATGACGAAGATTTCATCTGGCGACAGCGAAAATCGCCGTCCGAACGAGACTTCCCTGAATCCCTTCGGCAACTCGCCCATGACATCGAGGATGTCCTCATGCGGTGACTTTTCGAGAAACTGCCCGTCGCTTTCCCACGCTCCGCGATATCGGGGATAAAAGACCCAATAGCCTTTCCGGGAAAGAAATTCTACCAACGGCTGCTTGCGTGGAATGGAAGGCATGCCATCGCACAGGATAATCACCCTCTGGATCTTGACGGGCCGCGAAGGCGGTAGAAATTCTGCGACGATTTGTTTCTTGAACCTGGTTCTGAACATATGGTTTGCGTTCATCTCGCGGCCTGCTGAGCTGCCTTGGCTTCGGCGTTCCGGTATTGCCTGAGAGTCTTGCCCAAAATGCAGCGCTAATCACTCCCGGACGTCTTGCGCGGCTTCAGGGCTGCCCACTCCGCTTCGGTCAGCATTCGCCCCAGGGCGCTGAACTCCCCTGCCCCTTGCAACCACTCGCCCCCGTCCATGGTGATCACGTCGCCGTTGACATAGCCGGAACCATCACTCACCAGGAACGCCGCCAGGTTGGCTAATTCTTCAACCGTGCCGAAGCGGCCCAGCGGATTGCGGTCCTTGGCAAACTTCTCCAACTCCGGCCGGGGCAGCAGGCGGGAAAACGCGCCTTCAGTGGGAATGGGGCCGGGCGCAATGGCGTTCATGCGGATACCACGGTTACCCCACTCGACCGCCAGGCTGCGGGTGAGGGCTTCGACTCCCGCTTTGGACACGGCCGAAGGTGCGACGTAGGCGGAGCCTGTCTTGGCGTACGTGGTGGTAATGTTCAGCACCGTGGCGTGGTGTCCGTGGTTCAGCCACCTGCGGGCGCAAGCCATGGTTACATTGATCGTGCCCACCAGCACGATGCCAATCACGGCCTCAAAGGCCCTCGGAGAAAGTTCTTCCGTGCGGGCCAGAAAATTACCCGCGGCGTTGTTTACCAGGATGTCGAGCGGACCGTCTTTCCAAATCGTCTCGATCATCTCGTCGACGGCCTGTGCATTGCGAACGTCACAGGGGCGGGAATGGATCGCACCCTTGGTGGCTCGGCCCAACTCCGCCTCAGTTTCGGCCAAAATCTCTTTGCGACGTCCGCAGATGTACACCGTGGCGCCCAATTCGAGGAAACGCTGGGCCATGCCTTTCCCCAATCCAGTGCCGCCACCGGTGATGAGGATGCGCTTCCCTTGCAGCAGGTCGTGTCGGAACATGTTTCTTTGCCTTTCGACCAAGAGGAGCCTGGCACCGATTCTAATGCACCACAAATCTAGGCGGGCCCATTGGTGGCCGGGGCGCTACGGTTTGCAGGCGACTCGGAACCCATAGTCCGCGTACTGGAACTGGGGAGGGATGCTGGAACGGGCGGCGCAACGGGTCACCTTGATGTGATGGCGCCAGGACCCTCCGCGAGAAGCGCGCCGGTCGCCGGTTTCCGGTCCGCGCGGGTTCCGTTCCGGAGACTTCGCATAATAATCCGCCGCGTACCAATCGCTGCACCACTCGTGCACGTTTTCGCAAATGTCATACAGCCCGACTGCGCTGGGGTCGTATTGCGCCACGGGGTCGGGACCGGTGCGCCAGCGTTTCTCGTAATCGGGTAGCGATTGAGGCGGAGCGTCTCCCCAGGGAAAAAGTCTGCCTTCCATCCCGCCGCATGCCGCGCGTTCCCATTCCGCTTCGGTTGGCAGGCGGTAATTTCGGCCGGTAGTGGCATTGAGCCACTCGCAATACTTCACGGCCTCAAGCCACGAGACTGCGACCACCGGTTGCTCAGGATGGATAAAGTTGGGATCGTCCCAGAAAGGCGGAGCAGGATTGCCCGTTGCGTGCAGGAAACGCCTGTAGTCTGCATTCGTAACCTGGCAGGCGGCCAGGAGAAAACTATCCACCCATACGCGATGCACAGGCCGCTCGTTGTCCTGGCCCGTTTCCGAACCCATCAGGAACCAGCCTTCCGGGATACGAACCAGGGCAGGTTCAAACCCGTTCCCGGTGGGTCTGAGTTTGAGATTGCGCGGTGCAGTCATGCCTCTGCTGGTCGAGCGTAACATAGCTCCAGGAGCGGATTGGTCGGGGCAAACCGCGACCGGCTAACTCCGCAGCCTCCGCACGATCTGAGCGATGTCATGCTCTTGAAATAAGCGGATCGCTGCGATTCCGGCGGCCCCGGCCCCAACGCAATCCCGGGCATTCTCCAGCGTGACCCCTCCCAGCGCCAGCACCGGTATACCTCCCTGGCAAGCCTCGTGGAGCGCCTCCAACCCGGCTGGACGAACCTTCGGGGCATCCTTCTTTTCAAACACCGGAGCAAAGACGGCAAAATCCGCGTCCTCAGCAGCCGCCCGAGCGACCTCGGCGGCAGAGTGACACGAAACGCCGACAAGCCAGTTTCGAGTTTCTAGTTTCGAGTTTCGGGTGTGTGCGGAGAGGATTTCGCGAGCCTGCCTGGTCGAAATATCGTCAGAGCGAAGGTGAACGCCATCCGCGCCAGCCGCGATGGCCACATCGGTACGGGAGTTGACGAGAAGTGCAGCCCTCGGTTCCCGATTCTCCGTTCTCAGATGTTTCCGAATGACGCGAACGGCTTGGTTAGCGAGGGCTTCCAGTTCTCGAGTGGGAAGGTCCCTTTCGCGCAGTTGGATGTAGTCCACGCTGCAGCGGGCAGCCTCAGCGATCTTTTCGAGCAAAAGCCGGCGGCGCGTGGTTTCATCGCCGGGAAACTGAGTGCGGTCCGTGATGTAGTACAGAAGCAATTCAGTCGTCGGCTGCTTTACGGGTTGGTCTTGGCGATTTCAGGCATAGCTTCCCCTTTACGCTTTGGTGTCTCGGCGCCGAGATGATACTTGGTCAACCCATCGCGCAGAAACTCGAATCCCTCTTCCGGCGAGTCCACCATGCGGAACAGTTCCACATCCTGGGGCGAAATCGTTCCTGCCTCCACCATCGTCTGGAAATTGATCACACGCTTCCAGTACTCGCTGCCGTAGATCACCACTAGAATCTTCTTGGCTAGCTTCTCGGTCTGTGCCAGCGTAAGGATCTCGAACAGCTCGTCCATGGTGCCGAAGCCGCCGGGAAAAATCACCAGCGCCTTCGACAGGTAGGCAAACCAGAATTTACGCATGAAGAAGTAGTGAAACTCGAAATTCAGCGATGACGTGATGTAGGGGTTGGGCATCTGCTCGAAAGGCAGATTGATGTTCAGGCCGATGGACTTGCCCCCGGCTTCGTGCGCGCCCAGGTTGGCCGCTTCCATGATGCCCGGGCCGCCTCCGGTGGTCACCACAAAGCGGCGCCGCCGCGCGGGAATCTGGCTGGCCCACTGGGTCAAAAGGAAGGCCATCCGCCGCGCATCCTCGTAATAGCGAGCCATATCCACAGCCGCGAGCGCCCGCTTTCTCTCTGCCTCATGCTGCCCCGCCGACAGCGGAGAACTGCCCGCTTCGAGTTGGCTCAGGTTCTTCTGCGCCGCCGCCAGGCTGTGAAAGCGCGCCGAACCGAAGAACACTACCGTGTCCTGAATCTGCTCACGCCGGAAACGCGAAAGCGGCTCGCTGTACTCCGACAGAATGCGCAGGATGCGTCCGTCGGGGCTGTCGAGAAACGGCTGGTTCTGATACGCCAGGGGCGCAGGCTTGATTTTACTTTCACTCATGATGGCGCTGTCTTTCCATGGAGCGTTTGTAAGTGCTTTCAACGACTGAGCATATTCGAAACCGCGAACAGGACAGAATTCAATCTTTCAGCCGGCAGTTACTTCAGGTTCGTTTGTCCTCGTGGTAGTGAACGGCTTCCCAGAATCCGATCCAGATATCCAGCACTCCCAGACCGCTGCACACGCCGCGCACAAAACCGTTGGCTACAACTTCCCGCAGGCTGGGATAAATCAGCAGCAGACGATTATCGGTCCAGTTGTTGGTCCAAGGGACAATGATCAATAGCACGCCCGCGCTGGCGCAGACGAACACGAACAGCAAGACCGTGATCCGACGCAGCCACAATTCGAAGCCCGTTTGCCGCAGCGGTTCGGGATCCTGCGCCGGCTGCAGCGCGCTCGCTGGACTGCCGGTTCCCTTCGAAGGCGGCAGGTTCACGCCGAGCGGGCCGGGAGGAATTCCAGATAGGGGAGTGTTTGGATCCGCCGTCACGCCGTGCTCCTGCCGACAGCCGGCGGCGCCAGGTAATCTACGCACGCCCTTGGTTGGTAGAGAATGCCCACCCCGACATTCTACGACTTCAGGGCCTTAATGCGCTCCGCGACATCGCGGTAGTCGATGTTGCTGCCGTATACCTCCATGAAATGGTTCAGCGCCGCGGGCTTGTTCGCTGCCGTCTCATAGGCCGATCCCAGTTCGTAGTGCAACGCCATGCGGGTATCGTCATCCATGTTCGGCAGCTTGAGCGCGCGCTCGTACCAGCGGATGGCCGCCTCCGGGACACCTTTGTCGAGGAAGCATTGCGCCAGCCAGGTGTAAGTCTGCATGGTTTGCGCGAAGGGATGGCCCCGGTCGACAGCCTGGCAGACCTTCTGCAGCTCGCCGATCGCTTCATCCAGCAGTCCCATCTCGCGGAAGGCGACCCCAAGGTTGTAATGCGTCTCAGGATCTTCCTCGGCGGTAGCGACGTCCTCTTCGAGTTCGTGCTTCAACTCGCCGAACATGTCGGCCAGGTCGACGCCCGCGCCGGAATCGAACTTCGGTGTAGCAGCCGCAGCGGCGGGAGCTAGCGGACGAATCCTTGTGGGACGAACCCGGAACGTCGGCGATGCCGCTCCCGGTTCCAGGGCAGGCGCAGGCGCTGCTGCCGCACCCATGCCCGAGGGGACGGCCGCGCGTCCTGAAATGGTAATTTCGGATTCGGCAGATACCGGCTCCGGTTCGGGCTCGGGATGCGCTTGCGGGGTCGGGAGCGGTGCCGGTGCTCCCGGCAGGAAACTGCCTCCCAATGACGCGTCCAAGTCGGCGACAAACTCGCCCAGCGCCCCCGCGTGCTCGGGCTCGGCGGTGGCTTCGGCATATTCGACGGTTTCCGGCTCAGGCGCCTGATGCGTGGCTGGGTGTGGTACAGGAGCCTGCGGCAGGAAGCTGTCTCCCAGCGAAGACTCCAGGTCGCTGACGAATTCGTCCAGCACCCCGGGCTTGGGCGCGGGAGCGGGAGGAACGTCCGCCTCTTCGGAGACAGATTCCACCTCCTCGATGGAAACTTCTTCCGCGGGTTCGGGCTCGGGTTGGGCGTGCGCGGTGGCAGCCTCGATCTCGGCTCGGATGGCCGCAAGCTGCGTCGCATCCTGAGTCAGCTTCTCCAGCTTGGCCATGGCGTCGCGGGCCTGTTCGCCCATGGAGTGCGCCAGGTAAAACCGGATTTCCTCGATCGTCTCGGCAATCACTGCCTCGGCAGGCCGTTCCCTGCGAGCAGGCGTTTTCTTGACGCTCGCAGTCTCCTGTACCGGGGCCGAAGGTGGTTCATCCGAAACGGCGCCTTCCCACTCTTCTGAGATGTCAATCTCGCTCTCAGCCACAGGGGGCTCAGACCGTACTTCGAACTCGGCCGCGGGCTCTTCCTGTGCTGCCGGCGAGGACGCAGCCGTATGAAAGAACAGACCTGACCTCTGAGTCGGCGGAGCTACCGGAGCAGGTGTGTCTGCATGCGCCTCAGCCGCCGCAGGTTCCATTTCCGGTAGAGCCGGCAGAGCTGGCAGCTGCTCGACCGCTTCGGAAGGAGTAATGGAAGCGCGCTCCTCATACTTGGCGGCCAGTTCCCCGTAACGAGTGGCCTCGTCGGGATGTCCCGCATCGTGGTAGATGCTCTCCAGAGCGCGGCAGCAAACCGCTGCTTCCGCGAACCGGCTGGCGCGGGTGTGCAAGGCCGCCAGGCGCTGGTTCAGACGCTGGTCCTGTGGTGCCAGGGGCAGCACAGAAAGCAGGGGGCCAAGCGCCTTGGCAGGCATGTTGTAGGAGACGAAAAGTTCGGCATCGGTCAGCGCGGCGCGCACCGCCAGCGCCACATCGTCCGCATAACGCTGGTCGATACTGGGAGCGGTGGCTTCCAGTTCATCCACCATCATCGCGCCCTCTTCTGCGGTGATGAGTTGCGTAGAAGAAGCGCTGGTGCCTCCCAGCCGGGAAATCACCTGCTGGTAATTGCGCGCATGCAGCTGGTTCTGTGGCTCCAGTTGGGTGAGCTTGAGGTAGTAGTCGCGGGCCTTCTCCAGCTCACCCGCCTGGACGTAGCCATGCGCCAGCAGTTCGTAAACCTCGGTAATGTGCGACGTGTCTCCCGCTTTTTGAAGCAGATCGAGCAGCGTTTCCAGCGAGGCCGTGTTCTCTCGCACATGCCCGATGATGGTATGCAGCGTTTCTAGGATCTTGCCGGAGTCGGTTGCCAGCAGGCGATCCGCATACTCCTGGTAGAGCTTCAGCGTGTCTTCGAAATGACCCGCCGCCATGAGGGCGTCCGCGTAGCCAGTGATGGCGCTGCTGTCGTTGTGGACCGTGAACAGTTTGGCGGCCAGCGTCCCAGCTTCCGGAAAACGTCCCGTTTGCAGGTAGGCTTGCAACAGGGTACGCAGGCCGTCGGGATGAGAATCCAGGTCAGCTACCTTCTCTAATTGCTGGATGGCGCCGGCAAAGTCGCTGGAATCCATGGCATTGCGCCCACGCAACAACAGAGCATAGCTGTTGCCGGGGTCCAGCTTGAGCATGCGTTGCAGAATTTCTTCCGAGGCATCGATCGAACCGCGCGCCCGCAGGCTCTCAGCTGCGGCCGAAAAGATCTGCCAAGCCTCGGTCTTCTTGCCCAGGCGGATATAGACTTCAGCCAGGCGCATGCGCATGGCCACATTTTCAGGGTCCATTTCCAGCGTCTTCTGGAAGATCCGCACCGCCTGCTCCAGTTCGCCGGTACGCAGGAATTCCTCGGCCACCTGGAGATATTGCGCGCGCGCATCGTTAAACAGACCTTGTTGGGTGTACAGCTCAGCCAGCCGCAGCACGCCTTCCAGCGTGGGTTTGAGCTTGGTGAGCTTCTTGTACATGGCGATGGCTTTGACGGTGAAGCCCTGTGACGCATAGGCATCGCCAACGCTCTTGAAGCAGTCAATGGCCTTGTCACTCTCCCCCAGGCGCGCGTAGAGGTCGCCCACGGTATTGTTGACCGTGAGGTCCTTGGGGTCAGCTTTGAGGATTTTCTCGTACTCAGCGATGGCGTTCTGCAGCTTGCCCTGCTGGACGAATTTCTCCGCAGCACTGAGAACCTTCTGCTTGTTGAAGCCAAAACCAAACGCCATATCAGTGCGGACTCCGGCTCCGCTGCCGCCGGAGAACCTTTTCCTTCCTGGGAATTGTTCACTGACGGTCAACCATCCCCCGGCACTTCGGCCAAAAGCAGGATGGCCTTACGGACAATGGTCATTGTAAGACGGGTCACCCAGAATCGTATGGTTACTAAGGGTTACCAAAAGGGAGTGTACCGATGGTTACCAGCGGAACCTGCCCGCCAAGTGTCGGCAGGGGAACGGGTCCCCGGTCGCACCGGGTTCCGGCTCGCACCCACACCAGCCGAAACCCCAGATCACCGTGCCGGATGGGTCGAACTGCCGCCCCGGCCCGATTGCGGTTGCTCCCGCAGCAAATCTTCGAGATCGCCGATCTTGTCCCAGACCAGATTCACCTTGTGCGCCAGGCCTTGTATTTCCGACTCCGCACGGCGGTTAACGTCGTAATCGAGTTCACCACGCAACCGATCCTTCTTGTCCTGGCGGTTCTGGCTCATCATAATCACCGGCGCCTGGATCGCGGCCAGCATGGATAGGAACAGGTTCAGCAGGATGAAGGGATAGGGATCCCAGGCCGATCCCCTCAGGCGTATATTGATGGCCGTGTAGATGGTCAGGACGATGGCAAACGCGATAATAAAAGTCCATGACCCGCCAAAGCTGGCGACGCCGTCAGCGATGCGCTCGCCGACGGTCGCTTCCTCCTCGATCACCTGGTTGGGGTTGCGGGCGGCACGAACCCGCACCAATTGCTGGGAGGCATGGAATTGCCGGCCCAGCACCGTCAGCATGTCCATACCGGCATGCGGCTTGCGTTGCAGCAAGACCGCGATGTCATCCCGGCTGATCTCCAGGCAGGCCGATTCTTCCAAGGCAATCGCATCGGTTTGATGGGGCGTCTGCTCCAGCATCGAAGCGAAGCCGAAGAACTCGCCAGTCGCCGGTTCATCCACCACGACTTCCTGGTGGTCCTCATCGAGCGTGGTGACCCGCACCCTGCCCGAGACCATGACGTAGGCTTGTCCGCCGGCGTCGCCGATCTTCCAGATGCGTTGTCGGGTCACGAACTTCTTGAGCTCGACTTGCGCCGCCAAAATCGCGGTCTCGTCGTCGTCCAGCAGAGCGAACAACGGAACTTGCCTTAACACTTCTGGGCTGCAAGCCATGGGTCACCTCGTTGGTAGAAGTGGATCGTACCTGATCGGTGCCGAGAATCTCACAACTGTGCGCAAGACAACAAGTAGGCGGAAATCCGGGTTACGAGCCGACCCAAGAGTGTCATTGTGATGGACGAATCATCTCCTGTAACATATCAGCCGCTTGCGGCGGTGGTTTGGCCTCCGTTCAGGCACATCTTCCGGATTCCGTTTCCTCCACGAATGGGCGGGATTTCCTCGGGCGTTTGGACCTAATAATCGTTCTCCAGGGAAGGCACGATGGGAAGGTGGTTAACCTGGGTTTCGGACCAGCGGCTCCAGGGTTGGGCATGTTCGCAGTGTGACTGGACATTCCCGATTCCTTCTCTGCTGACTGATCCGGAGGCGAAGAGCGCGTATGACCGGCTGGCTTCGGTCAAGTTCCGCGAGCATGACTGCGCTGCCCACGGCAAACGTGGAACTACCTCCACCGAAGAGGGCTTCGCCGAACGGGCGCGAAAACTCGTGGTTCGGGGTTTCAAACCTAAAGACGCAGCCGAGATCACCATCCAGGAAATCCTGCTGGAGCATCGCAACGAGCCCGGAGCGGCGGAACGGGCTCGTCGCGATGCCGAAGACTTCCTGCGGCGGGTGAAAGACGGCCTGATCTAGGGCACAGCGCTATTAGGGCGCCTGCACCGCAGCCGGCAGATTGATAATGCCGTAGCCGAATACGTTATTGGGAGTCTTCCCCCCAGTCCCTCCGCAGTTCTGGCTGCTGATTTGGTGGTGGGCTGAGCTCTCAAGCTTGGCCTCGGTGCCATCAATATCGCCGACGAGGTTGGGCTTGGCCTGCCACAGCAGCACCACTCCCCCGGCCACGTGGGGAGTGGCCATCGAGGTACCGGACCAGCCCGACTGGTACCCGTTCCCCGGAACCGCGCCGCGAATGTTCTCGCCCGGTGCCGACAAATCCGGCTTCAAGCGGTTGCTGCCATCCGCGGTGATCGGGCCACGGCTGCTGAAGGAGGAAATCTGGTTGGAACTGTTGGTCGCCCCCACGCTGACCGCGCTGTCGTAGAAGGCCGGGGGATCAGAAATGCTCGAACAACCCGGGCCGGAGTTGCCCGCGGCCATAGCCGGGAAAATGCCCGCAGCACGCACGGAGTCGACTATCGCCTGCAGGGTATTGGTCGAACAACCTTCGCTGGTCGGACAGGTCCAGGAGTTGTTGATGGAATCGGGAGCCAGGGTGGGATCGCCCTGACTGGGGTCCCCTCCCACCGGGTAGGGCGCCATCAGAAATTGGAAACACTCGGTGTAAGTGCTGGGTGACCCCGTGCCAGAGGCGTCCATGTTGCGGCAGGCAATCCATTGCGCCCCGGGCGCCACGCCCACCTGGTTGCCGGCGCCGTCGTCCCCAACCATCTGGCTGGCAGTAAAGGTCCCGTGACCGTACGGATCGATGGGCGTCGGCGAATGCTGGCTGGTGGCATCGTGCCAGTTGTAGTCGTGGTCCACGGTCGTACCATTCCAACCGCGATAGTGAGACTTCAGTGCAGGATGATCCCACTGCACGCCGGTGTCGGCGCCGGCGACCACCCGTCCCTCGCCCCGAAACCCATGGGCCCAGAGCTTGGGCGCCCCCACCCGCGTCACGTTCCACTCGATCCGGTCGGCCTGATCCGTCTTGGCGTCAACCCCGGTCGGCACCGGCAGGGCGGTATGGACCAGTGGGTTGGCATCGATCTGCTTGACATCGCTGCGCGCGGCCAATTCCTGCATCAGCGCCCGGTCCCCGGTGACCTTGATCATGTTGACAATATAGAAGGACTGGTAAGCGACGCCGCGTTGCTCGAGAAATCTCCGCAGCGGAGCCTGGGTGCGTGTCGCCACTTCCCGCAGCGTATTCGCCACGAAGCGGCCCTTGTCGAGCTTGGTGGGCAGCGCCGCCGCCGCATGCAGGTCAGCCTGTTCGGTGAGGACGACCAGCGCTTCGGCGCTGCGGCCGTTGGAAGTGTCTGTGAGCAGGCGAGGAGAAATCTTTTCGCTGGGGCTGGCCGCTTGGACCAAGGCGGACCCAACCAGCAGAAGTGTGGTTACGGCGAGGACATGGATGAACCTGCTTGTATGCATTCCGTATCTCCTAGTCGCTTGGTTTGGAAAAGGACTCAAGGCTGCTGCGGGACAAGACATTGCGAAGGACTGTAGCCGCGCTCCCTGGGTTTGTCAATGCTCCGAGAAGACGTATTGCTCTGAGAAGTAGGGCACCACCGAACTGGGGTGCCCTGTCGAGCGAACTGCTGGGGCCTGCGGCCGAGCCTGGCCGTATGTCTAGTTGCTGGACTTGCTATCGTGCCGCTGCGATCGGGCTGCGCTTACCCATCGGCACAAACTGCCTTACTTCGTAGCCCGTCCAAACCTGGCGCGGGCGCGCGATCTTCTGCTCCTGATCGTTCAGCATCTCCTGCCACTGCGCCAGCCAGCCCACGGTGCGCGGAATCGCAAACAGCACCGTGAACATCTCCGGCCGGAAGCCCATGGCCTGGTAAATGATGCCCGAATAGAAATCCACGTTGGGATACAGCTTGCGCTTGATGAAGTAGTCATCCTCGAGTGCGATCCTCTCCAACTCCAGGGCGATGTCGAGCTTGGGGTTGCGGCCGGTGACTTCGAACACCCGCTCCGCCGTCCACTTGATGACCTTGGCGCGAGGATCGTAGTTCTTGTAAACCCGGTGCCCAAATCCCATCAACTTGCCGTGTCCCTCTTTGATCTTCTTGATGTAAGCCGGCACGTTTTCTTTGGAGCCGATCTCGTCCAGCATCTTGAGGACTTCTTCGTTGGCTCCGCCATGCAGCGGTCCGGACAAAGCCGCCGCGGCCGCCGCCGTGGTCAGATACGGATCAGCGTGGGAGCTCCCGACACAGCGCATGGCGTTGGCGCTGCAATTCTGCTCGTGGTCGGCGTGGAGGATGAAGAGGATGTCGAGCGCCCGCGCCAGCACCGGATTAGCCACATACTTGGGCTCCACCATCTTCCACAGCATGTTCATGAAGTTTTCGGCATAGCTCAGGTCATTATCCGGATAAACGTAGGGAAAGCCGACGCTGTGGCGGTACGCAAAGGCTGCAATCGACGGGATCTTGGCGATCAACCGCTTGATCTGGTGCAGCCGGTTGGCGGGATCATGAATGTCCTTGGCCTCGGGATAGACGGTGGACAACGCCGCCACCGTGCTCACCAGCATCGCCATGGGATGGGCGTTGTAGCGGAAGCCCTCCATGAACTTCTTGGTGGTCTCGTGCAGCATGGTGTGATGGGTGATCTCGCCCACCCAATCCTTGAGTTCGTGTTCCGTGGGCAGGTCGCCGAACAGCAGGAGGTAGGCCACTTCAAGAAAAGTGGAGTGCTCCGCCAGCACCTCGATGGGATAGCCGCGATAACGAAGAATGCCGCGATCGCCATCAATAAAAGTAATGCTGCTGCGGCAAGAAGCCGTATTCATGAAGGCCGGGTCGTACGTCATGAGCCCAAAATCTTCCGGACCGGTCTTGATCTGCCGCAGATCCATGGCTCGAATGGTTCCATGCTCGATCGGCAGGTTGTAGGTCTGCTTGGTGCGATTGTCGGTGATCGTCAGCGTATCTTGCGCCATATGAGTGCTCCTTTACCACGAACGGGCCAGACGCCCCAGTCGGCCCACTCCCTATTCCCATTAGATGCTACTACCAGTGGACACCAGCCGGGATGAAAAGCGGGGAAAACCTCTCCCTGAGCGATTGTGGGCGGAGGCCGCAGGGATGGCAGTGAGGCGGGTCACGTACACGTGTGAGACGTCACCCCGGGCTGCAAGCTGTCTCCTAAGTAGTTCTTGCGGGAGGGCTGTTCTGACGGGAGGGCATGGCTTTAGTGCCGTTCTCTTGCTCTCTAGTGTCGAGGCTTTAGCCCCTGAGGTTCAGGCCCGGGCTACCGCGGCCAGCAGGAAGAATAATGCTACCAGCAGCAAAGGCTTGGGCAGCCTCCGCATGATCTTCCATACCATGATGCTCATCGACCTGATCCTCCGCGCGGGGGAGTCCGCGATGAATCTGTCGGCCCGCCCCGGCCGCTGGGGCCTAAAATCTGGGCTTGGCACACCGGGGATTTCCGTTTAGCTTAATTGACTGGCCGATTTTACGGCAGGACCTCGCAGGGAAGGCAAGCATTTCTTATGACCTGGATTCGCACCGTCCCAATTAAGGAAGCCAGCGCTGAACTGCGCCAAGCCATGGAGAGCCAGAAGGCCCTCTATCCCATTGAATACGCGACCCCTGTGCACAAGACTGCGGAGGGCGAGCCCGCCCCTATTGTCGCCTCCCACAGTCTGATCCCGCAGGCCCTGTACCACGCCTTCTCCACCTTCGGCGTGCTGACCTCTCCCGATCTGCCGCTGAACCGCCGCCAGCAGGAGATGATCACCACCCTGGTCTCGGTCACCAATCGGTGCGTCTATTGAATCGAGTCCCACGCAGAGTTTCTGCGTCGCGTAACCTTGGACAAGGCCCTGGTCGAAGCTCTGGAGAAGGACTACACCACCGCCCCCATCAGCCCCCAGGACCGGGTCATGCTCGACTATGTGGTCAAGCTCACCAAAGACGCCACCAAAGTGTGGAAAGATGACCACGACCGCCTGCGCGCCGGCGGCTTTGATGACAAGGCCATCTTGCAGATCACGCTGATCGCCTCCTGGTTCAACTACATCAACCGCGTGGCGGATGCGCTGGGGGTAGGGAGGGAGTGAATGTGTAAGTAAGGTGTGAGGCGGACACCCCTGTCCGCCGACCGCCGGGCAGCGACACTCCAGCCCGCCTTTCCAAAACGCCATCCCGAAGCCCCGCGCTTTCTCCAGCGCCGCGAGGGATCTTGCGTGCAGCATCCCGGCCTCAGAACTCGATCCGCAAGGCCACCTGGCCTGTGCGATTTCCACTATTCTCCGCTGACTGCACGCTGGTTGTTTTTCCGAACGTCGCCGGCGAAGATACATTGACCGCAGGCGGCGCAAAATTAGAATGGTTCGGCAGATTCGTGAACGTGCTTTCCACTCGCAGCCGCACTCTCTCGCCGAACGCGAAGGTCTTTGAGAATCCTCCCGCGATTGCCACCGTGCCAGGTCCCACAAGAGTTCCCACCCCGCAGTTGCCCAGCCGTCCGCTGTTCGCCGGGGGAGGCGCAAAGGCATTGATGTCGAAATAATGGTCGGGAGTCGGATTTGCCAGGTTGCCATCTCCAATGCAATCCGGCCGCAGCGACGCGCCCCGGTAAACCAAATTCAGGTTTGCCGGATCCAGGCTGGGACTGATGGTCGGCGTCAGATAGGGTCCGGTCTGCCACATGCTGATGGTGCTGAGTGACCAGCCGCCCAGGATTGCTTCCCCAAACGAACCCATCTGAGGCAAGAACCTCCGGCCGCGTCCGACCGGCAGTTCGTAAATTGCCGAGACCAGCACCCGGTTGCGACGCACCGCGGCAATGTTGCCCCGGTTCGCGGCGAGATTGAAGCGATCCGCCACCGGCGTGCCGTAGATCACTTCAGGCGTGAATGCCGCGGGAGCATCTCCTCCCACGTTGCCCAGGCTCTTGGCCCACACGTGGCTCGCCTGGAAGCTCAGCCCTCCGCGGAAACGTTGGTTGAGTTCCGTCTGTAGACCTTGGTAGTTGACCGACCCCTGGTTTTCAGAGGAGAGAATGCGTCCCCAGTTGAGGTACGGGCGAAGGTTGGGATCGTAGGGAGACGTACTCGGCTGAACCTGGTTCAGGTCCACGGTCTGGCTCATCCGGTAGGAGTTGGTTCCCACATAACTGACACGGAGGGTTAAATCGCGCACCAGTTCGCGTTCTACGGTCAGGTTCCACTGCGCTGATTGCGGATCGCGATAGTCGGTGGGCACGTTTTGATAAAAGTCCCCTGTTCCCGCGATGGTCAGCGGATCGTCTGGAGTTCGCACATTGGGGAACTGGAACGCGGGTAGGCCGTTCAGGATGGAGTTGGGCGTCGTGCGCACAACAGCGACGTCAATGTTGGTCGTATTGAAGGACAGTTGCCCCAGGTTGGTCATGGTGAAGATGCCAAAGCCTCCCCGAACCACCGTCTTTTCGTCTCCAAAGGGGCGATAGGCAAATCCAATTCGTGGCTGAAAGTTCCTCTTATAGAACTGGCGTACACCAGGACCGAGTCCCAGCGAACTTGCGGCTTCCACCGGGCCACAGGGGAGGGCGGGATTGGCCGGGGGAGCGGGGTTATACGGTCCGGTGCAGGCGTTGATTGATGTGAGGAAACCGGCAACCGGCTGATTGTGATCCGGGATGATCACGCCACCATTGCGTTTGTCGAATGCCGTCAGATTTCCCAGTGGGCTAACAAATGGCGGCAGCGCTTGCCAGCGCAGGCCGAAGTTGATTGTCAGGCGAGGGTTCAGGCGCCATTCATCCTGCGCATAAAAACCGGTTTGAATGGCATGAGCGAGGACGTCGGGTCCGGACTGCGCAATGTAGCTTTTCGCGGGCAACCCCAGGAGGAAGTCCCCAAAGGCGTTTCCGGTGAAAGTGCCAGCGGAGAAGGTGAAGGCTCCGAAATCGTCCGCACCGCCGAAGCTCTCCACGTCGGCATAGGACACGCGCCGCACATCCACACCGAACTTCAGGGTGTGTTTTCCCCTGACCCAGCTCAGGTTGTCGCTAAACTGTATGGTTTTCGACTTTACTACCGGTGCTTTGTCCCGGCCAAAAGCAGTGAAGCCGGTGCCATCGCTGAAATCAACAATGGGAAACGCTTCGGCATCGGGATGATCGCTTATATCCAGGCCCACCAGACCCAACTGTTGAATGGCATTCGCCCCTAGGATGGGAAAATGAACACCCAGCCGGAACATCGATAGGCCAAAGCGCGCTTCGTTCACCAGCGTATTCGTGATCGCGTAGTTGTGAGAGAAGACGAAGTTTCGGTCGGTTTCGCTGTCCTGATCGGAAGGAAGCAAGACATTCGGGACCGCGCTAGCAATGTTCTTCGAGCTCCATCGCGCATACATCGATTGCTTTGTCGTGAGCATGTGGTCAATGCGCACGTCATAACCGTTGGTATTGCTTGGTGTGGGAACTTGAATCCGGTAGTTCGCATTGGTGTCACTGCCGTTGCCAAAGTTCGGGAGCGGAAGATAGAGCTGAAATAGATTGGTGGCTACCGAATTGATCCGATCAGACGGAATCTGGTTTCCGGCAAAAGGTTGGCCGGTCAGAGGATCCATGATGCTGCATTGCGGAGGCGGGCACAGACCGCTTAGGTCCCCCGCTCGCATTGCCTGGGTCGGGACCGACCACTGCTCTGGAGTTGTGTATCGGCGCCGATTCCCTTCGTAGTCCACGAAAAAGAATGTTTGATGGTTTGCCCCGGAAAGCAGGGGAATACGCAACGGGCCGCTGAAGCTTCCGCCAAACGTGTTGAAGGCTTTGTGTGGCTTGCTGTCAAATCCGTAGGTCGTGGCATCCAGAGCGCTGTTCTGGAGATACTCGAACGCACTCCCATGGAAGTGCTGCCCGCCGCTCTTGGTAGTGATGGTGATGTCCCCCAGCTGCGCAAATTCCGCGCTATTGTTGAATTGAGCGACTTTGAACTCGCTGATCAGCTCGGAAGATGGATTCATGTTTCCCAGAGCGCCATTTTGGCGGGTGTTCACCGTAGATGCGCCATCCACCGAGTACTGGACCTGCGAGGGAATGCCTCCGCCGACAGAAACGTTCCCGTTGGAGTCCGTTTGTGTTCCCGGAACGGCAGCGAGGGCCGCCAGGGGGCTCGTCGTCGCGCCCCGATAATTCACCGGCAACTCAGACACCTGAATAAAATCCTTCGTATCAGCGAGCGTGGCATTTTCAGTGTTGATTGTCGGAGCCTGATCCGCTACCTCGATGACCTCTGATGTCGCTACTATTTTGAGGGCAACATCCACCCGCAGAGTTTGTCTTGCATCTAGCTGGACGGAAGGCATTTTGAAATCAGCGAACCCCGTGGCGTGAACGGCAATCTGGTACCTGCCCGCCTTCAAGTTCATGAACTGAAAGGCTCCGTCACCATCGGCGACGGCATGGCGGCTGGAATTATCGTCCAGGCTGGTAAGTGTGACCTCGGCGCCCGCCACCACCAACGCTCCCGGATCGTTCACGACGCCGACAATGCTTCCAAAGGTTGATTGAGCGTTTGCCCACTGCGTTGTGATTGCAATGGTGATCAGCAGAGCTGCTATGCGGGACGACATCGGGCAGTCCTCCTAATGCTTGTGCTCGCGAATTCGGTGCAGGCGCGCGCTGCCTGTCTCCCTTTCACTCGGGGCGGCAGAGCGATCAATCATGGCGAGTCACAGTGCGAAAGAAGGTAGACGCTGAGGCGTGAAAAGCGCATGAAAGACCCATAAATTGCGCGTAAAGACGGCACTCGAAATTCTTATAGTGTCAATAAGCGATTTGAATGACGGGGCGTTTTATTGGCAGCGAGCGAAGAAGAAGGAGTTGGCGCCACTCCTGCCGTCGTAGATCAGGCTGCTCAGAGGTGTCCAGCGTTTGCAGGCAAAGAAGCTGAAGTCGAAGGACTGCAGAACCGATATCCCAACCACGGTTCCGTCACGAGGTATTTTGGTTGTGCCGGATCATTTTCAATTTTCTTGCGCAGCAGTCTGACGTAGGACCGCAGGTATTCCAGCTCTTCGCCGTATTCCGGGCCCCAGATCGTGCGTAACAGCTTGGCGTGCGTTAACGGTATTCCCTGGTTTTTCATCAGGAATGCCAACAGATTGAACTCTGTGGGGGTGAGGTGCACCACCTTGCCAGCCTTACGCAACAAGCGACGACCAGGATCCAACTCCAGGTCGCCCGCGCGAATTGACGCCTCATCGGTTGCATGGCCGGCATGAACGCGCCGCAGCACGGCGTGACAGCGGGCGGTTAGCTCGCCCAACCGAAATGGTTTGGTGACGCAGTCGTCGGCTCCCGCCTCCAGCGCCTGGACCATGTCTCTCTCGGCGTCGCGTGCGGTGACCATCACGATGCCAATCGGCTGTCCTAGGGCGCGCATTTCCCGGCAAAGTTCGAGCCCATTCATTCCCGGCATATTGATCTCCAGCAAGGCCAGATCAAAAATCCGCCCCTTCATCACTTCCAAAGCTTCTTCCGCAGTATGGGCTTCCTCGACCGCAAAGCCGCTGTTGCTCAGAGAGGTGCGGAGCATTCGGCGTAACGAAAATTCATCATCCACGACCAAGACGCTGAATTGTTTTGTCGACATCACCAGAATTCCCCATTGCCGTCGGTGTGGTCAGACAAAAGGCCTGTCTTTCCCGGCCGACGTTTCCCCGTTGCACTCCATCCACTCTCGCGCCGCTCGCTTTGTGGAATAAGTCCGCTTTCGATCCTATCAGCCCCGTTACGTTGGTCATGTTGGTTTTACGGTCTTTTTATGATCTTTTTATGGTTTGCTTGTAGTTCCTTTATGGCTTGCTTATTTATCAATAGAAATCCGTTGATGCATACGTCCTTTTTATGCACTGTTTAGTACTTTTTCATTTCTCCTGAAGTAACTTGCCCGTGGAGATGTCCGGATGGTTATGGCTTGGCCCAAGTCGTCACCCGCCATTCAGCGGTCGCGAATGACGCTAGGATTACTTGCATTCGTTCGCTCCGGCACGCTTCTACGCTTTCTGTTTGCTGTGATTGTGACACTGGCCGCGTCCAGCTATGCGGCTGCACAAGTGGGTATTAGCGAAGTGCACGTTCTGCCGCGCGCAATGCCCGCTTCTCCCGCTCCCACCCGGCAAACTGTCCGAGCCAACGTCGACTTGGTGCTGGTTAACGTGACGGTTCTGGATCATGCAGATCGAGCGGTCACTGGACTGGAGCCGGCGAATTTTGCGGTGCTGGATAACAAGAGTCCTCAGATTGTCAGGTACCTCTCCAATGTAGACGAGCCCATATCCTTGGTTGTGGTTCTCGATGCCAGCGCGAGCATGGCCGCGAAAATCCAGGAAGCACGCAAGGCTCTCACGGAACTCATCAACACATCGAATCCGCAGGATGATTTCGCTCTGATTGTTATTCATGATCAGCCCCGGGTGGCTCTCCACTTCGATGACCCCCTGAGCGAAATTCAGGGGACAGTGGACGCACTTCAGCCGGACGGCTTCACGGCGTTGTGGGATAGTATGTATCTCGGCATAACGGAACTCGAGAACTCGCATTATCAAAGGAAGGCGATGGTCGTGCTTTCCGACGGAGGTGATAACCATAGCCGGTATACCGAGTCCGACATAAAGTCTCTCTTGGAAGAGGCCGGCGTGGAGGTGTACGCAATCGGCATGTTCGACAGGTTTGCAAGCAGGCCAGAAGAAAAGATCGGGCCTCTCCAGCTCGACGAAGTTACATCCATAACCGGGGGCCGCGTGTTCTCTGCGCATGACTCCTCAGAACTTTCACGCGCCGTGACCCGGATCAGCCATGAATTGCGTAATCAGTACGTTCTCGGTTACTACCCGAGCAATCGCAGCCGGGACGGCAAATGGCGTAGGCTCAAGGTCCACCTCACCGGATCCGCATCTCAAACAAAATTCCGGCTGTATGCCAAAAAGGGCTATTACGCACCCACGGAATAATTTCTTCCCTACCTTCGTCTGAGCGCGTGCGCGGACTCTTGAGCCAAGCAAAGGGTTGGCCGAGGCGCAGCGTCACCGCCCGCGTCTCTGCCGGCTACTGCTTCTTGCCCAAGCTCGGGGCTGCGGAGCGGCTTTCGGCGTGCACCAGTAGCCCCGCCGGGGTTCCGTCCGCGCGCTCGCTGATCCACTCCCAGACGCGCCTCCCGCCATCATTCAAAAAGCAGCGCGCCTCGGCGTAGTCCACCAGGCGGTTGAGCACCGTGTCACCGACGCAATCGGATCCTTGTGGCGCTCCAGAAGTTCGGGAAACTTGCGCTGCAGGTGCTCGCATACTTGGCGGGCGCCGAGCGGGGCGCCCGATTCCATCAGCACCAGCCGGCACGCCCGGGTAAAGCCGGGTTGGCGGCTGGCCGACTTGCGGTCCAGAAAGGTCAGCAACTCGTCGCTGAGCAGCGAGTCGCCGAAGATGTTGGCCAGGCCGGCCAGCGTCTGCTTGATGGTGCCGATCCGCTTCATGATCTCGGCGTGGCGTTGCAGGAGCTGAAACAACTCCTGCTCGGCCGAGCGCACCACCTCCTGCACATGCGGGTCCGGGGCCTGGGTCTTGCCGTTGCTGCCGTTGCTTGCGGTGTGCATCGCAATCTCCTTTTGGCGGCTATGGTTGGGTATCGCTCGCCAAGCCCCCCGGATGAGCGGTCCGGCGCCGGGCCACGACCGTAGCTGCCTTCCGCCGGTACAACTCCTGTCCGATGGGATTGCCTTGCTGCCACACCCGGACCAGGATGTGACGGTCGCCATCGTTGTAGAACTCCAGCTTCGCGGACGCTGGCGTCGTGGCAGACTCGGTCGATCTGGTGACCACCATGGCCAGGACCCGGGCCTGCGCATCGCGCAGAACCAGCAGGTAAGGCGCGCTGCGCACCAGGGAATACTGCCCGGCAGGAAACGTCCGTTGGCCTACCGTGAATTCGAAGGGAACCTTCGCCTTGATGACCTGTGCGTACTGTGCGTGGGCCACGCCAGCGAGCAACAAGACAGCCAGGGAAAGTGAAGTCAAGGTGCGTGCAATCAGATGCTTCATGGAAACCTCCAGGGGAAACGTATGGAGGATTCGACGACCTGCGGCATTCATGAGGATTATTGTTTGTTTTCATCCCTTGAATGAAATATGCTCATAGATTATGGACGATGTAAGGCTGGAAATTCGCCATCTGAAACTGCTGGACGCTGTTGCCGGGGAAGGCAGCATCACCGGAGCCGGCCGGCGGCTGCACCTCACCCAATCCGCGCTCAGTCACCAGCTCCGCGATGCGGAAGAGAAGCTGGGCACGGCGCTGTTTCTGCGCCTGGGCAAGAAAATGATTCCCACCCCGGCAGGAGAGCAATTGGTGATTTGCGCCCGCAAAGTATTGCAGGAACTGCGCAACGCGGAGACCCGGATTGACGGCCTGAATGGCGGGACCCGGGGCGTGATTCGTCTGACCACCGAGTGCTACACCTGTTACCACTGGCTGCCGCCGCTGCTGAAGAAATTCCACGGTAAGTTTCCCCAGGTGGACGTGAGCATCGATGCCGGCGCTACCTCGCAGCCGGCGGACGCCCTGCTGGAAGGCAGGCTGGACCTGGCCATCATGACTTGTCCGCCGCGCAACCGAAGCCTGCGCCTCACCCCCATGTTCGAAGACGAAGTCATGCTGGTCATGTCGCCCAGCCATCCCCTGGCTTCTTCCCAGTACATCCGGCCCCGCGACCTGGCTAACGAGACCGTAATGATTTACCCGCCGCGGGAAGAGAGCACGTTGCTGATGAAGGTCCTGGCCCCCGCCGGCGTGGTCCCGAAACGCGTGCTCGAAGTGCCGTTGACGGAGGCGATCGTCGAAATGGCCGCAGCCGGCACCGGCATCGGCTTCCTTGCCCGCTGGGCGATTACACCCGATGTGGAGCGGGGGAGAATCGTGGCCCGGCCCCTGAGCAGCCGCGGATTTCGACGGCAATGGTGCGCCGTCACCCTGCGCAACCAGCCCACGCCGCCTTACCTGGCAGAGTTCCTGAACCTGTTGACCGGCTTTGCTCCCCAGCAGGCACGCCGGCTGCGCGCTGGTTGAGAATCGCGGAAAGCCCCCTGAGGTTGCTACCATCTCCACCATGGAGCGCCACTCCCTCGCCGAATATCTCGACAACTTCATACGACGGGGGCAGGAGTGCGCCTACGTACAGCGCCATGGATACCGCAGCGAACGCTGGAGCTACCGGCAGGTCGCGGAAACCGCCTTCCAGTTTGCGCGGGAACTGGGAGCGCAAGGCATACGCAAGGGCGACCGCGTCCTGATTTGGGGTCCGAACTGCGCCCAGTGGGTGGCCGCATTCTTCGGATGCGCGCTGCGCGGTGCCGTGGTGGTTCCCATGGACGACGTGGCGACCACCGACTTTGCCCTGCGCGTTTTTCAACAGGTCGGCGCCAGGCTGCTGGTGTGCTCGCGTGAACACGTCCTGCCTTCCAGCCCGGCCCTCATGCTCGAAGAGTTCACCGGGGCATTGGCTTCGCATTCCCGCGTTCCCTTTCCCGCCGCCACCAGCGATCTCCAGGACACGCTCGAGATTGTGTTTACCTCCGGGACCACGGCGGAGCCAAAAGGCGTGGTGATCTCTCACGGCAATGTTCTTGCCAACATCGCGCCGCTCGAAGCCGAGATTCGCAACTACCTCAAGTACGAACGCTTCGTACATCCCGTGCGCTTCCTCAACCTGCTGCCGCTCAGCCATGTCTTCGGCCAATTCCTCGGGATCTTTCTGCCGCAACTGATGGGAGGCACGGTCATCTTCCAGGAGGCGCTGAATCCGGCCGAGGTGATCGCCACCATTCGGCGGGAGCGCGTCTCTGTACTGGTGGCGGTGCCGCGCATGCTGCAATCACTCAAAGAAAAGATCGAGCGCGATTTGCAGGATGAAGGCTACCTCGAAGATTTCCAGAAACGCTTTCGCGCCGCCGAAAGCAAGCATTTCCTGCACCGCTGGTGGATGTTTCGCCGCGTGCATCGCAAATTCGGATGGAAGTTCTGGGCCTTCATTTCCGGAGGAGCCGCGCTCGACCGTGGCACTGAGGAATTCTGGGGACGCCTGGGCTACGCGGCGATACAAGGGTACGGGCTCACTGAAACCACATCGCTCATCAGCGTGAACCATCCTTTTCATCTCGGCAAGGGATCGATAGGCAAGGTGCTGGCGGGGCGCGAAGTCAAATTGGCGGCCGATGGCGAAATCCTGGTGCGCGGCAGCGGGGTCGCCTCCGGCTATTGGAATGGACAGGAACTCCGTCCGGTAGCACGCGAGGAAGGCTGGTATCACACCGGCGACATCGGCGAGCTCGACGCAGAAGGCAATCTGTATTTCAAGGGCCGGAAGAAAGATGTCATCGTCACCCCGGCTGGGATGAACATTTATCCCGAGGACCTGGAGGCGTCGCTACGGCGGCAACCTGAAGTCAAAGACTGCAGCGTGGTGGCGCTACCGCACAACGGCAATGCGGAGCCATGTGCGGTGGTCATCCTGCGGGACCCTGCCGCGGACGCCGCCGCGGTGGTACGGCAAGCCAACGACTCACTCGCCGAGTACCAGCGCATGCGCGCATGGATGGTGTGGCCGGAGGACGATTTTCCCCGCACCTCCACTCAAAAACCACGCACCAACCTGATTCAACAAGTCGTTCAGGCCAAGCTGGGAAGCAAGCCTTCCGACGTCTCACCCTCCAGCCCGCTGGCGGAGCTGATCGGGCGCATTACGGGGCGTGCTCCCGCCCATCTTTCCGCGAATGCGAACCTCGAAACCGATCTGAATCTTGGTTCGCTCGACCGCGTGGAGTTGCTCAGCGCGCTCGAAGATCGCTACCAGCTCGATCTCAGCGAAACTCGCTTCGCTGCGGTCAACACCGTAGGTGACCTGGAACGCCTGCTGCAGGGCACTGCACCGCTGCGCGTGCAATACCACTATCCTCGCTGGGTGCAGCGCTGGCCAGTGACCTGGATTCGCCTGATCACCCATTATCTCCTTGTGCGTCCGGCAGTGCTCCTGCTGGGATGGCCGCGAATTGTAGGCCGGCAAAATCTGCGCGGCGTGCACGGACCCGTGCTGGTGATCTGCAATCACATCGGCGATGTGGATGTGGGGTTTGTCTTGACCGCACTTCCGGCCCGCTTGCGCCACCGTCTGGCAACCGCAGCCGGTGGCGAGGCGCTCCAGGCCCTACGCACGCCGCCACCCACGCGCAATTCCTTACTTCGGGCCTATGACCGCGTGAAGTGGGTGCTGGGCGTGTCGTTGCTCAACCTGTTCCCCTTGCCGCGCGAAGCTGGCTTCCGCCAGAGTTTCGCCTTTGCCGGAGAAACCGTGGACCGCGGCTACAGCGTGCTGGTGTTTCCCGAGGGACGCCACACCACCACCGGCAAGATGCTTCCCTTTCGCGCCGGTATTGGTTTGCTGGCCAACAATCTCCGGATTCCGATCGTCCCCATGCGTGTTGATGGTCTGTTTGAGCTGAAGCAGGCAGGAAAGAAGTTTGCTTGGCCGCACACCATCACCGTCAGGATCGGCCAGCCCGTGCGCTTTGAGCCCGGCAGCGATCCTCAGCGAATCGCACAGGAGCTACAGAATAAGGTGGAAGAGTTGTGATCAGAGTTGAGCAGCCAGCGGGGCCTGGCCTGTGCGACGACTTGATGTCAGCTCCCTAACCCCTTGTTTATGGTTTGTGTTACCGTCCCCAAAGACTCCAGAACGTCTTCTTGCATCCAAACTGGACGGTATAATGTTTTCCAACCTCTGGCCGGAAATCTATGGGAGGTTTGCGAAACATGCGTTTCGATCTGAAGCAGTCTGTCCGGGTGCTTACAGCCTGTCTCCTGGCCACGATTTTCGCGGTTCCGCCCAGCCTGGTGGCCCAGGTCCACGTAGTGAGTCCCTCTGATCTGCACCACGAGCTGCTGACTGCTACCCAACTCCGGCAGCGCAACCTGGAAACGGTCAAGCAGTTCCTGTCCTCAGAATTGGCGCAAAAGAATCTGAAATCGGCGCACATGGACCCGCAACAAGTGACGAACGCCGTTTCAACCCTTAGCGACCAGGAACTGGCGCAACTGGCCGCACGGGCGAACAAGGCACAAGCGGACTTCGCGGCCGGCACGCTGAGCGACCGGGATTTGATCATCATCATCCTCGCAATCGCGGCGTTGGTGTTGATTATCGTCGCCGTCCGGTAAAACCCATATGCTTCCTCGCGCGGCGCGCATACTGGGTGCCTGCCTCGTCCTGTGCGGGTCTCTCCTCGCCGAGGGACCCTCGGGCGTTTGGCTCGATGTTCCCTTCATGAGGCAGGAGAAGGACGGCTGCGGCTCGGCCAGCATCGCCATGGTGATGCAGTACTGGGCGCGCCAGCAAGGGCGGCCCGTGGACCAAAGCGCGGACGCCGCCCAGATCCAGCGTGCCCTGTTCTCCCGCCCGGCGAATGGCGTCTACGCATCTGACCTGGAAAAGTATTTCCAGCAGCAGGGGTACCGCACGTTTGCATTTCGCGGCGAGTGGGCGGACCTCAAGGAACACCTGGAGAAAGACCGTCCGCTGATTGTTGCGCTGAAGCCCGCCGCCCGGAACGCGCCACTGCACTACGTAGTCGTCACCGGACTGGACTGGGACCAGGGACTGGTGCTGGTGAACGATCCCGCGCAGCGCAAGCTGCTCAAACAGGACCGCTCGACCTTCGAGCGGGAATGGAGCGCTGCGGACAAGTGGACCCTGCTTGCCCTGCCGCAGCCGGACAGTCGTTGATCCGCACTGCTGCTGTCTTCCTTTTACTTGTCTCCTGTGCTGTTCGCATGCTCGGCCAGACCAGTGCTGGCGAAGATCCGGCATTGGTCCAGGTTCGCCGCCTCTTTGACCAGGGAAATTGGCAGGAAATCGTCAGCTTGGTCCGCTCGATACCCGCGCCTTCCGCTGAACTTGACTACTACTACGGGACGGCTCTCGCGCGGCTGAACCGCTGGCAGGAGGCCCACGATGCCTTCGCGACAGGCGCCCGTCTCCAGCCCGGGGATAAACGCTTTCCACTCGAGCTGGCTGGAGTCGCCTTCAAGCAAAGGAAGTATCCGCAAGCAGCCGCCTACTTGCGGCGCGCGCTGGAACTCGATCCGAGTGACCCTTATGCCAACGATTTTCTCGCGACGGTCTACTTTCTTCAGAGCAACCTCGAAGCAGCCCTGAAATACTGGAACCGCGTGGACAAGCCCCGCGTCGAAGCAGTTCGTGCTGAGCCTGTGCCCCGCGTGCGTCCGGAAGTGCTGGACCGCGCCCTGGCGTTTTCGCCCGCCAGCATCTTGCGGTTGCCCGAGCTCTCAACTTCGGAGACGCGGGTGCGTGGCTTGGGAATTTTTCCCAGCTACCACTTCGACTTGCAGGCTCGCGACGACGGCAAGTTTGACGTAGTGTTTCGCAATCGGGAGCGGAACGGCTGGGGAAGTAGCACCTGGGAAGCTCTGTTCCTGGTGTTCCGCGGCCTGCCCTTCCAAGCGGTCTATCCCGAGTTCTTCAACCTGAAGCATGAAGCTATCAACATCACATCGCTCTTTCGCTGGGACGCCGAAAAGCGCCGTGCCTTCGCTTCGCTTTCCGCTCCCCTCGCGCGCAATCCGAAGTGGCGGTACGGACTGAATGTCGATCTCCGCAGCGAGAATTGGGACATCCGGGATTCGTTCACCGGCCCGGCTCCGTTGCTGGGAAGTCTCAATCTGCGCCGTGAGGCGGTGGGCGCGCAGCTTACCTCTTTTGAAAGCGGCCGCTGGACGTGGTCGGTGGGTGTGGAGTTATCACACCGTGACTTCCGCAGCGTGATTCCCGGTGTGGCTTTGACCCCAGGCCTGCTGGCCAAGGGTCACCAGCTCAAACAGGTCACTCAGGTGGATGCGGCGCTGTGGCGAATACCCGAGCGAAGGCTAAGTCTTGACGGCGAAGTGTCCTCGCAGGTCGGGCGCATCTGGTCACAGCCAGGCCATGGATTCCTCAAGTTGCAAGGTTCCGCGCGCTGGCATTGGTTTCCGCGCCCTGAGGGCGATGACTACGAGGTGCAGCAGCAGGTCCGCGTCGGCAAGACCTTTGGCGACGCACCGTTCGATGAGCTGTTCATGCTCGGATTAGAGCGTGACAACGATTTGCCGATGCGGGCACACATCGGAACCCGTGACGGGCGCAAAGGCAGCGCTCCCCTGGGTGGTACGTATTTCCTCTCGAACTGGGAAGCAGACAAGAACATCTTCCAGAATGGCCTGTTGACCGTGAAACTAGGTCCCTTCGTGGACACAGGCAAAATCACCGACACCTCATCCGGCCTGGGCTCCCGAAAATGGCTCTGGGATGTTGGAGCGCAGGCGAAGGCGCGTGTCTTTGGAGTGGGAGTTGTCTTCTCTTACGGCAAGGACCTTCGTTCTGGCAACAACGCCTACTACGTGACCATGCTTCGATGAACGAGCCCGCCAGTGACGCGGTTGGCTATAATGGTGCCCATGAAACGCAGACTTTTTTCCCTCATCGCATTGCCGCTGTTAGGAATCTCCCTGTCTTTGACCAGCGGTGCCAAGACGGTCAAGGTCGCCGTCAAAGATGCCCAGGGGAAGGACGTGGGTTGGGCCACGATCAAGCCCGCCGCCTCCGGTGTAGAGATCAAGCTCTCGCTCAAAAATCTGCCCCCGGGCGATCACGCGGTGCACATTCACCGGGATGCCAAGTGTGAAGGTCCGGACTTCAAGTCGGCCGGTCCGCACTTCAATCCGGACGGCAAGCAACACGGCTTGCAGAATCCCGATGGCCATCATGCCGGCGACATGGCCAATTTCACCGTCGGCGCCAGGGGCAAGGCCAACGTCAACATCGTCAACAAAGACGTGAACCTCGGAAGTGACAACCACTCCCTCTTCAGCAATGGCGGAACCGCGATCGTGATCCACGCCAAGCCGGATGACATGAAGACCGATCCTGCCGGCAACGCCGGGGACCGCATTGCCTGCGGCGTGATCCCGCAATAAAGCCGCGGGAATAGCGCCCCCCTCCTCTGCGCTCAGGCCACCGACTCAGCCTCTGCCGGGAACCAGTGGCGGGTTCGGTTACACACGCCACATACTGAGAGCATCACCGGAACCTCCACTAATACCCCAACCACCGTCGCCAGCGCCGCTCCTGAACCCGGCCCGAACAATGCAATAGCGGTCGCCACCGCCAGTTCGAAGAAGTTGCTGGCGCCGATCAGCGCTCCTGGCGCGGCGACCGAGTGCTGCACTTTCAAGATCCTCATCAGTCCATACGCCAGCGTGGAGTTGAAGTACACCTGAATCAGGATGGGAATGGCAATCAGGACCACGTGCAGATACCGGCCGGTGATGTTGTCCGCCTGAAACGCGAAGATGAAAACCAGTGTCGCCAGAAGCGCGAGGATGGTAACCGGGCTGAACTTGGGCAGGAACACCTGCTCGAACCACTGCCTGCCGTGCTGCCGCGTCAGCCAGGCGCGTACCAGAACTCCGACCGTCAGAGGAATAACAATGAAGGCGATGACCGAATAGAGCAGCACCCTGAACGGCACCGACAGCGAAGAAGCCCCGCTCACCAGAAACCGCACGATGGGAGCAAACAGGAAGAGCATGATCAGGTCGTTCACCGAGACCTGCACCAGCGTGTACGCCGGATCGCCATCCGTCAGATAGCTCCACACAAACACCATGGCAGTACACGGGGCCGCCGCCAGAATGATCGTCCCGGCGATGTATTGGTCCGCCTGTGACGGCGCAATCCAGGCGCTGAAGACATGCCGGAAGAAGATCCAGGAAATCAGCGCCATGGAAAACGGCTTCACCAGCCAGTTCACGAACAGAGTCACCAGCAGCCCGCGCGGCTTTTGCCCGACATCGCGGATCGCCCCAAAGTCCACTTTCATCATCATGGGGATGATCATTAGCCAGATGAGCACCGCAATCGGGACGTTCACCTGACTGCCTTGGCCGAATTCCATGCTGCGCAGGGCTTGCACCGTCGATGGCGCCCACTTCCCCATCGCCAGGCCAGCCACCATGCACAGCCCAACCCATAAAGTCAGGTAGCGTTCGAAGAAGTTGAGCCGCTTGCGTTCCAGGCTTCTGGACGCCGCCTGCACCGTTGTTGCCATCGCGGAACTCCTTTCGCCGTTACGTCCGGCTGCCGTGCAAGGTCTTTGCCGTGACGATCGCCGAATACGGCTTCCACTCGCTAACCGTGCAGGAACCCTTGTCAATGGCCGCTTTCAACCGCTGCGTGTCCTCCTGCAATTGCTCCTCGTGCTTGTAGGCCTCCTGAAGAAACTCAAACAGCATCTTCCGCGTCCCATGCCTGGGTTCGGCCAGGCGATAGAAAATCCGGAACCCGTCCCGGCGGTCCAGCACCAGATCCGAGTTCTTCAGGTACGCGAGATGCCGGGAAACGTTGGGTTGCGAACTCTCCAGAACGTACTGGATGTCGCAAACGCACAGCTCGCCGTGCAGCAGCAGGTTGAGGATGCGCAGCCGGTTCCCATCCCCCAGCGCCTTGAAGTACTGCTCCAGTTCCTTCATGCGGGATACCTCTTCGCCTATTACTATATTCGCATAACCGTATAGACATATGATAGCATCTCCCGCAGTGAGTCGGTTGATCTGCCTTACGGCGTGAGACTTGCTTCGGAGGGCGCCCGCCATGAACACAGCCAAACCCAAGGTCTTGTTTCTCTGCACCGGGAACTCAGCCCGCAGCCAGATGGCCGAGGGCTATCTCCGCCACGCAGCGGGAGATCGCTTCGAGGCACTCAGCGCGGGCATTGAACCCAAAGGCTTGAATCCTCTTGCCGTCGAGGCCATGCGCGAGATTGGGATCGACATCTCCCGCCAGAAATCCAAAGACGTGGTTGGTTTCCTCGGACAATCCATCCCCTACATCGTCACCGTGTGCGACAACGCCCGGGAGCGCTGCCCGATCTTTCCCCGATCATACAAGTTCCTGCACTGGGGCTTGGTGGATCCCGCCGCTGCCGAAGGCACACACGACGAGCTGCTCGCAGTGTTCCGCCGCGTGCGGGACCAGATCGTCGCGAAAATCGATGAGGAGTTCGTGTCTCCTACCGTTGGCCAGGGTGCCAAGGTGCTCTCGTAGCGCCGCGAAACCTCGCGCATCTTGATATGCATACGCGCGTTCCCGCCGGGTGAAGCCCGCGGAGTTCCTCCGCGCACCCGGCAAACAGCGTGAAGCGCGCGCGGAGTCTCTCTTCGGAAAAATCCATTACAGCCATCGAAATTCTGGATTGTACTTTGCCACCGGTTCGAGGTTAGACAATGTAAATGCAGCACAAGTCCGTTCTCGTCGACCACGATGCTTGTGGTGTGGGGTTCGTCGCGTACCTGGGCAGCACAGGTTCGCGCGAGGTCGTGGAGCGGGCTTTGGAAGCACTGCGCCGGCTTGGGCACCGCGGAGGCGTGGATGCTGACGGCCGCAGCGGGGATGGCGCCGGCCTGCTGACTGCAATCCCGAAACGACTTGTCCGAAAATGGGCGCGTGAAGCCGGCATCGCCTTGCCTTCTGAGTTTGCCTTGGGGATGGTCTTCCTGGCGCGCGAACAGGCGGAATCCGCGCGTAGCCTGATCGAGGAAACGGCAAGGAATCACGGCTTGCAAGTATTGGGCTGGCGCGGCGTACCCACGAATCCCTCAATCGTGGGCTCGCGCGCCCTCGATACTCTGCCCGCCATCGAGCAATGCTTCCTCGCCCCCTTGGAAAACGGGCCCGAACTGGAATCGAGTCTCTTCGCGTTGCGCAAGCAGGTGGAATCCAAAGCTCCCGCCGGAACCTACTTCTGTTCGCTCTCCTCGCGGACTGTGATCTACAAGGGCCTGCTGACCCCGGAGCAGTTGCCCGCGTTTTATTCCGATCTGGCGGACCCCGACTTTACCAGCCCGTTCGCCATCTTCCATCAGCGCTACTCCACCAACACCAAACCCAGCTGGTCGCTGGCGCAACCCTTCCGTTGCGTGGCGCACAATGGCGAGATCAACACCATCAGCGCGAATCGCCGATGGCTGCGGGCGAAGGAGTCTCGCCTGTTGCCAGGCCTCGAACTCCCCTCCGGAACCCAATTGCTGGAAAGCGGTGTGAGCGACTCGGCCAGCTTCGATAACGCCCTGGAGATCTTCCTGCGTCGCGGCTACAGTGCTCCCGCAGCCATGTGGTGCATGGTTCCTCCGGCATGGGAGAACGATCCCGGCGTGCCCTCGGGGCTGCGATGCGCCCTCGAAGCCCAGGCGCGCGAGCAGGAGCCATGGGATGGTCCCGCGGCTTTGATCTTCACCGACGGCTCGACCGTAGGCGCCAAGCTTGACCGCAATGGTCTCCGCCCCCTGCGCTATATCCTGACCTCTGACGGCCTTCTGGCGGTCGGTTCGGAAGTCGGCATTGTCGATTTGCACGACAAGCGCGTGATTGAGCGCGGCCGACTAGGACCCGGCGAAATGCTGGTAGCCGATCCGACAACTGGCACGATTCGCCGTCCGGGGGAGCTTGCGGAACTTGGACAAGCGCCGCGATCCTCTCGCGCCCCGGCTTTTCGTCTCGGAGCGTCCAAAGAAGTTCGGCTAGCGTCCACTTCAGACTCGAAGCAGGTCCTGGCGGCGCTAGGATGGACCGAAGATCAGTTCCGCCTCCTCTTTCAGCCCTTGGTTCAGGGCGGGCAGGAAGCGGTCTGGAGCATGGGAGATGACACTCCCCCAGCTTTCTTGTCGGCGATGGGGCGCCCCCTCTGGGATCACTGCAAGCAACGATTCGCGCAGGTCACAAATCCACCCATCGATCCGCTGCGCGAAGCCCATGTTATGTCGCTGAACGTTTTTCTTGGGGAGACCATCCTGCTCGCGTCTCCGCTGCTGGATTCGGCTCAACTGGAAACGCTTGAGAAGAAGCTGGGGCCGATGGAGCGCCTGGCATTCACCTTTCCCGCAACTGGCGGCCTCGGACGTGCAAAGAGCGCTCTGGAGTCGCTTGAACAACAGGCGGCCACGGCAACAACGAAGCAGAAGCGATTTGTCCTGCTGAGTGATCGCGGCGTGGATGCGAATCGAGCTGCACTCCCTGCGCTGCTGGCTCTGGCTGCAGCCTGGAAATCGATGGTAAAGGCGGGAGCCTGGGACGTGCCGCTCATCATCGAGACCGGACAGGTCATCGACACTCATCATGTGGCGTTGCTGATTGCGGCGGGAGCCAGCGCAGTCCTTCCCTATGCTGCGATGGAACAAGCGACCCGCCTCAGGCCCGACGGTGCGATTGCGTTTCGCCTTGCCGTGGAGAAGGGACTACGCAAGGTGATGGCCCGCATGGGCATCTCCACCATCGCCAGTTACCGCAACAGTCAGCTCTTCGAAACCATCGGCCTCGATGAGGACACGCGCTCCCGGTTTTTCGAGGACGCAGGTGGCGCGCTCGGCGGCGCCGGACTCGACGAACTGCTTCACGATTGCATTGCCCGCCATGCCGCAGCCTTTACCGCCGAACACGCTGAGCTGCGCGATCACGGTTTGTACCGCTTCCGCCATAGCGGGGAAAGCCATGCCACATCGCCCGAGTTGGTGCGGCGGATGCATCGCTACATCAAATCGCCGAACCCGGAAAACTATCAGGCGTTCACCGAGCTGGCCGAGAACCGCGCCCCGGTTGCGATCCGCGATCTGTTGGAAATCGTGCCGGCCACCCCTGTGCCCCTGCACCAGGTTGAATCGGAAGCTTCCGTGCTCAGCCGCCTCAGCACGCAAGCCATGTCGCTGGGGGCGATATCTCCGGAAGCGCATCGCACTCTGGCGATCGCCATGAACCGGCTGGGCGCCCGCAGTAATACCGGAGAAGGTGGAGAGGATCCAGAGGTATACGCAGGGCGATCCGAGGCCAACAATCGCGTGAAGCAGGTGGCCTCGGGACGATTTGGAGTGACCGCGGAGTATCTGGTCCATGCTGACGAGTTAGAGATCAAGATCGCCCAAGGCGCCAAGCCTGGCGAAGGTGGTCAGCTCCCGGCGAGCAAGGTGACGGCCTATATTGCGCGGCTAAGACATTCTGTGCCGAACATGGCGCTGATCTCACCGCCACCGCATCACGACATTTACAGCATCGAGGACCTGGCGCAACTGATCTACGACCTGCGCGCAGTGAATCCACAGGCGCGGATCGGGGTAAAACTGGTCTCCAGCAGCGGGGTGGGAATCATTGCCACCGGCGTCGCCAAGGCCGGAGCGGACGTGATCACGATCAGCGGCTACGACGGCGGAACGGGCGCGTCACCCCTCACGTCCATCAAGAACACCGGCATCCCTTGGGAAGTTGGATTGCGCGATGCCCACAGTTCGCTGGTGCGAGCCGGATTGCGCCGGAGGGTTCGCTTGCGCGTGGATGGCGGATTCAAGTTTGGACGGGACGTGATCGTGGCTGCGCTCCTGGGTGCTGACGAATTTGGTTTCGGCACCGCCGCTCTGCTCGCCGTGGGCTGTGTCATGGCCCGCCAGTGCCACCTGAACACCTGCCCTCTGGGCATTGCGACTCAGGATGAAAAATTAAGGGCGCGCTTCGCCGGAAAACCCGAGATGATCGAGAGCTACTTCCGTGCCTTAGCTAATGAGGTGCGGGAATTCCTGGCGGCGCTCGGAGCCTCTTCCATCGATGAAATCGTGGGCGCCGTGGACCGTCTGCGTCCCCGTGACCAACAAGCTGCCCGCGCGCTGGCGGAACTGATCGAGCCCATTGCGGCGACTGCACAAATTGGTTGTCCGCGCGAGCCCGATGGCGCTCTGCAGCTCCAATTGAGCCGTACGCTCAGGGAATTAGACACCCTGACGATTCGCCCCCATCGTTTCCACATCACCACCGCCGATCGCGCTATTGGAGCCCACCTGAGTGGCGAGATCCTCCGGAACGTTGGACGCCCGCAGCCGATGGGGCCGCTCGATTACAAGTTCATCGGCACCGCCGGCCAGAGTTTCGGGGCTTTCCTGACATCGGGAATAAAGTTCCGCCTCCTCGGTGAAGCCAACGACTATGTGGGCAAAGGTTTGTCGGGTGGCAGCATCGCCATCACCGCGGGCGAGGAAGCGTCTCTGCGTGGAGATGTGCTGGCGGGCAACACCGTGCTCTACGGCGCCACCAGCGGAGAGTTGTACATTGCCGGACGCGCAGGTGAAAGATTTGCGGTGCGCAACAGCGGCGCGTTGGCCGTGGTCGAAGGCGTTGGCCAACATGCGTGCGAGTATATGACCGCCGGGGTGGCCGTCATTCTCGGACCCGTCGGAATCAACCTGGGAGCCGGCATGACCGGCGGGCTTGCCTATCTGCTCGACAATTCCGCTGCCGGATGCACGTACAACGATCAGTCCGTCCAGGTCGTTCCCATTGAACTCGAGGAAGAGTTGTGGCTGCGGCGTGTCCTCCGCCGGCACAAAAAGCTCACCGCAAGCCCGCAGGCTGCACGGTTATTGAGTTCCGATGCACCCCTTCCCCTGGTTCGTGTACAACCTGTAGCCCTCCCCTGTTCGATCGCAGAGACATGGGACGCGATCCTGAAGCGTCTCAGAAAATACGAAAGGGCGCTGCCGGGTCTGCCTCACGTTGTTCCGTTCGGCGACCTGCCTTCGTACGAAGAGCAATGAGTGCGCGCAGGCGTCACTGACCCGGCCCTGATGCGTCCGCTATAATCGCGCTCGAATCCAGGGTTGCGATTCATGGATTTCGACCAGCTAGTCACGTTCCTGCACGTCGCCAGGCTTCGCAGTTTCTCGCGTGCCGGGCAAAAGGTCTTCCGTTCCCAGTCGGCGGTGAGCGCCCAGATCCGGCAACTGGAACAGGAATACGGAGACAAGCTCCTCGACCGGGCCGGCAAGGACGTGAGGCTCACTCCGGCAGGCCGAGTCTTGTTTGCCTATGCGGAGCGGCTGCTGAGCTTGCGCGACGAGTCCCGGCTGGCGGTCGCGGATCAGGGTGCTGCCCCCAGGGGCACCCTCGTAATCGGCGCCAATGAGGCCACCTGCCTCTACGTCTTGCCGGACGTATTCGCCGAGTATTGCCGGCTCTATCCCAGCGTGCAGATCAGCATCTATCGTAACTTCAGCTACAAGATCATCGAGAAGCTGGAAGAGGGCTCGATCGACGTAGGCATAGTTACCTTGCCCATCAAGTCACCCAGCCTGAGAGTACACTCAATCTTTCGCGATCAGCTGATGTTGATGGTCGATCTCCATAACCCGCTGGCGAGGCTCAAGGTCGTCTCCGTCAGCGACATTGCCAAGCAGCCGCTCCTGGTTCCGAAGACCGGATACACGCGCCAACTCATGGACAAGCTGTTTCGGCCTTACGGCTCGCAGCTGCAGGTCAGGATGGAATTGCCGAGTGTTGGCATGATCAAGAGCTTTGTCGCCGCCGGACTAGGAGTCTCGCTGATCAGTTCGAGCTTTGCCCGGGACGAGGTCCTGGCGGGCCGGGTCAAACTGATCCCCCTTCAGGACGTGGAGCTATGGCGCGAACTCGGGCTCGCCTACCGGCGGGACCGTACGCACACCCGTCCGACCACAACGTTCATCGCGACTGTGAGGCAACTTTCCGCAGCCGCCAAGTAGCGCCGCCGGGGCAGGTCTCGCAGCCCGCCGGCTCGGCGCATCGAGTGCAGCGTATAAGTGCGACCACCGGCTAATCCCACCCGGAGGACAGCGGAGTTCGATGGATCACAAGCCGACAGTGCCCTCCGTGGCCGTCCTCATTCCCGACCGCGTCAAGTTTAGCGCGTACTACGGTGGCGCCCTGGCACGTTGGACATACGAAGTGTACAAGCGGTTGGAGAAGGACTTACAAGTCACCGTTTTCGGTTTCCCAACGCGCAAAGAGGATCTCTACCCGCTTCCCTACATCTCGAACTGGGTGGGAGCACACGTTTGCGAGGCGATCGCCAGGGCTCCCCTGCTTCGGCAGTATCAACATCAAGTCTGGCTGCGCTCGTTGCTGAAGCGCTTGCGGCCATTCAGCCTGGTCCACATTCATAATCGGCCCGCTTGGGTGTCGTGGTTAAGGGACTACGGATATCAGGGCCGCATTGTGCTGCATTTGCAGAACGATCATCTTGGTCACTGGACAGCCGAGATGCTGGACGGCCTGGCATCCGCAGTCGATAGGGTCGTCGTGTGCAGCACTTACCTGCGTGAGCAATTTGCTCCGAAATCGGCTTCCATAGCAGGAAAGGCTAGCGTCATCTTCAACGGCGTTAACACCCGGCTGTTCAACCCACGCGAGGAATTGCGTGAGCCAAAGACCATTTTTTTCGTAGGCAAGGTCATACCCGACAAAGGAGTGCTTCAACTGGTGCAGGCCTATCGCGAGGTGTTGAAGGCTGATCCAGACGCCAAGTTGGTGATTGCAGGCGCCACCGGCTTCGGTACCCACGAAGAAACCCCCTATGTGCGGCAGGTTCGAGAGCTGGTTGAGTCAATACACCGCCACCATGGAGGCCAAATTGAGTTCGCGGGCTACCTTCACCATGACCGGGAGCTGCCCGGTTGGTTTCAGCGAGCCACGGTCTTCAGCTGTCCGTCCCTGTTCCAGGAACCCTTCGGGCTTGTAAACGCAGAAGCTATGGCCTGCGCCACTCCAGTCGTCGCCACGAATCGGGGCGGAGTCCCGGAGGTTCTTGCAGAGACAGGTGTGCTGGTGGATCCAGAAGACACCGCATCATTTTCAGCCAGTCTATCCCGCCTGCTCGCCAGCCCGGACGAGCGCCGTCGCATAGGCCGTGCCGGATATGAGCGCTGCCGGCGCCTTTTCGATTGGGATGTAATTGCTCAAGCCTGGCTCTCCCTGCTGGAGGAGACTTGCGGTCCTAAGTCAACACGCCTTCTATAGGGTATCGGGATACGAAATCCCGCCCGGCTGCCACAAACGCTACTGACTTCCGTGAAGAGCATGTATCTGGCACAATTGACCTATCTATGACGCGCACTGAGAGGCTGCTCAGGATCACGAGACGCCTGATCATTTTGACCTTTGGAGCCCTCATGTGTGTGGTGCTCGTCTTTGCGTTTACGCTCCTGCGCGGTGATCGATTCATGGTGTCCTGGGCATGCTTCGGCTGCGGCCTTCTCGGCGGTTTTGTGAGCATCCAGCAGCGCCTCAAGAAGTTCGGGGATGAAGAACTGGAACTCCTCTCCCAGTCCTGGTTTCAGATTCTGTTAATACCTATCTACGGTGGCATATTTGCAGGCGTGCTCTACATTGGCTTCCTAAGCAACATCGTGGAGGGCGCACTGTTTCCGAAGTTCGCGAGTCCCTCCTTTTCGCAGCCCATCCCTTCCGCGGAAGATGTAAGAGCCTTTTTGTCACGAACCTATCCCGCAACCGGTGCGGACCTTGCGAAACTGCTCTTTTGGTCGTTTATCGCTGGATTCTCGGAGCGTCTCGTACCGCAGATTATTGAAGGCACTCAGGCGGGCGCCGCTGAGAAGAAAAACTGACAATCCACGCGCGCATCCCGGTATACCGTCGATGTCGGCCTATGACGCCGAATTCGAGAGAGACCTGGATACCTTCAACTTGAATCGTTATGACCTGATCTGCAGGGTTCTGAGCGTAGAACTACTACACTCTTACTACAGCCCAATCCGGAAGCTGAGGCGGGCCGCTCGTTAGGCGGTAATCGTCAGCACTAGCGGCCAGAAAAAGGGCATCCCGCGTCCGGGATGCCCTGAGTTTGTCACGAAACCCAGCGGAGCTTCAGGCTCCGCCGGCTTTCCCGCGCTTCACTGGCAGTTCGCGAACTTCGCGGAAGCAATCTGCGTGCTCCAGTCGAAGCTTTGTGTAACCTTGTAATACTCGGTGGTGTACCAGAAGGTGCAACCGTCCTGGTCGATACGCATGGAGCTGTAGTCGCCCCAGCGGTTGGAGGTGTCCGGCTGTGAACCGGCACCGCCCACCACCAGCACCTCGGGTTCCAAGGTGCCCAAGGGATCGCTGGGCAACCGACCGGCCACGAAGATCGACGGGAACATTGGCGTCCCCCCGGAACAGGTAGTGCCGCAGGATTCACTGTAGCCGACCAGGATGTTACCCACCTTGTCCCTGGCGACTGAACCCATCCACCGCCAGTTTCCGTCGGGAGCATAGGTACCTTGCTGGTGGACCTTGAGCGAACTGACATTGACCTTGCGCTGAGGCGCTATGATCTCCATCCAGCGCACGCCGTTCTGGCCACCCGACGCGGCAACATCAAAGTTCGTCAGCCAGTGCTGCCCCCTGCGCTCGTTGAAGTAAGCGAAGCGATACATCAAGCGGCCGCCCAGAGAGTCGAGCAAGTCGGTTACTCCCTTTTGTGGAACGCAAGCCCCGCCATAGTTGCCGCAGGCCGGGTTGAAGGAGGCAATGCTGATCAACTGGGAGTTGCCGTCGCCGGTGAAGATGGCGCCTTGCGACCAGTCATTGAGGTTCTTGATGTGTACTGCGTACAGGGACAAGTGCGCGTTGTCCACGTCGCCCACGCTGCCAATAAAGAAGTGGTCCTGGCCAGCCGGGGGGTTGGCGGAGGAATCCTGATCGGCGGGTAGCAAGCCATCCTCTGTGGCGGTGTATTGGTGGCAAATCTGCTCCGCCGTTGGGTCGCCCGCCAGCATCTTCTTACGGTTGTAGACGCAGACTTGAGGACCCAGGAAGCCGCTTCCGCCTGGACCGAAGTTATTCACCGCCTGGCCGTAGTCCGTGGGCCAGATTCCCCACTTCGGATAGTCGGGGAAGCCGTTACCCGGGACTGAAAACTGATAAAGAAAATAAGTGCCATTGGCGTCGGGGCTGGTGGAGATCGCCACGCAAACGGCGTAGGGAGAGGTGAACACGTTCTGGGTCAGGAGCCAGCGATGTGCCTTCACGTCCCACTGCGCGATAATGTCGCCTGCGTTTTGGGTCTTGCACAATGGACTTCCCGAAAGCCCCGACCAAAGTGCATTGCCTGCGATCGCCGGGCCACACGTAAAGGGTGAGGTCTTCTGACAGACCGTGTAGGAGACGTTCACCCACTGGACAATTTGGGTGTCGCCCACTGCCATGTTGGTATCGGGAGGCGCGTCAGGAACGCTGTACCCGGGGAAGCCGTTACCTACGCCCAGAAAGTTCGCTCCGATGGTGTAATTGGCTGCTGGGCTGGCGATCGAGCTCTGTTCCACCGCGTCCACGACTTGTCCGAAGGAACGCTTGGGGACCCGGTGAACCGGATTGGCTTCATGAAAACCGTACTGCAGGGGCTGGGGCAGCTTGGCCAGATCCCCGAGGGGCGCCGAAATGCCAAATGCAACCGCGTGGTGGGCGGGGTCTTGCGCCGCTAGCGGCAGACTGCATAGCAATAGGACGACCGTGGCGAGCAAGTACGCCCCTGTGGGTTTTGCTTTCCTCATGACTTTTCCGCTGCTCCCTTCCTGCTTGTTTTAGTGGCCGAGGCATTTGAACACAGGTTGAGCTGCCTTACAACTACTTGTCGTAGTAGTAATTAAGGACAAAAGTATGTGCTGAGGGTGCTGCGTTCCTGACCAAACCTTGGAAAAGCCAGCATTTACGCGAAAAGAGGCCGAAATGGAGAGGACCTGACGCTTGCCGATCAGGCGCTGCTGGCGAGATGAAACGCGTTGCCATCGTTCCACGTCCTGCGTGGTAAACTCCAACCCCTGCTGACCCGGAGGGCGATCATCCGCTATCGGTGGAACAGGTCTTCAATCACGCCGCGGCCCGTTGTGAAGCCGACTCATCGAAGGCTTCCCACAATTCATCCGCCTGACTTTCTCAAACTCTTTTAAGGGGATAGCTCGTGCCACAAGTTCAGCACGCTTGGGTTTCGCGTCTTTCGTGGGTACTCGCGTGGGTATTCGCGCTGTTGGCGCTACTGGCGTGCAGCGCAGCCGCTGCAATGGCCCAACACACCGTGGTGGAGAACAACGGGGTGGGCGGAAGAATCGAAACTGACTACAACGCTGCCGAAAAAGTCACCCAGATGCGGACCCTCGACGCCGAGGGCAAACTCCAGCAGAAGGTGGACTACGAGTATCTCCCCGGCTACTACGTTGCGCAGCAAACTGACACCAGCTATTGGCCCAACGGCAAGGCCCGCAGAGTGGCACGTAACACCTATGACGAGAGCGCGAACTTCACCGGCGAATTCATCGAACTCTTCGACGAGTCGGGCAAACAAGTCGCCGGCCACAAATTGACGCACGATCCCTGGACTGGAGTGTATCGCTGCTCCGAATGGAGCGTTGCGACGCACGAGTACGGAGCTGTCGAGTGTCCTGCAGGCGAGGAGGAGAGCGGTGAAGCGGAGGTAAAGAGGTTCACTTATAGCGAGGTGATGCACAATCTCCAGGCCGCACGAAAAACGGCCCGCCGCGAACAGAAGATCGGGCACATGCAGCCTGCGACTCCGCTCCACCTACCCATCACCACGGTACAGCAAGAGGTAGGCCTGGTTTTCCCTGCGCAGCTTCGTCCCGGTGAGCGGGTCTCCGGGACAGTGGTGGAGAATCCGGACCAATATGACGAAATGCCGGAAGTCACAGTCAGGCGCATAGAGGTGCCGTTCGAGTCCGCCGGAGAAGCGTCACGATTGTCGGGTTGGTGGTTCGAGGCGCCGGGCGAAAAGCCACAGCGGGCCGACGGGCCCATCACCCTGGTGGTTCCGCGCCGTGGCGCAGAGCTGAGCATAACTTTCCGGCAAGCCGGCAATCCTGCTCATTCCGTCTCGAAAATGCTGACCCTTCCCCTGGATCCAGCCGAGAAGCCGCAATTGCCGAAATCGTTCCACGCGGCGGCGCTCTGCTTAAAGGGCGGGCTCTGCACGGTGAGCGGCCCGTTCAACGGCGACAGCAGCAAGACCTTTGCGGCCTTCGAAGACCGTCCGGCGACGATCGTGGCCGAAACCACCGATGCGGCTTACATCAGCATCCCGGAGCTCACCGCGCCCGGAGCACGGCCGTTGTTCATCGCGGAAGGATCGAGGATGATTGCGCTTCCCGTGGTGGTGGGCGAATTCGTCATCCGGAATAACCACCGCGAGTTGGCAGCAGGCCAAACCCTAATCATGTTCCCTACCTTGGACGGTCCGGGGGACATACCGGCTCCGGAGTGGCGGCCGGGCAACTTCCCTGCAACCAACCTGGCGAAGGCTCGCCAGCTCATTCCTGGCTTCCAGACGCCCGAGGAAAACCGCGAGGAGGAAGCTCCGCGGGAAACCATCGAAAAAGGAGAGTCCAAAGAGAAACGCGAGGAGAAAGAAGGGGGAGAAATCCTCCTCGTCGTCAAGAATGTGACGCCAGAACAGATCTCGTTGCGCAATTCAAGGAACGAGATGCTGGTGTTCCGCTTGAGCGACGAGGCCTTCCGCCGGGGTGAGTTCAAGTACGACCTCATGGTTGAGGCCAAGAAGGCGGGCAAAGTCGAAGTCAAGGGCTACGTCATTCCGTTTCTGGCGCCCATTGCCGGTCAGGAGTTTAGCGTCAAAGCAATGAGCCCCCGCAATGAATCAAAGGGGCTGAAATTCTTCCAGCAGGCGCGCTTAGCTTTCCCTATCTCGCTCGATGCACAACGCACAAATTCATCCTGCCGGCCAAGGCCCCGTTCCCACGAAAGGAGATTGCTCAACCTTGCTCGAGGTGTAAGGTTTTGGGGGAGTTCGGCCTCTCCATATCGAACCAGCTATGAAGAGGCCGATTGCCAGCGCTTGCCGCTGCGATCACGAGCAACACCGTGACGATTGTGTTCCGATTCATGGCAGTGAACTCCGACCTTCCGTCCTTGTTGGCCGCACTCCTCACAGGCACACTTTCTGACTGGGTGAACCAGTCCTCCTTTGCGGGACTCGTGATAGTCGTCCCCATTGCGAAAAAGCCTCTGGCGGAGAGGGAGGGATTCGAACCCCCGATACGGTTTCCCGTATTCCAGTTTTCAAGACTGGCGCCTTCAACCACTCGGCCACCTCTCCGCAACTACTACAGTTTTACTACAGTGCGAGGTTTTCTTTCAGGCTATGGACAGCCTTCCGCGTTACCTGGGATTCAACTCCGCGTAGTGGCTGAAGTTGGAGAGTGCCACCTGGTCGTTGCCGGGAATGTAGAAACCAAACTTGCCCAGGCTCAAGTTGGCTCCAGGTTGGCTCCACGTGTCCAGGGTGACCCAGGTGTCTTTCTCCCGCACCTGGTGGACGATCTCATTGGGCGATACCCGAATCTGCATCGAGCAGAACGTTTTCTTGTCCCACTTGTGCGGGATCTTCGCGGCGTCGGTTTTCTGACCGTTGCGCACTACGCTGCGGTAAAAGTAGTTCTCATCCATCTGCAGCAAGCCGTAATTGTTGCTGTCAACGTAGTTAAGCACCCATTGCAGCCGGCGACCCTTGAGCAGCATGGCGGTAAAGGTAAAGGACCCGGAAGTCGGAGAGCTGCCGTACAAAACGAAGTCTCCCCCGCGGTGTACGAACCAATTCTTCTCGGACTTCCAACCTGCCGGGTCGTCCCACTTCGACATCCCGCTCGGTCCCAGGGGCAAGTCGAGGCTGCTGGATTCACCGGCAGCGACCTCCACCGTAGAAGTCCGCGCCAGACCGTCGGCGGTTTTCGCCGTAAGGACATAGGTGCCGGGCGGTACGCTTAGTGCGGCGCCGCTGGTCACTCGAATGGGGAGCTGCCCAGCTTTGGCTAGCGTCACCGCGGCATCCGCAGGCGTGAAGGTGATCCGCAGCTCCCCGGCGGCCACTTCCAGCCCAGCCTCGGCACCCACGACTGGAACGGTCGCACCGGCGACGAAATGCTTCTGCAGCCGCTTGGGCTTGAAGCGATCTTTGCGCAGCTCGACCACATGGTCGCCCGGGTTCACTTGCGCAAAACTCAGTGCCCCATCGGGATTCACCGTTCCCACAGACGTTTGGTCGATCAGGACTTCCGTTCCCGGAACTCCGTTCTGAATGGAGAGCGAGGCGAATTGCGGAATGGGCTGCAGGTTGAAGGTCAGCTTGCCCTGTTCGCCTTTGCGAATCCGGATCTTCTGTTCGGGTACTTCCTGGAATCCATTCTTGGCGACCCGGACGACATAATCTTTGGGCTCGAGATTGGGGATGCGCAACTGACCCCCTTCCGTCGCCTGCTTCTGGAGTTGCCCGTTGAGATAAACCCGTGCCCGGTCCTGGCCGGTTACCACCACCAGCGTGCCAATGTTCTGACCCGACTGCAGGAACGCGGTCAGCGTGGGTGCGGGTCCCGCGTCGACGTCCATCTTGTACTGGTCGCTCCCCCGGGTGAGCGTCAGCTGGTGAGTGCCAGGCGAAACCTGGGACATCTCTACCCCGTCGGGCGTCGCGTCTGCCTCAGGCTGCCCGTCCAGGCTCACCTTGGCGGCCGGGTCGCTGCAATAAATGTGCAGCCGGCTACCCAGGTTGCCGACAACCACAGCCAGGACACCGTTGGCTGTGACCGGCCCTTTGACAACCGGCAGCGTGCCCTGATCAACCGCGAAACTGAAGGAAGTCTCGCCCTGCGGTCCGGCAAACTTCACGGTGTGGTCTCCCGCTGTGATCTTGTCCAGCGTCCACAGCGCCCCCTCAAGGTCCACCGGAGGATCATCATCGAACGATATCTTTCCGGTGCCGGTGTCGGAAGACAGCCTCAATTCGGGCAGCGCGAGTTGCAGCGTCAGGGCAATGGAGTTGGGAGCGCCGGGCTTGACTTCCAGCGTGGTCATCGCCGGTTGGTAACCGTCCAACTCGGCCTCGATTTGATAGTTCCCCTGGGCCAAGCCAACTTGCAGGTCGGACACTCCCCGCACCTCGTTATTAATGCGGATGGCAGCCCCCGCAGGCGAGGTATGAATGCGGACACTTACTTGGGCCGCGGGTGGCGGGACGCTGGCGTGACGGCCGTGCCGGATACCAAGCCACGACACCACCAGCAGCAGCACTACCCCAACCCCGGCTCCCACCATCGTCCGCTGCTTGGGCACGGACAAGAAAGCCGCAAGGGAAAGCCTTGCGGAAGGCTTGGCGGCGGGGCGCGGCGGTTGTTGAGCTGGCGCGCTCGGCGGTGCAGGTGTCGGACTAGCCGCTGGAACCGACGTCGAGGGCTCGGCCTTTCCCTCTCCCGCAGGCGGCACGGCAACCGTGGGAGAAGAATACAGCGACATGGTGGCGCTGTCCGATGCGGCCAGCGGCGCCTTTGAGCCGGGGGCCAACTCGACTTGAGTTTCCTCCTCGCCGGCTTTGACGCCCGCGCTTGGCCGGCTGGTTTTTGGCAGGTTCAACCGCTGCAGCAGACCATCCGCCACGGATACAACTTCCTGATCGTCCGCATACTTCTCCGCCAAAGTCCGGACCCGCTCCGCGAACGATTGCCGCAGCGCAGGATCGGTGGCGGCAGCAGCCTCACCCTCCAAGCCCCGCAACTCCTCCAGGTCGCGGCGCCGCATCTGGCGCCGCTGTGCCTGTAGCTCCTTTTGTATCGTGTCCTGAACCTGTAGCAGCCTGGGCTCGCGCGGGTAAGCGGCCAGTCCTCCTTCGATGCGAGACAACGCGCCCGCCAAGTCAGCCGCAGCCTGCAGCTTGCGGGCCTGGGAAAGACAGTCGTTGACCACCTGCTCCCGCTTTTGATCGAGAATCAGGCTGCGGATGGTCTTGCCCATCGGATGCCCGGGGTTCAGGTCCAGCGATTGTTGCGCCAACCGCTCGGCTTCCTGCCAGTTGCTGTCCACCACCCGCTTGGCCTGTTCGATCAAGGCGTTGGAGAGCACGGCCCGAGTCAGCGTATTGTTCTCATCCAGTTCATAGGCCTGGCGCAAGAGTTTGGATCCGTCCACAAACCGGCCCTGCGCGCACATCTCTTGGCCTTCAGTCATGAGCCGATGAGCCTCGGCCTTCCGCTGCACCCCCTCGCTCGCCAGCTTCTCCAGCTCTACCAGTTCGGCATCATTGGGGAATTCTAGCTTCCCCTTTTCCAGCAGATCCAAAGCGCGCGCGTAATCGCTCGAATGCAGGCAGGCATCCACCTGCTCCACCAGGCTCGACTTGGCCTCGATACGCGACTGTTGCTCGCGGCGTTTCTGCAGCCGTTCGATCTCAAACTTCAGTCCCGGATACTGGCTGTAGATGGTGCGCAGGATCTCCCAGTCGTTGAGCGCGTCACCAAACGCTCCCTGCTCCTCGTGCAGGTGGGCGCGCGCCACAATCGAATTCACCAGGTCCCGCTTGTCCTGCACCAGGCGCAAGGCGCGTTCAAAGTGGCTTTCTCCAGGATGCTGAGTAAGGGCGTCCTGCAGGATGTTCACCCGCTTGTCCAGATCCGCCTCAGCCTCAACCTGCCGGTCCACGGACGCGATGTAGGCAGACAACTCCTGGCGCTGCTGCTCCTCGATGTCGTACTTCAGGGCCTGGAAAAGGGCGTTGTTCGGGTACTTGCCGAGATAGGTCTCACACAGCGCCAGCGCCTTGCCGAAGTTGCGATCCGAGAGATGTTTTCGCGCCTCCGCGTACGCCGCGTTCATCGCGTCATGTTCGGAGCGCACCTGGTTGTAGAAACTCTGGTAAGTGCCTGCGGAGTCTGTAACCGAGGAATCCGGCGCCTTTCGGTCCAACTCCAGAACCACACCTAGCTTCATGAGCGCGCTGCTGACGTCGCCCTTCTGCCAGGCCTCCATGGCCGCCCGGTGCAGCTGGGTTTTCTCCTGCCGGAGCTTGTTGTATTCCTGCTCTCCGCGATCCACCTCGCTGATCAACTGCAGCGCCCGCGTCTCATTGGGCCGCAGCTGAAGAACGTTCTGCAGGGCTTCCCGCGCGTGCGGATAGGCGTGATTGTCCATGTGCTGCCGCGCCAGCCGGTACCAGTTATCAATCTGCCGCCCGCTGCGCCGATTTTCGATCTTGCTCTTGAGGGCCAGCGCCGTCGCGTTGTCGGGCTCCATCTGTAGAACTTCCTGCAGCTTCTGCAGCGCCAGGGGATCTTCTTCTTCCTCGAAGCGTGCCTTCGCGCCGTCCATCAGTTGAGCGATGGTCTTGCGCCGCACCGCACCGTCCAGCTGTTGCCGCAACGAGGCAATCGAAGTATCGAGGTGACCTTCCGCCTCCAACTCGCCCAGAATCTCGCCGGCAAACTGATAGTCCCCTTCCTGCAGCGCCTTGGTCGCCCGTTCCACCCGCGGCCGGGTGCGCGAGGGATCGAAGAACTCGATGGCTTCCCCGCGCAGCGCCTTGTTGAGCGTGTCCCCGAACTCGCGTGCGCTGGAGAAACGATGCCACGACTGCTTGGCCATCCCCTTGTGGACCACCCGGCTGATCGCCTGGCTCACCGCGGGATTCAGTTCAGAAGCCGGAGGCGGAATCTGGTGCAGAATGGCATCCACGATTTCATCGGCCCGCGCCCGCTGAAACGGCTGCCGCCCCGTCAGCGCCTCGTAGCACACCACGCTCAGCGAAAAGATGTCGGAGAGAGCAGACAGCGGCTTCATCTCAATCTGCTCGGGAGACATGTAAATCAGCGTCCCCTTCTGCCCCCGCGTGGTGCGGGTATCCGCCATGTGGGCCACGCCGAAATCGATGATCTTGACCGAGTCGTCTTCCATCACGAAGATGTTGCTCGGCTTCAGGTCGCGGTGCACCAGCCCGCGTTCATGCGCGGCCTGCAAGCCGCGGCAGGTCTGGGAGATGATTTCGACGGTGCGCTCGACCGTCAGACGGTGGCTGGACTTGCGAATAAATTCGTCCAGGGTCGTTCCCGGCAGCAACGGCATGACGAAATACGGTTTCTGCTTGCCCTCTTCTTCAAACTCTCCGATGTCGAAGATCTCTACGATGTTGGGATGGCTCATGGAGGCCAGCACATCGCACTCTTTGTAGAACAACTGCAGCGACGCCGGATCGGGAATGTCGAGGAGGGTTTTGACCGCGACTTCGCGGCGGACCACGGTGTCGTAAGCCCGGTACACCAGACCCATTCCGCCCTGGCCCAGAATCTGTCGTACTTCGTAGCGCCCGGCCAACTTCCGGGGTGCTGCGGGAACATCCATGGCTCCCCCTCGAACACCTAGCATATTAGCGGGTTTCGCGGAAAAACGGGGGTTATGGCTCGGCTCGTCCACCCCAACTCCGGGGGGGTGCCCCGTCCAAGCTCCGCTTGGGCGGGGGTGTCTCTCACTCACCGCTCGGACGTGATCGTAGCCACGACCTCTCGTTCGCGCGGCCCGTCCAGCTCGATCAAAACCACGCGCTGCCACGTGCCCAGCAGCAGCTTCCCGTTCTCAAACGGCAAAGCCACCGAAGTCCCAATCAGCGCCGAAAGGATGTGGTCCGGCACATGTCCCGGGTTGTGCGGATGCCGGTAGCGCAGCTTGGGCACCATCGCCTCGAAGGCGTCCAGCATATCCAAGTCGGTTCCCGGATCGAGGTCGGCGGTGGTCAGCGCGGCGGTGGTATGCAGGATAAGCAGGCTGCAGACCCCCGAGCGGTCTCCGCTTCCCAGCAGATGTTCTACCCGGTCGGTGATATCCACGACTTCGCGCTTCTTGCGCGTCTTGATGGTCAGCCGCTGCATGGTGTCATCTTTATTCTAAAACTCTGGCAGAGTGGCTGGGTCGGGCCAGCCGTCATCCGTCCCCGCCCAGCCTCTGCCGGAACTGAATGATCCTCCGGCGATCGCGTTTGGATGGCCTGCCTGCGGGCAACTGTTCGAACTGCTTCATCGCCTTGCGCTCGGCTGCCACCTTCAGCCGCAGCTCGCGGCTCGCCTCCGTCTCGCGGTAGAGCGATTGCGCAACCGAAGCCGGACCGCGCACCTCGCTGAGCAGCAGGACTTCGATCTCAAAGTCGCCGCTGTCGTTGCTGACGTGCAGCATGGCTCCGACACGGACGTCGCGCGCGGCTTTGACGTTCTGCCCGTTCGCCTGAATCCGCCCGAGTTCACACGCCCGCGCAGCCAACGACCGCGTCTTGAAAAACCTGGCCGCCCACAGCCACTTATCCATGCGCACGGAGGACATGGTTCATTCTCCTATAGGAGCGGAATCTCTGTGTGGCATTTAGGAGGCAGATTGCGGATAGAGCCAAAGATCCGGGAAGCGGTTATCATGGTGGGAAACAGCCCTATCTCAGGCCACGCATGATCAACGGCAAACGCATCGCGGTAGTGCTCCCCGCCTACAACGCCGAGAAGACGTTGGAGGCCACCGTCCGCGAACTTCCCGACCTGGTGGACATCCGCATCCTGGTGGACGACCACAGCTCCGACCGCACCATCGAAATCGCCGGGCAGTTGGGACTCCAGTTCTTTGTCCACGACCAGAACTATGGCTACGGACGCAACCAGCAGACCTGCTATCGCGAGGCCCTGGCCGCCGGCGCCGACGTCATCATCATGGTTCATCCCGACTACCAGTACACGCCGCTGCTGGTCACCGCCATGGCCAGCATGGTGGCCTATGGTGTCTACGACGTGGTGCTGGGTTCGCGCATCATCGGAGGCCATGCCCTGCGCGGCGGCATGCCGCTTTACAAGTACGTCTCCAACCGTTTCCTGACTGCGTTCGAAAATCTGTTTCTCGGGCTCAAGCTCTCCGAGTATCACACCGGTTATCGCGCCTTCAGCCGGGATGTGCTCATGAGCCTGCCGCTGCTGGAAAATTCCGACGACTTTGTCTTCGACAACCAGATGCTCGCCCAGTGCGCCCACTTCGGCTTCCACATCGGAGAAGTCTCCTGCCCGACCAAGTACTTCGAGGAAGCGTCCTCGATCAACTTCCGGCGCAGCGTGAAATATGGGTTGGGAGTGGTGGCGACATCGCTGCAGTTCGCATTGCAGAGGACAGGCCTGGCCCACTTCCGCATCTTCAGCGAAAGAGGCCGCCGGTTAGAGCCGGGTTTCGCGACCTACTACGCGCGGGGGGCTCGACAGGGGTAGCGCAGGCGTATCAGGGGCATTCTCGCTTGAGAGCAAGATCCTGCGTTCTCAAGCGAGGCCTGTGAGGTAGTTGGTGTAATGGGGATGTTACGCCAAGAAGCTGTCCCGTGACATTGGTCACTGACCTTCCCGCGCCTATCCGGTAGACTTTACGTCCATTGGAGCCAAGATGGATCTGCCACGCTGCATTCTGATCATTATTTTTTGTTGTTCGGTCCAGTCGCCTGGGTGGGCGCAACCGGCGGAAGACTCAATAGGGCCGACTTTCACCACCATTCATGTGCCCGGCTCGAAGGCGACCGTCCTGCTGGGGATCAATAGCCTCAATCAGATGGTCGGGTATTACTACAACACGGGCAATGGGGACAATGCGACCGGATTTCTCCTGAGCGATGGTAATTTCGCATTCTTCAGTTACCCTGAAAGCGACGAAACCTTGGCCGTTGGCGTAAACGATTCAGGATTGATTTCCGGTTACGCCTTCACGGGCGCGAGCACATCCGTGGGCTTCTTATATGACGGGGTCACATTCACCACTATCGAGCTGCTAGACAATGGTTTTACAGAAGTTACGGGAATAAACAATGCTGGGTCTTTCGTTGGTGGTCGTGGCCATGGAGACATACTTCAATCCTTCGAGCGAGTTGGAACAAGGTTCAGGGATGTTACCCCGCCTGGTGCCTGGCTTACTGCCGCCGCCCATGGAGTCAACAACTTCGACGAGGTCGTTGGCAGCGTAATCGGCGGATATTCGCTAAACAACGGTTTCGCTTACATAAGGGGGAAGTTCTATACGATTGCCTTCCCGGATGCCTACGATACGAGTGCGTGGGGAGTGAATGACAGCGGAATTATCGTGGGTTCATACACCGGTTGCACGCCGCTCTGTGCCATTCACGGCTTCGCACGCATGAAGGGCAAATACTTGTCCCTTGACTATCCCGGTGCCACGTTGACATTTGCTAACGGGATCAACAACTCTGGCCAAATCGTGGGCAGCTATACCTTCAGCGATCAGGAGGTCTATTACGGTTTCGTGACTAGCCCCATTACCGCGACCGACTTCGAACGCCCCGGTTGCTGCGTGATTGATCCGAATTGGCAGGAGCATTGACCGCCACTATCTCCCGCCTTCGGCCAGGCTCTCAGCTACCACAACCCCCACGGCGGTGCATTGCTGTCGTTAACAGGCGGTAGCACTCAAAGCCCCGACTTGACCCGAGAGCTTGGAGTCTTTCGGCCCCAGTGCAGACTGCGCTACGGCCCGAGCTTGCAGATGAGCACCGCCTCATTCCGATATGGGCACTCCAGCCCCGACACCCCAGGCGCCTGCAGCAGCACCCAGCTCACCCCGAACCGTTCCCGCAAGCGCTCAAAGTCTTGCAATTGAAAACCTCGCCATCCTCGGAGCGCGTGCACCTGCTCCAGCCAGGCGTCGGCCAGCGGCGGGAACATGGTCACGGCGCCGCTGTCTTTGACCTCATCTGCCAGCCGGCTGCGTTGCGCGATGGCGCGGAATCCATTCTCGTCTTCGCCGGGGATGCTCATGAAGTGCGGATCGAGGGCAAAGATAGCATCACGCGGAGTGTTCTCGCGCACCCAGACAAACGCCTGCACCCACGGATTGCGAGGCGCGGAGCCCGGCCATTCCACATGCGCGCTCCCCGGAAACAGCGCGCGCTGCGCCGTGAACATCCCCGCGCACAAGGGCAGAAACAGCACCAGCCACCGCCATACCTGCTTCTTCAGCACATACTCTGCGAGCAAGCCTCCGGCGAACAGGATGAGCAGGATATACAGCAGATACAAACTGCGCATCGGCTGGAGCCGCGCCAGACCCTCAAGACTGGCCGGGATCGAGATCACCAAAGCCGCGACCGTATAGATGATCTGATACACGACCAGCGCGCGGCACAGCACTTCCAAATTGCGCCACTGGCGCGCACGCGCAATCCGGCTGAACCACCACAGAATGGCGATGGGAGCCACCGCACCCAGCCACTCGTACCACGCCCAGCGCGTCAGAAAGAAGTAAGGATGGGAAAGCGCTACCTCGTGATACGCCGTGGAGGGCGGACTGAACGAAATTCCGAGAGGCAGAAGGGCAGCGAACGCCGCAAAGCGCGGACCAAACCTCTCCAGCACTACCAGCACCGCGCAGTAAGAAAAAGCAAACACTGACATCAGGGGATGAATCACCGCCGAGACTGCCAGCACCACCCCGGCCTGCACGTACTTTCTATCGAGCACCTTGACGATGGCGAGAATCCCGGCAAATGCGGTCAGGTTCCGCGGGTTCAGATACTGGTCCAGGATGTACAGGCCAGTCCCCGCCACGGGCAGGGTCAGCAGGGCCGCCAGCAGCCCGACTCCGGCCCATCTTGCCCTTGTATCCGTGAAGCACCTGCTGCTCAACTCCCAACCCGCCAGCAGAAGCAGAAAAATAGAGAGTACCTGCCAAAGAAACAGCGCGACTTCCAGCGGCAAATGCGTGACTCGAACGGAAGCGGCAATCAGGTTAGGAAAATAGGTCAGGTGCGCGTGCGACTGAAAAAATTCCGCGCCAAACGGGAACAGCTCGGGATGCAGGATCTTCTCGACCCCGGGAAGGTAAATCTCCGCATCCTCGGCGAAGGGATGGTAGCCGTGAACGAACAGCGCTCCGATGGTCAGGAGCAATAAGAGAGCTTTATGTTTCAAGCATGAGCTCCGGTCTTAGGGTCTCAGCCAGGACCCCGGGGAAACAGCCACCCGGGGCGTCCCCCGGTTCGCGTAGGGGTGTCCCGCACATAAGTATGACAGGTCGGGTGGGGAAACTATTCCGCCTGTCGTATCATCTCCTCCATGGCTGCCCAGCCCGAGCCGTCCCTGATATTGAACTTCGAAGACGCGCGCCACCTGGTGGAAGAGCATGCCGCCCGCCTGCGTCCGCGGGGCAAGGAATTGGTCGAATTGCTCGACAGCGTGGGGCAGGTGCTGGCGGAGCCGGTGATCGCCGATCGCAACTTCCCGCCTTTTCCGCGAGCCACGCGCGACGGTTACGCGGTGAGGGCCGCCGACCTGGCGCAGCTTCCCGCCAAGCTCGAAGTCATTGGCGAAATTAAGGCCGGCGTGGCTCCCTCCGATGTTCCTGTCAAGCTTGATCCGGGGCAGGCGGCCGGCATCATGACCGGCGCTCCCGCACCGCCGGGAGCCGACGCCGTGGTCATGGTGGAATACACCTCGCGCGCGGGCAATACCGTCGAGATCACAAAGGGAGTTGCCACCGGCGACAACATCGTGCCGGTCGCTTCCGAAGCCAAGCGCGGCCAGCGGTTGCTTTCCTCAGGCATGCGGTTGGACCACGCCGCGATCGCGGTGGCGGCGTCGGTCGGAAGAAGCCATCTCCTGGTGTATGCCAAGCCAAGAGTTGCCGTCCTTTCCACCGGGGACGAGGTAGTGGACATCGATGTCCCCCCCGGGCCCAACCAGATTCGCAACTCCAATACCTATTCGCTGGCCGCGCAAATCCTGGCAGCGGGAGGCGAGCCGCTTCTGCTGCCGATTGCACCGGATGAGCCTGGGCGCTTGCGCGAGTTGATCGCCGACGGGCTTGAAGCCGACCTGCTGCTGCTCGCCGGGGGAGTATCCATGGGCAAGTACGACCTGGTGGAGCAAGCGCTGGCGGAGTTCCAGGCAGAGTTCTTCTTCACCGGAGTGCAGATTCAGCCCGGACGGCCACTCGTGTTTGGACGAGTGCCGTCTTCGAGAGGGCACGGCTTCAGCCGTGCCGGGGAAGATACGAAAGAAGGGGCTTCAGCCCCTGAGGCGCACACTTACTTCTTCGGGCTGCCGGGAAACCCCGTATCGACCATGGTCTGTTTTGAACTTTTCGCTCGACCCATACTGGAAGCCCTCTCCGGCCTGTCGCCGCGCAAGCTTTTGTTCTTGCACGCCAGGCTGAAATCCGAGATCAAGACCAAGACCGGGCTCAAGCGATTCCTTCCCGCGATTCTATCCGGCGAATTCGAGCAGACGGAAGTGGAATTGGCCCGGTGGCAGGGATCCGGGGACGTTGCGGCCACAGTGATGACCAACTGCTACATCGTGATTCCCTCGGACCGCGACCGGATTCCGGCGGGGGAGTGGGTGCCAGTGCTGTTGCGCTAGAAATCGGGAGTGCGCCTTGAAGCTTTGAAACCTCTGAAACCTTGAAACGTGTGCCTGTAAGATGTTCCTTCACATGCCCAGGAAGCTTTCCCATTACGATCGCAAAGGCCGCGCCCGAATGGTAGATGTCTCCGCCAAGAAGCCAACCAGGCGCGAGGCCGAGGCCAGCGCCTTCGTGGCGCTGAAACCCGCGGTGCTCAGGGCCCTGCCCAAGAATCCTAAGGGCGATCCACTCGAAGTGGCTCGGCTGGCCGGAATTATGGCCGCGAAGAAGACTTCCGACCTGATCCCCATGTGCCATCCCCTGCCGCTGGCCCACGTTGATGTGCGTATGCGCCTGTGCGAGAATGGCGTCGCTATTGCCTCAAGAGTTACGACCACCGCGGTGACCGGAGTGGAGATGGAAGCGCTGGTCGCCGCCAGCGTCGCCGCCCTCACCGTGTACGATATGTGTAAGGCCCTCGACAAGGGCATCGAGATTCGCGAAATCGCGCTCGAGCGCAAGTCCGGAGGCAAGAGCGGCGACTACACCCGCGCCCGGAAGAAAAAGTAGGCAATGCCGAACATCGTCAAAGTCCTGCTGGTGGATGACAATCCCATGATCCTGGGGATGCTCCGCGGCGCCTTGAGCCCCCACGCCATCGTTAACACCGCGAGTGACGGGGCCGATGCACTCCTCAAGGCGGTGGACGATCCTCCCGACCTGCTGGTCAGCGACTACCGCATGCCCGGCATGGACGGCCGCCAGTTGGTGGAAAAACTCAAGAGCCGTCCGGCGACCGCAGGGGTCTCCGTGATCCTCTTGGCCAGCAAGGCCGATATCACCGAGAAACTCGGGACCCAGGACCCAGCCGACGAGTTTGTCGAAAAGCCTTTCTTCCTCAAGGAAGCCACTCACCGTATCAAGCGCGTGATTGACAAAATTGCCCTGGAAAAGATGTCCAAATCGGCGGCGTCCGACGGCGTGCTCCGCGGTAGCCTGACCCAGATGAACGTGATTGACCTGGTGCAGTCGCTGGAGATGGGCCGCAAGAGTTGCATGCTCACGCTCACCAACCAAGACGACAAGTGCGAGATGTATTTCAGCGAAGGCCAGGTCACCCATGCGGTCTATGGTGCGCTGACCGGCGATGCAGCCGTTTTCAAGGTCCTGCGCTGGACTGGCGGCAATTTTCAGATCAACTTCGAAGGCAAGACCACGCAACAGACGACGACCTTGAACACGCAGGGCCTGCTCATGGAAGGCCTGCGCCTGCTCGACGAATCGGCGCGAGACGGCGGTGGTGAGACGGAGGAAGAAGAAGATGTCCTCCTCGACAGCTGAAGGACTCACCGCGGCTGTCCTCACCGTAAGTGACTCCTCGGCGCGCGGCGAGCGGGCCGACCTGTCCGGGCCTGCGGTGGCGGAAGCCCTCCGAAAACAGCACTTCTCGGTCACGCATACCGAGATCGTCCCCGACGAGCAGCCGGCCATTCAAAGCGCGATCACCCGCCTGGCAAACAAGGTGCGCCTGGTAGTCACCACCGGAGGCACCGGCATCGCCGAGCGCGACGTCACCCCCGAGGCCACCCGCGCGGTCTGCGAGCGTTTGCTGGAAGGAGTGGCGGAGCGGATGCGCTCGGAGGGGGCTAAGAAGACACCATTTGCCGTTCTCAGCCGCGGCGTGTGCGGAGTGCGCGGGAAATCAGTAATCCTGAATTTGCCGGGCAGTCCTGCGGGCGCCGTCGAATCGCTCGAAGCGGTGATTGACCTGCTGCCGCACGCGCTGCAATTGTTGAGCGGAAACACACGCCACTAAGAGCCCTGCTCTTGAGATAGTTCCCGAGTTGCCCCGCTTTCAAGGCCAAACTTAAAGAGAATCGCCCCTAGGTTGAATAGAATCTGTGGAGATCGCCTATCACCAAACCAACCGGAGGATTATCTGCGGGACATGGTCACCGGACAGGTGATGAAAGCTCCGCAGCGACCGGATGGCGACGATGTGCAGTCCATCGACGAAATGGTCATGACCGCGATTCCGGACCGCTCGCACAAAGTCCAGGCTCCCGAACCGCTCAAGCCCACCAACCGCTTCGGTTCGCCGGCCGGATCGCTGAAGCACTTCACCGAGACCCGCCAGCAGACCGAGGACTTTCTGCGCCGGCACGATGACCTGCGGGCCCACGCCGTGGACAGCCCGCTGGGCAAGAAGCTCGACGCCTATGAGTGGGTCCTGTTCATCGCGGCGCACAGCGAGCGCCACCCCAGGCAGATCGCCGAAGTCAAAGCTGACCCGAACTTTCCCAAGAAGTAGTGAAAGCGCGAAGATGATGGCGTCATCCCGAACCCGGCGCAGTTCAGCCGGGTGAGAGCCTGCCCTGAGCGAAGTCGAAGGGGATCTGGCGCGCACTGGCAGGGCTTTGAGAGCCGGCGCTGCGTCTCTACAGACTTTTCGCGTACACTGCTAGTTTCCGCTTGCAAACCATCAAGCACATTCTGGCCCGCTACACTGCGTTTCTGTGGGCACTGTTAAAACCCCTGGGCGCATGGGGCATCTTCGCCATTGCCGCGCTCGACGGCAGCCTGCTCGGCTTGCCCCTGGACCCGGTTGTCGCCGGCTACGTGTACACCAATCGTCCCCGCTTCCTGCTGTACATATTCATGGCATCGGCGGGATCAGTGCTGGGCAGCATCGTCATCTACATCATCGGATACACGGGGGGCGAGACCCTGCTGCGCAAACGCATTCCTCCCGAGCGCTTCGCCAAAATCCACGCCGCCTTCGAACATCACCCGTTTTGGGCCCTGATGTTTCCCGCCATGCTGCCGCCGCCGACCCCGTTCAAGCTGTTCGTGCTGGCCGCCGGCGTCACCGAGATGCAGTTCACCCACTTCGTGCTGGCGATCTTCGCCGGACGGGTCGTCCGTTTCACTGCCATCGCGCTGCTGACCCTGAAGTTCGGTCCCGAGATCGTGCAGATCACCGGCACCATCTTCCGGGAGCACTTCAATTGGGTGTTGGGAGCGGTTGCGCTGGGATTGGCGATCTGGCTGGTCGTGCGCCAGAGGCGGGCAAAGTCAAAGGCGTTAACCGCCGAGATCGCAGAGAACGCCGACAAGAAATGAACCCGGTCTCTCGGCGACCCCGGCAGTAGATTTTCTAAGCGGCTGCGACGTGGTCGCTGTCTTTACGAACCATCCCTGCCAGCGCGTGCAGCGCCACCGGCGTGGCGAACATCGCGATGGTGAAGAGCAAGTCTCCCTCAACGCCCCGGCGGAAGAACGGCAGAGCGGCGGTGTAGGACATCATCAGCCCATCCCAGTTCTTCGGATACATATCCATCGCGGCCCATACCGCGAAATTGCTCAGCAGAAAGAAGGAAACCGAACCGGCGAGCGCTCCGCCGATCACCCGCAGCGGCTTGAAGTTCGTGCCAAGCCTGGTGCCCAGGAAGAGCATCGCCGCATACCACATCCAAGTCACGTAGTGGTCCCAGGAGAAAGTCGGGTAGGCATACACCGCCTTGGTCAGGACGACGTCAGAGACGGCCAACAGGGCCAGGGGCACCCAGATCTGGCGCCGCGAGCCGCGAGCGCCGAAGAACAGCAGGGCGGCCGTTACCGGCGTAAAAGCCATGGGATGAGGCAGGAAACGAACCGCAATCGCGAACACAACAAACAGGTAAGCCAGCATGGTCACCTCGACGAACAACGATTGTCCCGCGCCCGGGCGGCGGCGTCAAGTTGCGTTGCCCGCCGACGACAGCCATGCTGTTCTAAGGTCTCTTTTCCGCTTTCGCCGGCGGCATCAGCTCCGGCACATACAATCCCGCCACATGATGCGTGATCTCATCCGGATGCGCCCCCTCGAGATTGGTGAGCACCACCACCGTCAGCTTGTCGTCCACATAGCGCGAGATGTTGGTGGTAAACCCCTGCCAGGCGCCCGCGTGCCCCACAATGTGGTGACCGTGAATTTCTTCCATGTACCAGCCGAAACCATAGTTGTCGGAGTTTGGCTTCCCGTTGTTCAGCTCGGCCACGGTCCACATCTGCTCCAGGCTTGATCGCTTCAGCAACTTTTCCGTGTAGAGAGCGGCGTCCCACTTGGCGAGGTCCAGAATGGAGAAGTACAGACTGCCGTCCGCCGTCGTGTTTAGCGTAGGCGCCACCCATTCCTGGTTTTTCAATTCTCCCTTGACCAGGCGGTACCCGGCGGCGCGGTTGGGGATGATGTCGGCTTCGCTGATGATCCGGGTCGTAGTCATTCCCAGCGGCTGGAAAATCCGCTCCTGCAGAAAGTCGCCGTAGAACTTCCCGGTAACGCGGTGGATCAGAATGCCCAGCGTTGCATATCCCAGGTTCGCGTAACTGTACTTTGTCCCCGGGGGATAGGCCAGCGGAACGGCTTCGATCGCCTTCAAAATCTGGTCTTCGGTGCGGTCCTGGCGAAAGTTGAAATTCTCCGGATAGTCCGTAAACCCGCCCGTATGGCTCAAAAGCCGGCGCACCGTGACCTGCTTCCAGGCGGCGGGAGCGTCGGAAAAGTACTTGCTGATCGGGTCGTCCAACCCAACCTTCCCTTCCTCCACCAGCATCATCACCGCCGTCGCCGTGAACTGTTTGCCCATCGACCCTGACTGGAACAGGGTCTCGGGTTTGACGGGGACCTGCAACTCGACGTTGGACATGCCATATCCCTGCGCGCGGACTATCTTGCCGTCGCGGGCGACAAGTAGCGCTAATCCTGGGATCTTCCGTTTTTGCATCTCGGCCTGGATGTATCGGTCAACCGCATCAGAAGTGGTTTGAGCTGACGCCGCGACAGCGAGCAGGAGAGTGCCTACGACCCCAATGGTGATTGAGCGCAATCTCAAGTTTTCCTCCAGTGAATCACCGGTGCAAGGGCGGAATCGCGGACTACGGTGAACTGGCTGGACCCCGCGACACGACGCTACGCCTCCATCCGAACCTCTCCGCCACCACGTTCAGGTTGCGGTCAAGTTCCACACCCGCTCCCAACGGACTTCCGCCCATTCGGCCGGGATAGTCGTAGCGCAGGTCCCGAAAACGCACAATGTATCCGGGCTGCGGCTGTCCCACCTCTTGCGTCTCGGTTACGGGATACTTTGCCCAGTCTAGGTACACCCGCCCCAGGTAGCTCCGCTTCGCCGCCTGGGTCACTTCCGTTTCCTCTGGCTTATAGCGGATGCGGGTTCCACATGTAGGGATAAGCCGAGGCCCGGATGGGATCGGCGTCCTTATACAGCCGCGATTCCAAGGCGTTGACCGCCCGGCGGTGCTCGTAATCGCGCACACCCCACATCGCCGCTACCCCCACCAGCGCCAGGCTTGCGGCCAGGCGACCCTGTGGCCCTTTGCGGCTTCCGCTGATCTCCTGGTTAACTAGGGAAAACAGCCCGCCCAGCAACAGACCCCCGGCCAGAAGAACAAGCATGATCGGTTCAATGATGAACACGATGTCCCACGAGTACCATTTTTCAGAAAACGGCCAGAACGGCCGCACCCCATAGTTGTTGCTGAAGTCGAGCAGGATGTGAGTCAATCCGGCGAGATACGCATAGCCATACAGCACTCCCCAGCGCGGCTGCAGGTTGGGATCTTTGGTCTTGCGCCCGCGCATCCGCCAGATGACATACATGAAGCCGACCACCACAGCTGATACTAGAGCGATGCCCAGGAAAGAGTGTGTGAACCCGCGATGATGCGCGAACCCGAAGGCCGGGCCCTTGAAACTGCCGAGAACGTCGAGGTCAGGAGCTTCCGCCGCCAGCGTCAGCGTGGCCGTGGCCAGCGCCGTCTTGCGATTCAGCCCGGCACGTCCCAGGCACGCGCCGGTCAGAAAGTGGGTGATGGGTTCCAAAGTTCGACGATTGCCCTCGGCTCTCGAGCTACAGAGGATACATTGACCCTACACTCCTCGGTCAAAGCCCTTTAGATGAAGCGGCAGGCGCGGCCGATGCACCTGCGCCCCCGGCTCTTGTACCATTGTGCGCACCAGCATGAAAACTCTTCGCAATCCGCAGGACAAAGAAGAAATCATCACGCGCCTGGCAAGAATTCAGCCCACCAGCCAGCGCCGCTGGGGAAAAATGTCGGCCCCTCAGATGGTGTGCCACCTCAGCGATTCCTTCCGCGGTCCCATGGGAGAGCGGCGCCTGACGCTCGCGCCCTGGTTCGCACGCAAACTCGCAAAGTGGTTTGCGCTTTATGTCCCTCTCTCCTGGCCGAAAGGATTTAAGACGCGGACGGAGATGGACCAGTTGATCGGTGGGACGCCTCCGACGGAGTTTGAAGCCGACATGCGCGAGTTGCGCCGCCTCCTCGATCGCTTCACCCGCCAGCCCAAGGACTTCGAATGGCATCCCCACCCCGTCTTTGGCGCCATGTCGGACGACGACTGGCAGCGCTGGGGATATCTGCACATGGACCATCACCTGCGCCAGTTCGGCGCGTGAGGTCTTGGCGTATCATCAGGTTGGTCAAATCCAGGACGAACCGTCACTTGGCCAGTGAGCCGGAGCCAGCCCATGCTGCGCAGTGTCATCGCAGTGATAGCAGGTTACCTGGTATTCGCCGCTTCCGCGGCGGCCCTTTTCAAAATCTCGGGCCGCGACCCGCATGCGCCTGCCAGCTTGACCTTCATGGGGCTGAGCGTTCTGTACGGTATGTTCTTTGCGGCCGTAAGCGGCTACATCGCCGCCCGGCTGGCCGGGCGCTGGGAATTTGAGCACTCCCTCGCGGTCGCGGCCGTGATCGCGGCAGGTGGAGCCGCTTCGCTCCTTGCCAGCCCCGGGCAAGCCCTTTGGACCCACCTCGGCGCCTTGCTCATCATGGCTCCCATGGCAATGGCTGGCGGCTACCTCAGGCAGCGGCAGGCGGGCTCTGCGAAAGGCTGACTCAAGGCGCCAGCAGCGTCACCGCATCCGGAACCATCGTGATCTCCGCCGGCACAGTTCCCAGCAGTTCTCCATCCGCTTCCACAAAAATTCGGGACTCCGGCTGGGATTCTGGCGACCGGCAGGTCACGCGATCGCCGTCCGCGAGTTCGATCCCGGTCCCTCGCCACGTCGTCGCCAACAGGCCGCGGATGATGTAGCGCAGGTAAGTGATGCGGCTGCGGGTGTGGAACAGCACCAGGCGCAAGTCGTTACGCTCGAGCGAGGCGCCGGGGGCCAGTTCGCGCAGCACCCGGCCGAAGTTCCGGATTCGAACCGCCAGCAGTTGTGACACGTTGACCTGCCGCACTGCGCCACCTTGCGAAACCTCGACTGAAAACGTCTCCAGCGGATGCGTCAGCCACAGGTGCGTTGCCTTGACGTAGTATGCCGCCATGCCCAGGCGGCTCTTGGCCAAGGGGTTCAATTTGTAAAACAGATGCGCATCTACTCCAACGCCCACGGCCACTGTGAAGTATCTCGAGCCGCTGTTACCAGAAAAGTTACGATATTCGATCCTGCCTACGGCGATGCGCCGACCCTTGGCGTGGAGCGCGGCTCGCGCCGCCGCGGCGGGGGATGACGGCAGCCGGAGATCATGGGCGAGGGCATTGGCCGTCCCTAGGGGAATGATGCCCAGGGCGGCACTGCCTCCTATCATGCCTTGCAACACATCGTGCACCGTCCCGTCGCCGCCGCAGGCGAACACCGTATCGCACCCTTCAGCGATCGCCTCCCGGGCTTGGCTGCCGGTATCCACCGCCGAGCGCGTAGGAGTGGCAACGACCTCCACCCCGGCGGAGCGCAGGACTTGCGCGGCCGCCTCCACATCCGCCAAGCGCCGTTCCCGCCGGCCTCCGGAGAGCGGGTTGTAGAGGAAAGCGGCCTTGCGCATGGCGTAGGGACGACGAAGATGGATTGTACTGGAAGGCTGGAGTTGTCCTCACGCCGGGTATGGTGCCTATTTCCCGCGCGTGCCCCATTCCCACATGCCAAACATCGCCTTCTGCGACAAAGGGTGACCGACCTGGCGGGCCAGCATGCAGATCTGGCCGCGATGGTGGGCATCATGGGCGATCAGGTAGCCGAAGAACCCCGCAACATCAGGACGAAAGCCCTTCACGCGCCCATCGCCATCGAGGGACGCCTTCAGCACCGCGCTGAGCGCTGCCCGGCTTTGCTCCAGTCCCTTGGCCGCCTGCGCCGGGGTCACCGTGCTGCGATCCAGTTGCTGGGGAATCTTGCTTCCCTTGGCCGCGGCCTTCAGCCACATCACGCGCACGTTGTGCATATGGGCCGCGATGGCGGCAATCGTGCGCCCCTTGCCTTCAGGCGGCTCGGCGCGCCAGGCCTCAGCCGGCAGGTTCTCCAGCAGGTACTGGTTAATGCGGTCATTCGTATCAAACGCGTTCAGTAAGGACTGCGGCAGCAAGGATGCAGCCACGGCAGCTTTTTTCATGAGACCCTCTCGAGGCAGGCCATTAGCTTAGCAGGCTCACGGCGGGTGCCTTAGCACCGCCATTATCTTTTCTATTGACATGTAGTTTAGACATGATAAATTGTATCTTCGGTAGGAACCACCTATGAAACATGAACATAAACGATACCGGGCTGCCATCTTGCTCTGCAGTCTACGCTTGCGCAAACTGGTGGCGAACCGTGAAAAACTTACCCTGGAAATCGACCGGGTCTCCGACCTCATCACCGCGAATGCTAATTTTCTCCCCGCAGAGGAGAGAGCGGCGCAGCTTCAGAAGTTGGAGCAGTTGGTAGCCGATCCGCCTGGATTCACTGATTCGGTACGCAATGTACTCAGGACGAATCCGGGAGACGCCGCTACTGCGACCGCGGTCAGGGATTTGCTGGCGAAGGCTGGATTCAATTTGAGCGCCTACTCCAATCCGCTGGCTTCGATCCACACGATTTTGAAGCGCCTGGCGAAGCGTGGCGAGGTAACGAGCAGCATGAACAATGGTCAGATTTACTATCGCTGGAAAGCGGACGTGCCTCGCTAGGAATCGCCTTCTACGGGGAAGTCTGACGACTTTGGGAGCCCCTTACCTTGTTTTCGAGCCGGGGAAACGTAGCAACACTGAATTACGACACTACCGGCTTCATGCAAGTCAATTGCGTGCCAGCACACTTTTGGCTAATCTGGTGGCAACCGGGGCGTCACTCGTAGGCGACATCTCCTTTTTCAGAGATCTCCAAGGAGGATCATCCGCATGAAATGCCGTCTGTCAGTCTTGCTGGTTGTGTTGTTATGTGCTCTCGGTGTGGCCCAAGACCATGCGGCCCACAATCAGGCCAAGCCCGCAACCATGATGTCGGGCCTGGGAGACCTCCATCATCCCGTTTCCACCAGCAACCTCGAAGCCCAGCAGTTCTTCGATCAGGGCCTGCGCCTGATCTATGCCTTCAATCATGACGAGGCTGCGCGTTCATTCCAGCGCGCCGCCGAGCTTGATCCCAAGCTGGCCATGGCGTATTGGGGCATTGCTGAAGCGGTGGGACCGAACTACAACGACCCGGCCGGGGCCGAGCGATTCAAGCAGGCACACGAAGCCATCCAGAAAGCGGTGGATTTGTCCGGCAACGCCTCACCAGCCGAGAAGGCCTATATCCAGGCCATGGCAAAGCGCTTTCCCGCCGGACCGAATGCCGACCTGCGCAAAGCTGCCGAGGAGTATCACGACGCCATGCGTGAGGTGATGAAGCAATTCCCGGATGATCTGGATGCGGCGACCCTCTTCGCCGAATCCGGCATGAACCTGCACCCCTGGGGCTTGTGGCACCCCGATGGCACCCCCGAGGCCGGAACCGAGGAGATTGCGGCCACGCTGGAATCGGTGATCCGGCGCGACCCCAATCACGTGGGTGCGATTCATTACTACATCCACACCGTGGAAGCCTCTCCCTCACCGGAGCGCGCTCTGGCCGGGGCAAACCGCCTCGCCGCCCTCATGCCCGCAGCGGGACACATCGTGCACATGCCCGCGCACGTCTACATCCGCACCGGCGACTACGACGCCGCGGTCAAGACCAACGAAAAAGCTGCGGCAGCAGATGAGGCTTACATCAAGGCCAGTGGCGCGCAGGGCATCTACCCCATGATGTACTACAGCCACAACCTGCACTTCATCGCCATGTGCTCCGCCATGAATGGCAACTACGACGAGGCGATGAAAAATGCCGACATGCTTGCCACTCACGTGGGCCCGGCTGTCGCCATGATGCCTCCACTCGAAGGCTTCATGACTATCCCCATGGCCGTCCAGATTCGCTTCCACCGTTGGGATGACATCCTGAAAATGCCGGCCCCGGATTCGGCCATGAAAACCGCCACCGTCTTCTGGCACTTCGGACGCGGCATGGCACTGGCAGGCACCGGAAAAATCACCCAGGCCGAGGCCGAGTACAAGATCGTCTCTGATGCCGAGAAGAACACTCCTGAAGACGTGATCTTTGCCATGCCCATCAACAACAAGGCCAAGGACATCATGAAGATTGCGGAAAATGTCCTGGGAGCCAAGATCGCGATAGCGAAAAAAAATAACGCCGGCGCAATCGCCATGCTGCGTGACGCCGTGGCCATCCAGGACACTCTGAAATACGGCGAGCCGCCCGACTGGTTTTTCCCCGTACGCGAGTCGCTGGGCGCAGCCCTGCTGATGAATGGCGACAAGGCCGGCGCCGAGCAGGTCTTCCGGGCCGACCTCGACCGCAATCCCCGCAATCCACGTTCTCTGTTCGGCCTGCAACAGGCGCTGAAGGCGCAGGGCAAGGATTACGACGCTGGCTTCGTCGGAAAGCAATTCCAAGCCTCGTGGAAGGGTGGGATCACGCTGAAGATGGAAGACCTGGTCTAGGGATTGTAGAACCACGGGGGCCGGACGAATTCCGGCCCCTTATTTCGCTCGGCCGGAGCCTGCGGACTCAAACCACGACTCTTCCTCAAGGCCAAAGATCAGTTCGCCGAACCGCATACACGCAATGCGGCAGATCGCGCCAGGTGACCTCTTTCCATAGCTTCATCCCATTTCTCTCGGCCACGCGGCGGGAAGGACCGTTCTCGGGTCGGATGAGAGAAATCAAGCGATCCACTTTGAGGGCGGCGAAGCCGGAGTCGCGGACTGCACGGGCGGCCTCGGTGGCCAGGCCCTTGCCCCAATGGTCGCGGCGCAGGTGATAGCCAATCTCGATTTCCTCGCTGCCTTCGACAACTTGTTTGATCAGTCCGCAGTCGCCGATCAGTTCTCCAGATTCCCTCAAGACCATCGCCCAAAGGCTGAACCCGTCGCTGGCGTAGCGGCGCAGATTGCGCTGGATCCAGTCCTCAACTCCTCGCCGGTCAAACGGTGCGGGATAGTAGCGCATGGTCTCGGGGTCGGAGATGATGCGGGCCAGGGCGTCGGCGTCCTCAGGGACGAACTCTCGCAGCAGTAGGCGCGGAGTTTCGAGGATCATCATGGGCTGTGTGGGGACGGGTCTCCCCAACCTCCTACTCTCCACACGAATATAATCTTCTGCGCATGCCTGCCGCTGCCAGAGATAAAGACATCGAGAAGAAGCTCGAATCCCTGCGCGAGAAAATCCGCCACCACGAATACCGCTATTACGTCCTCGACGACCCCGAAATCAGCGACGCCGCGTTCGACGTCCTGATGAACGAACTGAAGAAGCTCGAGGCCCAGCATCCTGCATTGATCACTCCCGACTCGCCCACGCAGCGGGTCGGAGGCAAACCCCGCGAAGGCTTCGTCAAGGCACGCCATTCTTCTCCCATGCTGTCGCTCGACAACACCTATAGCGAAGACGAGTTGCGCAACTGGGAGCGCCGGGTACATGAACTCAGCGGGCGCAAAGACATCGAGTATGTCTGCGAGCTTAAACTCGACGGCATGTCGCTGGCGCTGCGCTACGAAGACGGCAAACTGGCCCGCGGCATCACCCGTGGCGATGGCTCTGAAGGCGAAGACGTCACCTTGAACGTGCGCACCGTGCGCTCGGTGCCGCTGTCAATCGCTAGAGAGAAACTCAAGAAGGCAGGCATTCCTACAGACTTCGAAGTCCGCGGCGAAATGCTGATGCCCATCCCCGCCTTCAAGCGGATGAACGAAGAGCGCGAGCAGAAAGGCCTGTCGCTGTTCGCCAACCCGCGCAACGCCACTGCCGGGACCGTCCGCCAGCTCGAACCCAGCATCACTGCAGAGCGCCGCCTCGACTACTTCGCCTACATGTTGCTGCAGAATGGACGCACCTACTTCGAGCGTCACTCACAAACCCTTGATGCCCTGGAAGAAGCCGGATTCAAGGTCAACACTCGCCGCAAGCGGGCCAAAACGTTCGAGGAGGTCTGGGCTTTCATCCGGGAATGGGAAGAGAAACGCGACAGCCTGCCTTACGAAATCGATGGCATCGTCGTCAAAGTGGATCGCACCGCTCTACAGGACGAACTGGGCTACACCGGCAAAGCTCCGCGCTGGGCCATTGCCTACAAGTACGCCGCCCGCTCCGGGATCACACACGTGGATGACATCATCGTGCAAGTAGGACGCACCGGGAAACTGACGCCCGTCGCCTTGCTCCAGCCGGTTCCGATCGGCGGCACCACCGTCAGTCGCGCCACCCTCCACAACATGGACGAAATCGAGCGCCTGGGGGTGAAGGTCGGCGACTGGGTGGAAGTGGAGCGCGGCGGCGACGTCATTCCCAAGGTGACGCGCGTCGTCGAAGACACGCATCATCCGCGCGGACACAAGAGCTTCCACATGCCGGAGCGCTGCCCGGAGTGCGGCACCAAAGTCGTGCGCACCGAGGGCGAAGTGGACTACCGCTGCGTCAACGCCAACTGTCCCGCCAAGCTGCGCGAGACCATTTTGCACTTCGCCTCCCGCCACGTGATGAATATCGAAGGCATGGGCGACGCGCTGGTCAATCAGCTCACCGATCGCGGCCTGGTGAAAAATGTCGCCGACATTTACAAGCTGACCAAGGCAGACCTGCTGCAGCTGGAGCGCATGGGTGACAAATCCGCCCAGAATGTACTGGATGAAATTGAAGCTTCGAAGAAACTGCCGTTGGAACGCGTGATTTTCGGGCTGGGCATCCGCTTCGTGGGCGAGCGCACCGCCCAGTTCCTCGCCGAGCATTTCGGATCGATGGACGCGCTCATGAACGCCAGTGAAGAGGAATTGCAGCAAGTCAATGAAGTGGGGCCGCGCATCGCCAAGAGCATCGTGGAATTCTTTCAGGAACCCAAGAACCGCGCACTGGTAGATCAGCTCGAAAAACTGGGTCTCACCCTGACTGGCAAGAAGAAGCAGCGCGGCACCACTCTTGCCGGCAAGACGTTCGTCCTGACCGGCACTCTCGCCCGTCACAGCCGCGAGCAGGCCAAGCAACTGATCGAAGATGCCGGAGGACGCGTCGCCTCCTCGGTCAGCAAGAAGACAGATTTCGTGGTGGCCGGCGCCGATGCCGGTTCCAAGCTCGACAAGGCCCGGGAACTCGGCATCCAGGTCATCGGTGAACCCGAGATGGAAGCCCTTCTGGGGGGTTAATCTCCTCCCCCGCGCCTACGGGATGGAGCCAAGAGACTTTAGGGCAGGAGTAAAACGGCCCTGTAGTTTGTGGCTTTGCAAGAAAAACGACAATTTGTTGACATCCTATTGACAACTGTTCAGCCGTCCTCGCCTAGCCTGCGGACGCCTGTTCATGCGGCAAATTTCCTTGGGGCACTTCCCCATTCAGAGGCACAACGAGAAGGAGGAGGCATGCGGGTTTTCCGCGAGGGTATGAGAACGTCTACTGCAACACTAGTGCTGCTGGCCCTGACGGTTTCGCTTTCCACGCTGGCCAGTGCGGCTGGGTATAAGGCGACCAACCTGGTCGCAGATCAATCCGGGGTTGCTCCCCACACCGACCCCAATCTGATCAACGCCTGGGGAATCAGCTACAGTCCGACCGGGCCGTTCTGGGTTACCGATAACAACACCGGCGTCTCCACCTTGTATAACACCAATGGGGTGCCCCAGCCGCTGATTGTCACCATTCCGCTGCCTCCCGGCATGACCGGAACGTCGACTCCGAACGGGACGGTGTTCAACGGTTCTATTGATTTCGTGGTCACCAACGGCACGGCGTCGGGCCCGGCATCGTTTCTGTTCGTCACCGAAGAAGGCACCATCAGTGGCTGGTCTGCTACCGTGGATATGACCAATGCCATCCTTGCGGTTGACAACTCTGCCCAGGGGATCAACTACAAGGGCATGGAGATCGCCAAGAACGGCACCGCGAATTTCCTGTATGTGGCGAATTTCTTTGACGCCACGGTCGACGTGTACGACACCAACTTCAACAAGGTCACCTTGTCCGGCTCATTCACCGACACGAACCTTCCTCCCGGGTTTGCTCCTTTCAACATCCGTAAGATCGGCACCCGGCTCTTTGTCAGCTACGCTAAGCAGAACGCCACCAAGAGCGATGCTGTGCTGGGCGCCGGGCTGGGTGTGGTGGATGTCTATGATCTCAACGGCAAGTTCATCAAACGTTTCACCACCATGGGACAGCTGAATGCGCCCTGGGGGCTGGCGCTGGCCCCGAGCAACTTCGGCACCTTCAGCAGCGCGGTTCTGGTGGGCAACCTGGGTGATGGACGGATCACCGCATTCAATGCCAGCACCGGTGCCTCTCTGGGACAGCTCAGCAGTCCCACGGGCCAACCGATTTCAATCAACGGCCTGTGGGGGATTACCTTTGGCAACGGCGGCATGGGCGGGATGAAGAATGTGCTGTACTACGCCGCTGGTCCCAACGGCTATAAGCACGGACGTTTTGGCAACATCAAAGCCCAACCGTAGATTCCGCAGCCGGGACTGTGCCCTGTGCGGTCGCAGCGTCATCCTGAGCGGGTTCTTGTGCCCTTCCCCCGCTCAGGATGACTTCTGTGCTTCCAACGCCCCTCGGATCCGGCTGTAAGTCGTCTCCAGCGCCTCCGGAAGGATTCGGGTTTCTCCCACCACCGACATGAAGTTGGCGTCTGCCACCCAGCGAGGCAGCACGTGCATGTGGATGTGGCCCGCTACTCCTGCTCCGGCCGCCTGCCCGATGTTCATACCCAGATTGACTCCATTCGGCGAATATAGGCGCCGCAATACGGTTTCCATCCTTTGCGACAGATCCATCATCTCGTGCGCTGCCTCGATCGGAAGCTTCCACAGTTCGTCCAAATGCGCGTAAGGCAGGATCATCACGTGCCCGGAGGTATAGGGATAGGTATTCAGGATGATGAAACAGTGCCGGCCCCGGTAGACGATATTGGCCTTCTGGTCATCGCCGGCCTTCAGCAGGTCACAAAATAGGCATCCGGAGATTTTTTCGGCCGCAGTTACATACGCGTAGCGCCAGGGAGTCCACAGGTAGTCCATGGCAGGGCAGGGTAGCAGAAAAGAGCTGCTTTTCGGAAACGCTCCCCCTGCCCCGTTGCAACGGTTTGCGTGCGGGCGAAGGCGCCGCTTGGCGCGGGTTCCGCTGGTGGAAAATATGCCCCGTTTGGTGTTTGACACTGTTTGCAAGCGGTTGCTATAGTCGAAGAGTTCCCTTTGGACGCGGGTTCGCTTATAGACCGTCCGACCGCTGGGATTGTCACGGTCCGTTCGCCAGGACGGGCTCCACACAACCTGAGACTCACGCCAGCAGTCCGCACGAAAACAGCCCGCATCCGTCCCGCACGGAAGTGTGCGAGAGTACACCAGAGAGGCTATGACCTTGCCCGACGACAACACCGCTCACAACCTGGATTCCGCGACTTCCACGAGCCTGGCTGAACCAACCCTCAGCTCCGCTGAAGAGTCGACCCCAGACAACCCCAGCCACCCGCAAGCTACACCCGAGCGCCAGGAGGAAAAGCCGGCCGCAACCGCTGAAGACTTTGCTTCCGCCCTGGAGAGTTTCACCACGGAAACCGAGGAAGCCGCCGGCGAGGACCACGTCCTCAAAGGCACCGTGCTGAAGCTGACTCCCACCCACGTGGTGGTGGATATCGGCGCCAAGTCGGAGGGCATGCTGCCTCTGGCGGAAGTCCTGGACCATGAGGGCAAGCCCCGGTTCCAGCCCGGTGACGAAATCGATGTCATGCGCGACAAGGGCGAGACCGAGGAAGGCTACATCAACCTCTCTCACCAGAAGGCACAGCGCCTGCGCGCCTGGGACGAGATTGAGAAGGCCTACAACGACAAGAAGCCGATTCGCGCCCTGGTGATTGATCGCATCAAGGGCGGTCTTACCGTGGACATCCACGGCGCGCGCGCCTTCCTCCCCGGCTCCCAGGCGGACCTCCGCCCGGTGCGCAACCTGGATGCGCTCAAGGGCCAGCCTCTGGAAGTCGCAGTCATCAAGCTGAATAAGAAACGCGGCAACATCGTGGTCTCGCGCAAGCAGGTGCTGGAGGAAGAGCAAAATGAGAAGCGCTCCAAGACCATGGAGCACCTGGAAGAAGGCGCGACCCTGACCGGCGTGGTCAAGAACCTGACCGAATACGGCGCCTTTGTGGACATGGGCGGGATTGACGGCCTGCTGCATATCACCGATATGTCCTGGGGGCGGCTCACCCATCCTCGCGACCTGGTCAACGTGGGCGACCAGATCCAGGTGAAGGTCCTGAAGTTCGACAAGGACAAGCAGCGGGTTTCCCTGGGCTTCAAGCAGCTCACGCCCGATCCCTGGCTGGATGCATCCCAACGCTATCCCGTGGGCGCCCATGTCAGCGGCCGCGTCATCAGCGTCACCGATTACGGCGCCTTCGTTGAGCTGGAGCAGGGCATCGAAGGCCTGGTGCACGTCAGCGAGATGACCTGGTCCAAGCGCATGAAGCATCCCTCCAAGCTGGTCAATGTTGGCGACCACGTGGAGTGCGTGGTGCTCAACGTGAATCCGCAGGAGCGGCGAATCTCGCTGGGCATGCGGCAGCTCGCCGCCAATCCCTGGGACGCGCTGCATGAGAAGTATCCCGTGGGCGCGACCGTCGAGGGCCGGGTGCGTAACTTGACTGATTTTGGCGCCTTCCTCGAGATTGAAGATGGCATTGACGGTCTGGTGCACGTCAGCAACCTGAGCTGGACCAAGCGCGTGAAGCATCCCTCGGAAGTGCTGAAGAAGGGCGACCGCGTCAAGGCCGTGATTCTGGCGATTGAGCCCGACAAGCGCCGCCTGTCGCTGGGTGTGAAACAGCTCCAGCCCGACGTCTGGGAAACCTTCTTCGGACAGCATCACGTGGGCGACATCCTGCACGGCAAGGTGCTCCGCGTAGCCAGTTTCGGCGCTTTCGTCGAGATCGCCGAGGGCATCGAAGGCCTGTGCCACAACTCCGAAGCCGTGGATGGCAATGGCCAGCCGCTGCATTTGGAGCCTGCCCAGGAACACGACTTCAAGATCATCAAGATGAATCCCGAAGAGAAGAAAGTGGGGCTCAGCATCAAGGCGGTAGGCGAGGAAGCCTCACGCACGGAGGTGGAGGCGTATAAGCACCCCGTTTCCAGCACCGGAGGAGGCTCCACCATCGGCGAACTGATGTCCTGGAAGCGCGCCGGCAACGAGAACAACTAGCGTAGCGTGTGTGGGTCGGACACTCCTGTCCGACCCCACGGACCCTAACGCGTCCCAGAACTCGTCCAGGATCCGTGAAGTTAGCCCGCAAGCACAACCCACGTAGCGACGGCCGCCTCGGCCGTCTAGCGAGCGAAGCGAGCGCCCCCACGGCTCAAAACGACACCCCCCAAGGTGTACACTCACCGCCGCGGGGTGGACAGCGGCGGGCGGCCGGGTGCCCCGGGTCTCCGTCCCAAAAGCCTGAATCACCAACCAAGCGGGTGCCCCTCGATAAGAGCGAAGGCTGTGTCAAGGGCGTAGTTCTCCTGGCGGTGCGCGAGCACCGCTTTTTTCGCCAGAGAGGTTGAGGACCAAGACTCTGGAAATCTCACGCGAATCACTCTGCGGTGGACTTACGTTCCACCAACCATCGATTCGGCCTAACCATCGACCATGATTCTTCTATGCGAACATCCCGCCCCGTGCGGGATGCGAGAGCGCCCAATCA
>JAIQFP010000023.1 GCA_020073165.1 Terriglobia bacterium | reverse complement strand
GCGCTCACACAACTCCGTCATCGTCTGCTCATCCCGTTCATAGTCAACAACGAACCGGACCTTCTCTTCCATCACACTGCTCGCTCTCCATGGCATGTGCCAGGTTGTACCTCGCACCCGCCATGCGTTGCAGTGTCAGGAATGTCCCCGGTTCATTCTGTCAGGCATGTGCCCGGTCTGTACCCCCGCCGGGGTACCCCTCCCCCTCCCCCTCGATTCCCTGGAATCATAGGGTTAGCGCGTTCTTCCCGCAAAATCAATGAATCTACGGGACTTGCACAACATCCTGCGGACAGGGGAGTTAGCAGTTGCCGCCGCCGCGCGGGCCCGTTTCCTCCGGAAATGAAGTGCTGCAATTGTCAAAGAGCGGCATCGCCAACCAGGTGGCAATAGCAATAAGCTTATAGTGCTAGAAATAGTATCACTTATAGGGAATGAGCTGTCAAGGACGCGGGTCACAGGGAGAGGGGAAAACCCCCAGATCTTGAAAACCGCGAGACCTGGAGCAGCCGGCTTTGGATTCGAAGCGACGCCCACCACTCTGCACCACTATGGTGTATGCTTAGGTCATGGCCACAAGCAAGCCGGTCCGCCGTAGTGTTTCGCTGCCCGCGCAAGTCGCCAAGAAGGTGGATGGCATTGCCCGCCGCCGCCGTCTCAGCGAGAACCGGGTTCTGGTCGAACTGATTGAAGAGGGAATCGAGGCTCAGCAGCAGAAGGAAAGGGCCTTCTTCGATCTGGCCGAGCGCTTTCGCGCCGCCAAGGACCCGGAAGACGTCAAGCGATTGGGTGACGACATGGGACGCTTCGTCTTTGGGGAGTAGATGCCTCATATCGAGACCTGGTCTGGCATGCCCGCCGCCATCCGCGCTCATCTCGTCGAGCGCATGCATGACCGCAAAATCAGGGTCGAGGACCTGAACCGGCTGCGAGTCTGAATCGAGTCCAAGCCCGAAGTGCCCGAAGGGCGGTGGTTCAAGGATTTCGGATCGTTCAAGCTGTGCGGGGAAGGGGAACTGCCCAAAACTTTTCTCTTGGCTGGGCAGGTAGCAATGGGACAGGAGATCTGACGTCGGCTGCCCCCATTTCTGGCGCTTTTGCGAGAAGTGAGTTTTTTGCCTATCATGTGATTCCCCCGACGGAGCTTGCCATGATCTCTAGCCATGACAACGTAAAGACCGTGATTGATGCGTGGAAGTTGATGTCGGGACGATTCGCGGGTTCTGATTTCCAGCGCGCGGACGGAGTGGCGTCCACCTTCGCCAACATCCCGCTGTCGTTCTTCAACATTTCGTTTCAGGAATGCCCGGCCGCGACTGCGGATGAGCTGCGCAGCATGCTGGCGACCATGCAGCGCAGAGCCAAGGCTTGTCCGCATCCCTCGCTCATCGGCCTGTGCGAGGACTGGCTTCCTGCGGATTGGCAGGCGATTGCCGCGAAAGAAGGGTTCGCCTTCGTACTCAGTATGACCGGCATGGCCGCGGACAATCTGTTGCCCTTGCGGCGTCCGTCACCGGAACTGAAGTATCGCAGGATCGAGGACGACGCGACGGCCCGCGCTCTGGCAATGATCAACGCCCACGCTTACCAGATGGCGACTGAAGTGTGGGAGTGCCTGTGCAATCTGCAGCTATGGCGTTCCGACAGCTACGGCTACGTGGGCTATCGCGATGGCAAGGCGGTTTCTTCCGCCGCAGCGCTGCCCATCGAGGGAGCGATGTACATTGCGCTGGTCGCGACCGAGCCCGGAGAACACGGCAAGGGATACGCGGAGGCAGTGATGCGTCACGCCATCAAGCAAGGCGAAGCGGGGATGGGAAAACGCCGCCTGGTGCTGCATGCCTCGGACATGGGCCGGCCACTGTATCAGTCGATGGGATTCGGGGCGGGGTGCAAGATTCCGGTGCTGGCGCCGGGCGAGGCCGCCCAGCAGTGAATTGCGGCCAACTTCGGGCGGTGCGAAACAAGTGGGGGCACTTCCGTCTGTCCCCGAATTTGTCCCGAATTTGTCCCCGAATTTGTCCAAGTTTCTCCCCCCAAGTTTCTCCCCATACGGTGGCAAAGGGCTGACCACCTGCTTTCTGAATGGTGAGCGGGGCGCACCCGAATTGATTCGTTGGTTGCACCCCGCTTGTATTTGGCGCTGTCGTCATTAAGTCCCGTTGCCAGTGACCTCCACCGTTTGCGGACTGCCGCCGGCATCATCATTCACGTCAAAAAACGACTGGCGTGAGCCTACTTTCTTTGGCGCGAAGGAAATACTAATCGTGCAGGTTGACTTGGCCGACAGACTCGCGCCACAAGTGTTGGTCTGGACAAAGTCTTGGGGATTCGGATGTCTGAACCGGTAACCAAGGATGCTGACAGGCCGGTCGCTGTAGTTTGCAAGGGTGACTATCTGAGGTTGGCTGGTGGTTCCGACCGTCTGGTTTCCAAAGGACAGGTACGGCGGTGTCAGTCGCACTACAGTACCCGAACCGGTCAACGTAACCGTTTGCGGGCTGTTGGCGGCGTTGTCGGTGATGGTAATAGTACCCGTGCGGGAACCGACATGGGTAGGCTTGAATGTGACATTGATGGGGCAGCTTGCCCCTGGCGCCACACTGGAGCCACATTTGTTGACTTGGGTGAAGTCGCCGGTTGCGGCGATACTGGTGATGTCAAGAGTCACGCCGCTGGTATTGGTCAAGGTTATTCCCTGCGGCAGGCTGGTTCTGAAGAGTAATAGCGGCTCAAAAGCCAGGCTTGACGACGAGAGTGAGACCGCCGGAATGTCCTGCAGATAGATGGCGGCCGTTGAGCCGAAATCCTCAGTGATTGCAAAATCGAGCTTGCCATCATGGTTGAAGTCGCCCAAAGCCAGAGCATGCGGCTCATTGGCGGCCGGAACGGACAGCAAGGCGAAGCCGCCGGTGCCGTCACCGAGCAGGATTGATACCTTATTGTCCTGATAGTTGGAAACCGCCACGTCCAGATTGCTGTCGCCGTTGAAATCGCCCAAGGCCAGAGAATAGGCTTCCACCCCAATCGGAACGGAGGATGCAGTGAAATGGCCAGCGCCATCACCCAATAGGATGGAAACCGAGTAACTCAGGTAGTTCGAAACTGCCAGGTCTAGGTTGCCATCCGCATTGAAATCACCCACCACGATTGCACGAGGGGAGGTTTCAGTGGGCGCGGATGAAGCCAAAGTGAAGTTGCCCATGCCATCTCCAAATAGAATGGAAACCCCGCCACCCAGGTTCACGACGGCCAGATCGAGCTTGCCATCGCCGTTCAGGTCGCCCACCGCCAACCCTCCCGGATAGCTGCCCGTGTTCGGAGACGAGGCCAGGCTGAAGTTGCCAGTACCATCGCCCAGGAGAACGGAAACTGTCGCGTCAGTGTAGTTGGTCGCTGCCAGGTCGAGTTTGCCATCACCGTTGAAATCGCCCGCTACAACTGCCCACACACCGGAACCTGTAGGAGGGGAAGACACGAGGGTGAGATTGCCACTGCCGTCTCCCAACAAAACGGAGATAGTGTTGGGGTTGGTGGCTACTGCCAGGTCAAGTTTGCCATCGAGGTTGAAATCTCCCACTGCCATGGATAGCCCGAAGATGGGAAATGTCGAGGAGGCGAGGGAGAAGTTGCCCGTGCCGTCGCCCAAGAGGATGGAGATGGTCTCAAGGGTGGAACTGTCAGCTGCCAGGTCGAGCTTGCCATCGCCATTGAAATCACCCTCCGCGATCGCCCACGCCGCGGCACCTACGACCGGAGAAAACGCCATGCCAAATCCCACATCCATACCCACGTTGGGCGTCACAGCGAAGAAAGCAACGTTAGAGGAGCCTCCACCCGGGGCGGAATTGATCACCGTCACGGACGCAGTGCTGGGGGTGGCGAGATCTGCCCCAGGAACTGTGGCTGTTAACCGCGAATTGTTAATGAAAGTTGTCGGGAGCGGGGTGCCATTCCAATTCACGACTGAACCGGACACGAAACCGGTGCCGGTAACCGTAAGAGTGAAGTCGGAACCGCCTGGTGGAGTGGCGTCAGGAATTAGAGGCAAGTTTATGAATGGGACCGGGGCTTGGGCGAAGGTTAGGATTGAAAACAGAGCCCACAAAATAATGCCAAGAAGTACAGATTGCCTTCGCATGTGCTTCTCCTTTTGACGTCTGATGGGTGGCAGTGCGGCTCACAATACCGGGACGTGACATGAAAGAGCCACCACCCGAGAGAGAGTGTCAAGCAACTTCTACGCACCTGGGTGGGAGCTTGCAGTGATGCGGGATACTTGGCAATGTGACCAAAATACGGGGACAGACGGAACTTTCCCGGTTTTCTGAAGGACAAATTGGGGTACGTTCCGTCTGTCCCCCATTTCCCTCCTCGTCCCTCGGCATGCGGGCCGGCGGTTTGTCTCGCTGGCAGCTTTCTCAGAACCGCCGAGCTATCGCTCGGCTGGGCGGACGAGGGCGTCTGCCCCTACGTGATTGACGCCAGTGCCAACAAAAATCCCCACCCAAGCAACAGCGGCTTGGGTGGGGCACCCTCTTGGTTTGACCGACGACTAACGACCATCGGCCAACGACCGTTTTAGTACATGTCGCCCATACCGCCGCCGCCGTGTCCGCCCGGCATCGGAGAACCCTTCTTCTCTTCCGGGATCTCCGCTACCAGAGCTTCGGTGGTCAGCATCAGCGAGGCGATGGAACCGGCGTTCTGCAACGCCGTACGCACCACCTTGGTAGGATCGAGCACGCCCGCCTTGACTAGGTCTTCGTACTCGCTGGTCAGAGCGTTGTACCCGAAGTTGTTGTCCTTCGAGTCGTTGACCTTGCCCAGGACGATTGCGCCTTCTTCGCCGGCATTCTCGGCGATCTGGCGCAGCGGTTCCTGCAGCGCACGCCTCACGATGGTGACGCCGATCTGCTCGTCGCCTTCCACCTTCAGCTTGTCCAGTGCGGCCACGCAACGGGCCAGGGCCACGCCGCCGCCGGGGACAATGCCTTCTTCCACGGCCGCACGGGTCGCGTGCATGGCGTCTTCGACACGGGCCTTCTTCTCTTTCATTTCGGTCTCGGTCGCAGCGCCCACCTTGATCACAGCCACGCCACCAACCAGCTTCGCCAGCCGCTCCTGCAGCTTCTCGCGGTCGTAGTCACTGGTGGTCTTGTCAATCTGGCTGCGGATCTCTTTCACCCGGCCTTCAATCTCCGAGTGCTTGCCCTTGCCTTCGACCACGGTGGTGTTGTCCTTGTCGATCGTGATCTTCTTGGCCTGGCCGAGATCTGCCATCTGCACGTTCTCCAGCTTGATGCCCAGATCTTCGGTGATGGCCTTGCCGCCGGTCAGGATTGCGATGTCCTGCAGCATGGCCTTGCGGCGATCGCCGAAGCCCGGCGCCTTCACGGCGCAGACCTGCAGCGTGCCGCGGAGCTTGTTCACCACCAGGGTCGCCAGGGCTTCGCCCTCAACGTCCTCAGCGATGATCAACAGCGGCTTGCCACTCTTGGCAATCTGTTCCAGCAGCGGGAGCAGGTCCTTCATGGAGCTGATCTTCTTCTCGTGAATCAGGATGTAGCCGTTTTCCATCGTGGCTTCCATCCGCTCCGGGTCGGTGACGAAATAGGGAGAGAGATAGCCGCGGTCGAACTGCATGCCTTCCACGACTTCCAGTTGAGTTTCCAGCGTCTTGGCTTCTTCCACCGTGATGACGCCATCCTTGCCGACTTTCTTCATGGCTTCGGCAATGATGGTACCGATGGTCTCATCGTTGTTGGCGCTGATGGTGCCGACCTGGGCAATCATGTCTCCGGTAACCGGCTTGGAGAACTTGTCGAGTTCGCCCTTGATGCGGTTGCCTTCTTTATCGAGGCTGCCACAAATGGCGGTGACGGCCTTCTCGATGCCGCGCTTCATGGCCATCGGGTTGGCGCCCGCCGCAACGGTCTTCACGCCTTCGCGGTAGATGGCCTGCGCCAGAACCGTGGCGGTGGTGGTACCGTCGCCGGCAACATCGGAGGTCTTGGAGGCGACTTCGCGCACCATCTGTGCGCCCATGTTCTCCAGGCCGTCCTTGAGTTCGATTTCTTTGGCGACGGTGACGCCGTCCTTGGTGATGGTCGGAGAACCAAACTTCTTCTCGATGACCACATTACGGCCCTTGGGGCCGAGCGTGACTTTTACCGCGTCAGCCAGAAGGTTGACGCCGCGGAGAATCGCTTGTCGCGACTCTTCGCCATGTACGATCTGCTTTGCCATACTCAGAATCTCCTATTCGCTTATGAATTTGTCTGCAGGCAGAGCCTGCGAATACCTTGAGGTCTCAGGTGTCAGGTCTCAGGCTTTTTGGCCGACGACCCACGACTAACGACCAACGACTATCGTTTCGCGCCGACGGCTTCTTTCTTGGCAGCGCCGGAGAGGATTCCCAGTACCTCTTCTTCCTTCATGATGAGGAAGTCCTCGCCGTCAATCTTGATTTCCGTGCCGGAGTACTTGCCGAACAGAACCCGGTCGCCTTCTTTCACGGCCAATGGGAATGTCTTGCCTTCATCGTTGGTGCGGCCTTTGCCGACCGAAATGACTTCGCCCTCCTGCGGCTTGTCTTTGGCACTGTCGGGAATGATGATTCCGCCGCGGGTGGTGGCAGCTTCTTCCACGCGCCGCACCAGGATGCGGTCGTGGAGTGGGGTGAACTTAGCCATATGTGCAGACTCCTTTCCTTGCGTACTGCGTTAAGTTTGAGTTGAATTGCAGGGACGCCGAGTGGGTGTGTTAGCACTCAAGCTCGACGAGTGCTAATTCTATAGGGCCCGCCACGAGGTGTCAAGCGCGGTCAGTGGCCACTTTTGGATAAGTCGTTCTTGTGCAATACGTTACGTTGTTTACCCCGGTTGCGAACACTGCCGCTGGCACAACAGCTTGGCCATGGCGTCCGTGTCCCTGGCTCCGCGCCTGACGCACCCGGGAACTTGGGGCCTAGCTTCCCACACGCCCGGAGCCGGTGCGGGTGACAGCCAGCCCGCTGATGAATAGAATCGGAAACTGCCATGAAAAAAGGCTCCCTTACAGTCGTGCTCGGGTTTTTGTTGCTGGCCACCTCGGCCCTGGGAGAGGAAGCGCTGCTGAAGTTTGTGGTACTCCGGGACTACAACGGCAAGCCAGTGCGCAATGCAGGGGTGGTCATGCATCCGGTAAGAAAGGACGGCAAACAGTCCCGTGGCGGATTGGAGTTGAAGACCGACGCGGAAGGCAAGGCGAGCTTCGACGGGGTGCCTTACGGGAAGCTGCGAGTGCAGGTGCTGGCACCCGGTTTCCAAACCTTCGGACAGGACTACGACATCAATCAACCGGAGATGGAAATCACGGTGAAACTGAAACGGCCGCAACAGCAGTACTCCATCTACGAAGACCATCCCGGCGACAAGAAAGACGATAAGAGCGAGCAGAAGCCTCCAGAGAAGCAGCCGGAACAGAAACCGCAGTAATAAGAAACTTTCGATTGCCGATTTGCGATTGCCGATTTGAAAACCAACCTGATCGGGAACCGACCATGGACTACCTGCTGAAAACTGAACCGTCCGTATATTCGTTTGCCGATCTGCAGCGTGATCAGACCACCATCTGGGACGGAGTGACCAATCCCGTGGCCCTGAAGAATCTGCGCGCCATGCAGCCGGGTGAGCGGCTGGTGATCTATCACACCGGCGATGAAAAGAGCGCAGTGGGCACCGCCACGGTGCTTTCCGTGGATGCGTCCGACCCCAAGAACCCGGGCGTCAAGATTCAGGCGGGCAAGGCGGTGGCGAAGGCGGTGACACTGGCGGAAGTCAAGGCCAGCAAGCTGTTCGCCGATTCGCCGCTGGTGAGGCAGGGGAGACTCAGTGTGGTGCCCCTTTCGGCGGCACAGTACAAGTTTCTGACCGGCGAATAAGTAATTCTGCGTTGCAGCGCCCCGTGATGCTTGCTATGCGCTGTGCCCTGCGCAGTGCAGCACGCCCAGGTAAGCACTCCAGGGACCGACCGCCTCGCGATACTGGTGGGCCATTACCCGGGACAGTTGGTGCAGGTGGGTTAGGTCGTGAACCGCCCAGGTGGCCAGTAACTCTGACAGGGTCACAACGCCTAGCTCGGGATGACGTCCCCGCCGTTTAAGGTCGTCGGGCCGCAGATTCAGAGCCCGCAGCTCCGCCAGGTTTTCCGCTCGCAGACGGGCGAACTCATCCAACAATTGCTCCAGCGATTTGCCTTGACTCTCTTTCACCTGCGCAAAGCGGTCAAAGGGATCAAACGGACGGCTTTCACCGTTCTCCAGGATAATGCGCGCCCGCGGCATCCAATCGGTGCGCTCGCCGAAGATCAGGTGGCCCACGATGTCAAACGCGCTCCAGGTGTCCTTTCCTTCATTGCGGAGCACCCAGATATCGGGCAACCCGCGCAACAGCGCGTCCAGGGCCGCAGGCGTGCGGGTGAGAATTGCGATGGTTTCCACTAGCTTGAGTTCTGTGGGGTTCGCCATGGCTAGTAGATGTCAGGGCAGACGCGTTGGACTCGGGTGTTCCTGCATACATCTCCCGATTTCCCGTGGCCTGGGGCGCCGGGTTGGGACTATGCCAGTCCTTTTCGCAAGTCCTTGCGCAGAATCTTTCCCGAAGGCGTTCGCGGCACTGCCTCCACAAATCGCACCTCGCGCGGCTGTTTGTAATGGGTAAGGCGTTCGGCGACGAAGGTGCAGAGTTCGTCCCCCAACCTTCCAGACGCCACAAACCCTTCCCGTACGACCACGAAGGCCACCGGAATCTCACCCGCAGCCGTGTCCGGGCGGCCCACTACACCGCAGTCCCGCACTGCGGGATGCTCCAGCAGCAATGCTTCGACTTCTGCCGGCGCAACCGGGAAGCCCTTGTACTTGATCATCTCCTTGCGGCGGTCGAGGACGTAATAGAAGTCCTGATCATCGCGAGTAACGATGTCGCCCGACCAGTACCAGCCATCCCGCAGCACTGCGGCAGTGGCTTGCGGTTCCTTCCAATAGCCCAGCATGAATTGCGGGCCGCGCATCACCAACTCGCCAGGCTCTCCGGGATCAACTTCGCTGTCGTTTACGTCCAGTACGCGGCAGTCGGTCTGGGCCACCGGCTGGCCGACAGATTCGGGCCGGTAGAGCTGGGGGTCGAGATAACCCAGGTGGGTAACGGGAGAAGCTTCCGTCATGCCGTAACCCTGACACACCAGAATTCCGGTCAGGGCAGTGAAGCGGCGGGCCAGTTCGGGAGCCAGCGGCGCAGCGCCGGACTTGACCCAACGCAACCGATGCTCCTTGGGAAACTGGCCGGCTTCGGCGGCTTGGGTCAAGGCATTCAGTGCCGGCGGGACCGTGGGCATGGTGGTGACGCCTTCCGAGACCACCAATTCCAGCAGTTGCGGGAGATGGAAGCGGGGGGTGAGTACGATGGTTGCGCCCAGCGTGAGCCCGGGATTGAGCAAGACGTTAAGTCCGTAGATGTGATAAAGCGGCAGGAAGCAGAGCATCACGTCTTCATGGCGAAATCCGGTGGCGTTGGGCCCGAGGAGTTGAAAGACGTTGGCCACGAGATTGAAGTGCGAGAGCATTACACCCTTGGGCAGTCCGGTAGTGCCGCTGGAGTAGGGCAGCGCGGCCAGAATTCTCTCCGACGAATCGGAAGGAGCGGGGAGAGCGCAGGTTGCGGGGCGCAGGAGTTGGGTGAACTCCTCGGATCCTCCCGGCGAGCGCGTGGTATAGATCCGGCGCACGTTTGGAAGATCGGCACAGTTGATTTCTTTGATAAGCGGACCGTCGGTGATCAGGAACACGGCCCCGGAATTCTCCAGTTGGTACCGCACCTCACGCTCCCGATAGCTCGGATTGAGCAGGGTGGGGACGCCGCCGGCCAGAGTTGCGGCGTGGTAGGCAGCGCAGAACTCCCAGGAATTAGGCAGATAGATCGCAACCACCTGACCGGGCTGCAGTCCGGCCGCGACAAAGCCGCGGGCCAGCGCGCGAATGATCTCCCCATATTCGGCATAGGAAATGCGGCGATCACACGAGCTGTCGACGAGGGCAGTTTTCCCCCGGAATCGGTCGCAGGCCGCGAGCACGACATCATGCACGAAGTGGTGGCGCGGGTCAGCGTAGAGGCGGGTGCGGAGCATCGGGGGTCATTGTAGCGGGCATTTCCGGCGACCGCCACCAACGCGGCCCAGGCGGAATGCGCACGCATGCCCACGGCCCGCGGATTTCTTGATCGACAACAGGGTGGACTTTCTAACAGGCCAGCTTGCGCAGGAACTCCCTCTCGTCCATGCGGTACTTGAAGGCTTTACGGCCGTCGATGAAGACGACAGGGACTTCGTCGGTGAACTGGCGGCGCAGTTCTTCGTCGGTGTCCACATCCACCTCGCGCCAGTCGAACCCACCGCGGCGGTGGAGTTTGTCCAGGGTCTCCTTGACGATTTCGCAGAGGTGGCAACCTTTGCGGGAGTACACCACGACTTGGCGGAGGTCGGACATGGCGCGAGTTTAGCAAGCCGGGCGCGGCATTTCTAGCCGGAAAAGGCAGACCGATGAAAGGACCCGGTCCCCGCAATCCGATACAATTCCCGGGCATGGGGAAATCCGTGCACAAGCCTCTGCAGGGGAAGACTGTCCTGATCACCGGCGCGGCCCGGCGTCTGGGCCGGGCCAGCGCCTTGGCCCTAGCCCGGGCCGGGGCAGACGTGGCCATTACCTTTCGCAACTCCGCTCGCGAAGCGCAGCACACGGTCATCGACATCAGCAGCTTAGGAGTGCGGGCGGTCGCCCTGCGTTGCGATATTACCGACCAGAAGAGCGTGCGGACCACCCTGAAGGAGGTCGTCAAGGAACTTGGTGGGCTGGACATCCTAGTCAACAACGCCGCCAATTACGAGACCGCAGATTTCGACAAACTCACCTTGCAGCAATGGGATGCCATTTTTGCTTCCAACACCCGCGGGCCATTCCTGGTTTCGCAGGAAGCCTTGAAGTACCTGCGCGAACGGCAGGGAAGGATCATCAACATGGGGTCGTTGGGAGGACTGCGTCCCTGGGCCAGTCATGCTCATTACTGCTCGTCCAAGGCGGCGGTCCACATGCTGACCAAAGTGATGGCCAAGGCACTGGCGCCCGAGATCGCCGTGAACTGCGTGGCCCCGGGGATGATTGACCTGGGGGAGAAAGCGGCGGCGGCGTTTATGAAGAGCATGGCGAAGCAGACCCCCATGCATCGCAACGGGACGGGCGAAGAAGTGGCGGCTGCGATCCTGTTCTTCGCCACGGCTCCGCATTTCATTACCGGGCAGATTCTGGCCGTGGACGGAGGCCTCGGACTATGACGCATCCGTGTATTTGTCATGCTCGAAACTTTCCTGTATGGTGCCAGATTCGGTTTCACCCTTCATGAAGATACGTTTCATCGCGATTCTGGTTCTGTTCCTAAGCTCCCTGGCTTCGGCGCAAGCCAGGCCGGAAGACGGCGGACACGAACTCGAGCTGTGGAGCGGCGGCGGCCATTCGGTCAGCGGCGGCACGTCCAATACCGGTGTCTGGAACGTCGGCTTGCGTTACGGATGGATCCTTACCCGCCCGCACGGGCCGGGCTTTCTGAAGGGACGTTTCGAATATGCCGTGGACGCGGTGCCGGTGTTTCTGGTTTTTCAGCCCAGGAATACTACCTACGGAGTGGGCCTGAACCCGCTCAACCTGAAGTGGAACTTTGCCACCCGCGGATCTGTGGTCCCTTACCTTGAAATTGACGGTGGCACTCTGTTTACCACGGAACAAGTACCTCCGGGAACTTCCCGGGTGAACTTCACCTCGGGCGGGGCATTGGGCACACACATTCTCGGACACAGGTACAATTGGAGCCTCGAGATCCGCTATATGCATATCTCCAACGCCGGGCTGACCTCGCCCAACCCGGGAATCAATACGGTGCAGGTACGGCTGGGCATCGGAAAATTCGTCCCAGGATCGCAGGGGCGCCACAAGGCTCCGAAGCCCTAGATTCTTCCTCTCCGCAGAGACGCAGCTTGCCGCGTCTGTCTTTCCCCGGCAGGGCTCCGGCGTGCTAGTTGCAGCCTAACGAGCCCGCCAGATATTCTTCTTCCGTATGTCAACCCTGGTTGAATGCGTGCCGAATTTCTCCGAAGGCCGCGACAAAGCGAAAGTGGATGCCATCATCGAGGCCATGAAGGTGGATGGCGTGTACCTGCTCGACCGCGAGATGGACGCCGACCACAACCGTTGCGTCATTACACTGGTGGGTGAGCGCGAGCCCATCCAGGAGGCGGCCATTCGCGGGGTGGGTAAGGCGGCGGAGCTGATTGACCTGAATAAGCACCAGGGCGCGCACCCCCGCATGGGGGCAGCAGACGTTGTGCCCTTCATCCCGATTGACGGCGTCACCATCGAGGACTGCGTGGCCATGGCGCGTCACGTGGGCGAGCAGATCTGGAAGCGCTACCAGATTCCGGTGTACCTGTACGAGGCGGCGGCCACGTCGCCGGAGCGGCAGAACCTGGAGAACATCCGGCGTGGCCAGTTCGAGGGCATCCGGGCGGATATTGCGACCAACCCGGCGCGCAAGCCGGACTTTGGCGAGCCCCGCGTTCATCCCACTGCCGGCGCCACCGTGGTCGGCGCGCGCAAGTTCCTGATCGCCTACAACGTCTTCCTCAGTACGCCGGACGTGGACATCGCCAAGAAGATTGCCAAGGCGGTGCGCTTCTCGACCGGTGGCATGCGCTTCGTGAAGGGCGCGGGGTTCCTGGTGCGGGGCATGGCGCAGGTGTCCATGAACCTGACCGACTTTGAGCAGACGCCGATCCATCGCGTGTTCGAAATGGTGAAGCGCGAAGCCGCCCGCTACGGCGTGATTCCCGTTTCCAGCGAGATTGTGGGGCTGATCCCGAAAAAAGCGCTGGAAGCCGCCGCCGAGTGGTTTCTGCAAGTCGAGAATTTCGACTCCTCGCTCATTCTGGAAAACCGGCTGGCGGCAGCCATGGGAGGGAAGATGTCCATCGGCGGATTACGCGCCGGAGTGGAGCCGTTCATCGAGCAGCTCGCCGCGCCCACCGCCACGCCCGGCGGAGGCAGCGCCGCCGCGGCCAGCGGAGCCATGGCTGCGGGCCTGGCCACCATGGTGGCCACCATGTCGCGCGGCAAGAAGGCCTACGTGCAGCACGAGCGCGAGTTGAGCGCCGCTATCGCGCGGCTTTCGCAATTGCGCGAAGAACTCAAGGCCGCCATTGACGCCGACGCCGACTCCTACAGCGCCGTGATGAAAGCCTACAAGCAGGCCAAAGAATCGGCCAACGCCGACGGCATCATTGACGCCGCCATGAAGCAGGCCACCACCGTGCCACTCAGCGTGGCCGAGTGCGCCAGGGAAGTGGCCGGCATCGTGGAGAAGCTACTGCCCATCACCAGTCCGAACATGAAGTCCGACCTGACCACCGCCATCGCTCTGGCCCGCGCCGCCATCGAAGGTGCCCTCGCCAACGTGGACATCAACCTGAGCTCGATCAAAGACGTTGCCTTCGCCGCCGAGATCAGGAAGAAAGCAGACGCGGTGAAGGGATAGGGATGAAGCCGGAGCGGTACTGGTCAATGAGCAGAGGCAGGCGGCGTGGAAGCTTCGCGGGGAAGCGGCGGCATGCTTGAGTAAGCGGCGCCCACCCTTCGAAACCCGCGAAGGGTGGGGCAACCGAGTGTTGCCTTCGAGGGGAGAAGGGTGGGCCAGCCCCCCGGAATGGGTTGTGAACACAATTACTGGCTCTTGCCGATCAGGCCTGTGGAGAACCCATCGCAACCGATGTAGCATGTTTCGGGGTTGTTGCCCCAGGTCGGCTCAAAGTTATCGCCGCCGGCAGGCTCGTTGAAGAAGGCGTCATCGATTGGCTGCCTGCCTTTACTGTTACGGATCGGCGGTTCAACGTCGGACTCGAAGTACTGCGCCGTCTGACAATTCGAGTTACTCGCATTCGTGCAGTATGGGATCACTGCCATGTAGTAAGTTCCACCCGTCAGAGTGATCCCCGGCGCCGGCAGCCTTACCAGTACGGTGTACTCTTTATCAATAAAAATCCGGCCAGTTGGATTGAACGTCGCCGCGCCTGTTCCCGAAGCAACCACAGTTCCGCCGTTGCCGGAACTGACACCCGACCGGATTTCCCAATCGGCCTGGGGCGGATCTATGACACCCACCGTAGAGAGAGTGTTTGCGAATAGTCCCCTGACCGTCCAAGTCTTGCCGTGGGGTACCTGGAAGGCGCTGTAGACCGCGGAATCCAGGAAAATAAGGCCCTTCCCAATCAACAGACCGTTTGCCAGGCGATTTGTGGGATCGAGATCGCCACCGTAGAAGAGGCAGGGGCTGCAGTACGGTGGAGGCAAATTTGGTTCGATGACGCCTTGGGTCGTCACCGGCGGTGGGGCCGGCATCTGAACCGCTTCGCCGCGAGACCTGATTGAGAGTCCGTTGTTCTGCGCGACTGCTGTGAGGCTGGCCACGACCACCAGGCCTGCGATCAGTACAACCGGGAAAAGCATTTTCTTCAACATATTCCTCCGGTAGTTCTTGAGCATTTGCTTCGTGGAAGCCTGGTTCTTGATCATAGAGCCGAGGTGTGGACGCCATGAGCAGAGGCGAGTCTGGGCCCCGGCGAATCGGCTGTCAAGAAAAATTTGAAATTGTTCCTGGGGCGAGCGGCTGGTGAGGCCGATTCATCCGCGTTCTGTGCGGATGCGTGTGGGCCGGAAAGCATGCAGCGAGATTCTTACGGTGGTGCAGGCGGCATCGTAACTCCACTCATTCGCAAAAACCGCGAATGAGCGGGCCACCCGACGGGAAATGAGTGACAAGCCCCACTTCTCGCAAAGAACGCGAGAAATGGGGCACCCGCAATTTCGTGGGTACAACACGCCTTCTCTACGGCACCAGCGTAATCGCCAGCACTACCACCTTTGGATTATTGGGCAGGGTAATGCTCTGCAACACCTTCGCTGAACTTAAAACCAGCCGGTAGGCATACAGATTGAACGTCCGCTTGTCCTTCGTGCCGTCCTGAAAATTGCGGTAGGCCATGGCCACGGCCTCCAGTTCTCCGAGATACTTTTTCGGCGTGAACCAGTCGCTGAAGTTCTGCACGAATGGTGTACTGGTTCCGTCGGTGTAGTGGACGGTGAGCGTCTGCGAGGTTTGATTGCCCTGCACCCCGCTGGCGAACAGCACCAGGCTGGAGAACTGTCCCGCGGGTAGAGGAACCGATTGGCCGCTGCAACCGACCGCGTCCAGATCATTGGCGGGGCCTAAGTCGAGCAGGATGCCGCTGAACACCCGCGAGGCCCGCAGCAGGTTCGCCGAGTACGAATACCCGATGCCATCGAGCCCTCCGGTCGAATACGTGATTCCGTCCTGATAAATTCCGCTGAGGTTGAATTCCGACCACAGATCCACCTGCGTGCCCGTGCCCGTTCCGCCCACGGCGGCGCTCACCGCCAGGGTGAAGGTCACAGTCTGCGTGATGCTGCCGGAAACCCCGGTCACGGTCACCTGAGTGAATCCCGTGCTGGCCGTAGGCGTGGCTTTGAACACCACTCTCTGCGTATTCCCCTGTCCCTGCACCACCGCGCGGACGCCTTGCGGCAGAGTCGACACGCTCAGAGTCACCTCACCGGTGAAACCGCCGAAGTCGGTAATGGTGATCACGGCATTGGCGGTTGCCTTCTGGTTCAGGAACACCGTGCCCGGCCCGGAAAGCGTAAAGCCGCTGCTGGCGACCGCGTTGTTGATGGCGTTGGCGTATTGGGCCGCGAGGCCATTGCCGACGAAGTCGTCATACAGCCACATGAACCCGCCGGTAATGCCACATTGGCTGTGCCAACCGGTCATGATGCTCTGCACCTGGCTGGGAGTGTCGTCGCGGTCCCACAGGCCGGGCCACACCGGAACGCTGCCGAAATTCCATCCCACGCACGGATTATTTCCGCTGCCCCCGGCGTAGGCCTGGAGATGAACGCCGTCCACCGTGCCCGGAAGCTGGGTGTTGATTTGCGAAACCACATTCGTCCAATAGGTGCTGTTGTCGAAGGCGTCCGGATTCACGTGATACGCGAGCCCGCCCAGCATCACTCCAAACGCAACCGTGGTCGGGGTGTTGAAGCTGTTCTCGTCGTCGAAATCGATGGCGTCCAGCGCGGGGATGGCGGCCTTGAGGGCCGCAAAGTCCTTATAAAGGATGCTGTCGGGGCCGGTGCCCTGCGATCGCACCAGGGCGGTAATGTCCTGCCAGTCTCCGAAGTTGGAGGAGCCGATGCTGAACGTCACCCGCTTGATGGTCCCGGTTTTCAGCAGCGCCATGTTGGAGGCGAAGTCGGGATGGGTCTGGTCGCCGATATAAACCCCATTCGAGGTCAGGGGAAACTCCCCGTTGAAATTCAGGTCGCCGTTGCTTTTGACTTCGACACTCCACACCAGCACCTCGGTGAAACCGGAATTCTTGATCTCGGTGATGTTGTTGGTCGCGTTGATGTAAAGCGGGCCGCCGCCAAAGATCCCGGTATATCCAGTCTGAGCCGCCGCCGTTGTGCCCGGGAAAGCCGCTGCCAGAAGCAGCAAAAGAAGAATGACCGCGCCGCGGGGGACCGCTGCGCGATGGGACGGACGGGTCAACCGAATTGTGAGTGAGTGCTCCACATCGTCTCCTGGTCGGGGTGCTCGGTGGGATGCGCAATCGTGGACGCGGTTTTCAGGGCGTGTCCCACGTCCGAATTGCGGCACTCGGCCCCCCGCAAAGTCGCCCGCGATTATATACTTGGTGGCTGGAACCAAGTGTTGGTGCAGGTCTCGAATCCCATTCCCTCCGCTAGTTCTTGTATCGGATGGAAGGCGCCTGCGCGTGCGGAAAGAAATTGAACTCAAAGCCGTCGCCGCTGGAGTTGAAGTCAGCCGAACGACCCGTCCCGCCTTCGGCCTGCCGACGCCCTTCAGCACCGTCCGGATGCTTCGCCACAAGGATCTCGCCAGGCCGATGCGGTACCTCCAACCTTCCAGAGGGACTGCTCGCACCGCCTTGTGAAACCGCGAAAGCCAGCCATCCGCATTGTCCAGCATGTACCGTTCTGATCACATTCCCATTGCACTTTCGTTTCCGCCAGTTGACCGCAAATTGGCTTACAATTAAGGACACGATGCAGTAGACGGGTAGGGAACCAGCATCTAACCAGGCATCTTTCCTCGAGGAAGTTTATGAAAATTGCGAGAACGTGTTTCTGCATTGTGTTTCTGTGCGCGGTGACGGCGTGGGCCGTGCCGTTGGGCAGTTCGGCGCGCACCGTGATCCCTTCCGATGTCCAGCAGATCATCTCCGTGGACTACCGCGCCCTGCGCAATTCCGAGACCGCCCAGGCCCTCAAGCAGCAGGTGCTGCCGGAGAACTTAAAGGAGTTTGAGGGCGCGCTGAAAAGTGTCGGCATCGACCCGGAAAAGGACGTAGATCAGCTCACTTTCGCCTCCTATCGCACTCCCAAGCAGGGCGTGCGGGTGGTGGGCATCGCCCAAGGGACTTTCCCCACCAAGGCATTCCTCAAGAAGATGCGCCTGCAAAAAGTGAAGCCAGTCAAAGTGCGCGAGGCCAGCTTGTGGCCGATGTCGAGCGGCATGCAGATGACCTTCCTCGATGACAATACTCTGCTGTTCGGCGACCGCAGCGCCCTCCAGGGAGCGTTGGACGCGCGCGACGGCTATAGCACCGGGCTTGATTCCAATAACCAGATCGCCGACATGATCGGTTCGGTGGATTCCGGGATGGTGTGGAGCGTGCTCGACCAGCAGGGAACGCAGAACATGATGCGCTCGGCGCTGGGCGATGCTTCCAAGTTGGCCGACTACGACACCGTCAAGAAACGGATACTGGGCTCACGCTACACCATGGATTTCTCCAACGGGGTGAATTTTGATCTCAGTGTGCTTACCTCGGATTCGGTCACTGCAACCACGCTTTCTTCCCTGGTCAAGGCGGGTGTGCTCTACAAGAAGTTGAATGCAACGCCCACCGAGAAGATCGCGCTGGACAGTGTCACCGTGGACTCGGACAGTTCCAATCTGCAACTGCACTTCAAGACCGACGACAAGAAGTTTCAGTCGTTGCTGCATTCAGAGTTGTTTGCGGCGGTTTCGCGGTAGGAAAGTACAACGCAGAGGCCGCGGAACCGTTCGCGGCCTTTTTCTTTGGTTTCGGCGGCTACTTTTTCTGGGCCGCCCGCTTCTCTTTCGCCCAGCCCTCTTTTACAATCTGCCGCGCCCGGCCGAGAACCAGCGCATCGGCCGGCACGTCATCCGTGACGCAGGTTGCCGCCCCGACGTAAGCACCCTTTCCCACCCGCACCGGCGCGACCAGCGTGGCATCGCTGCCGACGAAGACGCCATCTTCGATGATGGTCTTGTATTTGTTCGTGCCGTCATAGTTGCAAGTGATGGTGCCTGCTCCGATGTTCACCCCTTCGCCGATTTCCGTGTCTCCTAAATAGGTAAGGTGGTTGGCCTTGGAGCCTCTGCCCATCTTGATTTTCTTGGTCTCTACAAAGTTCCCCACATGGGCGCCTTCGCCGATCTCGCTCCCGGGACGCAGCCGCGAGTACGGGCCCAGCCGGGCGCCGGCCTTCACCTGGGATTGGTCGAGCACGCAACCGGGGAGAATCAGCACACCGTCGCCGATGTCCGAGTCGGCGATCACGCTGTAGGAGCGGATACGGCAATCGGAGCCAATGCGGGTCTTGCCGAGAAGTTGCACGAACGGTTCGATGGTCGTATCGGCAGCAATCTCGACGTCCATATCAATCACGCAGGTGTGTGGATAGAAAATGGTAACGCCCTCGGTCATCAGTTGCTGGCACTTGGCACGGCGCATGTGCTGGTCAATTTCCGCAAGTTCAGCTCGAGTGTTGCCCCCCAGAACTTCGTGGGGATCGCCTGCGTCCAAGGCGACCACTCGCTGGTTTGCCTTGCCGAGAATGGCGGCCATGTCGGTGAGATAAAACTCGCCGTGGGGATTGTTGGTCGAAAGCCGGCCGATATGGCGGAACAGCAGGCGAGCGTCAAAGGCATAGAAACCGGCGTTAATCTCGCGAATTTTCTTCTGTGCGGCGGAGAGCGCCTTCTGCTCCACGATGGCATGGACGTCGTCGCCTTTGCTCTTGCGGATCACCCGGCCGTAGCCAGCCGGGTTTTCCAGTTGGGCGGTGAGCAGTGTCAGGGCAGCTTTCTTCGCCAGGTGGAAGTCGCGAAGTTTCTCGATGGTTTTTGAGGTGATGAGCGGAGCGTCCCCGGAGAGCACCAGCACCAGGTCGTAGGACGCCAATGCTTCGCCCGCGACCATCAAGGCGTGCCCGGTGCCGCGCTGGGGCTCCTGCAACACGAAGTTAATTCCGGAATGGGAGACGGCGGCTCGTACCCGGTCAGCCTCGTGCCCGATGATGGCGTAGACATCCTTCGCGGGAACTACGTTCGTGGCGGCTGCAATGACGTGGGCCAGCAGCGGCTTGCCGCCGACTTCATGCAGCACCTTGGGATGCCGGGACTTCAGCCGCGTGCCCTTGCCGGCGGCCATGATCGCGATAGCGATACGTGGTTTTGGCATTCGATTCAATATAGCAGCCGTCAGCCATCAGCCGTCAGCCGCCAGGAACTGCTGCTGATGACTCGTCCCGGAAATCTCGAGCGTTTTTTTTCACAGGGGGTACCCCTCCCCCCAGGTGTGATCTTTGAAGACAAAGGACTTAGGGGAACGATCTTTGATTCCAAAGGGGTTGTAGGCAAAATCTTGAAAACGTGGAACTTGCACGAGAAGGTGCCGAACTTTGCCGGTCCGCCGGCAGAGCGTCGTCAGATTGTCAAAAAGCAAAGGGGGTGGGTCTGGATGTGGTCGTTTTCAATGGCGCTCTGGGCGGGGCCACACTGGATAAGTGGGACCCTACCCCGCAGGGTTATTACGCCACCCACAACGAGTGTCCGGATGTCGGCGGCACACTCTCCAACCCTCAGGAATGCAACTACATTCGGGTTCACACGGACCTGGTTTACAACGGCTTCAGCGACCACCAGGTGCAGGCGGTGTTCATTAAAAGTTCCACCTCCTATCCGCAGTGCGACCTGAAGCGGCAGCACTGCACGACCATTCCCCCCTTCGATCCGGACGCCTACCAGGCCGAGAGGTACCTGGGGAACATTGTGCGCTATCTCAAGTGCTGCAAGCTGGACCTGGACGGCAATTCCAGCGGGGTGCCGCGCTACCCCAACCTGCAGATGGTGTTTGTGACCAGCCGCACCTACGGCGGGTATGCGGTGAATCCGCCGGAGGATTCCAGCGATCCGACCGCGGGCTGCCTGATGCCCGAGCCGTTTGCTTTCGAGGAGGGGATTGCGGTGCAGCGGCTGATTGTGGCGCAGATTAACCAGGCGGGTGGCGTCAACAATAATCCGGACGAATACGCCGGCCCGCTCACCTACGATGTCGCTCCCTGGGTGGATTGGGGACCATATCTCTGGGCGGATGGGACAACCCCAAGCTCGGGGTCGGGATTGAATTGGTGCGACAGCACGACCAACAGAGACCCACTCTGCCAGGCTCAGGGTAATCCCGGTGACTTCCGCTACGGCGACCTCGCCGAGGGCTACACGCAATTCTGGGGCGACCATACTCACCCCACAGCCTGGGCCGCGCAGAAGGTGGCGAACCAGTTGGTCAAGTTCATCAAGGGTGGTCTGAACGGCCTGGGAGGCCCTCAGCAGAACATCTCCAACTGGGTCACTCCTTGGATACAGAGGTAACTTCCCCCAGTCAGACTTGCGGCGGGTGGGTAGTCAAACCATCCGCCGCGCACTGAAAAACGCTTCGCCCTGGTCGCAGTAACCGTCGTTTGCGCACGGTTACCTGAAATCCGCTGCTGTGATCGGGCTGGTCACGAATCCGTGGTAAACCTGTGGTTGGGTCTCGAAGGTCCCAACGATTTGTCCGGCATTGTTAATCCCCACACAGAACGTGTCCGCTGCACCAGGATAGTCGAGTGTCAGATAGCTGCCGTTTCTCATCACGAAGCCGTGCACGCGACAGTCGGGAGAGCATGCTTCGTACGTACCCACGACAATGCCATCATCGTTGATGCCCTCGGGAGCTGTGAAATAACTCGCCCCAGGCACCGCGATCTTCTTGAACGTGCCGTGGTTGTAAAGAAAGCCGGTGCCATCGGCCGAACCTACGATCTGCCGCAGGTTATTGATGCCGCTGGCCACAACACTGAAGGATTGTCCAGGCGGGGAGATCGTCTTGAAGTGGCCGCCTACGAACACGAAAGCCTGCAGACTCCCCGTGCCATAGCCCCCCACCACGTTGTTTGCGTTATTGAGGCCGTAAGCCCAGGTGAGCTGTTGCCCCGGCACTTGAAGTGTCTTGAAGTTCTTGCCGTCATACAGAAAGCTGACCATACCGGTGAAATTGTTGACCGACGCCGCGCCAGAAATCACATCGGAGTCATTGATGCCGAACGGTCCGGTGTCGTCTCCCCCGGGGTAGTCGAACAGGCTGAAAACGCCGTCGGCAAATGAGAACCCCCGCGCAGGGGAGCCAATCTGCTCCGAGTAGTTTCCTGTCACGTGTCCGGCCGTGTTAATCCCGTTTGCGACAGTAGACGCCGCCCCGGGCACGTCAATGGTGGTGAAGGTGACCTGCGCCTGCGGGATCTCCGGGGCCGACTGTGCAGGGGCAGAGGGGACGCCGAGCAGGGCCAGCCCCAGAAGCAGAAGGGCGGCAATCATAAGGGTACGAAGAGACTTCATGGCGTGACCTCCAGTCTGGCCAACCGGGGAGGAAAACAGAAGCCTGAACCTCGCGCATTATCCTTCGTGCCGGGAGCGGGAAACAAGATGAAAGAGTTTGCAGCCCGCAAGGGCGCGAATTCAGTGCCAAGGGGACCCCGGCGATTTTCGTTACGGCGATCTCGACCCCAACTACTTGCAATACTGGGGAGACCACACTCACCCGACAGCCTGGGCCGCGGAGAAGGTGGCGAACCAGCTCGTCAAGTTCATCCAGGGTGGCCAGAACGGCCTGGGAGGGCCCCAGCAGTCCATCTCCAACTGGGTTACTCCGTGGATTCAGAGGTAAGTTCTCAGAGTCGAACTTGCGGCGGGTGGGTGGTCAAACCATCCGCCGCACTCGAAATGCTTAGTCTTCGTCGCGATGACAGGCCTTTCTGGCGCCCTTACCTGAAATCCGCATCGGTGATCGGGCTGGTGACGAAGCCGTGGTAGGTCGTATCCCCCGACTGGTAGGAACCGACGATCTGTCCCGCGGAGTTGATGCCATCTGCAAACGTAGCGATGGCCCCCGGGTAGTCCAGGAAAAGAAAGTGCCCATGTTTCAGAATGAAACCGTGGTTGGCATACGGCGGCCCCTTCTCATAGCCGCCGACGATGATCCCTTGGTCATTGATGCCAAGGGGGGCCGTAAAACTTGCTCCGGGCACCACGATCTTTTTGAACTTGCCGTGGTCGTAGAGAAAGCCGACGCCGTCAGCCGAACCTACAATCTGGTTCAGATTATTGATGCCGCTGGCCACAACACTGAAGAATTCTCCGGGCGGAGAGATCGCCCTGAAGTGGTCCTCTACGAACACGAAAGCCTGCAGATTTCCTGTGCCATAGCCACCCACCACGGTGTTTGCGTTATTGAGGCCGTAGGCCCAGGTAAGCTGTTGCCCCGACACTTGAATTGTCTTGAAATTCTTTCCGTCGTACAGGAAGCTCACGATGCCGGTGAAGTTGTTGATCGACGCCGCGCCGGCGATCACATCCGAGTCATTGATACCTACCCCTCCGCTAGCGTCTCCGCCAGGGTAGTCAAAGAAGCTGAAGACACCGTCGGCCAGTGAGAACCCACGCGCAGGGGAACTCGCCTGCTCCGAATAATTCCCCGTTATGTGCCCGGCGCTGTTGATGCCATACACGTTGGTGCTCGCCGCCCCGGGCACGTCAATGGTGGTGAAAGTGACGTGCGCCTGGGGGATGTCCGGGACGGACTGTGCCGGCGTGGCCGGGACGCCGAGCAGGACCAGCCCCAGAAGCAGAAGGGCGGCAATCATAAGGGTGCGAAGAGACTTCATGGCGTGACCTCCAGTCTGGCCAACCGGGGAGGAAAACAGCAGCCTGAACCTCGCGCATTATGTTCCGTGCCGGGGCGGGAATCAAGATGAACGAGTTTGCAGCCCGCAAGGGCGCGAATTGAACCCACTCAAGCCAAAGGCGGGCTTGAGTGGGCCACTCGACCTAGGTCGCCGTGTGCGGCGATGGAGAGTTTGACTGCGGGGCCTGGGCCACCAGTTGCAGCAGGTCGTTCGCCACCTGTGCGGTGGCGTGGCGGGCCACCATGCCCTGGTCAAGATAATCGCCCAAGACGGGGCACACGCCCAACTCTTCGATGGCTTCCAGATCAGCGACGATCTGGCTGGCGCCTTCGAGCGCGTACTTGGCCTTCAGTTCCGGGTCGGCAGGTGTGCGGTTGATGACCGCATAGTCGAATATGCGCGTGACCTGGGCGTGGCGGTTGAGGGCACGAATGTGGTCGGCGGCTGTGAGCCCCAAGCTCTCATTGGCCTGGGTCATGAGGTTGCAAACGTAGACTCTCACCGCGGGCGAATTGACAATTGCCTGGGCCATGCCACGCACCAGCAGGTTGGGAATCAGGCTGGTGAACAGCGATCCCGGCCCGATGGTGATGAGGTCAGCCCGGGCAATCGCGTCCAGCGTTTGCGGCAGCGGTTCGACGTCGGGCGGGACCAGGAACAATTCCCTGATCCTCCCCTTGCTGGCGGTGATCCTGGTCTCACCTTGCACCCGCGTGCCGTCCTCCATCAGCGCTTCCAGTTCGATGTTGGCGGTGGTTGACGGATATATGTGACCGCGGGTAAGTAGGATCTCAGAGGATAGCCGCACCGCCTCACTGAAGTCACTGGTGATCGAGGTGAGCGCCGCCAGAAACAGATTGCCGAAACTGTGGCCTTCCAGGCCCGAGCCCTTCACAAAACGATGCTGGAACAGGCGGGAGAGCAGGGCCTCGTCTTCCGAGAGAGCAACAATGCAGTTACGGATGTCGCCCGGCGGGAGCATGTTGAGCTCCTTGCGCAGGCGGCCGCTGGAACCTCCATCGTCGCTGACTGTGACCACAGCCGAGAGATCGCTGATCGAGGGTTGATCCAACCTCGGGGCGTGTTCGCCGGGGGGAGTAACGTAGCCCTTCAGACCTTTGAGCAGGGTAGAGAGGCCGGTTCCGCCACCCATTGCAACCACCCGCAAGCTGCGGTGCCCGGGCAGCTTTTCCCGGGCGGGCTGCTCGGGCTGCTGTGGGGACTCGGCCATGAGGCCTAGCGACCCTCGTCGGAACCGGTCGCCATGGGGGGCAACTCGGCCCCGGGATCAGGATAAAGCAGTTCGGTAAAGCGCGGATCCTCCACCAGGTTCTGGAAGTCGGAATCATTCCGGGCCTGGAAGCGCAGCCCGGGATTGAGGCGGATGGCTTCATCCAGATGGCGCAGCGAATCCTCAACGTGGCCGGTGAGGCAGTCGAGCGCGGCCAGGCCGTAGGCGACATAGTCGGCCTTGGGAACCTGCTTGGACAGCTTCTCGAGATGCTCGCGGGCGCTCACATAGTCGCCCACGTTGATCAGAGAGATGGCGTAGTCGTAATGCTCTTCCGGGCTCTTGAACTGAGTAGTGACCCGCTCCAGATGCTGGTTGCAGGTGCTCAAGTGAACCGTGGCGCGGTCGGCCAGTTCCTTGCTGGGGCCGCCAACCACCTTCTGCAAGTGGCCTTTGGCTTTCTCAAATTTGTGCTCCTGCATGGCCCGCAAACCGGCCTCATAGTTTTGCACAGCCTGTGTAAAACGCGGGTCGTCGGCGACGGATTTCTTCGGTGTGGGCTTCTGCGCCATTTGCAAAACTCTTCCGCTACTCTTCGTAACTACTCCTTTTTGTACACCTTAGGTGAATACAGCTCAACTTGTTCTGACAGTTTCTGGTTCACCCAGCCCTGCCCATGAGATCATCGGCTAAGTTGGCCTGGACGCCCCCTGTGGAAAAGGCCTTGCCGCCAGCGCTGCGAGCAGGTTATACGCTGCCTTCACCGAGCCGTCAACCCGATCATCAGGAAGAAGCGAGAGCGCAAGCCATGCTCTAGTTGATCGCTGCAGCCGTCTCCAGGTTCACTTGCTTCCACTGGCCGCTCATGATCCCCTTGCGGATCTGGGCGGCGGTTTTCCCTTTCTTGTGCTCGCTGTAGGAGTAATACAGCTCCTTCAAACAAACGTCACAGCGCGCCCCATGGGTATTCTCGAAGCAGCTATGCAGGCTGTTGTGCCCCATGCGGTCGCAATAGCAATAACAGGGTTGCTGGTGCAGCACGACCGGAATCTTGGCGGCCAGCTCATAGGCATGGGTCTGGTATGGGTATTGTGCGTTCTCACCCCAGAGCTGCTCCTTGCCGAGTATCGGAGGCAGCTTCGTGCCTTTGGCCGGTGGCCCCGCGTTGTAAGCAGGTACCTCTCCTTCTTGCTGAGACGTGGCCCAGGGAGCCGACAGAGTCAGGGTAATGAAGAAAAGAAGAACCAGGGTCAAGCCGCGTTTGAGCATAAGTCAGGTGTCCTCGGTTGGAGTATTGTAACCTGAATTGCGCAGTGGCAGTAGTGGGGCGGGCGATGGTTACGATTGGATCGGCAACATTCACCGCCGGCCGCTGATCCGTATAAAATAAGAGCCCAGAGACAAAATGGCGGAGCCTGCAAGTCCAACACAACCGAAGCCAGAGACCGGAGCGAAGGCTCCTGCGTCGTGGCGCGCGTGGCCCATGCTTTCAGTCTGGCTCCGGGACTTGATCATCTCGCTGGCGATTTCCGCGTTCATCATTATCTTCCTGTACCAGCCGGTGAAGGTGGAAGGCACCAGCATGATGCCCTCGCTGGATGACCAGGAGCGCATCTTTGTCAACAAGTTCGTGTACCGACTGGAGCCCATTCAGCGCGGCGATATCGTGGTTTTTCGCTATCCCCGGGATCCTTCCAAGAGTTACATCAAGCGCGTCATCGGCCTGGCCGGAGACCGCATTCGCATTGAGGACGGACTGGTCTATCTGAACGGCAAGCCGCTCGAAGAAGATTACGTGCCGCCCGCCTACGCCGACCAGCGCTCCTATCCGGAGACCGAGGTGCCGCCGGACAGCTACTTCCTGCTGGGCGATCATCGCACCATGTCGAACGACAGCCGCGATTTCGGCCCGGTGGACGCCTCATTCATTTACGGCAAGGCGGTCTTCGGCTACTGGCCGATGGAGAAGATGGGGCGGGTGCGCTAGGGACCGTGTGGCGGCGGGCGCCTCGCCCGCCGAAGATTCAATCGACACGCCTTCCCCGATTTCTCCTTCCCTGCTAGAATTCATAAAATCCACTCCCCCGGAGAATCAATGCAAGCCATCCTTGCGCTGGAAGACGGCAGGGTCTTCCGAGGCAAAGGCTACGGTGCGAAAGGCGAATGTTACGGGGAAGTAGTTTTTAATACTTCCATCACTGGCTATCAGGAAATTTTTACTGATCCCTCCTATTGCGGCCAGATCGTAGTCCTTACCAATCCTGAAATCGGCAATTACGGAACCAACCCCGAAGACAACGAAGCCACGCGGCCTTATATCGAGGGGCTGATCGTGCGCGAGTTCTCGAAAGTCAGCTCCAACTGGCGCTCGCAGCAGGTGGCCGAGGAGTACCTAGAGGGCTTCAAGATTCCGGTGCTGGGCGACATCGACTCGCGCGCGCTGGTGCGGCATCTGCGGGATCATGGCGTGATGCGCGGCGTGGTCTCGACGCTGGAAAGCGATGCTGAGAAATTGGTGGCGAAGGCGCGTTCGATCCCGAAGATGGACGGCACCGATCTGGCCAAGGTCGTGAGCACCAAGAACACCTACGTCTGGGAGACCGGTGAGCGCTCGCACCTGCCGGACGAAGTGGTGGGCGTGAAAGACGAGCCCGCCCGTTTCCACGTAGTGGCCTATGACTACGGCATTAAGCAGAACATCCTGCGCAAGCTGCGGGGAGAAGGCTGCAAGGTAACGGTAGTGCCCGCGCAGACCCCGGCGGAAGATGTGCTGGCGCTGAAGCCGGATGGAGTGTTCCTGTCGAATGGGCCGGGCGATCCCGAGCCGTGCACGTATGCGGTGGACAATATTCGGAGATTGATGGGGCGGCAGCCGATTTTCGGGATTTGCCTGGGACATCAGCTGACGGGGATTGCGCTAGGCGGCAAGACCTACAAGCTGAAATTCGGCCACCACGGCGGCAATCATCCGGTGAAGCAGTTGCACACCGGGAAGGTTGAGATCACCGCCCACAACCACAACTTCGCGGTGGACCCGGATTCGCTGCCGATGAGCGAAGTCGAGTTGACCCACATGGATCTGAACGACAACACGCTCGAAGGCATGCGTCACCGGAACCTGCCGCTGTTCAGCGTGCAGTATCACCCGGAGGCAAGTCCGGGGCCGCATGATTCGCATTATCTGTTCAAGGATTTTGTGAAGATGATGGAGGAGTGGAAAGGGCAGTAGTCAGGAGTTGGGAGTCAGGAGTCAGCAGTCGGGTGCTGGCGGAGGAGACTGTGAGCGGATTGGCGAGGAGTACGTGCCTCCTGTTTCTCTTGGCCAGCAGTCTGGTTGCGGAGGAAGGGCAGGAATGGTATTGGGTTCATTCTCCGCTCTGCGCACAGCTGCAAGTGAAAGGCGCGAGTGTTGGAGATCGCCCATTTACGATTTACCAGGCATCCGAAGAAACCAGCAAGTGCTGCACGGGATTGCCAGTTCGATCGCAAGGCCGCACCGACCGCTTGGGTCATTTTGAGGCCACAGATCTGGAAACGGGACGTTATTTTGCTGTTTTCGATCTGAAGCGCGAGCAACTCGTCATACCTCTGGACGTCCAGCGATGGGCTGGCAGCCGGAACGACTGCGGGTCCGAAAGCGTGCTTATAAAGAGGGGGAAGAAAACGGGGAAGGTTTCGGTTCAGAGCTTCATAACCGTCGACTGACAAGCTGAATGCGAGACGCTTTGAAAGGGCGCGCCTTCCAGGCGCGCCGCAAGAGGGGAAAAGAGACGGGCTTTAGCCCCTGAGGTAAGCCGTTGAGACCCACGAGGGAGCATGCCACCAACACGGGACAGACCTACATGGTCACCACCAGCACCTGGGGGCGGCGGACGCTTTTTCAAGCCGAGCCGTGGTCCAAATTGATGATCAACACGCTCTATCACTATCGCGGCTCGGCGTACCTCCTCCACGAGTTCGTAATCATGCCGGATCATATTCACGTCTTGCTCACTCCACTCACCAGCCTCGAGAAAGCAGTTCAATTCATCAAGGGTGGATTCTCGTATCGAGCGAAGAAGGAACTGGGTTCGAACATGGATGTCTGGCAGAAGGGTTTTTCGGACCATCGTATTCGCGACGCTAGCGACCACAGGCTGCACGTGATTTACATGCGCCAGAATCCGGTAAAGAGGAATCTGTGTGAACAGCCGGAGGACTATTCGTACTCTTCCGCACACGCCGGTTTCGAATTAGACGGCGTACCCCAGGGGCTAAAGCCCATCGCCTTAGGGGCGGCGGTCGGCGCACCTGAAGGCGCGCCCTTTCAAAGCAAGACTACCGCACCAAGCGACGACGTTCCGTCTCACAACAAAGCTGGCAACGGCGTAGCTAGGCTCATGCCAGCGGACAAGACCAACAAGACTGCATAACGAATGCCCAAACGCACTGACATCTCGAAAATCCTGATCATCGGCTCTGGCCCCATCATTATTGGCCAGTCGGCGGAGTTTGATTACTCCGGGACGCAGGCTTGCAAGGCGCTCAAGTCCGAGGGGTACGAGGTGGTGCTGGCCAATTCCAATCCGGCCACCATCATGACTGACCCAGACCTCGCCGACCGGACTTATATCGAGCCGCTCACTCGCGACTACTTGGAAGAGGTCATTCGCGTCGAGCGCGAACTGTCGCCGGGCTGCGGTTTTGCCGTGTTGCCAACGGTCGGCGGGCAGACTGCGCTCAACCTGGCAGTCGAACTTTCTGACGGCGGCATTCTTGACAAATACAACGTGCAGCTCATTGGCGCCAACATCGCGGCCATCAAGAAAGCCGAAGACCGGCTGTTCTTCAAGGACGCCATGCAGAAGATCGGCCTCGACGTGCCCAAGTCGGCGCTGGTCAACAATCTCAAGGATGGCCTGGAGTTCGCCGGCAAGATCGGTTTCCCGGTGATTATTCGCCCGTCGTTCACCCTGGGCGGCTCGGGCGGCGGCATCGCTTACAACCGCGAAGAGCTGATGGAAGTGCTGGCCCGCGGCCTGGATTTCTCTCCCGTCCACGAGGCCCTCATCGAAGAGTCGGTGCTCGGCTGGAAAGAGTACGAGCTTGAGGTGATGCGCGACCTGAAGGACAACGTCATCATCATCTGCTCGATCGAGAACTTCGATCCCATGGGCGTGCATACCGGCGACTCCATCACCGTGGCTCCAGCGCAGACCCTGACCGACCGTGAGTACCAGATGATGCGCGACGCCGCGATCGCGGTGATTCGCGAGATCGGGGTCGAGACCGGTGGATCGAACATCCAGTTTGGCGTGCATCCGCAGACCGGGCGGATGGTGGTGATCGAGATGAACCCGCGCGTGTCGCGGTCATCGGCGCTGGCTTCGAAGGCGACAGGGTTCCCGATTGCCAAGATTGCCGCCAAGCTGGCCGTGGGTTACACGCTGGACGAGATTCCTAACGACATTACCCGCAAGACGCCCGCCTGCTTCGAGCCCACGCTCGACTACGTGGTGGTGAAGATTCCCAAGTGGCAGTTCGAAAAATTCCCCGGCGTCGACGAGAACCTGGGCCCGCAGATGAAGTCGGTGGGCGAAGTGATGGCCATCGGCCGCACCTTCAAAGAAGCGCTGCTCAAGGGCGTGCGCGCGCTGGATACGGGAAAGAAGGTTGGCTCGGAGAAGATCGAGCCCAAGATCCTCACCCAGCGGCTGGTCACGCCGCACCCCGAGCGGCTTTCCTACGTGCGCTACGCGTTACGTCAGGGCCATACGGTTAAGCAGCTCTCCACGATGACCTCGATCGATCCTTGGTTTCTCTACCAGCTCAAGGAGATTAACGATATGCAGTTGGAGCTGGAGAAGCACCCGATGGAGTCGGTACCTGCGGAGGTGTTGCGCGAGGCCAAACGCATGGGCTTCTCCGACGGGCGGCTGGCTGGAGTCTGGCGGCTGGACGGAAAAGGCGCCCCGGAAAAAGTACGCCACCTGCGCAAGAAGCACGGCGTCACTCCGGTCTACAAGCGCGTGGATACCTGCGCTGCCGAGTTCGAAAGCTACACGCCGTATCTTTACTCGACTTACGAAGAAGAAGACGAGGCGACACCCACCCAGAAGAAAAAAGTCATCATTCTCGGCAGTGGGCCCAACCGCATCGGGCAGGGAATTGAGTTCGATTATTGCTGCTGCCATGCCGCATTCGCGCTGCGCGATGACGGTTACGAGACGATCATGATCAACTGTAACCCGGAGACCGTCTCGACCGACTACGACACCAGCGACCGCCTCTACTTCGAGCCGCTCACGCTGGAAGACGTATTCGCCGTCTACGAGCACGAGGCTGCTTCCAACGCGCCCGTCGGCGTGATTGTGCAGTTCGGCGGCCAGACCCCGCTGAACCTCTCACTGCCGTTGAAAGCGGCGGGAGTGAATATCATCGGAACCTCTCCCGAATCGATTGACCTCGCCGAAGATCGCAAGCGTTTCAACAAGCTGCTGGAAGACCTGGAAATTCCGCAAGCACCCGGCGTGATGGTGGCCTCACTCGAGGAAGCCGTGGAAGGCGCGAAGCGGGTGCAATATCCGGTGCTGGTGCGGCCCTCCTATGTGCTGGGCGGGCGCGCCATGGTCATCGCCTACGACGAGGAAACCGTCGTCCGCTACATGAAGGAGGCGGTCGAGTACTCCCAGGATCGGCCGGTGCTGATTGATCACTTCCTGGAGGACGCCATCGAAGTTGACGTGGACGCGCTCTCTGACGGAGAGGATGTGGTAATCGGCGGCATCATGCAGCACATTGAAGAAGCCGGCATCCACTCCGGCGATTCTTCGTGCGTGCTGCCGGCGGTGGACATTCCCGAGCCGTTGCTGGAACGCATGCGCGACTACACCTTCAAGTTGGCGCGCGCACTGAAGGTGATCGGGCTGATGAACATTCAGTTCGCGATTCCGCGCGGCAATGGCAACTCCAAGGGCGACGGTGCCAAAGTTTACGTGCTGGAAGTGAACCCACGCGCCTCACGCACCGTGCCCTACGTTTCAAAGGCGACGGGCGTACCCATGGCCAAAATCGCTGCCCGCCTGATGACGGGCCGCAAGCTGCGCGAATTTCTGCCGGAGTTCATCGAACGCCGCGCCGATCTCGACACCGGCCGCGGCTACTACGTGAAATCGCCGGTGTTTCCATGGAACAAGTTTCCCGGAGTGGACACGGTGCTCGGCCCCGAGATGAAGTCCACCGGCGAGGTGATGGGCGTCGGCGACAGCTTCGGAGAAGCCTTCGCCAAAGCCCAAGTTGGTGCGGGCCAGAAACTTCCGACCAAGGGCACAGTGTTCATCAGCGTCACCGACCACGACAAGCCGCAAGTGGCCGAGTTGGCGCGTCGCTTCGTCGACATGGGATTCAAGCTGGTAGCGACCGCCGGAACCGCGGATATTCTGGAAGGGAAAGGCATGGCGGTCGAGCGAGTCTACAAAGTGAAAGAGGGCCGGCCCAACGTGGTGGACCTGATCAAGGGCGAGCGCATTCAGCTCATCGTCAACACACCGACCGGACTCGAACCCTGGTTCGATGAGAAGGCCATCCGTCGCGCAGCAGTGAATGCGCGCATTCCCACGATTACGACGCTTTCGGCCGCGAGGGCCGCCGCGGAAGGGATTGCCGCGCTGCAACGAGGAGAAATACGGGTGCAGGCGCTGCAACATCTGCACGCGGAGAGAGTGGCCAGAACGCGCCGCTAAGCCTACACCTTAACTCTGTCATCCTGAGCGGATGTAGTCCTTCGCGCTTTGCGCGCAAGGGACAACAGGAGTCGAAGGACCCCGACCAACTGGAGCCGAATACAGACGCTTCAAGGTATTCTCCCCTGCATCCTGCCATGCCGTGAGATCATCGAGAGAATTCCCCGGAACGGCACGGCCAGTGTCATCGAGCTAGGGGTCCTTCGACTCCGCAGAGCGATTCGCAAAGCGAATCGCTCCACTCCGCTCAGGATGACAATTTATTGGTAGCACACGAACTGGTAAGCTATCTAAGTAGGCTGAGGGCTGCTCCCATGCTTCTCCACGGCATTTTTTCTCCCATCACCACGCCTTTCTATCCCGAGGGAAACGTTTACTTCAAGAAGCTCGAAGCCAACGTAGAGCGCTACTCGAAGACTCCAGTAGCGGGCATTGTGGTGCTTGGCTCGACCGGGGAGGCCATTCTGCTGTCCGACTTGGAGCGGCGCGACGTTTTGCAGTCGGCACGTGAGGCGGCTGCGCCGCATAAGGTGCTGATTGCCGGGACCGGAGTGGAGTCTGCCGACGGCACCCTGCAGCTCACCGAGTTTGCTGCCAAAGCCGGCTATGACGTGGCCATGGTGCGCACGCCGCACTATTACAAGAAGCAGATGCAGCCAGCCAACATGCTGGCGTTTTATCGCTTTGTTGCGGACCGCTCGCCGCTGCCGGTCATCATCTACAACTTTCCCCAGGCCACGGGTTATGACATTCCGGCGGAGATCGTGATCGAACTGGCGGAGCATCCCAACCTGATCGGCATCAAGGAATCGAGCGGCGATGTGGAGAAAGTCTGCAAGATGGTGGAAGGCACGCGGCATGTGAAGCGCAGCGCAAGCGTCACGGAGACGTTTGAGGCGGTGACTCCGCGCATGCTGAAAGCTGCCGAAAGCAACGGGGGCGGGGAACTGGTGACGATTGGCGGAAGCAAGCCCCAGCCATCGTCGTCTTCGGTGAGTGTGGTCGGCGGCCTGAAGACCCGCCAGAAGGAGGTCGGCTTTCAGGTCATGGTAGGAGCGGCGCAGAAGCTGGAACCGTCGCTGCAAGTGGGCGCCGTCGGGGCCATCTTGGCGTTTGCCGATTGCGCACCCACTGCCTGCTACGAAGTTTATGCCGCGTGGAAGGAAGGCGATGCTGATCTTGCCCGCCTCAAGCAGGAACGCATCGCCAGGGCCGCTCAGCGCGTGGTGGGAGACCTTGGCATTCCCGGTGTGAAGTACGCCATGGACTACAACGGCTACTTCGGAGGTACGGTTCGGCTGCCGCTGCTGCCCTTGACCGCCGATCTGAAGGCCGAAGTGGAGCGCTTACTGTCCGATGTCCGGAACTAACTTTCGGTTTTCGTTGCGTCTGACCCCGCCCTATGCTAGAACTCACGCGCGATGATGAAGTCTGGTTTTGCATCGTTTCTGTTGATTGTCCTTTGCCCAGTGCTGGCTCTCGCCAAGGACCAGCCGTCGCAAATCATTGTTTGGCCTGACTCAGGGACGCCGGTGTTGCGCTTTACGCTGGGCAAGTTCAAAGAGGCGGGCTCTTTCGGGAATCGCCGCACATACCTCATCGATACCGTCGCGGAAAACTTGTCTTCCAAAGCCATCCCGAGCGAAGCTTTTTCTCTATACCTGTTCGACAAGAACAGGGTGCGAATCGGAGAAGGCTGGATCACCCTCAGCAATGTTGCACCGGGCCAGGCGGTTAAGTTCCAGATCAACGTGGATACGTCAGGGACTCCAGTTTCCGCGTCCATCATTGCCGCTAGAGATGTTCCCAGGACGATCTCGATCACGGTCAACTCCGTGCCTCAGGGTGCACTTTTGAAAATTGATGGCACGGAAGCAGGTACCACACCGAAAATGCTGCAGGTTGGGATTGGCAAACACGTGCTCGAGTTTAGCAAGGAAGGATTCAATACCGGACACTTTCCCTTGGAGATTGGCCCGGCCGACGTCTCCGGCGGCAGCGTGAGCTATGAGTTGGGCGCGTCAGCCCATGACACCATTGAGCTGCGGGACGGGAGTGTCCTTACCGGAGATCTGGAATCAGTTTCGGCGACCGAAGTGGTGGTCAAAGTGGGTGGAACCCTGCAGCATCTCAGCCGCAACCAAGTCAAACGTATCTCCATGGTCGAACGCGAGACCTCTCCGCAATAGCATCACAAGCCCTTGTGATACCCTGTCCTTTGCGCTATTATTAGAACGAACGTTCGACAAAAATGGCCTCCGCCTCTCCAGCTCCGCCCCGGGTCTCGCGTCGCCGCCGCGCCGCGCTGCCGTCGGAGACCCGTTTCGACCGCCGCTTGGCCAAGATCCTCACCTACGCGACCGATGTCTTTTACGAAAAGGGCTACGAGGGCGCCTCCATGCGCGACTTGTCGCGGGCCAGCGGCATGTCTTTGGCTGGGATGTACTACTACTTCGAGTCCAAGGAAAAACTGCTTTACCTGATCCAGAAACACACCTTCACCACCATCGTGGAACGCCTGCGCGAGCGACTCAAGGACGTGACCGACCCCGAGCAGCGCATTCGCGTATTCATCCTCAATCACCTGGAGTACTTTCTCGCCAACCAGAAAGCCATGAAGGTGCTGTCGCACGAGGATGACGTTTTGAAGAACGGCTTCGGGACTGAGATTGCGGCCATCAAGCGCGAGTACTACCGCATCTGCATCGAGCTGCTCGACAACCTGAAGCGGGCAAAAGGACTAGAATTCTCCAGTCGCATCGCGGTGCTCAGCTTGTTCGGCATGATGAACTGGATTTATACCTGGCATCATCCCCGTGTGGATGCCGATGCCGGCGAAATGGCTGAGCAGATGGGCAACATTTTCTTGCAGGGGGTCTGCGCCTCGGGGAAGGCGCAGAAGAAGAGATCAGCAAACTGAATTCAGATTCCAATTATTGTGAAAAGGAGTTTTGACCATGGCCACTACAGTGCAGCCGGTTGCCGGCGAGAGCACCAAGCAACTGATCAACTATCGTACCGATGCCGGCGTAGCGGTGATCGAGATGAACGATCCCCCGGCCAACACCTACACCTACGAGATGAACCGCCAGCTCGATGAGGCCATCCTCAAGGCGCGCATGGATAACAACGTGCACGTCATCGTGCTCACCGGGGCGGGCGACAAGTTCTTCTCCGCCGGCGCCAACATCAAAATGCTGGCCAGCGTGGATCCGACGTTCAAGTACTACTTCTGCCTGCACGCCAACGAGACTCTGCTGCGCCTGGAGCACACGCCCAAGCTGGTGATCGCGGCGATTAACGGTCACTGCGTGGGTGGCGGACTCGAGATCGCCATGGCGGCGGACATCCGCATCGCTCGCAAGGACGCGGGCAAGATCGGTCTGCCGGAAGTGAATCTGGGCGTGCTGCCCGGCACCGGCGGGACCCAGCGCCTGTCGCGCATGGTGGGCAAAAGCAAGGCTATCGAGCTGATGGTGACGGGCAACACCTATTCCTTCGAAGAGGCGCTGGAGTTCGGCATCATCAATGACATCTACCAGCGGGAGAACTTCATGGACAACATCATGGAGTATGCCCGCCAGTTCACTCCGCCGAACAAGGCGGCCAAGGCCGTGGGCCGCATCAAGCGCGCGGTGCAGACAGGATGGGAGATTCCCATGGAGTCGGCGCTGGCGGTGGAGCGCGAGAACCAGCAGATTCTCTTCCAGAGCGATGATGCCAAGGAAGGCTTGGCGGCGTACGTGGAGAAGCGGCCGGCGACGTTCACGGCGAAATGACGTGTGACGCGGGCACCCTCGCCCGCGTTTCGCGGTAATCAGTGCATGCAGGGCGGGCGAGACGCCCGCCCCCTTCGACTACGCTCAGGGCAGGCTTAGCCGGCAAGATGCCGGTGCTACAGGACGAAGATGATTTCAGCCACTAAGACGAAAATCGCGCCCGGCCGCCTGCTGATAGACGGCCAGTGGGTCGAAGGTTCGAAGAAATTCGACACGATCAACCCGGCCACCGGCGAAGTGCTTACCCAGGTTGTGGAAGCTTCGGCGGCGGACGTCGACCGTGCGGTCGCGGCTGCCCGCAAGGTGTTCGACGACCGTGGCGGTGCCTGGCGCAAGATGTCCACCAGCGAGCGGGGACGCTTGATCTGGAAACTTGCGGATCTCGTGGAGAAGAATCTCGAAGAACTCGCCGAACTCGAAACCCTCGACAACGGCAAGCCGATTTTCGAATCGCGCTACGTCGACATCCCGATGACCGCCGATGTCCTGCGCTACTATGCAGGCTGGGCGACGAAGATTCACGGCGAAACCGTAAACACCTTCGAGAACGCGTTCACCTACACGCTGCGCGAGCCGGTCGGGGTGGTTGGGATGATTATTCCCTGGAATTTCCCGCTGCTGCTGGCCTCGTGGAAATTGGGTCCGGCGCTGGCTTGCGGCTGTACCGTGGTGCTGAAACCAGCCGAGCAGACGCCACTGACGGCGCTACGCTTCGGCGAACTGGCAATCGAAGCGGGCATGCCCGCGGGGGTGATCAATATCCTGACCGGCGGACCGGAAGTAGGGCAGGCGCTCGTCCGCCACAGTGGGATCGACAAGATTGCCTTTACCGGATCGACGTCAGTCGGCAAAGAAATCATGCGCGGCAGTGCCGACACGGTGAAGCGCGTCACCCTGGAACTCGGCGGCAAGTCACCCAACATCGTCTTTGCCGATTCCGATCTCGACAGCGCGGTTAAGGGCGCGATCAACGGCATCTTTTATGGCAAGGGCGAGTGCTGCAACGCGGGCTCGCGCCTGTTCGTTGAGAGCAAAGTTCAAGATGAGTTCCTGGAAAAGCTGGTCGCGCGTGCTAAGAAACTTCAGCCCGCCGATCCCCTCGATCCCAAGACCCGGTTGGGCGCGATCGCCAGCCGCGAGCAGATGGAGCGCGTGCTCAGTTACATCGAGGCGGGGAAGAAGGAAGGCGCCAAACTGCTGGCGGGCGGGAATCGCGTCTCGCTCGATGGAGGCAAGGGCTTCTTCGTCGAGCCCACAATTTTTGGCGGCGTATCCAACACCATGAAAATTGCCCAGGAGGAAATCTTCGGGCCGGTGCTGGCGGCGCTGAGTTTTGACGACGTCGACCAGGTGATCGATTTGGCGAACGCCAACCCCTATGGCCTGGCTGCGGCGGTCTGGACGCGCGACGTCAACAAAGCCCACCGCGTTGCGAGGCAGCTTCGCGCTGGGCTGGTCTGGATCAACACTTATGGCCTGATGGATGCGGCCGTGCCCTTCGGCGGGTTCAAGAGCTCCGGCTTCGGCCGTGAGCTGGGCATGCATGCCATCGAGCATTACACCGAACTGAAGAGCGTTTGGATGAACCTTGGTTGAAAAGATTTCGAGGACTAATTTATGCCAGGAAAAGTAGCAAAAATCGGAACCTTCAGCGATTGGGTTGGCCTGTTCGACGATTGGCGCAAGGATATCGGCGTGAACACCGACGAGATTGCCAACTTCAAGTTCGACACTCTTTTTGGCGCTATCGAAACCGAGGAGATCCAGTTCGGATCGTTCAAAGGCCGGCGCAAGTGGGAGAACCTGCGCCAGGTGCCCACCCAGCAGATGCGCGACGCGCTCATCAACCTGATCGTCTACCAGGGAGACACTGAGTTTGCCAGCGTGGAGCAGCAGCGCAACCTGTTTGAAACCGCACCCACCGACTGGGACCGCAAGGCGCTGACCCGCGTCATGATCGAAGAGATGCGGCACGGTTGGCAGATGTGCGCTTTGCTGGTGGACCAGTTTGGCTACTCCGGGAAAGTGGAAGCGCAAAAGATGCTGGAGCGCCGCGCCTTCGAGAACAAGCGCCTCCTGGGCGCCTTCAATGTGGATGTTGACAACTGGATGGACTTCTTCACCTACACCGACTTCGTGGACCGTGACGGCAAATTCCAGTTGCAGATGCTGAAGTACTCGGCCTTCGCGCCGCTGGGACGGTCAATGTCCTACATGCTGCGCGAAGAGGCCTTCCACATGGGCACGGGCAACGACGGCCTGCGGCGGATTGTCCAGGCCGGCGTAGTTCCCGCGTGGCTGATCCAGAAATATCTCAACAAGTGGATTTCCTGTTCATACGACCTGTTTGGCACGGACCACTCGTCGTCGGCCCACTGGTCATATGTCTGGGGCATCAAGGGACGCTACGACGAGCCACAGAACCAGCAGACCGCCGACCTCGACGAATTAAACGACTACAACCGGCATCTGTACCGCGATGAGGTCGCCGGACTGATCGAGCGCTTCAACAGCGCGCTGAAGCCGGGAGAGCCCAGGCTGTACGCGCCCCATATCCAGTTCAACCGCAACATCGGGCGCTGGGCGGGTCAGAAGTTCCACGCGCAGACCGGCGAACCGCTCAACGACAAAGCTTACGAGCAGCACATGAAAGAGTACATGCCGTCGGCAGATGACAAGAAGCTGTTGCTCGACATCATCGCCAACGAAAAGAAGTGGATTGCGCCCAAAGAGGGTGGGCGGGATCCGCTGACCACGATTGCGGAGCCGAGGAAGTCGGCGATTAACCTGTAATGGCTTTGTTATCCCGAGTGAAGCCCGAGCGCAAGCGAGGGCGAGTCGAGGGACCTTAGTATTGAATGCTCAGGCGCAAGCTTTGCCAACGACCAACGACTGCAGCGTACACCCGCGGTGAGCTCATGGTCGCCTGCGCTGCGCGCGAGATCCACGATGGCGAGGTGGTGTTCGTCGGCATGCGGCTGCCGCTGATCGCGTTCGTGGTGGCAAAACGCACGCACGCTCCGAACGCCACTGGCCTGTTTGAGAATGGTGTAATCCGCTCTACCCCGGCACCCGAGTTGATCTACACCATGGCCGATCCACCCAACATTCTGGGCGCAACCCAGTGTCTGGACATGCTGGGAGTGATGAGCTTGCTGCAATCAGGGCGGGTGCACCTGGGTTTTCTGGGGGCAGCGGAGGTAGATCGGTTCGGAAACCTGAACTCCACTGAGGTTCGTGGCCCAAAAGGGCTGACACGGCTTCCGGGATCTGGCGGTGCCTGCGACATCGCGTCCCTTGCCCAGCGTTTCGTGGTCCTGCTGGAGCACAGCAAACTGCGCTTACCCGAACGCGTTTCCTATGTCACCAGTCCCGGAAATGGAGACGGCTTGGGCTGGCGGCAACGCAAGGGGCTTCCTCGCGGAGGACCAGTCGCGGCGATCACCACGAAAGCGGTGCTGCGCTTCGGTGATGATGGTGAAGCCTATTTGGCATCGCTGCATCCCGGAGTCCGGTTGGACGATGTGCTGGCGAATACGGGCTGGAAGCTGCGTGTCGCTGACGACGTGACTCAGACTCCCGAACCGAGTCCGCAAGAACTCAAAGCGATTCGCGAATACGACAAGGAGGGGTTCTGGACAACCTAGGATTTCGTACCGTTCGGCCGATTGCACCCGCAGCTGAGAAGAAGGCGGAGGCGCCCACGGCAATGTCGCGCATCGCGGTTGTGCTGGAGCCGCCGGTTGCACGCATCACGCTGCAACACGCTCCGGTAAATGTCATTGACATTGCCATGATGGACGAGTTGGCGACCGCCATCGATGAGATTGAGGAACGGGCGGACGTTGCGATTGTCGTGCTCGGGGCCACTGGTAAAGCGTTTTCAACCGGGGTTGATGTTGCCGCGCACACTCCCGACAAGATCCAGGAGATGCTGTCCAAGTTTCACGGCGTAATCCTGAAGCTGGTGGGAACTAAGAAAGTGACGATCGCCGCCGTGCGCGGGCACTGCCTGGGCGGAGGCGCAGAACTCGCCATGGTATGCGACCTGGTGTACACCTCCCAGGCTGCCGGCTGGGGTTTCCCAGAGATCAAACTGGGATGTTATCCGCCGGTGGCGGCGACCGCCCTGGCGGCACTGGTAGGGCAGAAGCATGCATCGGACCTTGTGCTTACCGGGCGCACGATCAGCGGCAGCGAAGCCGCAGCGATCGGCCTGGCGAACCACGCCTTGCCGGACGAACAGGTGGATGGTGCGGTGCAGGAGGCAGTCCAGCACCTGTCGCAGCTCAGTCCCGCAGCGCTCGCTGTCACCAAGAAGGCCACCTATGCGTGGAACTCGATGCACTTCGACAAGGGCCTGGCTCGAGCCGAACAAATTTATCTCGACGAGTTGATGAAGACGGAGGACGCGCAGGAAGGAATCAGCGCGTTCATGGAAAAGCGCAAGCCGGTGTGGAAGGGGAGATAGTGTCGAAGCTGCTCACGATGCGCGAAGCGATCGCCGATCTGGTGCCCGATGGCGCCTCGGTCGCGCTGGGCCTGCAATTGGAGCAGATGATTCCGTTCGGCGCGGGACACGAGATCATCCGGCAGAGAAAGCGCGGGCTCACGTTGATTGGCCCGATTTCGGACATTCTGTTTGACCAGTTGATTGGCGCGGGATGCGTCAAGACAGTCATTGCTGCCTGGGTGGGCAACGTGATGATGGGCTCGGCCTACAACTTCCGCCGGGCCGTTGAGCAGGACGGAATGAAGGTCGTCAACATGACCAACTTCACCGTGGCGCTGGCGTTGCAGGCTGGCGCGATGGGGGTGCCGTTCATGCCGACGCGGACAGCGTTAGGCAGCGACGTGGCGCGGGAGAATAAATTCTTTGCAGAGATGGAGTCGCCGTTTGCCGCCCCGGTTGGCGAGGCTACGCCTCGCCCGGACGGACGAGGGCGTCCGTCCCCACGTGAGGATGGGAAACTGCATGCGGTACGGGCGCTCAATCCCGATGTAACGATTGTCCACGTGCAGCGTGCCGACCCCGACGGCAACTGCCACTGCTGGGGAAACTTCGGGGTGATGCTCGAAGGCGTGCGCGCCGCCAAGCGGGTGATTGTGGTGGCGGAGGAGATTGTCGAGCCTGAGGTGATTGCCAGCGATCCCAATCGCACGGTGATTCCCGGATTCCTGGTGAACGCGGTTGTGGAGTGCCGTTACGGCGCCCACCCGTCGCCCGTACAGGGCTACTACAAGCGCGACGATGCTTTCTTTCGGCAATATCACGAACTGACCAAGACGAAACCAGACAGCGACGCCTGGCTCGAGCGTTGGGTGTACGGCGTGGCTGATCGTGGGGCGTACATGAACCAGTTAGGCGGTTGCCGCGTGGACAACCTTGGCGTGAAACAGCATGCCTACGCGGCGCAGGCGGACTTTGGGTATTAGCATTCAGCCGTCAGCCATCAGTCGTCAGGACGTACCTGAGAGCTGATGGCTGAAAGCTGGCGGCTAAATTATGGATTTCGAAATCAGCGCCGGCCAAGTCAAGTCCATGCTCAAGCGTGGCGACAAATTCACCCTGCTCGACGTGCGCGAGCCATGGGAGTGGGAGAAGGCGTCCATCGAGGGAAGCAAGCAGATGCCTATGGGCGATGTCCCGATGCGTGCGCAGCAGGAACTCGACCCGGAGGAGCATATCGTGGTGCTGTGCCATCACGGAGTGCGGTCGTTGAGCGTCACTAACTGGTTGCGGCAGCAGGGATTCGAGAAGGTGCAATCGGTACGCGGCGGGATTGACGGCTGGGCGCGGACGGTGGATCCGAAGGTGCCGCTGTATTGAGGAAGCCAGCAGCTAATCATGAAGAAAGAACTCATAGAACTGAAGGTCAACGGCCGCTCCCACGAGCTTGCCATCGAGCCCAGCAAGCTGTTGCTCGATACGTTGCGGCAGGACTTGCAGCTTACGGGATCGAAGCGCGGCTGCGATGACTCGTCTTGCGGCGCCTGCACCGTGCTGGTGGATGGCACTCCTATGCTGTCCTGCACCATGCTTGCGGCCAGTTGCGAAGGGCAGGAGATCACCACCGTCGAAGGGGTGAGTGAGCACGGCAGCCTAGCGGCAATCCAGAAGGCTTATGGGGACTGGGGTGGCGCGCAGTGTGGGTATTGCACGCCGGGGTTCATGATGACGGTGAAGCACCTGCTGGCGGTCAATGCGAACCCGACAGAAGAAGAGGTTCGCAGTGCTCTCAGCAGCAACTTGTGCCGCTGTACCGGCTATAGCCAGATGTATCAGGCGATCAAAGCGGCGATTGAGGCCGAGCAGAAGGCAGTACCGAGTACGTAGTACCGAGAGAACGATGAGCGACTTCTCTATCATCGGTAAACCGACGGCGATGGTCGACGCGGCGGGCAAGACCACCGGGGCGGGGAAGTACACGGACGATCTCTCCCTGCCGGGGATGCTCGTGGGCAGGATTCTGCACTCGCCCTATCCCCATGCCCGCATCAAGCGCATTGATACCACACGTGCGGAGAAACTCGACGGCGTGATGGCCGTCGTGATCGGCCAAGACGCGCCCACGCCGTATGGCATTCTTCCGGTGGGGCACGATGAGCATGCACTTTGCACCGACAAAGTCCGCTATGTAGGCGACAACGTCGCCTGCGTCGCGGCGGTCGACGAAGCTACCGCCGACCAGGCAATCGAACTGATTGACGTGGAATACGAAGTGCTACCCGCCTACTTCGATCCCGAAGACTCGATGAAGGCGCAGAGAGATTTCATTCACGACAACAAGCCGAACAACATCGAAAAGGATTATCACCACGTATTTGGCGATCCCGAGAAGGCGCTGGCCGAAGCGGCTTGCGTGGCCGAGGCGCGCTTCATTGCCAACGAAGTAACGCACGCGGCTATGGAACCGCATTCGACCCTGGCGGCGTTCGAGATCGATCCGCACACCGGCAAGCCGGGGCGTCTGACCGTGTGGTCATCCACCCAGGTTCCGTACTACCTGCAACACAAGCTGTCGCTGGTGCTGGAGATGCCGATGGCGCAGATTCGCGTCATCAAGCCGCTGGTGGGTGGCGGCTTCGGCGGCAAGAGCGAGGTCATTCCGCTGGAAATTATCGCGGCGGTGGCCGCGCGCAAGGCCCAGGCCCCGGTGAAGATTACCTACACCCGCGAGGAAGTTTTCTGGGCACACCGTGGACGGCCGCGCACGATCATTGATCTGAAGACTGGCGCCGACAAGGACGGCCACATCACCGCGGTGAAGGCACGCGTAGTGCAGGATGGTGGCGGGTATTGCTCGTACGGTGTGGTGACGATCCTCTACTCCGGGGCGTTGCTGGGCGCGCTTTACGACATCCCCAACATTCAATACGACGGCTACCGCGTGCTTACTAACAAGCCAGTCTGCGGGGCCATGCGTGGGCATGGCACGGTGAATGTACGATTCGCGTTTGAGTCGCAACTGGATGAGCTGGCGTTGAAGCTGAAACTCGATCCCGCGGAAATACGCCGCCGCAACTTGCTCAAGCCTCCCTGTGTGACGATCAACGGCCTGCGGGTGCAAAGCTATGGTTTGCCTGAATGCATCGCCAAGGTGGTGGAGCGTTCGGGCTGGGTGGAGCGCAAAGGCAAGCTGCCGAAGGGACGTGGGCTGGGCGTGGCGTGCAGCCACTACGTGAGCGGCGCGGCCAACTCCATCATTCGTTCCGATATGCCGCACTCCACGGTCAACATCAAGATCGACCGCGACGGCGGGGTCGTCGTTTACACCGGGGCGTCCGACATCGGCCAGGGATCGGACACCATGGTGGCGCAGATTGCCAGCGAGGTGCTGGGATGTTCGCTGGGGCGAGTGAAGGTGGTTGCCGCGGACACCGATCTGACCCCGATCGACATCGGCTCGTATTCGAGCCGCGTCACGTTCATGAACGGCAATGCCACGCTGCGCGCTGCGGAAGAGGTGAAAAAGCAGATTGCGGCGGCGGCGGCAAAGAAGATGAACTGCGCCGCCGAAGACTTGGCCTTTCGCGACGATCGAGTCAGCAAAAACCATGTGGCCGCGGGCGCCTCGCCCGCGGAGGCCAGTGTCCGCCCCACACAAGAAGGCGCCTCAGTTTCCGGTCGTGTCGAAGGACAGATTCTGCGCGGCTCACTGCAACAAAAGCGTAAAGACGAAGGTCCCAAGGATTCATTGACCTTCGAGGAAGCCGTGGTTGCTGCCATCGACTTCCACGGCGCGCTCACCGGGACCGGTTCGTACGCTCCACCGCCCGAAGCTCGTGGCGGCAAGCATAAGGGTGCGGGCGTTGGCCCGTCTCCTGCCTATTCCTATTCGGCGCAGGTGGCCGAGGTCAGCGTGGACGAAGACACCGGGGAGGTTACCGTCCACAAAGTCTGGGCGGCGCACGACTGCGGCCGCGCCCTGAACCCGGTTTCTGTCGAAGGCCAGATCATCGGCTCGGTCTGGATGGGCATGGGCCAGGCGCTCACCGAGGAAATGGTCTGGAAGGACGGCATGCTGATGAATCCGGGGTTGCTGGAGTATCGCAGCCCCTCCTCGGTGGAGTCTCCGGAAGTCGAGCCGATCATCGTGGAGAGCATCGACCCCGAAGGCCCCTTTGGCGCCAAAGAATGCAGCGAAGGCTCGCTGGCGGCGACGATTCCGGCGATTTCGAATGCGATTTACGACGCGGTGGGCATTCGCCTGCACGAGTCTCCATTCACGCCGGAGCGTGTGCTGGCGGCCCTGCGTGCGAACAAAGCGCAGAAGAAAATCGATCTCACCGCAGGCATAGATCCCACCGACCCGGCGCGTTTTCGCGAGCACGGCGGATCGCTCTGGTTTCGTGGCAAGGGCCCGGAGCGTCATGCGCTCGATCCTTGCCGGCGCGAAGCTCCAGTGGGGGGTGATGATTGAGTCTCCCGCAGTTCAGACTGCTGCGTCCACGCTCGATAAAAGAGGCAGTCGGCCATCTGGCGAGGCATACCAGCAACATCCGGGTTCTGGCCGGAGGAACCGATCTTATTCCGTCGATGCGCCAGAAACTGTTCGAGCCCGAATATGTGCTGGACGTCCGCTGCATCGCCGGCTTGAACGGCATCCGTCCGCAAACGGGGATTGGGGTGGAGATTGGTGCACTCACCACGCTCAACAGCATCGAGCGCTCCGACTTCCTGCGGAAGCACTATCCGGTCCTCACCGAAGCTGCGGCGACAGTGGCCTCGCCGGTATTGCGCAACATGGGCACGATCGGCGGCAACATCTGCCTCGACACACGCTGCCTGTGGTACAACCAGTCGCTCACCTGGCGCAAGGCTTGCGGCTACTGCATCAAGAAGGACGGCGATCTGTGTCACGTTGCTCCGGGTGGGACCAAGTGCTGGGCGGCCTTCTCGGGAGACACTCCTCCGGCGCTGTTGTGTCTGGATGCGGAGGTTGAGATCGCAGGGCCCTCCGGCACGCGTCGCCTGCCGCTGCACGAGTTCTATACCGGGATCGGCGACAATTACCGCAAGCTGGAACCCAACGAGCTGCTGACTCGTGTGTTCCTGCCGGCATCGTCGGCCGACTATCGGGGAATCTATCGCAAGCTGCGCGTTCGCGGATCGATTGACTATCCGCTGGCCGGCGTCGCCGTGGTTTTGAAGCGGTTCGACGGTCATGTCAGCGATGCTCGCTTGGCGCTGACCGCGGTGAATCCCGCGCCGGTGCTGGTGAAAGGGGTGACACAGCTGCTCAATGGCAAGATTATGGACGAAGTCCTGGCCGAGGCAGTCGGCGAGCTGGCTGCGAAAACCGCCAAGCCACTCACGACATCCGCCCTCACGCCCGAGTACCGCCGCGAGATGATTCGGGTCTTCACTAAACGCGCGCTATTGGCAGCGGCCTCGAACTGAAGCCAGAATTGTAAGAAACGAAAAAAAGACGGAAGCGTCGAAACCTACTAGTTCCGCTCAGCTACCGTTCCGTGAACAGGTGCCCCAACTTCTCTTTCTTAGTTTTGAGGTATTCCTCGGCGTGCGGGCTGGGTGCGACCTCGCAAGGCACACGCTCGGTGACTTCGATGCCAGCGCGTTCCACGGCTGCAACCTTGTCAGGATTGTTGGACAGCAAGCGTACCTGGGCAATGCCGAGATGCTTGAGGATTTCCGCCGGCAGGTTAAACTCGCGGTGATCAGCTTTAAAACCCAGGCGCTCATTGGCTTCCACCGTATCCAGGCCGACATCCTGCAATTCGTAAGCCTGCAGCTTGGCCATCAGGCCGATGCCGCGCCCCTCCTGCTGTTCGTAGATGAGAATGCCTGATCCCTTCTGGGCGATCATGGAGAGCGCCATCTCCAGCTGCTGACGACAGTCGCAGCGCAGCGAGCCGAAGACGTCTCCCGTGAGACACTGGGAGTGAATGCGCACCAGCGGTGGGGCCGAGTGCACGTCACCCATGACCAGCGCAACTGCGGTTTCGACTCGCCGGTCCTCTCCGAATTCGCCTTCAAACCCAAGGATGCGGAACTTGCCCCAGCGAGTGGGAAAGTCTGCGGAAGCGACCTGACGGATGGACTCGGGGCTCACGCCAGTATTATAGCTGGCACTCGTAGATACGCCGCTGGCAGCGTCTTCGAGACCCTTGAGTCCTCCGCATCTCTGGCGACCCTCCATTTGGCCATCCTTCAAGAACGCTGTTAAAATTGCGTTGTCGGCCAACTTCTTGATATCTGTGGGGCTATAGCTCAGCTGGGAGAGCGCATCGTTCGCAACGATGAGGTCGTCGGTTCGAGCCCGACTAGCTCCACCAATCCCAAAGTTGCGTATGGTCGCAGCGAGCCACCAAATCCTGCGCACCCGGCCCAGGCGGGTTGGCGGTGCTGCCCACCTGACCCCGCTGTTCTGATTTCGGAACAAACCCCAGCTTTCTGTTGATTTGGAGTCGTAAGCGACTAGAGTATCTTGCGCTCTTGGGCACTAGATAAGCAGGCTCGCGACCGCAACCTCAGCAAGAGGTGGGGCCAGTTGGTCCTGTTGACGGTCGCAAGAACCTTGCAATACCTCCTCTGGAGGTCATCCGTCATGCCACCCGCGAATATTGTTGTGGACCTGTCACATTTCAATGCCACTTTGGATTTCACTGCGGCTCGTCAGTCGGGAGTCGTGGGAGTCATTCACAAGGTAACCCAGGGGACGCAGTATCGGGACCCACTCTACTTGAGCCACAAGTCCAAAGCGTCAGCCGCGGGCATGCTGTGGGGTGCGTATCATTTTGGCGTCGGCGCCGACGGAGTGGAACAGGGAGAACATTTCCTCAACACCGTCAACCCTGATGTGCAGACACTGTTAGTCCTCGACTTCGAAGCCAATCCCCAGGGACCCAGCATGGATCTGGAACAAGCACGCGCTTTCGTTACCCACGTCCAAGATGTAACAGGACGCTTTCCCGGCCTTTACGGAGGCCACTACCTCAAGCAGTTGCTGGGAACCAATACCGATCCTATCCTCGCCAACTGTTGGCTGTGGCTGTCTCAATACGGTCCCACTCCGGTTGTCCCCCCGAACTGGTCGAAGTGGACGATGTGGCAGTACACCGATGGTGCGGCTGGCCCACTGCCTCACGAGGTTCCGGGCATCGGGCGCTGCGACCGTGACATGTTCAACGGCAGCGAAGCGGAGTTGCGCTTCTTCTGGGTATCCGCTGCTCTAGCGCAGCCAGTGGCATCGGATTGAGAAGAAATCCACTCCAACCACCCCACGTACTTTGCACCGCTAAGCCCAGAATTGTGGCTGCGTCACCAGCGTCACCTGCTCGCGATTACCGCTGTAACTTGCCCGGCGCAATGGGGCTTCCTACGATGCCTGTAGAGGAAAACTCCATGACTGAACAGGTTCGCAAATGGTGGTCCAGGGGCTCGCGTCAGGACCTCGCCAACGATGCGGTGATCGCAGCCTTATTTCTGGTTATCATGGCCGGCGCGTTTCGGCTGATTGGCTAGCCGCCAGCCGCGCGTGTTCCTAACCTCGCCTCTGATGCAAGGTGGGGTAATCTTAGCTTTCTTCAGCAGCGCTCCCCATGGCCGTTGTTCCGGTATTAACCTCCCGCCAGTCACTACCAGATACACACTGCAGAACAGCCTGCCCTGCCGTCGAGCGTTCCTTTCGAGCGAGGCCCTGTCAATACCTTAGTCACCAAGCCGGGTTACTAAAGCAATCTGCGACCAGCTCTCCGAACGAATACAATCCACGTACAGCAGAAGATGGGGGTGAACATGAGAAGCTTCTTACGGCGGATATGGTCAGAGGAAGAGGGGCAGGACATCGCAGAATATGCCGTGATGTTGGCTGTGATTCTGGTACTCGTCGTTGGTACGGTCAGGCTGATTGGATCGAATGCCAACAATGTGTTTTCAGCGGCCGCTAGCTCGATCCAGTAGTTGTCCCAACCTTCTGGCGCTCGGTTGCGCACCACTTGACCCAGCGGGCATTCTCACCCGCTCGCCCGTTAATCCCCCTTGAGGTTCGCTTCGACGTCTTGGCAAAACTTGTTGGTGTGCCCGGACCGGCACCTGGAGCAGGTACTCTGGTCATCCGGCAAGAGTACAGGTGTAACGGCCACGAACGAGCTATTGTGCAAACGGGGAAACCCGGGCAATGTAGCTGGAGAAGGGGGCAAAGCGCGGCGTGGCAGTCGAAGTCATTTTCCGCTTGGGCCGGGCTTCGACGGGAAAGGAGGGTGAGAGGGTGAATGATTTGTTTTCCAAGATATGGTCAGACGAGGATGGCCAGGACATTGCGGAGTACGCAGTGATGCTGGCTGTAATCCTGGTGATCGTGGTCGGCACGGTGCGACTGATCGGTGCCAACGCCAACAATACGTTCTCCAGCGTGGCCAGTTCGATCCAGTAGTCAACCATGGTCCAGCTTTCCGCCGAGATCGCCACTCCCCCTTCAATCCGATCTCTTGGCCGTTGAGGAGTTTGTCGGATGCTTGAGGCAAGCGTGAGCGAGCGCGAAAAAGTCGAGGAACGTTCCGCCAATTGCAATGTCTGCGATCAGCTGGCGGCCGAACTCGGCGAAGCCCTCATTCGTCAGGAGAAGCGAGCCGACCTCGGTCAGGGTAAGCTGGAGAATTCCTCTGTGCCTGCAGAAGATGAGCGGATCGAATTGGAATTGAAGACCGCCAAGCAACACCTGATCGATCACCGCCGCTTGATTCATCCCCAGCGGTGAAGCCCGGGCCCCAGGGTCCCATCACGCTCGGAGCTTCTGTACACCTGCCAGGCTGTCTGGGTACGAATCGTGCAGGAGGACGGAAAAATCCTTGTGCCGATTGCCCTGGAGTGGGCATATAATCCGCTCAACGTTGTGGGGGCGGCCATGAAACGCCAGCTTTTGTGCTGTACTCTTCTTGCCTTGACGCTCATCTTCTCTCCTTCCGTCGCTTCAGCCCAAGGTCGTGGTGGTGGAGGAAGAAGCCGTGGAAGCGAGGCGTCGTCCAGGACGTCTGCGGCGGACGGATTTGAGCGGCCCTTGGGAAACATCTTTCTGTCCGGGCAGGTGGTCAGCGATGACGGTACTCCGCTGACCGAGCGAGCCACTATTCAAAGCGTCTGCAAAGGACAAAAGCGCGACGAGGCGCACACTGATTCGCACGGGCACTTCAGCTTCGAATTCGTGACTCGCACCTCGGCCATGACTGGGAACAACGCCGGAATAGAGGACGCGGACTCCTCCATGACGAATCCGACGTCGAGCCGCGGCACCCAGCGCGATTGGAGGGACTGCCAGCTGCAAGCCCTGCTGCCGGGCTTCACTTCTGAAACGATAGAGCTGAACTCACGGGTTTCTGCGTTGGACCGTAACGATCTGGGCCGCATCGTGTTGCACCGGAACGAACAGGTCCAGGGTACGACCATCAGCGCCACCAGCGCGGCGGCGCCCAGTGCGGCGAAGAAGGCGTTTGAAAAGGGACGGGACCAGGAGAGAAAGAGCCAGTGGGATGGAGCCCAGCAATACTTCGAAAAGGCCGTGCAGATTTATCCCGGCTACGCGGTCGCCTGGTATGAACTGGGCCGGATGCAAATGCGAAAGCAGGACTTGGCTGGGGCGAGGCATTCGTTTGACCAGGCGCTGGCGGCCGACCCTAAGTTTGCCAGCCCCTATCAAGGCGTGGCCGAACTGGCGTTCCGGGCCAGGCAATGGCAGCAAGTTGTGAGCGTCACCGAAAGATTACTGGAGCTCAATCCGGTGAACTTTCCCGATGCCTGGTTCTTCAACGCAGTAGGAAATTACTTTCTGCAGAACTTCGAGAGCGCCGAAAAAAGCGCCAGGCAGGGAATCAAGGTTGATGAGCAGCATGCGATTCCGAAACTGGAATATGTGCTGGGAATGATTCTGATGGAGAAGCACGACTATCAACAAGCATTTGTCCACATGCAGCAATATCTGCGCCTGGTGCACAGCACCACCGATGTGAATGAGGCACAAAAACAACTGGCGCAAATCGCGCGCCTTTCTGCCACAGCCAGTGTTCCGGCGGAAGCCGAGAAAAAGTAAGGAGTCAAGAGTCCAGTTGGTGACCCCGAAGGGCACGGTTTGCACCGTGCCCTTTCTCTTGGACAAGAGTGGGTAGCGCGGAAACGCGAGAAAGGCCCACTCTGGGCACATCTCAAAGATCGTTGCCGAATGCAATCTCCCCGTCCGCGCCAACTGGTCTTGCTGGTGCTACGACCTAAGTGTGCGGCTTAGCGGGAGTGGCGCTGCTAGAATCCTAATCTAGAGAGGCAAATGCGGCGTTTGCAGACCAGGGCGTTGCTAGCAGGGCTGTTGCTTGGCGCCAGCCTGGGGGCGACTTGCCCTCTGTTAGCAGCACTACAAGCCGCAGCCACCATCCGGCATGTGACGGTGCTGGGACGTGGCAACGGCCTCGAGGTAGAGATTGTGGCCAGCGGACCGGTAACTCCGCAAGCACAGGTTGTGACCGGACCGGATCGCATTGTCATTGATTTTCGTAACACGCTTCCGGGTGGCGCTTTGCACCGGCTCACGGTGAATCGGGGAGAAGTGAAAGGGGTTCGGGCGGCCCTGTTTTCCGCCAACCCGCCAGTGACCCGCGTGGTCGTCGATCTGAAGAGCGCGCAGCCCTACCAGATTATTGCTGCTGGCAATCGTGTCCTTGTCAAACTGAGTAAGAGTAGTGAGCAAGCGGGTAGGTTCAACACGCAGTTTGAGATTGTGAAAAACTTACCGGTCGCTCCCGAGGGAACCGTCCCAACGGCGGAGGCTCCGGCTCAAGGGAAGCCACCGCGGCGCATCGAGGTTGAGTTTCGCGACGGCATGCTGAGCATCTGGGCGGACAAAGTCACGCTGGCGGAACTGCTCAACGAGGTGCATCGGAAGACAGGCGCCGATATCCCCATTCCTGGGGGAGCGGAGCAGGAACTGGTAGTGGCGGACATGGGACCCGGGCCAGCCCGGGATGTACTGGCTTCGCTGCTGAATGGCTCACGATTTAACTTCATTATGGTAGGTTCGAAAGACGATCCTGCCCAGCTGCGCAGCGTGCTGCTGAGTCCCAAGGGCGGGCCCTTGCGGCAGCCGGTGGACTATCCTCCCGCAGCCCCCGTTGCCCAAACCATCCCGGCTCTGAACCCCGCCCAGGCGCCGGAAGAGGAATCGGAACCTCCGGAACCGCCGGGAGCGGCGGAGCCTCCGCAAAGATAAGCATTCCTCTAGTTGTGGATGAGACGAACGGGAATCGGGGAAACGCCACCCCCGAGGACTGCCGTTCCTGAGCTGCTGGGGTTGCACCCTGTCGCGTTCAACACGATGGCGTCAACGGTTCCATCCGTCCTGACATCCTGAATGCCTAACTGCAGGAAGCCGACGATTTGCGCGCTCCCGCTGCAGGAGCCACTCAGGGGGCAAAGGTCCGTCAGACCGTCATACACCGGCACTGTCACAACCGAGTCGCTGCGGCTGATATTCACAGCGGTAGCCAGTGGTGGGCGAAATGCGGGATTGGGATTGGATGTGCCCCCATTAATTGTTACCGGGGGGCCGGGCAGGAAACAGTCTTGATTGTTCGGATTGGGATTGGTGCAGGAAATGGCGCTGGCCGGAGAAGCGGAAGCATGAATCAGGCAGCGCGCACCGTCGGCGGTTGTCGTGTGGGACGAAACGGTCGCTGTGTTGGGATCCACATTCACGGTTTGGCCGCAACTCATCTGGTTGACGTTCGCACAGGCAATGTTGTCGTATACTCCGCCGCCGCCAACGGTATCGCAGGAACCAGAGGGCAAAGCGGAGCTTCCGGGGCAGACACTGGCAGGTGGGGACGGATCAATGATGTAGTACTGCCCAGGCTGACTGGGCTGACTGGCTGGCGGGAATGGGCGAGACACGCCGATATATGCGGCGGGATTATTGAGAGCACCGTTGGAAGTTGAAACAAAGTAGCCTGCCGTGCACGTCGCTCCGGGAGCCGTCGAGGGATCGCAGTTGGGAATCAGAAACGGTTTGACGAAAGCGACCGACACCGGTACGGAGGAGCCGGAAGGGTTGTAGGCTTCGGCGGTGGCGGTAGCGCTCACGCTATTGCTGCGGCTCCCCCAGATTCGGGCAAAAAACGTGGGCAAATTGGTGCGTTGCACGGTGACCGCGATCTGCGGATTCTCAGGCTGGGCGAGATTACAGTTTATGGAGAGAACGGTGGCGGGCACACCCGCGATCAGGTTCTGGGCCGCGGTCGCCTCCGCCGCCTTGTTTGCTGCCCCAGGACCTCCACTTCCGGCAACGCTGTTACACACATCGGAAAGGGAGAACCCTGGCAGGCTAGAAGTAAAGCCGGAAGTCACGAAGGCTTTGGCGCCGGCCAGGGCAGCGGCATCGGCTGCGCGCTGCGCTTCAGTGCGAGCCACGTAGAGCGTAACCACGTCAATGGCTAAAGCTGCCATGCCGAGCACCACCACGAGGGCAACCACCACCAGCAGAATGGTCACGCCGCGCTGGCGTTGCCGCGAAGAATCGAGGGGCGAAGGCATACCAACTCTCATCAATTCAGGTTCTGCATCACCGCCACCGAGGAGATCAGGCTGTTGCCGGCAAAACCTCCCCCCGGGACTAGAAACTGGAATATGGTATTGAACTGCCATTTGTAGGGATAGCTCACGGTGACGCGCGTGGCTTCCACATTGATACCCGCGGGATAAAGATCGGAAGTGGCAATCGTGTAGGTGTATCCGCGCTCAATTGTAAGCGTAAGAGTACCGGGGCAGCCGTTGCTATTGGCGGTATAAGTCCAGGTCAAACCGGACTGGGCGATGGTTTGCTGGCCGGGATTGGAGAGGCCGCAATCATTGAGCTTGTTGGCCAGGAGATACTCTCCCACCAGAGTGGCCACAGCTTCGGGCGATCCGGTGGAGCCAGCCGTGTCGGAAGACAGGTCGGTGGTGGGCTGGTTGGAAGCGAAGCGCGCGCCTTCGCGGGCGGCGTTGGTGAGTTTGTGCTTCACAGCGAATGCATTCCCGAAATCAAAAATGGCCACGAGAAAAACGACCAGAAGGGGCAAGGCGACGGCAAATTCGACGATTTGCGAGCCCCGGGTGTCACGAAGCCATGCCCAAGACCGGGTCAAACCGCGGGCAAGCACTGCCATCGGTCGCGGCCGGCGAGGGCGGATCATTGCTCGGTCCTCGCCTGGGCTTGGGTACTGATGGTCACTGTCTGCAGACTGGAGGGAGCAAACGGCAGAGGCAAGTGGAACGGATACTGGAAGCTCACGGCAGTACCGCATGTAGGGGGACTGTAGTTGTGTACGCCCAGGTCCACGTTGTACTGGACACAAACTGAGGGAACTGCGCTGGTTCCGGCAGAATCGCAGGCGACAGGCTGGGAGCAGGTGTCGGAACCACAGGAGCAAAAGTTGGGAGTTGCAGAGGTGACTAGCGTGGTGTCGAGCCCAGAGGCGGCCAGCACCGGAGCCACATAGCTGGTCGCCACCTGGTCGGCAGGAAGCGGTTGGTTGGGAGTTGCGCAGGTGGCACAGCTGGACGATGCGGCCGCGCGCGCGCCCTCGCGGGCGGCGTGATTCATGGCCGCATAAACGTTGTAGGCGCGCCCCACATAGAAGATGCCCAGCAGCAGAGTGAACATCAAGGGCAACACCAAGGCGGCTTCAGCGATCTCGGAAGCAGCGGTTTCCGCCAGGGTGTTTTTCCAACTCGCCATGACTAGGACGCTCCCCATGCCTGCCTGACAGTATAAAGAATTACGGCAACCGCGACGGCGACCCCAAAGGGAACCTTCAGCGACTGCGGGCTATCGAGGGAAAGTTCCGGCCCGGGCAGGTGGAGAGTGAAGAAAGCGCCCACCATGTGACCCAGGTTGTGCAGGGTTTGACGCACCCGCTTCTTCCACACGATCAACCCCACCGCCATCAGTCCGGCGACGAAGAGTGTGGCCCCCAGCACCTCGATCAGGGGGTAGGGACCGAGACAAGCGCCCAGGGCGCCCACCAACTTCCAGTCACCTGCACCCAGGCTCCGTACCAGGACGAAGGGCAGCAGCAAGGCCAGCCCCAAGGCCGCACCCAGCAGCGAGTCTTTGGTGCCGGCCCAACCCGAGGCAGCGGAATTCAGGGCGATGCCCAGCAGCAGACCGGGCAGGGTGAGCCAGTTGGGGATGCGGCGCCAGCGCCAGTCGGTCCACCCCGCGCTTGTGGCCAGCACCGCAGTCAAAATCCAGACTCCCTCCCTCACCATGCCAATGGAGTATAGGGCAGAGGGAAACCAGGAGCCAGTACCCAGTAGCCTCACGCAGTGTGGGGCGTGGTAATAGGGCTCCGCTCAGAGCCTGTCGGCCGGCGGGACGCCGGGGTTACGGCAACCCCGGATTGGTGACTAGCGGCTCAGGCTATGCGAAGCGGTACGCTCGGCCACGATGCGGCGCGCGTTGTCTGCCAGGGCCTTCGCCTGCGGCAACAGATCGAGGGCCTTGACGACCTCCGGATCGGTTTCAGCCCTTACCTTCAGGCCTTCCTCCTGGCCAAAGGCGTCAACGAAAATCTCGCTGCGAATGCTGGAGCGCAGCCAGTCGTTATTCTCGACAAAGTCGGCCTCGGTATAGGGGATCTTTTCCTCATCAAGGAACTTGCGGAAGTCCTGCAGGGTAACGTCGTCGGTTTCGAAGCCCTTCGTGGGGTGATGATTCAAGATGTAGCGCTTGGCAAAGTTAAAGAAGGCGTAACGCTGCAGCAGGGTATCCTGAAATTTGTTGCTCTTCACCGGCGGAATTTTTACATCGGGCGTGATACCGCCACCGCCGTACACGGTACGGCCGCTGTCGGTCAGTTTGACCTCATGGCTGGTGGTGTTGTCCTCCGTGTCACGGTTGAAGTAATAGTCGTAGAGCGACACATTGGAGTAGTCGCGCTGGATCAAGCGGTTGCTCGGGGTGTAGTACTTAGCCGTGGTCAAGGCCAGTCCGGTGTTCTCGGACAGAGGATAAACGGTCTGGACCAGGCCTTTGCCGAAGGTGGTTTCGCCCGCGATCAGACCGCGATCGTGGTCCTGGATGGCCCCGGCCACAATCTCAGCCGCCGAAGCCGTACCCCGATTGACTAACACCACCAGGGGATATTCCTTGCCGCCGTTGCCATGGGTGGCGACGTAGCGCTTTTCCGGAGAAGACCGGCCGTGGTGAGAGACGATCAACTGGCCCTTGCGCAGGAACTTGTCAGCAACCCCGACGCCTTCGCTGAGCAGGCCGCCGGGATTCTGGCGGAGGTCGAGGATGAGACCCTTGAGATCGCCCATCTCGTCGAGTGCCTGGCCAACTTCGTGCTCCGTGGTCTCGTTAAAACCGGAGACGTGCATGTAGCCGATGCCGGGCCGGATAAGGAAGTGGAGATCCACGCTGTAGCGGGGAATTTCGTCGCGCACCACGGCGAACTCAATGGGCTTGTCCACCCCCTCCCGCAAGACGGTGATGTGGACAGTCGTGCCCTTGGGCCCCTTCAGCAGGTCGGCCACATCGGAAGTGGTCATGTTGTCGGTTGGCTTGCCATCCACCGCAACAATGATGTCCCCCGGACGAATGCCCGCGCGGTAGGCGGGCGTACCCGCGAAGGGAGCAATGACGATGACTTTGTTGTTGCGGGGGCCAACGGTCATGCCCACGCCGTAGTACTTGCCTCGCTGGTCTTCGCGCAATAGCGCATAGGACTTGGGATCAAAGAAGTTGGAGTGCGGGTCGAGCACGTGCAACATGCCGGGAATGGCGCCGTTGTAGATGGCCTTGTCGGCGTTCACCGGTTCGGCATAGTTCTGCTCGACCACGTCGTAAATCGAGGTGAACTGGCGCAGGCTGTCACGGATATCGCCATCGGAACTGCTGGCGATGGCGGGGCTTTTCTGGCCGAAGAGCAGTCCGAGAAAACCGCAGGTGACCAGAATGAGAACGACCAGAAAGAGAGAACGACGAGAACTCCGAACCATCGTGAATGTCCTTCAATTCGGGCGGAAAATGCCCCGCATCTGAGCGCAGTATAACACGTCTGAAACCAGCCAAGACCCCAGTTTCCGGGCACCTGAAGTAACCATCCGGGTAATGCTGCGCCGCCTTAGTTTAGGATGCGAGAATGGAGGTAGACGGTTCGGTTTAACTGCACTGCCGACGCCTGTCGGGTGGCTTTGAGCGGATTGCTGGCAGACCGCTGTCGCAGTATCATGAAGAGCATGAACCTGGGTTGGCCAGAGATGATCTTCATTTTCATGATGGCTCTGATCATCTTTGGGCCCAAGAAGTTGCCGGAAATTGGTCGCCAGGTGGGCCGGGCCCTGAACGAGTTCAAGCGCGCCAGCAACGAGTTCAAGGCGCAGATCGAGGCGGAAATCGGGCAGTTGGATGTGGCGGACGTGCAGCGCCAAATCCTGCCTCCCTCTCGGCCTCCCGGCGGCACTGTAGCCAGCGGGTCGCCTCCCGCGGAAACGATGCAGCCTGCTGCTCCTGCCTCGGAAACCCCGGCCGCCAAGGCTCCCGATGCCTGAAATGGCTGCTGAAATACCTCCCGCCGAGCCATCACCAGAAGCGATGCCCGCCATGAGCTTCCTCGATCACCTCGAGGAACTGCGGAAAAGAATCATCTACTCCCTCATCGCGGCGGCGGGTGGATTCTTTGTCTGTTGGGGTTATGCTCAAAGGATCTTCGCCGTCATGCAGGTGCCCGTCATGGAGGCGCTGCAGAGGAATGGCAAGACTCCGCAGCTGGTGTTTCTGAATCCCACCGATCCGTTCAACCTGTATTTGAAGATCGCATTTATGACGGGTCTCTTTGTGGCCTCGCCCATCGTGCTCTATCAACTCTGGATGTTCATCTCGCCGGGGTTGTACCGCCACGAAAAGCGTTACGTGCTGCCCTTCATGTTCTCCACCGTCGGATTGTTCCTTGCCGGAGGCTTCTTTGGCTACAAAGTGGTGTTTCCGGCGGCTCTCACCTTCCTGATCGATTACGGCAAACAGTTCCAGCCGATGATCACCATCAGCGAATACATAGATCTTTTCCTCACCATCATCGTCGGACTGGGCATTGTCTTTGAGTTGCCGATTCTGGTGTTCTTCCTCGCCCTAATGGGGATCGTGACCGCGGGGTGGATGTGGCGCAACCTGCGCTATTCCATCCTGGTGATTTTCATCATTGCCGCCATCGTTACTCCCACCACCGATATCCTGAACATGTGCATCTTTGCCGCGCCTATGGTGGCGCTGTACGTTCTGAGCATCGGGATTGCCTATGTAGTGCATCCCAAGCAGCGCCGTGCACGTCGCGAACGGAAGGCAGAATGAATCGAGCAAGAGCTGAAGGTGGGGTTCCGCAGCGGGCGCTCGCGGCAGTGTGCCTGCTGCTACTGCTGAGTCTCACCTCCTGCGCGCGGGAGAAGTCTGCGGAAGCGCCAAAGCCGGCAGTGTCGTCGACGCTGGTTCCGACGGCTGTGGACGCGCCGGGGGCGGCTGCCGATTCCGGACCGGCGCCATCGTTCAACCCCGCGCGGGCCATGCAGTACGTGAAGGAGATCGTGGCCTTTGGGCCGCGTCCCGTCGGGAGCGCCAATCACAAAAGGCTCGAAGACTACATCTACACACACCTGAAGGGCGACCTGGTGGAGGACGACACTTTCATGGCGGACACGCCGGAAGGCAAGTTCCCCGTGCGCAACATCACCGCGAAATTCCCCGGGACGCGGGATGGAATCATCGTGATCGCAGGCCACTACGATACGAACTATCCGTTGCGGAATACGGGCTTTGTAGGGGCCAACGACGGCGGCTCGTCAACCGCCATCCTGCTGGAATTCGCCAACCAGTTACGCGGCAAGAAACGCGACGGGTACAGCGTGTGGCTGGTCTGGACGGACGGCGAGGAGGCGGTCAAGGAGTGGACCGCGACGGACAGCCTTTATGGCAGCCGCCACCTGGCGGAAAAGTGGCAGAGAGACGGCACCCTCAAAAACATCAAAGCCTTCCTGCTGGAAGACATGATTGGCGATGCCGACCTCAATATCGAGCAGGACACCAACTCCACTCCCTGGCTGGAAAGCGTGGTGTACCAGGCAGCGACACGGCTGGGCTACCAGTCGCACTTCTTCGGGCGCACCACCAGCATAGAGGACGACCATCTGCCTTTCGCGCGGGTAGGCGTTCCCAGCGCCGATTTGATTGACTTGGACTACGGCTACAACAACGTGTTCCACCACACTCCGCAGGACACCCTCGACAAGCTCAGTCCCAAGAGCCTGGAGATCGTCGGTGGCGTGACACTGGAGACGATGCGGTTGTTGGAGAAGATCAAGTAGCGGATGCGGAATCTACTGAGAACTGAGATCTGAGAACCGAGAACTGCTTCAACTCACGAATCTTCACGCACTGGCCTGAGAACGCACCATCTGACTTTGCCGCAAGCCCCTTCCCCTTTTCCTGATTTTCATTTCTAATCTCGCGTTATGCGAAGAGCGAAGACGTACCTTCTGATACCGGTGATCCTGGTGTGCGCGGCATTTGCCCAAGAATCCAGCGATCGCATTATCGTGGAGGCGATGAAGCCTTCATCGTTGAATGACAATCTCGAGCGGCTGACCGACGGGATTGGCGGGCGCGTTCCAGGGACGCCAGCCATGCAGAAGGCGGTGGACTGGGGTGTATCGGCGTTCAAGGCGGCGGGGGCAGACAGCGTCCATGCCGAGGACTTCAAGATTCGGTCGTCTTGGGCCGAGGGCGCCACCCGGATGAGTGTAAAGGCATGGCTGGTTCAGGGTGTCGACCCCAAGTCAAGCTTCATCCCGACGGAAGAATTCCCGGTGCGCGTGGTTTCGCTGGCTTGGGCGCCGGCGCTGGCCGGGCACGAGCGCGTGCCGGTCATCGATGTCGGCAACGGAAGCGTCGAGAACTTCACGCGTGCGGGCAACGTGTCAGGCGCCATCCTGCTGGTGCACTCGGAGGAGATGAAAGAGTGGAAAGACTTGTTCGACGAGTATCTGAACGCGCCGCCAATCATTGATCGGGCGGTGCAGGGAAAAGCCCTGGCCATTGCGTTCCAGTCCACGCGTCCGCATGACCTGCTCTACCGGCATACCAATGCGGCAGACGGCGAAATCGACCGCATTGCCATGGTCCTGGTGGCGCGCGAAGATGCGGGACGCATGGCGCGCCTGTTGGCTGCAGGCCAGAAGCTGTATGCCGACCTTGCCATTCCCAACCACATTGGAGGACCGATTCCAGCGGCAAATGTGGTGGCGGAGATCCGTGGAAGCCAAAAGCCGGACGAGTTTGTAGTGTTGGGAGCACACCTGGATTCCTGGGAACTGGGCACCGGTGCGCTCGACAACGGTTGCAACGCTGCCCTGGTAATCGACGCGCTGCGCGCCATCAAGGCCTCAGGACTGCGCCCAAGACGCAGCATCCGCTTCATTCTGTTTTCGGGAGAAGAAGAAGGCATGGTCGGATCGCATGCCTATACGGTCGCCCACCGCAGCGAACTGGATAAGGCGGCCGGCGTGGTGGTGTTCGACTCCGGAATCGGCCAAGTCACCGGTTTCTCCTTGGGCGGCCGGAAAGACGTGGTCGGTGTCGCCACGACGCTGGTGGCCCCGCTCAAGCAGTTTGACGCGACCGCCCTCACCACCGACGCGGAATGGGGGACCGACAACTTTGATTTCATGCTGGAAGGGGTACCTACGCTCGTCGCCAATCAGGAGGAAGGGAACTATTTGATCAATTATCACGCCATGTCAGACACCTTCGATAAGGTGGACTTGGCGCAGCTTAAGAAGCACGTAGCTGAAGCGGCGGCGGTGACGTTTGCCATTGCCGACTCTCCGGACAAACTTGGGCCGCGCTTGAATCACGCGCAGATCGAGCAGACGATGCGGGAGACGGGTCTGGATGAGCAGTTGAAGACGTTCGGCATGTGGACAGATTGGCAAAATGGCAAGCGGGGAAGGGCACAATAAATTGGCAACTGAAAATCTGACACGAGACCGCCATTGAACCAGCTACTCTTCTGGGTCCTTTTTAACGTGTTCGTGGTGGCGATGCTGGTCCTCGATCTGGGAGTGTTCCATCGCCGCGCGCACAGCGTAAAATTTCGCGAGGCGTTGGCTTGGAGCGTCATGTGGATGGCGCTGGCCGCGGCCTTCGCGGTGCTGGTGTACTTCTGGCACGGACGCGGCGCCACACTCGAATTTGTCACCGGGTACGTGATCGAACTCTCTTTAAGCGTCGATAATCTCTTTGTCTTCCTGCTGATCTTTCGCTACTTTCATGTGCCTCCGGTGCACCAGCACAAGGTGCTGTTCTGGGGAATCCTGGGCGCGCTGGTGATGCGTGGAGCCTTTATCCTCCTGGGGGTGGGACTGATCCGCCGCTTCGAGTGGATCACTTATGGCTTTGGAGCCCTGCTGGTGTACAGCGGCATCAAGCTGTTTCGCCAGGAAGAAATGGAGATCCATCCGGAGAAGAATCCCGTTCTTCGCGTCTTCCGGCGCTGGATGCCGGTCACGGAAAACTATGAAGGCGGCAAGTTCTTCGTGCGGCGTCCGGGCCTGTACGCCACCCCGCTGCTGATCGTGCTGCTGGTGGTTGAGACCACGGACCTGCTGTTTGCCGTGGATTCCATACCGGCGATCCTTGCGATCACGCTGAACGCGTTCATCGTGTACACGTCGAACGTGTTTGCGATTCTCGGGCTGCGCTCGATGTACTTCGCGCTGGCCGGCATGATGGAAGTGTTTCACTACCTGCACTACGGGCTTTCGGTCGTTCTGATCTTTGTCGGGGCGAAGATGCTGGTGTCGCACTATTACCACATGCCGACAGAGTTAGCGCTGGGGGTGGTGGCGGGAGTGCTGTTGACTTCAGTGCTGGCGTCAGTCGTACATCCCAGGAAGTCCTAGCTGCTCACTTGGGCAGGTCGGCCCCGGCGTGCCCGCTCCCATCATCGTTGTCCATGATCCGGCAGACTTGCCAGCGCCCGGCTGCGCTGCGCTTCCAGATCTCCAGGAAGCGCTGCCGGATATAGGTGACCTCTCCTCCGTTACGCGGCTTCAGTTCTACTACCAGGCTGCCACGATCGAAGGCCCAATCGCCAAACACCTGCACTTCATCGAGGCTTACGCTGAGAGTCGGCCGGCTCCGGGCGTGCGCTGCCTCCACCCGGGAGCGAAAGAACTCGCGGGCCGCCTGGCCAACGCGAGTGACTGATCCGCCAGACATATCTACGATGTCGTCAGCAAGAACTTGTTGCATGCGCTCCCAGTCGCCCGCGTTGTAGGCTGCGATGAAATCAGCAACCACAGCCCGAATGGCAGATTCATCGGTCAATCAGTCCTCCTGATCCGGCTAGGCAAAGCGGATGGAATCGCCCTGCACTATGGAGTGCTTTAGGAAGCGGGCATCGTCGTGGGCGGGGAAGTCGATGCGGTAGTGGGCGCCACGGCTCTCCTCGCGAGCCAAGGCGCAACGGGCAACGAGCCGGCCGGTGAGATGCAGGTTCTGTGCCTCACAGGCGCGACGGGTGTGCGGGCGGGCGATGCGGGGAGCGATCTGCTCCAGTTGCTGCAGCGCTCGCTTCAGTCCGCTGCCGCTGCGGACGATGCCCACGTCCTGCCACATCAAGTGCTGGATCTGGGCGATGGTTTCCTCGCTGCCCGCATCCACCGGGCCGTTAGAGGCGGCGCGCTGGTTCGTGGACGGTCGGACGGAAAGGGGGCGAAGTTCGTCACGCATGATCTTACCCGCCCGGGCGCCATACACCAGACCTTCCAGCAGAGAATTGCTGGCCAGACGGTTGGCGCCATGCACGCCCGTGGCTGCGGCCTCCCCGGCTGCGTACAGGCCCGGCACGGTAGTGCGACCGTCCAAATCAGTGCGCACGCCGCCCATGGCGTAGTGAGCTGCGGGACGGATGGGAATCAAGTCAGTGGTGATGTCGACGTTGTACTCCATGCAGGTGGCGTAAATGCGGGGGAACCGCTTCTTCACGTGCTCGGCGTGGAGATGAGTCAGGTCGAGGTAAACCATGGGATCTTTCGCGCGGCTGACCTCGAGTTCATGAACAATAGCGCGGGCGACCACATCGCGCGGCGCAAGTTCACCCATGGGGTGGTACTTGCTCATGAAGCGATGCATCTCCAGGTTGCGCAGGAACGCGCCTTCTCCGCGCAGGGCTTCGGACAGGAGAAAGCGTGGCGCCTTCTTCAGGTAGAGCGCGGTGGGATGGAACTGGACAAACTCCATGTCACTGACTTCCGCCCCCGCGCGCAAGGCCATGGCGACCCCGTCTCCGGTAGCAACTGCAGGATTGGTCGTGTTGAGATAGAGCTGTCCCAGGCCACCCGTGGCGAGCAACACGGCGGAGGCGGCGAGGTGCTCGTATTCACCGCGGTCGCTGAGCAGGTGAATGCCCGAGACGCGGCCGTTACTCACATCAAGGTCGGTGGAGAATTCGAACTCGAAGACAGAGATGTGCTTAAGAGTCTTCGCCTTGGCATAGAGGGCGCGCAGGATTTCACGCCCCGTTGAGTCGCCATGGGCGTGCAGAATGCGATCGCGGCTGTGCGCGCCCTCGCGGGTGAATGCCAGCTTGGTGCCCTGACGGTCGAACTCGGTGCCCCACTGGATGAGCTCCTCGATCCGTTCCGGGCCTTCTCCCACAAGGACCTTGGCGGCTTCCAGGTTGCACAGGCCGTCGCCGGCGTTCAGCGTGTCTTGCAGATGAAGGCTGATTTCGTCTTCGTCGCTGAGCGCAGCGGCGATTCCGCCCTGGGCCAGGTGCGTGGCCGAGTCGGTGACCTCCCGCTTGGCCAGCACCACGACACGGCCTGCGGCGGCCAGTTCGATGGCCGCACGCAGCCCGGCGACGCCTGCGCCAATGACCAGAAAATCGGTTTCAGCGGGTACACCTTGCATAAACGGAAAATGTTATCACGCAGCTACACGGGTGCCTGTGCGGAACGTTACGTTATGATGAGATTCGATGATCCGCGTCACGATCCCGGTTCCGCCCCATCCCTACGAAGCCGTCATCGAAAGCGGCCTGTTGCAGCGGGCTGGGGAGCACCTGCGGGAAATTCTGGCCGGGGGCGAGCGGTTGTTTGTAGTGACAGTACCTCCGGTGCGGCAGAAGTGGGGAAGCAAGTTAATGGCCTCGTTGTCGGCCGCGGGCTTTCCGGCCAAGTGGGTGGAGATGCCAGACGGCGAGCGCGCCAAGAGGCTGGCTACAGTCGAGCAGCTGGCGGAAAAACTCCCACGGCTAGGCGCCGACCGGGACGCGGTGATCGTGGCGTTCGGCGGAGGCGTGGTCGGCGATGTGGCCGGGCTGCTGGCGTCGGTGTATATGCGCGGGGTGGATTTCGTGCAGGTTCCGACCACTGTGCTGGCGCAGGTGGATGCAGCTGTTGGCGGTAAGACGGGAGTCAACCTGCGGGCTGGCAAGAACCTGCTGGGAACGTTTCATCAGCCGCGTGCGGTGCTGATCGATCCAGCGGTGTTGCGCACGCTGCCGGAGCGCGAATTTCGTGCCGGGCTATACGAGGCGCTGAAGTGTGGGGTGATCGGCAGGCCGGAGTTGTTCCAGCAGTTCGAGGAGAGCAAGACCAAGATTTTGCAACGCGACCCGGCGGCACTGGAGTTTGTGATCGCCGAATCGGTACGGCTGAAGGCGGAGATCGTAGCGGCGGATGAACGGGAATCCGGCTTGCGCCGCGTACTCAACCTCGGACACACCATTGGGCACGCCCTGGAAACGGAGACTGGCTACCGGCGCCTGTTGCATGGCGAGGCGGTCGCCTGGGGCATGATCGCAGCGACTAACATCGCTCTCTCGATGGGAAGGATAGACAGCGTGACCGCGGGACGCATTGCGGACGCCGTGTTGGGCCTGGGGCCGCTGCCGCGCCTTCGCGTGCGCCGCGAGAACATCGTGCGTCGCCTGCAGGCAGATAAGAAGACTCGCGACGGCGTGGTGCACTTTGTACTCCCTACCGCGATCGGAAAGGTCGAGGTGGTGCGGGATGTGCCGGAGAAGGCCGTCGGCCAGGCGGTGGAGGAACTGAGGACGCTGTCAAGGTAGGGGTTAAGTTTCCGATTGCCGATTCCCAGTTTGAGAGCCAGCGCGTTGCTCAATCGGCAATCGGCAAGGGAAGATCAGTAATCCAAGTTCTGGTGCGGCTTGCATTTCAAATTGCGCGATCCTGCTAAAACTGAAATCCTTGGTGCTGCCCCGGAAGGGGCCCGCGATCCGCAGGCGGCAGCCCGCGCCGTGCAGGAGATGTTCACCTCGATCGCACCGCGCTATGACCTGCTCAATCACGTTCTCTCGTTCAATGTGGACCGCTTGTGGTGGCGGCGGGCAGCGCGGAGCTTTGCGCACATCCTGGCCCGGCCGGATGCACAAGTGCTCGATCTGTGTTGTGGCACGGGGGACATGACATTCGCCTTGCGGCGCCAGGCAGCAGACCCGGCGGGCATCTTGGGTGCGGATTTTTCTCACGCCATGCTGCAACGCGCTAGCGCTAAGTCAGAGGGGACCTCGCTGCGGTGGGTGGAAGCGGATGCGTTACGGCTCCCCTTCGCGAACGGGCAGTTTGACTTGGTCACGGCGGCGTTCGGCTTCCGCAACCTGGCGGACTACAACGCCGGGTTACGCGAGATGCTGCGAGTACTGCACTCGGGAGGGGAGTGCGGGATTCTGGATTTCGGCGAACCGCGGGGCTTGATGGGGAAGTTATACCGCATGTATTTCAAGCGAGTGCTGCCGACAGTGGGCACCTTCATTTCGGGAGTGAGGGGGCCCTACGCATACCTGCCGGCGTCGGTCGAGCGCTTTCCCGCCCCAGGCGAAATGGTGGAGCGCATGCGCCGTTCTGGATTCCGCGAAGCGTCGTGGACGCCCTACACGCTCGGGATTGCAGGACTGTATCGGGGGAAGAAATAGCGGTACGGCCGATGGGGGAACCGACCCGGCTATACGACGAGCTTCCCTTGGCACGACGTAGTCGGCGGCATGCCGGCGTGGCGGCAGGAGTTGGCTACTTGCGGGCCGCCGCCTTCAGCAATTCCACCAGTTGGCGGATGTCGTCTGGGCTGGCGTCGCTGATAACAAAATAGCGCAAGCCACCATGGCTCCAACTCTCGCAATTAAACGAGAGCTCTGTTTGCGCTCCGGAGTCGGAACTCAGTCCCTTCATATCGCGGTCCTGAAAGATCAATACGGAAATCCGGTGCTTTCGCACCTGGAAGATGAGGTGCGCTCCAGGACTATGGCGGAGATAAGCCATGCGGCCACCCACCAGGGTGAACTCCGAGTTCTGCAACTCCGGCAGGTTGAAGGTGAACGGGATCTTGCCCTCGAACCACGGTTTGACAGTGTGCCGATCCGAGGAGACAACGTCTACCGGATTGGGGCTGGCAAGCGTCGCCACGTGAAGGTCGGCGACTTGGCTGAAGGTCCGCTGGCGAGCGAGACGGAGTTCACCAAGATGGGCCAGGAACAGTCCTCCAACGAGGAGTACTGCCAGGGCTGCAGCCGAGGCGATCCAGAGGCGCACCGCGGAGGTTTGCGGGCGCGTGGCGATCTGCTTTTGTATGCGCTTGCGAAACTCGGGTCTCGCCTGGTAGCGCTTGCCTGCGGATTGCAATGTCCGTTTGAGTTGCAGACGATTCAGAACGTCAGCAGCGCAGGAAGGACAGCTTCGCACATGAGCGTCCAGACTCTGCATCTCCGATGCAGGAAGCTCTCCGTCTAGATAGATGTCGAGTTTTGCCGTCCACTGGTCGGCCATTCAGGTCCTCTTTAGTTTCCGGCGCAGCACTTCGCGCAGCCCTGTCCGGGCCCGTGACAGGCGCGACATGACCGTTCCGATCGGGACGGAAAGCGTGTCGGCAATTTCCTGGTAAGACATCTCCTCCACCTCGCACAACAGCAGAATTTCGCGAAACGGTAGCGGCAGTTCTTCCATGGCGGTTTGCAGCAGTTGCTGTTGCGAGCGCTCGAGGAGGATGGTCTCCGGCGTGTCGGATCTGGCCGGAACCTCCGCATCGTCGGCGAGATCGAGTGGCACAGTTTCCTTGAGCCCGCTACGAGAGGTGAGAAAGGTGTTGCGCAAAATGCGATACATCCAGGCGCGGAAATTGGTTCCGGGCTGGAAGGAGGAGAATCCGCGCAGCGCTTTGGCATAGGTCTCCTGCACCAGGTCCTCAGCCTCGGCGGGGTCCCGAGCGAGCCAGTGCGCGAAATTGTAGAGCTGGTCAAAGAGCGGCATGGCCAACTCTTCGAACGTCGCTGCCGTCAAGCGCTCTTCCGGCATCTCCATAGGGTAAACCAGCGGAGCATCGATTTATTCCATCCAGCGCGCACAAATATTTGTGGGAATAAATCGGCTGTGCTCCAGTTATCCACCATGCAACCAGCCAAGGAGAGCGGAATGAAAGACGTGGATCGCAGGTCATTTCTGAAGATTGCGGGTACTTCACTGGGCATTGGTGTCTTGTATTCGGCCATGCCCGCGGCGGCCGCCAGCGGCGAAGTGGGCGCGATGTTCGATGCCTGGGGAAAAAAGAACGGCGAGAGGGTGACGCCTTTCTCGTTCATTCAACTCAGCGATGCGCACGTAGGGTTCAACGGCCCTCCCGACCCCCTGGGAACCAAAGCGTTTGAGCGTGCGGTGGAAATGGTCAACCGGTTGCCGCAGCGTCCCGATCTGGTGCTGTTCACCGGAGACCTGACCCACGACAGTGAAGACAAAGACGTCCATTCCCGGCGCATGAAGCAGTTCCTCGAAATCAGTGGGCGGCTGAATGTGCCGCTGGTCAAATGCGTTCCGGGCGAGCACGATGCGGGGCTGGATGGCGGCGCTTTGTACCGGGATTTCCTGAAGGAGACCTATTACTCGTTTGACCACCGCGGAGTCCATTTTGTCGCACTCGACAATGTGTCCCGGGCCAAACCGGAGGTCGGCCCCGAGCAACTGGCGTGGCTCAAGAAAGACCTGGCGCGATTTCCCAAGTCGGCGCCCATCGTGGTGTTCACGCATCGTCCCCTGTTTGATCTGAAGCCGGAGTGGGAGTGGTTCACCAGCGACGGGGATGACGTCATGAACGTGCTGGCGCCGTTTGAGAATGTGACCGTGCTCTACGGGCACATTCATCGCGACGATGAGCATGAACTGGGTCACGTGCATCACTACGCGGCCCGGTCGCTGATTTTTGCGTTCCCGGACCCGGAGAAGGCTGCGGAGAAGAAGCCCATCGCCTTCGACAAGGACCAGCCGTTCAAGAACCTGGGGATCCGGGTGGTGCATGAGAATGTTGCCGGTAAGCCGGCGGTCGACACCGCCAGCATCGAGGACATCGAGCTGACGGCGCAGGAGTTTTCGGGGATCAATGGGATTCAGCAGATTTTGCGGAATCCGAGCCTCTAGTGGCCACGCCGGGCAGGCGCGACAAAGGATTCTTTACGACAGCAGTTCTCAGTTGTTGGTTCTCAGTTCTCAGTTAGTAAAAATGATTCGGAGGAAAGATCGATGATTCGCTCTAATTTGCTCAAGTACTCGCTGGCGGCCACGCTGCCAGTAACGCTCATGATTGTGCTGACGTTCGTGGCGCCGCGGGCTGCGCGGGCCGACGATGGTCCGCGCGTGATTGAAATCACTGCCAAACGTTTCGGATTCAGCCCCAACCAGATCACGTTGAAAAAGGGAGAGACGGTGAAGCTGCGCCTGACCACCGAAGATGTCACCCATGGCTTCTTCATGCGGGCGTTGAAGATCGATGAAGAGATCGACCCGGGGAAGACGACGGAAATCACTCTTACGCCGCAAACAGCGGGGACGTTCCTTACCATCTGTGACCACTTCTGCGGCGCCAACCACGGCAACATGAACATGAAGATCGTGGTGGAGTAAGCGATGAAGGGGACGGGCAGAGCACTGATTCTGGGACTGGTGATCCCTCTCGCGGGATGCGCAGTGCGCCCGCCTGGCCGCCTGGAAACCTCGCTGGCCGAGCAGGTCAAGCGGAACATCACGGTGCGCGGCAAGCAAGACAACAATCCCCTGCCGGACACGGCCGGGAACATCCAGGCGGGACGGCAGAATTTCTCGCACTATTGCATGGTGTGCCACGGGCTGGATGGGCAGAACACCGGAGTGCCGTTTGCCGAGAAGATGTCGCCGCCGGTGCCGTTGCTGACTTCACCCGCGGTGCAGAGCTACAGCGACGGGCAGTTGAAGTGGGTGATTGACCACGGCATCTTCCCTTCTGGTATGCCGTCCAACCAGGGCATTCTCAGCGACGACGAGATCTGGCAGATCGTGGTTTACCTTCGCCATCTGCCGCCCAAGGGGAGTCTAGGGGAACCGGCGGTGTACGGAGGGCAGTAGCTGGCACGCTCGCCTGGACAGCCTATACCGCGGCGGACGTCTGGGCCACAGCTTGCTCTTCAGGCACAAAGGAGCTGGTGAAGGCCTCGGTAATGGTGTAGCGCATCACCTTCTCGTAATCCGTTCCCAGAAACTTGCGCAGGCGATCGGTATTCATGATGTACTCGCCGGTCATGTAGGGCACCGCCTCGGGCGGGATGGCGGAGATGCCGGACTTCCAGCCGAACTTGAGCACCCACCGCATGGCCCATTTTCCGGGAGCGCGAACGAGCCCGGCACGGGCCATCTCCATGCAGCGGGCAAAAGTCAAAGGCTCACCCCGCCCGGCCACATTCAACACTGTGAGGCGTTGTGATTCGGGTTCAGGCTTGCGAATGATGTATGCAATCAGCCGCGCCATATCGTCAACGTGAACGAACTGAATGCGGTTGCTCAGATAGCGTTTGCCGTAGGGCAGGATGCAGGGCAGACGCTTGCCCTGGTCCCGCCACCGGGCGGCGATCCTTCCCCGGCCGTTGGGAGTGCCGTGGAAAGCTCCCATCAGGTAATTCTGCACGCTGGCGCCGGCAAAAATGTGGGGGCGGAGCATGTAAGCGCTGCAGCCGCGTAGGGAGGGGGCGTATCCATAATGCAATTGAGAGCATCGGTGCTAAGCGTGTTGTGCTCGATACTATTGAAACACTCTTTTCAGCGTTGCCAAATCCCCGAATACTGCGCGCTGAACTACGCAGGTTATTACGCTGGTTGAAAAATAAAGGCGTTACAACAATAATTACTGGAGAGCGGGGCGGAGCAACGCTAACACGACAAGGTTTGGAAGAATACGTCTCCGATTGTGTCATATTATTAGATCATCGCGTGGAGAATCAATCATCAATTCGACGGATGCGGGTTGTCAAATACCGCGGTTCAACGCACGGTACTAACGAGTATCCTTTCCTTATTGATGAAGATGGATTTTCTGTTTTGCCAGTCACTTCGCTCGGATTGAACAGCATTTCATCCAACGACCGGATTTCCACCGGTATTCCACGCCTTGACACAATGCTATCCGGTAAAGGTTACTTTCGCGGAAGCACGGTGCTTGTTTCAGGTACCGCCGGTACTGGCAAGACGACTATTGCTGCGAAATTTATGGAAGCTGCTTGCAAGCGGGGAGAACGGGTTCTTTATTTTGCTTTCGAAGAATCCCCGAGTCAGTTTATGCGTAATATGCGTTCAGTTGGAATACACCTGGAACCATACGTGAAAAAAGGTTTGCTGCATTTTCATGCATCACGTCCAACACTGCAAGGATTAGAACATCATCTGGCAACGGCTATCAAATTAATCAATAAAATCGAACCACAAGTTGTTATTATCGACCCTATCGATGCATTCGTGATTGGAGGGAACCAAACCGAAGTCAAAACAATGTTACTGCGTCTTGTAGATTTTTTGAAAATGAAACAGATTACTGCATTCTTTGCAAGTCTCACTTCCGCTGGTAATGATTTGGAGCTTACCGATGTTTCCATCTCAACTTTGATAGATACATGGCTTCTTCTGCGTGATATAGAAATTGGAGGTGAACGTAACAGGGCGTTGTATATACTTAAATCGCGTGGTATGGCACACTCCAATCAGATTCGTGAGTTCAGATTGTCTGATAATGGAATAGAATTGCTTGACGTCTATGTTGGTTCGGAGGGCGTATTGACCGGCTCAGCACGTTTATCACAAGAAGCTAAAGACAGAGCAGAACAAGTGATGCGCCAACAAGAAATAAAACGTAAACAATTCGGATTAGAACGTAAGCGCGTAGCAATGGAAGCTCAGGTTGCAGAATTACGTGGTGAATTTGAAGCAGAAGAATCTGAAACACAAAAGATTATCCATATAGAAAAAGCGAGAACTGAACGGTTTACCCATGATCAGAGTAAAATGGCAAAAAGCCGAAAAGCAGATATAGTCATAAAAAAACCGGTTAAAACTACACAAACAAAATAAAAAATATTTAATGAAAACTAAACGGGTAAAATCTAAAACCGGTAAGCCAAGACAAAAGCCGTCTAAAACAGCAAGTGATAAATATATATTACGTTTGTATATTGCCGGGCAAACTGCGAATGCCGTAACCGCTTTAAATAATCTCAAATCAATTTGTGAAGAGCAATTGAAGGGCAAATACAATATCGAAGTGATTGACCTCTTGAAAAATCCACAGCTAGGCCGCGATGATCAAATACTCGCCATCCCAACTTTAATGAAAAAATTACCACTGCCTGTGAGGCTGATCATTGGTGATCTTTCTAATACAGAGCGGGTACTGGTGGGGCTAGACCTCAAAGGACATAGTTAAAAACAAATTGAAGTTAGAAGCTTAAATCGTGTGAAGAAATTATATCTAGGGGAATATGAGGATTTTTATTAACCCGGAAAGTTTTTTTCTGCTGTATGAGAATGTATCGCGATTTGAACTCTGGTATTAAGAGCCATTTTTTCAAGGATGTTATGAACGTGGCTTTTTACAGTGTAAATTGAAAGATTAAGCTTATAAGCGATTTCCTTATTGGCTAAAC
>JAIQFP010000006.1 GCA_020073165.1 Terriglobia bacterium | reverse complement strand
AGAAGAATCATGGTCGATGGTTAGGCCGAATCGATGGTTGGTGGAACGTAAGTCCACCGCAGAGTGATTCGCGTGAGATTTCCAGAGTCTTGGTCCTCAACCTCTCTGGCGAAAAAAGCGGTGCTCGCGCACCGCCAGGAGAACTACGCCCTTGACACAGCCTTCGCTCTTATCGAGGGGCACCCCCATCGTGGAACTTAGACTTACAAATCAGCGCAACGGGCGGGTGGCCCGGGCTTGGTGTCCATCCTAACTCTGAAGGGTGGCCCGTCCAAGCTCCGCTGGGGGGGCGTGACTTGACTGCCGACTGGGGAGCCTCGCTGTTTTTGGAAGGGAGAGGATCTTGACTCTTCGTTCTCCCTGATTGAGCTACCCGCGTATTTTGATTCCGCCGCGGAATGGGAAAGCAAAGTCAAAGTCAACTACCCCACCTTAACGTCGAAAAGCACGACGTTAGGATGGAACACCCTCGGGGCTTTTGCTGGGACCGGGGTTTCTGCTCACGCGAGGTGGTTGGGAGGATGACGCGCTGGGATCAGTAAGGTGATCTTCGAATCGCGCGGAAAGGAATCATGACCACCGCTTCGACCGCTACGGGGGTGCCATTCTTGATGGCGGGAAGGAAGCGCCAGCGGGAGAGGGCAGTGCGGGCGTAGGTGTCGAGACGGTCATCCACGCCGCGCAGCACGCGGACATCGCCGACCGATCCGTCGCTGTGAATGACGGCGTACAGGGTCACCGTGCCTTCCACGTTTTGGCGCATCAGTTCCGCGGGATAGGCGGGATCGACCTTCTGCGTGGCCACGGGGGCCATGAGTACACCCTTTCCTTCGCTTTCTCGGAGCTCAGCAAAACGGATGACCCAACTTCCGCCACCCGAGTTCAGGTTGGGCATGTTGAGGGACATAGAGTAGAACCTGCGGATGCCGAAAACCTTCTGCTCGGTCTCACTGGGCACATCGTCAGGAACGGCAGGGTGGCGCGGAATGCCGGCCACGCGGGGCGGAGTGGCGTCGGCCAGCAGGCGCGGGTCATTGCGAAACGAAGGCTGCGAGCCTCCGCGAGCGCCCTCATTCGCTGCGCGGGCGGCTGCGCCCGGGGAGTCTGGCAAATTCGGGCCAGCGCCGACGAACAGGCCGGGAGGGATGCCGGTCGCGTTGCGGGTGGGGCCTCCGCCATTACCGCCGTCGCCGCCACCACTACCGGAGCCAGTCTCAGTCGCGTGGGGGTCACCTGCGATGTCGGGAGTTCCGGGCGCGCCGGGTTTTCCCTCCGGAGTAGCCGCGAAGGTTCCAAGACGATTGCCGGCGGGAACCTCGATGGCCGGACTGGGCGGCAGGGGATGGATGCTGAGCGCGATCAGGCGTCCGCCGGGGTCGGAGGCGCCAGTGGACTCAACCGAAGGTGGAGGCGGGACGACCGCGGCAGCTGCGCTGCCCAGCATGGCTTGTGAAGTCGAGGCGAACGTGCGCTGCGCCGCCATGGGCAGTTGGGGAGCAGGGGCGATGACCTCGGTGTGGCCGATGTTAACGTCTCCGAACTTTCGCAGCGAGGTGGTAGCGATGCTGGGTGGCGGCTCGACAATCGCGGGTTGGGGCGTGCTGGGCACAGCCCGGGCGGCGGCGTGAACTTCGGGCGGCGGCGCGACCACCGGCATCGGCAACGCGGGGACCTTGAGGTCGGTCCGGGAAGGCGCGGTGACCACGGGCGGAACCGGAACGTGGCTGGGCGACCAGGCGACGATGTTGGGCAGAGGTACGTCCTGCGTCAGCTTGATCTTGGGAGGTGTCACGATCGTCTGATGGAGATTGTCGGGCTCCGGGGGGACGGAGATAATCGGCTGCCGGGCGAACTCAGGTTGTCCTTTTTTCGGAAGGCTGCGGTGCTGGCCTCCGGTGTCGAGTGGCGGCAGGTAGTCATTGGTTGTGTAGAGCACATCAGCGGTCCGGAAAGCGGGCCGAATCACGAGGTACGGTCGCGTCGGCCAAAGTTGCGCCGAACCCCACACCGCAGCAACTGCCACGAGGTGATAGAACGCGGACTCCAGAAATCTGCGCCAGGGCAGCCGGGAGGCAACGAATACGTCTGGCCAAAACCGACCTGGAGGCGAGGAGAGGAGAAGCGGCGACGACGGCCTGGGCGAGAGCAAGTCTGCCAAGTTGCGGAGAAAGACCCTGGGCCAAGGCTCCAACTGGACCAGCAGAACGGGCGGGAGCGCAGGGTTGGCGAATGAGTGAACCGCGGATTCTGAGCGCCCCGAGCCCTGTTTCATACGCGCGCCACGGCCGGCGGGAGGTGACTCATTATAGCCTGCGAAAGCCGCGCCAGATGGGGAGTTCCCGGAGCCTTTTTTTGTGCTCTAATTACTTCCAGTTAGGGGCCTTATGAAAGATCTAACCGTGGTTGCAGTGATGGTATTGCTGTTCAGCTCTCTTCTCGCCGGGCAAAATACAGCGCAGGAACCTTCAGCGCCTGCCAAGCCAGCTGAAGATTACTCGGGCATGTACACCTTCCTGCAGGACGGGGAATTCGTGCAGGTCACGGTGGAGGACGAAGGACGGGTCACCGGGTTCGTTTCGCGCTATGGGGACCTGGATAGCGACAAGGGAGCCTTCCTCGACCAGTTTTTCAAGCAGGGAAAACTCGACGGCAAGAAGCTGAGTTTCACCACCGCCACGGTGCACGGGGTATGGTACGACTTCAAAGGGACGGTGGAACGGGGGGAAGGAAAGAAGGTGGTGGACGAGGCGTACTACGTGCTGAAAGGCACGCTGATCCAATACAGCACGGATGCGAACAAGAAGACTTCGTCGAGGTCGCGCGAGGTGGAGTTCAAGAGATTTCCGCAGGACGCCGGGGCGGAGCCGGAGAAGCGAGACTAGCTGCCATACCTAGTCCCGAGTACCTAGTACCGAGTTAAGAAAAACCCTTTGGGTGGAAGAGCAGTTCCCAATTCTCAGTTTTCATGCCAGCTTGGTACCGCCGGAGGTGCGGCGGGCTTCGGCCACCTTCTTTTCCAGCCAATCGGTGTGACCACTCTCGAAGTCCACAAGCTCGCGGTAGAGTTGCTTGAGATCGGCGTCTTCCGTGGTCTCACTCAGGCGGGTGTAGAAGCGGAAGGCGTTTTGCTCGGCGGCCATGGCGATCTCCAGCGCCATCTGGCGAGGGGAGCGGCCGACCTTGAGCCGGCTGATGGTGAAAATCTCGCCGTTTTCCAGGCGCGGAACTTCGATGAAATCGCGAATGTCCTCTTCGGTGACGGCACAGGGGCGGGTACCGTAACGGTCGAAATAGCGTTTCTGCAGCATGGTGCCATGCCTGCGCTCTTCGTTGGACATATCCCAGAAGGCGGCGGCGATCTCGAGCGATTCAGGATCGCGAAACTCGGCAAACATCTCGGCGAACTGGTGGTAGATTTCGGCGTTGCGCTCCTCAATGAAAATGGCGACGTGGAGAGCTTCCTGGGCGTTAAGTGAAGCGAAGTCGCGTTTCATAAGTGCTCCGAGAGGTCAAAATGAGGATAGCGGTTTGCCCAGAAATTGGATAGGCGCAAAGGGCAGGAAGACCTTGTTCTTCCCAAAATGGTAACCAGGCCGGGCCAGTGCTTCCGCTTACTGCGGCTGCTTGGCGCGGGCGCGGTCGTGCTCGATGCGCTGGATGGTGGCCCGCAGCCACTCCTTCACCGCGGCTTCCAGTTCACACTGGTTGTACTGGCGTTCCATGCTGTCCACGGTTTCCCCGGCTGGATTCAGCGGGATGTGGTGGCAGGGGACGCTCTCTCCTTGGGCCCCACCCGGAACGAAGTCGGTGAGCAGGCATTCGTTGCAGGGATGGGGACGGTCGGGGTCGTTGAAATTGATGCAGGAGAGGGAGTCCTGGAATATCGACGTGGGTTTCCAGGGAGTACGCACGGAACGGCCGTAGCCTCCCTGCTCCAGGAAATTGAGTTCGAACTTCAAAACCTCCAGGATGTCGCGCTTGTCGTCGGACATATTCACCTCCCGCCGGGGTACAAGGGGTACCGGGCGTCCTCCCCGAACGATGTCCATTGTCAGTTAGAGGCTAACTTGGGGCTGTGACTGCTCTCACTGTGCCGAGTGACATGGATCACATGACAGTCGGACAACCTTGATGTGACATTAGTCACATACCGGTTGTGACAGGTCTGCGAAGCTGAAGAGCTGCAGTGGGGAACCTGGGCAGAAAGAGACCCGACATGGACGCACGGATGAACTTTGAGGAACGGCCGTTTCTGGTGATCTGGGAGGTGACCCAGGCGTGTGATCTCGCCTGCGTGCATTGCCGGGCCTGCGCCCAACCAGGGCGCAACCCGTTGGAGCTGAGCACGGTAGAGGCGAAGCGACTGATCGACGAAGTGGCGGCTATGGCGGTGCCGGTGTTTGTGCTGACCGGCGGCGACCCGCTCAAGCGGCCGGATGTGTTCGAGCTGGTGGAATATGCATCCAGCCGGGGGGTGCGGATTTCCCTGACGCCGAGCGCTACGCCGCTTTTGACCCGAGAGGCGATCGCCGAGTTGAAGCAGCGGGGGCTGGCGCGGCTGGCCATCAGTCTGGATGGGCCGACGGCGGAGATACACGATGCCTTCCGGCGGGTGCCGGGATCGTATGACTGGACGCTGAAGGCGGTGCGCTGGGCGCGCGAGATCGGCCTTCCGGCGCAGATCAACACTACCATCACGCGGCACAATCTGCAGTACCTGGATGCCATGATCGCATTGCTCGAGCAGTTGGATATCGTGCTGTGGAGCGTGTTTTTCCTGGTGCCGATGGGGCGGGGATCGGAGATTGGCCTGATTTCGGCGGAGGAGTTTGAGCAGGTTTTCGAGAAGCTGTATGAGACCTCGAGGCGGATGAAGTTCGATATCAAGAGCACCGAGGCGCAGCACTACCGGCGCTTTCTGCTGCAACGGCGGGCGGAGGAGAAGCGTCAGGGTAACTGCCAGCCCCTGGCGCCCGTGTTCGGGGTGAGCACCCCGGATGGGATTGGGCGCGCGCCACGGGGCATCAACGACGGCAAAGGATTTGTTTTTGTGTCGCACCTGGGCGAGGTGTTCCCCAGCGGGTTTCTGCCGATTTCGGCGGGCAATGTGCGGCAGCAGTCGCTGGCGGAGTTGTACCGGCATTCCCCGCTTTTCGTTTCGCTGCGGGACAGCGGCAACCTGAAGGGGAAGTGTGGAGTGTGCGAGTTTCGCGAGGTGTGCGGGGGATCGCGGGCGCGGGCGTATGCCCTGACGGGCGACGCGTTCGCGGAGGAGCCGGGTTGCGTGTGGAGACCTTCTCAGTACCGAGTGCCTGGTACCGAGTGCCGAGTGAAGGCGGGAGCGGGTGAACTGGCTCACAGCGGGCAGTGATAGGGTTCACTGCAAAGGGGCGCACTGGTTGTTAGCTTGGCGGCAGGAGAAACTGATCATGGAGAAGCAATATACATATCATGCCACCGCGCACTGGACCATGCACAAGCGCGGGATTGTGGAAGCGGAGGGCGATATTCCCCGCACCATCAACTTTGCGGCGCCGCCGGAATTTGGCGGGGAGCCGGGGCTGTGGACGCCGGAGCATCTGCTGCTGGCCTCGGTGTCGACATGTTTCGTGGCGACCTTCCGGGCGGTGGCGGAGGCGTCGAAGGTGGAGATCCACGGATTGGAAGTCGCCGTGGAAGGAACCATTGAGAAACAGGAAGGCGGGTTCCGGTTCACCAAGATCACGCTGCGGCCAGTGGTTAGCATACTCCGGGAACAGGATCGGGAACGGGTGGGCCGGTTGCTGGAAAAGGCGGAAAAGGTGTGCCTGGTGTCGCGGTCGATTCTGGCCACTATGACACTGGAGCCGAAAGTGGTGGTGGAAGCTCCGATAGCGGTATAACTTCAGGAGTCAGGCGTCGGGGAGTCAGGAGTCAGCGGGATGAACCGACTCCTGGCTCCTGCTGCACTCGGGGTGGACTATGTTTCGAGGGTCAAGATTCTTAACCGGCAGTTGGTTGTTGGTTGGGGTGCTCGCGTCCGTGAATGGGCAGAGCGGGAGCGGGGGCGTGGGGGGCAGCGAGCAAAGTGTCCCGGGCGCAGGATCCAGTTCTGCAACCGCGAAATCGCCGTGCCTGGATAAGGCCGCGCGGACAGTGGCGCAGCGGAAAATTTCCTCGCAGTTACTCTGTGTCATGTATCCGCCGGAGCCTCCGTTCCGCGCGAAACCGCGGCTGCGAACCGATGGCGAGGGCCGGGTCCTGGTTGATATCCGAGGGAAAGTGACGGACAAACTCGTGGCGTGCGTCGGCAAACTGGGAGGCAAGGTGGTCTCTCATTCCGAACGCTACAATTCCATTCAGGCCTACGTCCCACTGGGAAAACTGGAAAAGCTCGCGGAGTTCCGGCAGGTCAAGTCCATCCGGCCGCCCTCGGAAGCCATGACGAACTAATTCTCCCGCCGATATTCATTCTTGAACGCGTTCCTGTTTCTAAGGCTCTGTTTGACAGCCGCACAAAAGAACGGGGCGATCTAGACGATCGCCCCGCATCTGTTAAGCCTTTCGTGCTTACTGCACGGTAAGGGTGAAGGTTGAGGTATGAACCGCAGGGCCAGCCGTGGCCGTCACCGTGATGGGGAAGGCGCCATGGGGGGTGCCTCCCGAGGGTCGCGGGCTACTCGAACCGCAACTCGCGATCAACATGACTCCCATAACCAGCAGGAGCAACGCGATGGCGATCAGAGCCTTACGGCTGCGCTTGCGGGTTCCAACCCCGGCCATGGTGATCAGACCCAGGCCACCGAAGGGCAGCCAGAGCGCGTAAATCGGTGTGGTCTGCTGCCGGCGCAGGGAAGCCGTACCAGGAGCAGTCGTGCTTATTGTTACGACCACATCCACGGCACTGGCGCCCGGGGTCACGGTGGGATTGTCACAGCTCGAGTGTGCGGGCAGGCCCGAGCACGTGAACGTGATGGCGGTATCGACGGAGGAAACCGGCGTCACGTGGATGGTCTGCGGGGTCGATTGGCCCGCCGTCACGGTCGCATCCGGCAGCGTCGCAGGAACAGTGAAGTCCTGGTACACGGTGACGGTTGCGTTGGCCTGTGCCGTGCCTCCCTTGTTGTCCGCCACGGTAAGCACGACGTTAGTTACTCCTGTCGGATACGGTGATGGAGGTGTTTGAGATAGGGTAATGGGGTCACCGTCGGGATCGCTGGAGCCGTTGTCAACTGAGGCATCCGCGGTTCCATCGGCCCCGCCGGCGACAGTCACATCATGGGCGACGGCGGTCGGGGGCCGGTTAACAGTGACGGTTGCGCTGGCCTGCGCCGTGGCTCCCTTGTCGTCGACTACGGTAAGCAGGACAGTGGTCATCCCTACCGGATAGGGCGACGGGGGTGTTTGGGTTAGGGTAATGGGGTCACCATCGGGATCGCTGGAACCGTTGTCAATCGAGGCATCGGCGGTTCCACCAGCCCCTACCTGGACAATCACGTCGTGAACCATGGCAATCGGTAGCTGGTTCGGGGTGGTGCAGTTCAGGGGGCAACCTGAGATCTGCACCGTGTAGTTGGTTCCGATGCCGACGCCGGGCTCCAATTCATGGACAACCACCGTGTAGTCGGTTCCCGCGAGCGTGTCGATGCCATACGATGTGGTGCTATCGCTGACGCCGGCGTCGCCTGCGTAGTTCGCTTGGAGGTCTCCGGGATTGAAACTGGGAGAGTAGGCAGCACTGAACAGCGTGAACGGGCTGGTGTTGTTAGTGACGGTAATCTCCGCGCACGCGTCACGGCAGGCGTTGAAGGTATACCCGTCATATTGCCTAGAACCGGCGGCGTCGAAAATTCCCGGAAACGTCTTGGGGGCTCCGCAGGCACTGGCAACGCCGTCGCGGAATATGCGTCCGGTTTGCGTCCCGGTCACCGTGGTGATGCCCGGAACGGGAGTCGGGGCGATTGCGTCCAGAGTGGTGGTGATGCTGGCCGGGGGCGGGCCGGTGGGCACACTGAAGGTCAGCACTCTCGGGCTGGGACCGCCGGTATAGGTGACGGTCAGGGTAAAGTCAGCCGTCAGTCCACACAGGACATCACTCGCTACTGTGAAGGTGAAGGGACTGAGATTAGTAGCGATGCCGCTGCCCGCTGTCAGATCGGGGTAGGCAGAGGTGCCGGGTTGGGTGATGATTACTCCCGGCGTGGTGGTGGTCAGTTGGGTAGTGATGTTGGTGGCGTCTGCAGTCCCACTCGTGTTCTTGAGTTCAATAACCACGTTGGCGCCTTCGCCGGCTTCGATACCACCATCGCCATTACCCGGGTTTTCGGTGGCGGTGAAGGTGCCCAACTCGGGGTTCGCACCCCCTGCCGGCCCGACGGACTGAACGGCCTCGAAAGCCAGGAGGATGCCAGCGCCGGAGTCGCGGTCCACACCCGCGCCCTCAATGTCAACGGCCGTGCTGGTGAGGGCGGTGTTGATCTCGGCGTTGGTCAGGCCGGCCTTCGCCGACTTAACCAGAGCGGCAATGGCGGCGGCATGGGGAGCAGCGGCTGAGGTCCCGTAGAACGGGCTCGGGAAGCCCCCTGCCCCGGTCACCGATACCCCGTCCGCGGCGGTGACGTCCGGCTTCTGGCGGATCAGGCCTCCGGTGGAGGTGAAATTGCCGGGAGTGATGGGAGTGCCATCGGCCGCGAAGAAAAGCTGCCGTGGCCCGTCTGAGCTATAGGGTTCGACGACGTTGGTTGAGTTGAAGGGATTGGGATAGGGGCCCATGGGGAAACCGGGCGCAATGGCTGTGAAGGCCGGAGTGGCAGCAACCCCGAAGGCGGCAGCCGCTGTCGCATGGCCATGGGTTTGTCCGGCAGTTACTACATCCATCGCTCCGCCAAAGGTGTCCAAGTGGAAGAAGACGTCCGCCGCTGCCGTAGGCTTGTAAACCAAGAGGAGGTCGCCTGCGGGATGCGGATTGACTGCTTCAACCGGATCCTGGGTTCCATCCTGAAGATCCAGGGATGCATCCACAATCGTCGTTCCGGTGGAATTCAGGACAAACAGGTCATAGTCGTTGTTGGAGCCGCCGAGCGGATCGGCCCAGAAGAGGAAGGTTGGCTCTCCGGCATTAAACGTGATGGTGTCAAACGGGTTGCCACCGGCGCCGCCGAACAGGGTAACCGAACCACTGGGAAGTGGGGGGACGGAAGCGGCATCAACAAAATCCCCTTCGTAGTTGCCGGCGAAGGCGTCATCCAGGTTCCCCTGGTTCCCCGCCGAAGAGAAGTACATGGCGCCGGCAGCCGTGACGTCGTTGACCGCCTGGATCACGACACCACCATTGGTGTCGGAAAGGATGCTGGGGTCTTGCCCATCTTGGAATGGAGTCTCCACAAAGTAAAACACATCATCCACGATGATGTCGCAGCCCGCCGTACGCAGGTCGCGGATGTTCTGCGCGAAACTATCGATCGAAGTAAATGCGGTGGCGAAGAAGAGATTTGCACTCGGCGCCAGGTCGTGGATGATCTCCAGCATGGCGGTACCCTCGTCACCGCTCCCGGTCTGTCCGGGGAGCACGGTCACACAAGGCGGACCTGCCGGACAGGTTGGCGGCAAATCGCCCGAGGCCTGGCTGGCGGCGAGGCTGCTAACCCCGTCGGAAAGAACGCCGATAGTGACTCCTACGCCACTGACGCCAAACGTGCCGCGCGCATCCGCGGCGCGATGGGTGGCGTCACCTTCGCTGGTCACGCTGCCGGTATCGGGCTTAGTCGAGAGCGCGCGCTTCAGTTGTTCCCGGAAATTAGCTGCCCGCTGGGTAAAGCCCGGAGACAAGCGCCGCGCCACCGCAACTCGGGAAGCATTTGCTGACTGCTGGGTAATCGCTTGCTGCCGCGGTTGTATGAAGGTGACATCAGGCAAGCTGGCGATGGCCTCGACCTGGTCCGGGGGCACAAACGCCCGAATGGTGCGATAGGCCGGGTTGGAACGGATAATATGGACGCCCATGGAACGAAGTTGTTTCAGCAGGTTGTCCGTGACCCGTGCCGAAATGTCCAGGTACAGGTTGTTGTGGTTATCGAGTTCGAGTCCCGTGTCCAGGTAGGGAACGCCGATTGCTGCCGGGAGTCCCTGGAGCATTCTGCTGGTGTAGATCACGCGGGAGCTGATCTTTTTTTGCGCGGGGGTGCGTTGCGTCTTGTCCAGCAGCAGCGCGTTGATCTGCTGCAGGGCACTGGGACTGATGGTGGCCGATTTCGCAGAAGTGGCACCCTGGGCAGTGACGTGAACCTGGTTGGCTGGGTCCTGCGCGGGCTTGAACGTGTGCGTGTTCAGATCGGTAGCGCTGTCCCGCTTTGTAACCTGGGCGGATAGAGAGGCAGACAGCGTGATGATGAGCAACAGTGCGAGTGTGGATGCGGTAGTTCGAAGTGATCTCATGAAATGCCTCGTTTCTAGATTCTCACGGGCCAACGCTCGGGCCGTGTCAGTCTTTAGACCGGCCTGAATCAGTTCACGTGCCCGAGTGCTTGAAAACCAGGGCGGTCTCTGAGACCGCCCCGTTCTGTTATCCGCCTACAGCTCTTACTGCACAGTGAGGCTGAAGGTAGTGGAATGAGACACGACGCCGGAGGTGGACGTCACAGTTATGACCTTCGTACCAGTCGGAGTGCCCGGGATGGTACGTTTACCACTGCTGCTACAGCCGACGATCATAAGCAGCATCGGAATCAACAGGAACAGCGCAAGGGCCAGGAAGGCCTTGCGGGTACGCTTGCGGGTTCCAACGCCGACCATACCGACTAATCCCAAACCACCAAAAGACAGCCAAGTGGCATAGATCAGGCTCTGCGGCTGCACCAGCGCAGCCGTAGAGGGAGCCGTGGTGCTAAGTGTAAGGGTCACGTCAGCCGAGGTGGCGCCAGGGGTCACGCTGGTAGGCGAGAAGCTGCAGCTTGACTTGGCAGGGAGACCGGAACAGGCAAAGGTGATGGGAGCGTCCCATGACCCTTTGACGTTGATGGTGATGTCCTGCGTCGCCGAATCGCCCGCCGTTACCGTGGCATCGGAAAGAGCATCCGGGGGGATGAAGTCTTTGACGGCACTAACGGCTGCGACCGCATCGAGGATACCGGCACCGGAGTCGCGGTCCGTGCCGAGACCCTCAATGTCAATGGCCGTACTGGTGAGCGCGGTTCTGACATCGTCATTGGTCTGGGTCACGCCGGGGACGGCGGCCTTGACCAGAGCAGCGATGGCGGCCGCATGGGGAGCAGCAGCCGAAGTGCCGTAGAACGGGCTCGGGAAGCCCCCATCTCCGGTCACCGATACGCCGTCCGCAGCGGTGACATCCGGCTTCTGGCGGATCAGGCCTCCGGTGGAGGAGAAATCACCGGGAGTGATGGCAGTGCCATCGGACTCGAAGAAAATCTGCCGTGGCCCGTCAGAGCTGTAGGGCTCGACGACGTTGCTCGAGTTGAATGGGTTGGGAAATGGCCCCGAGGGGAAGCCCGAAGCAATAGCGCCGGCGGCCGGGGTGGCTGCAACGGCGAAGGCTTGGGCGGCGGCTGCATGGCCGTGCAGTTGTCCGGGGGAGGTAAGTTCCAAACCTCCTCCAATGGTGTCCAGGTGGAGGAACCGGTCAGCGGCTCCCGTCACCTGCAAGACAACGGCGAGATCGCCCTGAGAATCCTCGCCTGTCGCCTCAATCGGATCTATGGTTCCGTCTTGAGTGTCAGTGGATGAATCCAACACCACCGTTCCCGTGGAATCCAGGACGAACAGGTCGTAATCGTTGTTGGAGCCGCCCAGCGGATCGGACCAGAACAGGAAGAGCGCGGAGCCAGTAAAGGTGATGGTGTCAAACTGGTTGGCGCCGAACAGGGCTAGATTGCCCCCGGGGACCAAGGGATTCGTACCGCCGTTGACGAAGTCGGTTTCGATGGCGCTCGAGAAGTCGTCGTCAAAGTTGCCCTCGTTGCCCGCGGAGGAGAAGTACATGGCACCGTCGGCGGTGACATCGTTGACGGCCTGGATGACAACCCCGCCATCGGTGTCGGACACGATGCTGGGATCCTGCCCGTCCTGGAAGGGGGTTTCAACAAAATAGAAGACGTCATCCACGATGATGTCGCAGCCGGCGGTACGCAGGTCACGGATGTTCTGAGCAAAGACGTCAATGTCGCCAAAGGGGGGTGGAATTGCTGTAGCAAAGAACAGATTCGCCCCCGGAGCCAAGTCGTGGATGATCTCCAGCATGGCTGTGCCCTCGGCGCCGCTACCGTCCTGTCCTGGCAGTACGGTGACGGCTCCCAGGTCGCCCGTCCCCTGGCTTTCCGCAAGGCCGTCGACACCGTCGGAAAGAACACCGATATTGAGGCCCGCTCCAGTGGTGACAAAAGTGGTGCGCGCATCCGCGGCGCGATGGGTCGCGTCACCTTCGCTAGTCACGCTGCCCTGTCCGGTGTCGTTCTTGATGGCATGAGACAGTTTTGCCCGGATGCTGGCAGCCCGCTGGGAGAAGCCGGAAGACAAGCGCTGCGCAGCAACCGCCTTGGAAGCCGCGGCCTGACCCTGCGTAATCGCCTCCTGTCTGGGCTGTATGAAGATGACGTCCGGCAAGGCAGCGATGCTCTCAACATTGGACGGGGGGACAAAGGCGTGAACGCGGCGGTAAGCCTTGTTGGAACTGATGATGCGGACGCCCGCGGCCTGAAGTTGTTTCAGCAGATCGTCCGTGACCCGTGCCTTGATGTCCACAAGCATGTTGTTTTGGTTATCGAGTTCAAGGCCCGTCCGCAGGTATTGGACGCCGACCGCGGCCGGGAGTCCCTGCAGCATTCTGGAAGTGTAGAGAACGCGGGAGCTGATCTTGGATTGTGTGCGAGTACGTTGCTTCTTGTCCAGCTCCAGTGCGCTGATCTGCTGAAGAGCAGAGGGGCTGATAGTGACCGGTTTCCCAGATGTATTGGGAGCCGGGATGGTCATCCCCTGGGGCTGGAACTTGTGCGTGTTCAGATCGGTGGCGCCGCCCCGCTTCGTAACCTGAGCAGATAGAAAGGCAGACAGTGTAAAGATGACCAGTAAGGCGAGCGTGGGTGCGGTAAATCGACGTGATCTCATGAAATGCCTCATTTCTAAATTCGCACGTGCTGACGTTCGGAGCCTGCCAGTCAAAAGACTGGCCTCAATTAGTTGCGAGGAGACCGGAAACTGTTGCGTAGCAGTCTTGGGAGTGTGAGCCGCACGAGAACTGTGGCTCCGCTGAGTTGCAAAATGTGCCTTGCGAATGAAGCGCGATGGGCGGCGTGCGGCCGCTTCATTCGCCCTCCTTGAGTGCCCGCGATTGTATCACCGGGGTGCGGTCCACGAACAAAGAAAACATGGTGGAAACCTGCTGCTGGGGGACGTCTGCCATGCTAAGCCGGTTTGGGTGTCACGGATTGTGACAGCGGTCACAGCGGGAGGTGAGATCGTCCCCTTTTGGGATTCTGGGTTCGGGGGACAGAAACAGGCAACAAAGGTTGTCGCTGGCTCAGCCGGGCACTAGAGAGGGGAAATGCTCGCCCAGTCGCACTTTGTGGGACGTTGAGGGGGATCGCGGTGATAGCGGCTTACTGACCGGCGCGCAGGGGCGAGATCAGCAGGCGGCCGGACGCCTTCTTCTTGGAATCCACTTTGTCGTGGGTGTACACGAGATCCAGGGATCCTTCGGCGGTGATCGAAGCTTCGGCCAGCATGGCAGCCAGGGAGCGGAAGGAGCGGCCGATGTCCTGATTGTCGAGGAGGGCGACGGGCGCGCCTTTGTCGATGGCGGGCGAGACCAACTGATAACTGTTGGGTAACTTCCACAGGAGTTTGCAATTGGTGGCTTTCTCGACGTCGTCTTCGCTGAACCCGGGAATCTTCTTGTAGCGGTTGAGTACGAGGCGAACGCGGTCACGGCCGGCGCCCTCGTCGAGAAAAGTGCGCATGCGGCTGGCGCTCCACAGAGAAACCACGTCAGTCTGGGCCACCAGCAGCACAGCGTTGGACAGGTCGCAGAGCAGGCGCGTGGTCTGGTCCACACGGCCGGAGCAGTCCACCACCACGTAGCGGAAGTGGGAGACCAGCAGATCGAAGAGTCGGGCCAGTTCGGCGGAGGTGGGGGCCAGGGCTGAGGGCTGCTGCGCCCCTGCCAGCAGTTGCAGTCCGCCTTTGCAGGGGGTCATCAAGCCCTCGAGCAAGGAAGCATCGAGGCGGTGAAGATTCTGCAAGGCATCGGGGACCCCGAAGGCGGGGCGGACGTTGAGATGAAGCGCGCAATGGCCGAGCGGGGCGAAGTCCACCAGCAGGGTTCCGCCGTGAGTTTCCTGGAGGGCGATGGCAGTGTTCACGGCAGCGGTGGTGGCGCCAGACCCGCCTTTCGCGTTGGTGACAGTGAAGACACGGGCGCGCCCGGAGGTCGTGCGGAGCTTGTTGCGCGAGGCGGTAAAACGGGTCAAGGCCTCCAGCAGGGCTTCGGAAGAAGGGCTGCGTTCCAGGTATTCACCGGCGCCGGCGCGCATGGCAGAGACGATGGTGGGCGGATGGCTCATTTCGCCTGCGGCAAAAATACCAATGTCGTCGGTGGTGGCGTGGATCAGTTCAATGGCATGAATGGCGCGCTGGACGTTTTGCGGATCAATATCCACCACCACCACTTCGGAGCCGACATCCTGGACCTGGCGCAGGATAGGGTCGGTGGAGCTGGTGGGGAAGCCGAGATGGGCGAAGACAGTGCGACCCAACTGGGTGCCTTCGAGGCGCTGCTGGAGCACCGAAAGGCGTTCGCGATCCTCGCTCAGGAGGGTAACGGCTACACCGTGCATGGCTCGGGCCTCACTGATACACCCAGTATGAGCATGTTATGAAGAGATACAGATTGCGCCAAGTGACTTCGGTAACCGAGGGTGAATCCACAGAGAAAAAACCCCTTCTTATGCCACGCCGAACTTCAAGTGGAGGCGAAAGACCAACTCGACTTGCGGAAAGCTTCCGACGCCAAGGATGTCCCTGTGCTGTGACCATTCTATGCAAAAGCGGGGCGATTGAAAAGCGGGGATTGAGCAAAATCCGCGCCACGCAAGGAAAGTGCCAAGACAGGAAACGTCAAGGCACCTGGCTTCAAGGGACCAGCGTCGGCCGCGGAACTGCGGGCGGTTCCACCGCCTCCGGTTCCTCCGACCTGTGCTGGTGAAGCGCGGAGATGCGGCCAAAGCTGGTGGCGGACTCGTTGGTGGTGTCCGCGTCGGGCAGGAACTCGTAGCCTTCGAGGTGGACGGCGACGCCAGTGCGAGAGCCCACTGCGGGCTTGGCCACGCGCACCACTTTGCCGCGGCAGCGGACGCGCATGTTCTCGGCCAGCGTGATCTCAGAGGGCATGACCAAAGTCAGTTCAATGGCATCCCCTTCGTTGAGAGCGAAATCGGTGTAAAAGAGGGCGCCGCGCGCGCTCAAGTCCTGGGTAAATCCATGGCCCTCTTGATCGCTTCCGGCCAGGCGCACGCAGACGGGAAGGTGAAAGTCGAAGCGCTGTGCCGCGCGACGCTCGAGATGAACAGAGTCAGTGCTCATAGCTTCTCCCCAAGGCGGCGGGTGCACGTGGCAATAGGTGCGGGGATGCGCGCGGGGACGACGAGACGAAACGCGCGGGACAGAGACATGGCGGCCAGATCCTCTTCCGGGTTTTGCGGGGATCCAAGGCCGGCTGTGGCATAGCCTCTATACTAGACGGTGCGCTGCCGGCATGTTTCCCGGGTTGAACCCTGAGAGTAACCAGGCAAACTCTACATCAGCTTGAGGCTGGGGGAAAGTCATAAATTGAGGACGCGGGAAAATTCCCGTCCTGGGCAAGCACGGCGGCATCCACTAGAACGGGACGCAAAGTGGCCAATCCGGTAGACCTGCAGGCAGACGGGGGCTCGCGGCCAAGTGCGCCGGGTAACGGCGGGCTGCCCGCAACTCTGCGGGCGTTGAAACACCGCAACTTCCAGCTGTTTTTCAGCGGACAACTCATCTCGTTGGTCGGGACCTGGATGCAGAGCGTGGCCCAGTCGTGGCTGGTCTACCGGATGACGGGGTCGTCGCTGCTGCTGGGTGTGGTGGGATTCGCCAGCCAGTTTCCGGTGTTCATTGTGGCGCCCTTGGGAGGCATCGTTGCCGACCGCATGAACCGGCATCGCGTGGTGATCGGCACGCAGATCGCCTCGATGGTGCTGGCAGGCATTCTGGCGGGACTGACGCTGAGCGGGCGAGTGCAGGTGTGGCACATCTTTGTGCTGGCAGTGCTGCTGGGCGTGGTGAATGCGTTCGATATTCCGGGGCGGCAGGCGTTCCTGGTGGACATGGTGGGCAAGGAAGACTTGATGAACGCGATCGCGCTGAATTCTTCCATGTTCAACGGGGCGCGCATCATTGGGCCGGCGATTGCGGGAATCCTGGTGGCGAAGATCGGCGAGGGCTGGTGCTTTTTCGCGAATGCGGTGAGCTACATCGCGGTGATTGTCGGGCTGGTGATGATGCGGGTGCAGGCTCGCGCATTATCGACGGCGGCCGGATCGCCGCTGGCGCACATTCTGCAAGGCTTCCGCTGGGTGCGGGAAACCGGGCCTATCCGGGCGCTGCTGTTGCTGCTCGGGCTGGTGAGCCTGGTGGCGATGCCCTACACGGTGCTGATGCCGGTGTTTGCCGACAAGGTGCTGCATGGCGGGGCGCGGGGACTGGGGATCCTGATGGGTGCGACCGGAGTGGGAGCGCTGCTGGGAGCTCTAACTTTGGCCTCGCGCACCGGAGTGCGAGGACTGGGGCGATGGGTGGCGTACTCGTGCGGAGGCTTCGGAGTGAGCTTGATTCTGTTCGCCTTCTCGCGCAATTTCTGGTTGTCGGTGGCGCTGCTGTTGCCCGTGGGATTTTGCATGATGCTGCAGATGTCGTCGTCGAACACACTGATTCAGGCGATGGTGCCCGACGAGTTGCGGGGGCGGGTGATGGCGCTGTATTCGATGATGTTCATGGGCATGGCTCCGTTTGGAGCGTTGCTGGGCGGAGCCATCGCCGACCGGTTGGGCGCGCCGGTTACGGTTGCGGTGGGAGCGGTGGCCTCGCTCGGCGGGGCGCTCTGGTTCGGGATGCAGCTGCCCAAGGTGCGAGTGGAGGCACATCGCCTGATCGTGGCGCAGGCCGTGGCGGGAGGCGAACCAGCGGAGGAGATTACGGCGCGGATGGGGGAGTAGATAGTCGTGTGCTCTTTCGGTACGAACGTTCTCGTGAGAATGCCTTTCGAGCGTTACCTCCCTGGCAGCGACGCGGGATCCTTCGACTACGTTGCCGTTCGCTTCGCGACCGACAACTCCGCTCAGGATGACAGTTTTGTTCTAGTTATTCCTTCGCGTAGATAGCTTCATCTTCCGAATCTGATGTTACCGCCTGGGCAGTGCTTCCGTACGCGAAGCCTTTTTCGAAGGCTTTGAGGTTCAGGTCGCGGAAGCTGGCGGGGACGGAGTCGGCGACGGCTTTGCGGACGGCGTCGGGATCGAGCAGGTGGGTGACTGCGGTGAAGAAGCCTACCATCACAGAATTCAAGACCATGCGCTTTCCGAGTTCTTCGGCGAGGCGGGTGGCGGGGACACTGTAGATCTGGGTTTCGCGGGGAAGATCGGTGACGCGCACCAGGTCCTGTTCCACAATCAAAATACCACCGTCTTTCAATTCGGGGACGAAGCGAGTGTAGGCCTCCTGCGACATGACGACCAGGATGTCCGGCTCGGTGACATAGGGGTAGAGGACGGGCGAGTCGGAGACGATCAGTTGGGCGCTGCAGGCGCCGCCGCGGGCTTCGGGCCCGAAGCTCTGGGTCATGGTGGCGAAGGCGCCTTGATGAATCGAGGCGGCCTTGCCCAGGATAATGGCGGAGAGAATGACTCCCTGGCCGCCGAAGCCGGCGAGACGAATTTCGGTTAGCTGCATACCATCTCCGCTTGTTCTACGAACCGGTCGCCCAGCGACTCGGTGAGTTGCGCGCGCACCATGGTCTGGTAGTCGGGGCGGTCGCGGTCCACAAATTTGCCCACGATGATTTCTCCGGTCATAGTGAGTCCGACTTCACTGGTGGGCGCGCCATGCTTCACTTTGCTTTTCTCTTTGTAGTACTTCATGGTGTCCAGCCCGTCGCCCAGCTTGTTGCGTCGCTGGTAGAGGGTGGGGCAGGGCGAGATCACTTCGATAAAAGAGAAACCCTTCTTGTTGAAAGCTTCTGCAATGGAGCGGGCCAGTTGCCGCACGTGGAAAGTGGTCCAGCGGGCTACGTACACGGCGCCGGCGGCCTCGACGAGATGCGGCAGGTTGAAGGCGGGCTCGCAGGTGCCGTAGGGAGACGTGGACGTGATGGCGTGGCTGGGCGTGGTGGGAGCGGTCTGGCCTCCGGTCATGGCGTAGATCAGGTTGTTAACGCAGATGACCTTGAGATCGATGTTGCGGCGCGCTGCGTGGATGAGATGGTTGCCGCCGATGGCGGAGAGATCTCCGTCGCCGGAGTACACGACAACATTCAGCTTGGGATTCGCCAGCTTCAGTCCGGTGGCGAATGGGATGGCGCGACCGTGGGTGGTGTGGAACGAATCGAGCTTCACGTAGCCGGCGACGCGTCCGGTGCAGCCGATGCCCGAGACCAGGGCGAGCGACTCTAGGTCAATCTTCGATTCGATCAGGGCGCGGGCGAAGCAATTCACGGTGGTGCCGATGCCGCATCCCGGGCACCAGATGTGGGGCATGCGGTCCGTTCGCAGGAACGGTTCGACAGGATTGGTGAAGTCGCTCATCGGCATGCCTCCACGATGACTTTCAGGATGTCTTCCGGATGATGGACGCTGCCCCCGGCGTGGGGGACGGCGAAGGTTCTGGCTTTGCCGGCAGCAGCGCGCTCCACTTCGTGCACCATCTGTCCGAGATTGAGTTCGGGGACGACGAAGGCTTTCACGTAGGCAGAGAGCTCACGGATTTTCGTCTCGGGAAAGGGCCACGCGGTGATCAGCCGCAGCTTGCCCACCGGCAGTTTCTTGGCGCGGGCCATCTCAATGGCCCGCTGCGCGACGCGCGAGGTGATGCCGTAAGAGACGACTACGACTTCCGCATCCTGCAGATTTTCTTCCTCATACAGGGCGATGCGGTCGGCGGCGTTGCGGATCTTGTTCTGCAGGCGGCGGACCAGTTTGTCCTGCACCGGCGGGGTCATGTTGGGATAGCCGCGCTCATCGTGGGTCAGGCCAGTGATGTGGAACTTGTAGCCTTCGCCGGCGTGCGCGATCTCGGGGACCATGTCTCCGTTGGTCTGATAAGGCAGGTACTCGCCAAGCGGCTTGCGGGTGTGGCGGCGAGGCACAACTTCGATCTGGTCGGCGGGCGGAATCACGACCTTCTCGGTCATGTGTCCCACCACCTCGTCCATCATGAACATGACGGGCACGCGGTACTCTTCGGCCAGGTTGAAGGCCTTGATAGTGAGATCGAAACATTCCTGGGGCGAGTTGGGACAGAGGGCGATGATCTCGTAATCGCCATGCGAGCCCCAACGGGCCTGCATCATGTCAGCCTGCGCGGGAAGGGTGGGGAGGCCGGTGGACGGACCGCCGCGCTGCACGTCCACGAACACGCAGGGCGTTTCGGTCATGGCGGCGTAGCCGATGTGCTCCATCATCAAGGAGAAGCCGGGGCCGGAGGTCACGGTAAAAGCTTTCGCTCCGCCCCAGACTGCTCCTTGCAGGGTGATGGATGCGGCCAACTCGTCTTCCATCTGAATAAAGGTTCCGCCGACGGTGGGGACACGGGCGGCAAAGCGCTCGACGATTTCGGTGGAGGGGGTGATGGGGTATCCGGAGGCAAAGCGGGCGCCGGCGGCGAGAGCACCTTCGCAGCAGGCGTGGTCGCCGTCCAGGAAGTGCACACCGGTGAGGACGCCGCGGGGATCAGCCTTCATCTTCTACTCCTGTGCTTTGGTTGCCGGGGCCTCGCTGCGCTCGGTGGACGGCCGAGGCGGCCGTCGCCACGTGAGCTTGGCCTGTTTCGAGCTTGTAGCCGTAGATGGCGAAGTCGGGGCAGTACATGCCGCACAGATCGCAACCGCTGCATTTTTCCGGGTTGACCACGTGCGGCGGGTGGTAGCCCTTGGAATTGAAGGCGGAAGAGAGCGCCAGGACCTTGGTGGGACAGAACTCCACACAGAAGCCGCAGGCCTTACAGCGCTCTACCACAATGGAAACACGTCCTTTTGCCACGTGACCCCCACGTCAGGGAGTGATGGGCACTCCCGAACTGAAGCTTGATTATGCGGTGGAGAAGTCGCAGCGGGGTGTGACGGCGGTCACGTGGCTTGGTGAGGGAGGGCACAGGGATTATTGGCCGCTGCGCAGATCCCTCACGAATTCCAGCAGCGAGCCATGAACGAACGGGGCGGGAGTGAGGGTGAGCACGAGCATGAGCAGGGCGAAGAGGGCTAGCCAGCGGCGGTGGCCAGTGATTCCCGGCCAGTCGGGTACTACGGGATGGCGCATACCGCTGATGCGGAGCAGAATCGCCCAAATGAGCCAGCCGGCCCAGAAGTAGATTGCCATCGGAATGAGCGCTAGGATGGTCAAGCGCGACACGTAGCGATGGGCGCGGGGGGCCAGCGAGAAGACGATGTGTCCGCCGTCGAGTTGGCCGCCCGGCAAAAGATTGAGCGCTGTGGCAAACATTCCAACCCAAGCGGCAATGGCGGTGGGGTGCAGGAATACGTGATCGAACGGCAGGGCAGCGATCCCGTGAGCCAAGCCGGAGGCGGCGAGCAGGTTGTGCATCGCGTAGAAAATCAGGGGATAGCCAAGTTCGATTTCAGCTCCGGGCGTTCCAGCAGGCACCGGCCTGGAGAGTCCTAGCGCGACTGCGAGCACGACCACGGCGACCACGAATCCCGCAATCGGGCCGGCTATTCCAATATCAAATAGAGCGGCGCGCGAGCGGATGGGGGAACGGATGCGGATGAAGGCTCCCAGAGTGCCGATCAAGGTGGGTGCGGGAATGAACAAGGGAAGCGTCGCGTAGACCCGGTAGTAGCGACAGTAGAGATAGTGTCCCATCTCGTGGACCAGGAGAATGAGCATCAGGGTGGCGGCGAAGGGTACGCCCAGCAGCAGGCGCGAGGGTTGGGCGATGATCCAGCGCAACGGGAAAAAGGAATGGAGTGCATCGTCGTTCAACGAAAACGCCGGCAGGTTGTGCAGGAAATTGAATTCCATGCGGGCACCGACAACCAGGGTGGTGAAGATGGTGGCCAGCAGCAGCAGGGCGTGCAGCCAGTAACGCTGCTTCGGAGGGCGGACGACGAACACCTCGACTGGACGATAGAGGTCGGTGGTGGAGGAGATTGGGGAAGTTGGGTCAGACATCGGAAGTCCCGGGGATGCGCTTTGGACGAAGCAGGCGCGGGTGAGTCGCCCGCGGCCACACCAGCTGTAGCGGCGTCACACTTAGTCGATGGACTGCAACTCCTTGCCGGGCTTGAAGCGCACGGCCTTGCCCGGCGGGATGGAAACCTCCGCGCCGGTGCGCGGGTTGCGTCCGATGCCGGTCTTGCGCGGGCGGACGTTGAACACGCCAAAGCCGCGCAATTCAATGCGATCGCCCTTGGAGAGCGCGCGCTTCATGCTCTCAAAGACGGTCTCGACGGCCAGTTCGGCTTTGGTCTTGGTGATCCCGGTTTTGTTGACGACTTCGTTGATGATGTCGAGCTTAATCACAGGCGGCTCCCGGCGGCGGAATCACAACAGTTCACCAAGTGGTTGATGCTAAGGGAGATAAGGGAGATTGTCAACGGGAGGTTATCTCCCGTAAGATGGCGGCACCCAGCCGAACGAATTTCGTAATTTGGTAATCGGGTAATTTGAGAATTTTCAGGTGGACCCTCCGCTTTCAAATTACCAAATTACAGAATTACTCGATTACACAATTCCCAAGGAGACTCATGCTGAAGAGTGACCGCTGGATCCGCAAGATGGCGCTGGAACACGACATGATTAATCCCTTCTCGGAGAAGCAGGTGCGGGAAGGCGTGGTGTCGTATGGGCTGTCTTCGTATGGCTACGATCTGCGCGTGGCCGATGAGTTCAAGATTTTTACCAACGTGAACTGCACGGTGGTGGACCCGAAGAATTTCGACGAGCGATCTTTCGTCACAGTGCGCTCGGATTGCGCGATTGTGCCGCCGAATTCTTTTGCGCTGGCACGGTCGGTGGAGTATTTCAAGATTCCGCGCGATGTGCTGACCATTTGCGTGGGCAAGTCCACGTATGCGCGCTGCGGGATCATCGTGAACGTCACGCCGTTTGAGCCGGAATGGGAAGGGTTCGTAACGCTAGAGATCTCAAATACCACGCCGTTGCCGGCGAAGATCTACGCAAATGAAGGCCTGTGCCAGATCATCTTCTTCCAGGGCGATGAAGTGTGCGAGACCAGTTACGCAGATCGGAAGGGGAAGTATCAGGCGCAGAAGGGGATTGTGTTGCCGAAATTGTAACGAGTTGCGAGTACCGAGTTGCGAGGTAATACCCTACCAGGGACGACTAGGATCGTCCCTTTCAATATGGAAATTCTTGGTGGAATTCCTGCCCTCTTGCTGGCAGCTCGCAACTAGCTCCTCTTCTCAGCTTCCTTGAACATGTACTTGATGGAAGGCTTGTAGATCATCAGATTAGGGGAGCCGTTGCGGGTTACTTTGATGCAGGTCTTGTCGTACCACTCGATGACGCCGTGAATCTCTTCCCCATCCGTCAGGACCACCACCATGGGGGTGCGAGATTGCATCTGCTTCTGATAATAGAAATTCTCGGCATTGGTTTGTTCTGGAGGGGTGGCCTTCCTGGGGCCGTTAGGACGATCGTTACGCTCCGGGCGGTCGGGGCGGCGCTCTCCCACGGGGGCGGCGGTATGGTTGTGGTTGTGGTTGTGGTCGGTGCGGTTCAGTGAAGGCCGGATCAGCTTGCGGTTGGCAAAACCTTCTGCTTCGACGGATCGCTCGGCTGGGATGGAATCAATCGTATCTTTTATGGTCATGGCACCACCTGTCCGACACGCTTTTTTGTCGCGGGCCACAACACGGCGCTGCTGTGATTGTGGTACAGAGGCGTGAAATTTGTGATAACCGTAGCACAGGCAAGGTGGGAATGACAATGAGCCAATGGTGGTGGGGCAATCACTTTGAGACGAAAGTACCCAGTCAGCACTCAGCATTCAGCACTGAGCCGGCAAAGAGTCTCGGTGGTGCGCGCAAGATCCTTCACCCCGCTGAAGCCGGGTTCAGGATGACGTCATCAACTGCGGAATGGCTGAATGCTGAATGCTGAGTGCTACCTCTCCATTGCCGTCGCAAAGGCATCCAGAGAGAGCGATCGCAACAGGTTACGGCGCATGCCGCGCTCGACCTCGGCCAGGCGGTCGGCGGCGGCGGTGATCCAGGCGAAATCGGCGGCTTCGGCCAGCCTCTTCAGATCAGGGTGAATATCGGTGTTGCGGACCAGATCGGGGGTTCCCGAGTTGAGAAAGGTCAGGTCCTGGAGCAGGGAATAGAGGGTACGCAGGAGCCTTTCAGTCTTTTCGCGGCCTTCGACTCCGGCGCGGTAGGTTTCGGTGATCTTGAACAGGTCGCTGTGATCGGCGGTGCGCAGGGCGGAGTTCAGGATGGTAAGTGCGTGGGCCCGGGCGGCGGTGTAGGCGGCGAGATCGAAACTGCGGGCGCGTCCCACGGCGCCTTCCGCGAGACGGGCCACCAGAGCGCGCTGTTTCGCTGTCCAGTCGGGGCGATGTTTCACCAGGTAGCTTTCGAGTTCTTCGACGGACAAGGCAGCGAGAGAAACAATCATGGAGCGCGAGCGGATGGTGGGCAGCAGTTCGCCGGGATTTTCAGCCAATAGAAAGATGGTGGCGAAGTCAGGCGGCTCCTCCAGAACTTTGAGCAGGGAATTGGCCGCCTCTTTCATGAAGGCGGAGTCGGTGAAGATGTAGACCCGCTCTTTGGCGTCGCCGGGACGGTAATAGATGGTTTCGATCACGCGGCGCACCTGGTCCACTTTGATCATCAGTTGTGGCGGGTCGGGCGGGATGATGAGCACATCGGGATGAGTCTGGACGAACAGACGGGTTTCTTTCTTGTCGGTCTCGCGCAGATTCTCACGGGCCTCCACTGCTTCGGCGACGCGGGCTTCGAGATCCTCGGCCTGAGCGATGCGGAGGCAGTTGGAGCACTTGCCGCAGAAATCCGGCAAGCCGTCGGTGGTCGGGGGCGACAGGCAATTCATGGCCTTCGCCAGCATCAGGGCGAGGGTGTACTTGCCGGAACCGGTGGGGCCGGCAAGAACCACCGCTTGCGGAAAGCGCTGGTGGGCCAGCATCTCGCGCAAGCGGCGGATGACTTCGGCGTTACCGTGAAAATCGGAGAAAGCCATATTCACCACGGAGACAGGGAGGCGCGGAGAAAGCAATTTTACACACCGCAACGCCGCAGTGCTAACTGTTGACTGCCAGTTGCTGAGAGCTCACGCTGTTTTCGCCGCGAGCTTCAGCTTACGGCGGACAATTTCCACGATCTGCTTGTGGGTGTCTTCGGCCGTGCCGCGTGCGTCTACCACGACTACACGCTGGGGTTCGCGGGCGGCGATGGCTAAATACGCGGTGCGCACCCTCTCGAAGAAGGCTCGACTTTCGTGCTCGAAGCGATTCTCGTCGCTCTCACCGCTGCTACTGCCGGCAGTGCGGGCCTGGTTGCGGCGGCGGGCCCTGTCCACACTGGCGGCCAGTTCGGAATCCATCAGGATGGTGAGTTCCGGCTGGAGGCCGCCGCAGAGAATGCGGTGCAGAGCGAGGACCGCTTCGCTGCCCAGTTTGCGGCCGCCGCCCTGGTAGGCCTCGCTGGAATCGGTGAAGCGGTCGCAAAGCACGATGCGGCCCTCGGCGAGCGCCGGCTGGATAACCTCCTTGATGTGCTGAGCGCGGGAGGCAAACATCAGCGCCAGTTCCGAGAGTGGGGAAAGGCCCGAGGTGGCGGTGTCGAGCAGCAGCTTGCGGATTTTTTCTCCGGTTTCGGTGCCCCCAGGTTCGCGAGTCGTCACCACGGAGAATCCGTCAGCACGGAGGACGGCGGCGAGCCTTTCCAGTTGCGTGCTCTTGCCGCAACCGTCCAGGCCCTCCAAGGTGATGAACTTGCCGCGATGGGGGTGCGTGGGCACGGGGAAATTCTAGCATTCAGCACTCAGCAGTCAGCACTCAGGCACCAAGGCGTCTGGCAAATCAGCACTTAGCACCTAGTCTCTCAGGCTCATGCCTGACGTTGAGAAACCCCAACGGGCTACTTGCTGAATGCTCTGATATATTCGTTAACTTCGTGATCGAAATCCCACAATCCCAAAGGAGCCCATCCATGGCGACTCTCCCTGGTCGTGCCTTGCGTTGGTTCTTGCTGCTCGTACTTCTGGCGGTGCCGGGAGTCACTGCGGTTGGGCAGCATATCAGCCTCTCGGTTGACGCCAGCGAGGCGCCGCGGAAGATCCTTCACGCGCAGTTGCAGATTCCGGCCAGCCCGGGCACGCTCACTCTTTATTACCCGAAATGGATTCCGGGGGAACACGGGCCGACCGGGCCGATCGAGGACCTGGCGGGTCTGAAGTTCACGGCCAACGGGCAGATCTTGAAATGGCGGCGGGACCTGCTGGATGGGTGGACCTTTCACGTGGAGGTGCCGGCGGGAGCGTCCATGGTAGATGCGTCGCTGGACTTCATCTCGCCCGCGGGGCGGGAGGGCAACATCGGAGCACCCGGAGGAGTCTCCGCGACGGACAAAATGATGGTGCTCATTTGGAACACCGTGCTGCTCTATCCTGCGGGCCCGACTTCCGACGAGTTGACCTATGACGCGAGTCTACGGCTGCCGGCGGGATGGAAGTTCGGCACACCCTTGCCGCTTGCGTCCCAGTCAGGCGGCGAGATCAAGTTCAAACCGGCGTCGCTGACCACCCTGGTGGATTCGCCGGTGATCGCGGGCGAGTATCTGCGCACAGTGCCGCTGGCCACTAATCCTCTGGTCGAGATGAACATTGCCGCGGACAGCCCGGCTGCTCTGGAAGCGCCTCCGGAGGACATTCAGCACTATAAAGAAATGGTTGTCCAGGCGCGCAAAATGTTCGGAGCGGAGCACTACCGCGACTACCATTTCCTGTACAGCCTGAGCGATCACGTGGCGCATGGCGGGTTGGAGCACCACGAGTCGAACGACAGCCGGGTGGATGAGCGCACCATGGTCGACCCGGACAAGCGGCTGCTAAGGGCCGGACTACTGACGCACGAGTATGTGCACTCCTGGAACGGAAAATACCGGCGTCCGGCGGACCTGACCACACCGGACTACCAGAAGCCCATGCAGGATGACCTGTTGTGGGTTTACGAGGGGCTGACGTCATATTTGGGGGACGTACTGAGCGGGCGCAGTGGATTGCGGACGCCGGAACAGTTTCGGGACGCGCTGGCGCAGATCGCGGCGGACTTGGATCATCGGCCGGGACGCACGTGGCGCAATCTGCAGGACACGGCGGATGGCGTGCCCGCTATGCAGGACGCGCCGCGCGAGTGGGTGTCGTGGCGGAGGGAGCTGGATTACTACGACGAGGACGTGCTGAACTGGCTGTGGGTGGACATGATCATCCGGCAACAGACGCAGGGAAAGAAATCGATCGACGACTTCTGCCATTTGTTTCATGGGGGACAGAGTGGTGCTCCGGAGGTGAAGACTTACACTTTTGATGATGTGGTGAACGCCTTGAATCAGATCGCTCCGTATGACTGGCGGGGCTTCTGGACGGAGCGGTTGCAGAACCACGGACCGGGTGCGCCGCTCGATGGCATTGCGCACAGCGGGTGGAAGCTGGTGTACGACGAAACCCGGTCGGAGGAGGTAAGGGCCACAGAAGAGAAAAACAAGACCATCAATGCCGAGTATTCGATCGGGCTGACGTTAAACGAAGATGGACGCATCGTGGACACGATTGAGGGCATGCCGGCGGCGGTGGCCGGGATCGGGCCGGGCATGGAAGTAGCGGCGGTCAACGGCAAGAAATTCACGGCAAATGTGCTGCGGGATGCGCTGCGGGCAGGGAAGAGCAGCGCGAAGCCGCTGGAGTTGCTGGTCGAAAACACGGATTACTATCAGACCTACAAAGTTGATTATCACGGCGGGGAGAAGTATCCCCACCTGGCGCGGGATGAAGCGAAGCCGGACGTGATGAGCGAGATCATCAAGGCACGATAGCCTGCTATTGATCATCCTAAGAGCTTTTTCAGGCCGGCATTCCTGCCGCTCCACGCCAGATCCTTCACGGCCTGAGGGCCGCTCAAGATGACGCCATCAGAGGTTTTATCGTCAATCACCTTCGGTGACGCCGGCAAACAAGTCAGTTTCCTGTTGGATCAGTCCCGGGTTCACCGTGGCAGCGAGATGAAACATTTCCTTTCGTCCGCGCTGACGCAGGTGTGTCTCGACAAGACTCCACAGCGGGGCCTGGGTGGTGTGGGCCTTGAAGGCAGCGATCTTGGTTTCCAGGTATTCGCCGATTTCGATAATCGCGGTGGCGGGAGACAACGTGATCGGCCCACGGTCCGGCAGAGTGAAGTTGGTGGTGGAATAGTACAGCTTCTGGGCACGATGCGGGGTGATACCGTCTTTGAGCTGGTCGGGATAGCGGTTGTTGCGTCCAGCCCAGTGGAAGGCGAGGCTGGCGAAAACGGAAGCCATGGAGTGATCGGTGTGGCCGGTGACTGAGCCTTCCGGACCGAAGGTCAGCACGATGTGCGGACGGAATTCGCGCAGGTGCAGCGTGAGGTCGCAAACCACACGGTACAGGTCCTGGCGGTGCAACTGGCCGTCGGGATAATCGAGCACGATGGCGCGGCCGACCTTGAGGATTTTGCACGAGGCGGCGAATTCTCTGCGGCGGAGGGCGGCCAGTTCGTGATCGGTGTGGGCGCCTCCGCGATGGGAAGCGCCTTGCCCGGGAGTAAGACAGATCACGCAGGTTTCGACGCCACGGTCGCGGTAGAGGCGCAGCGAGCCGCCGAAGCCTCCGGCTTCGTCATCGGGGTGAGCGGTGACGGCCATCATGCGGAGCATGGTTGTTCTCGCAGTGATTCTAATCGGAAACGTCCAGGCAAAGCACTTAGCCAGAGTGGGCAATGTGCGGGGCGGGTTGGGGCGATTCGGGTTGTGATGCGACACAAATCAGACTGTCGGGAAGCGGCCTCGCTTCGCTCGGTGGACGGGCGAGGCGCCCGTCGCCACACGGCCTGTGCCTAGGTGGCCGGCGGGACGCCAGTGCTACGCCTTTCTTCCAGCATGAAGGCCAGGACTTCTTGCGGGACGGGGGCGTTCCAGACGGGCGCGAAGGACAGGCGGTGCAGGGGGCAAGGGCCGTGCTCGCGCAGAGCGGCGAGGTGGCGGGGGGTGCTGTATCCCTTATTGGAGGCGAGCGCGTAGACGGGGAAGACGGGGTCCCATTGGCTGACCATGCGGTCGCGTTCCACCTTGGCGAGGATGGAGGCGGCGGCAATGGAGGCGGAAAGAGCGTCGCCGTGGATGATGGGCTTCTGCGGCAGCTCGCAATCGAGATGCACGGCGTCCACCAGCAAGTGGTCGGGGCCGGGTTCGAGACGCAGGACCGCCTCCCGCATGGCGACGCGGGATGCCTGGTAGATGTTGATCTGGTCAATACGGGCAGCATCCACCGCAGCGACCGCCCAGGCGATGGCGTGTTGGCGGATGCGCTCGGCCAGGATCTCGCGGCGCTCGGAGAGCAGCAGTTTGGAATCACGCAGGCCGCGGATGCGATACGCGGGATCGAGGATCACCGCAGCGGCAACTACGGGTCCGAATAAGCTGCCACGACCGACCTCATCTACTCCGGCCACCAGGCGGGCGCCCGCTTGCCAGGCTTTCTTCTCGTAGTTCAACGTGCAACGTAGCTTTTTCAACAGGCGCAGTTTGGCGGCGGCGGTGGAGAGTTCTTTCTCGGCGGCGGACTTTGTCCTGGGCGACACGGAATAGGAGATAGGTGCATCTTCGCCGAGACGGGCCTGGGACGCAAGCGGGAAAAGATCAGCACGAGCCTGCACGGTTACGAACGGTGAGCTGGCTGGCTCCTGCTAAGGCCCGCCGATTCAGGTGGTCACAAGTAACCTCGCGGTTGTTACCGGCGTTCATTGACCCTTTGGTAACGGCTTGCTAGTTTCCAACTAAGGAGTGACTTCAGCAGACGCGCAGTGAGCGAAGAGAATTCCAAACAGCCGCCCGAGCGCTCGGACAAGCGCATTCACGTTGCCCTACCCATTCGGGTGACGTACTGGGACAGCGACAACAAACCCTGCCTGGACCTGGCCTGTACCTATGACATTTCTGCGCGCGGGGCGCGGGTGACCGGTCTGCGGTGTGTGAAGGAAGCGGGAGAAATCATTGCGGTGGAGCGCGGCCGGAGCAAAGCCTATTGCCGGGTGGTATGGGTGGGCGAGCCGAATACAGAGTTGCGCGGGCAAGTGGGGATTCAATGCATCGAGTCCGACCGCATGATGTTTGAAACCGAGTTGCGGGGCCTGGAAGAGGTATATGAAAAGATCCAGGGGGAAAACAGCCCGTACCGCATGAACTCGGTTTCTGGCAGCCTCAACGGGAACCGCCGGCGGCAGCCGCGGTTCGATATCCAGGGGGTCGTGGACTTGTTGAAGCGGGATCCCAGCGCCGACCACACCGGAGCCATTCTGAAGAATCTGTCTGAGACCGGTTGCCTGGTTACCAGCAATCACAAGCTCATGCCCGGCACGGAGTTGAAGTTGGTGCTGCAAGTCGGTAATCAGGATCTGCGGTTTCGAGGCCGGGTGCGGCGGGTTGCCCTCGATTTTGGAGTGGGCATCGAGTTCCGGGAAATTCGCAAGGGCGACCGCCAGGTACTGCAATTCCTGCTGCGCAGGCTGGCGGAAAAAGAAGAAGAGAAGCCCAAGACCAAGGCCGCGATCGTCTCGCTGTGAAGGCAGAAGATTCTTCGGCGATCCGGTAAAAAATCCCTTAGCCGAAAGCTCGAATTGGCCGGTGAGCGCCGGCGCTTCGGCTGCTGCTATTTTGTGGCCGCTTCCACCATCGCGTGCTCTTTCTCGACGTCCTTCAGACGGGCGGCCTTGCCCCGGAGGCTGCGCAGGTAATAGAGCTTGGCGCGGCGGACCTTGGAAGAGCGCAGCAGTTCCACCTTCTCGATCACCCGCGAGTTCTCGGGGAAAATGCGCTCCACACCGTGGCCGAAGCTCATCTTGCGCACGGTGAAGCTGGCCTGCGGGCCGCGGGAGCGGGCGATGACGACACCTTCAAACGCCTGCAGACGTTCTTTGTCGCCTTCCTTGATCTTGACATGGACGCGGACGGTGTCGCCCGGGGCGAAGGCGGGAATATCGGTGCGCTTGGTCTTGGCCAGCAGCTTTTCGATGATGAGGTTCGACATGATCTTGTCCCTTCGTTCTAAGTATGCTTCGGGCCCGTAATCTGGGCCAGCAAATCCTGGTCTTCTTCGCTGAGCGTCGTCCGATCCAGAAGATCGGGGCGGTTGCGCAGCGTTTTTTCGAGCGCGGTACGCCGGCGCCAGCGGCGAATGTCTTCGTGATTCCCGGAAACCAGCACTTCCGGAACACCCATGCCGCGAAAGTCCGCCGGCCGGGTGTAGTGCGGGTAATCCAGCAATCCTCCGGAAGCGCAGGTGGAGCTGGGGCCGCTTCCATTGCCTGCCGGCGATTCAGCCTGCGCGGTGAACGATTCCTGCCGCGAGGAGGCTTCGTTGCCCAGCGCGCCGGGAAGCAGGCGGGTCACCGTGTCCACGATTACCGCCGCGCCCAGCTCGCCTCCACTCAGCACGTAATCGCCGATCGAAAGCTCGCGGTCGGCGAGGAAGTCGCTGACGCGTTCGTCCACGCCTTCATAGCGGCCGCAGATCAGGACGATTCGGTCGAGCGCGGCGAGTTCCTGGGCGACGCCCTGCTCAAAGCGTTTGCCCTGCGCCGAGAGCAGAACCACACTCTGTTTCGCAGAGCCGCCGAGGCGCTGGGCGCGCGGCGCTATCGCCAGCATTTCCATACATTCAAAGATCGGTTCCGGCTTCAGGACCATGCCTTCGCCGCCGCCGAAAGGGCGGTCATCCACGGTGCGATGGCGATCGTGCGCGAACGCCCGCAGGTCGTGAACTTCGATGCTCGCCAGGCCGGCTTCCCGGGCCCGGCGGATAATACCGTAATCCAGCGGTCCGCGAAAGAAGTCGGGAAAGATCGTTAAGATGTCGATCTTCATTTCGGGGACCAGGAGTCAGCAGTCAGTAGTCAGGAGTCGGCAATCAACTACCACTGCTGACCCCTGACTACCGACTCCTGACTACTTTCTTCTCTGCTGTTCTTTCTCTTCCGGCGTCAGCGGCGCATTTATTTCCAGCATGCCCTCGGGCAGCTGCATTTCGATGCGCTTATGCTCTACGCTCACGCTCCTCAGGTACGCTTCGGCAAAGGGGATTTCGAATTCTCTCGATCCCGCCTTCACGATCAGGAGCGGCGCCTCGCCGGCGCCAAACTGCACATCTTCAAGCTTGCCGATCTCGCGATTGCCGTCGAATACCATGCATCCGACCAGATCGCTGACGTAGGTCCAGCCGGACTCAAGCCTCGCGCGCTCGGCTTGCGGCACCTGCAGTTCGCAGCCCACCAGCGCTTCGGCATCGGAGATCGAATCCACGCCTGCAAACTTCAGAACCACGTGACCTTTGTGGGGCCAGAGTTCTTCTACTTTCAGTTCGCGGCGGCTGCCGTCTTCCGCGAGGGCCGACATTCGCATGCCTGGGCGAAAGCGGTCCGGAACGTCGCTGTGCAACTCCGCAGCAACCTCGCCGCGGCGTCCCTGGGTCTTGAGGACGCGGGCGAGAGTAATGAACTCGCCAGCTATTCCCGACTCTCCGATCGCGATCTTCCTATTCCAGGATTTCGAGGGTGAAGCGCTTGTGCAGCTTCATGCCGGCTGCGCCCAGCAACGTACGCATGGCGCGGGCGGTGCGTCCCTGCTTGCCGATCACCTTGCCCAGGTCGTTGGGGGCCACCTTGAGTTCAAGCACGATGGCTTGTTCTCCATCGACCTCTTTGACCGAGACGTGGTCGGGTTCATCGACCAGGGCCCTGGCGATCTGCTCGATTAAAGCCCGCATGTCCCCACTTTGCTCGCTCATATGCGGCTCCTTGGGGTGGGGTGACTGTATCCGATACGCACTGCGGGATCAGGCAGCGGAGCCGGCGGTAGCCGGAGCCGGCTGAGACACGATCTTGCTGACCCGGCCCGACATCCTGGCGCCCTTGGACACCCAGTAGTCAATGCGCTCGCGCTGGAGCGCAATGCTGGCGGGGCTGGTGCGGGGGTTGTAGGTCCCGACCACTTCCACCGGGCGGCCATTGCGGGCGCGTTCCTTTTCAATGACGACCACGCGATAGTACGGCTGTTTGCGCGCACCCGTGCGCGCTAGACGGATCATTAGCACAGAGCTTAAGTTCCTTTCCTAATTCCTCCCGGAGGGGTCAGACAAACTGTTATTATCGCGGAAGTTAGGGGGATTGGCAAGTTGAGGCGTTGGCGCGGCGTCCGAGCCGCGCGCCGAAATCCTGAGCGTAGCGAAGGATCCCCGAGGGATGACCAATCTGAAGGGGGCCACCCTAATCACGGCCTGATCTCGATCGGTGTGCCATCGGCTACGGCTCGCCAAATCTCATGCATTTCTGTGTCAGTGACTGCGATACAGCCGTCGGTCCAGTCGATTGAGCGATGCAACTTACCAAGCCAGCCGAGTCCGTTCTGCAAGCCGTGGATCATGACGTCACCTCCCGGGTCGACTCCTGCCTTTGCAGCCCTTGCCCGGTCCTCGGAGTTTGGATATGAGATGTGGACAGAAAGATAGAAGTGGCTGCCAGCATTTCTCCGATCCAGAATGTAAAGACCTTCTGGAGTTTTGTGGTCGCCCTGCCGGGACTTCTGTCCGGTTGGCGAGCGCCCCAGCGAGACTTTGTAGGTCTTCAGCACCTGCCCGTGGCTTAACAGCGCCAGGGTGCGATCGTGTTTTATGACGACGACCTGATCTGCCTTGGCGTCCATCGGTAACGGACTGTCCTCAGCACGAGACCAGAAAATTGTCACCACGATTGCTACAGCTAGCACGACGAAGGCAGTCCACTTGAATCCCACAGTGGGCATTATTTGGGCATTATAGGGTCAGTTGGGGCGAGTGGTGCCAGGTCCTTACTTCTCATTCCTAAGGAACTGCAACGTGCTCTCCGGTTCGGGTCGCTCGGTGTAGTCCGCGTTGGCGGAGGCGTAGAGGATGGTGCCGTCGCGGTCGAGGATGTAGGTGGCGGGGATGGGAAGTTCCCAGTTTTCATCGCCGTTCGCGAATGGCAGATTGACGAAGGCGCGACGATAGAGGGACTGCTGGCAATCGGGGACACGGTAGACGAGTCCGAACTGGCGGGCGACCTGGTTGCCGGCGTCGCTGAGCAGAGGGAAACGCAGCTGGTGCTGGTCGGCCATGAAGAAGGACTGCTGCACGGTTTGCGGGGAGATGGCGACCAGGGAAGCTCCAGCGTGATCGATCTGGGGCAGGATCACGTTTATGGCTTCCAGTTGTCCCACACAAAACGGACACCAGCGACCGCGAAAGAAACAGATCGCCAAACGGCCACAGCGGAGCAGGCCCGCTGAAGAAGTTAGCTTGCCGTTGTGGTCTTTGAGTTCGAATGCCGGGGCTTTGGCGCCGACCTGAAGGCTGTTTTCGGCCAGCCTCCGCTCTCTCAGTTCGGCAATCACACGCGCGTGGACGGCTTGGGTTTCCTGGGGAACGTATTTTTCGATGAGCGCTTTGCGATCGGCGTAGATTTCGCGAAGCGGGCGAAGGTCCGTTGCGGGAGCCGATTCTTCGAGGGAGCGCCATTTCATAAGTCAGCCGTCAGCTTTCAGTCATCCACCACGGCAATTCGCGTTTGATCGTCCGCAGAGTTGCAGGAAAGTCGCCCATATTTTCTGCCGGCGCTGAGGTCCGAGGTCTGAGGTCCAAGGTCTGAGGTCCAAGGTCCGTTTCTACATTCCCGGAAACTTCATCCCTGCCAGCTTGCGCCCGAAGCTGGCTTTGCCCATCTGCTTGAACATTTTTCTCATCTGGGCGTACTGGCGGAGGAGGTTGTTGACCTCCTGCACCGTGGTGCCGGAGCCGCGGGCGATGCGTTTGCGGCGGCTGCCGTTGATGACCTCGTGGTGATTGCGTTCGTGCGTGGTCATCGAGTTGATGATGGCTTCGACCCGGTTGACCTGCTTCTCGTCCACCTTGTCGGCGGCCTTTTGCAGTCCAGCAAAGGGGCCGATGCTGGGCAGCATGCCCATCAGGCTTTGCAGTGAGCCCATTTTTTTCACCTGGCGCAGTTGGTCGCGAAAATCTTCGAGGGAGAAGCCGTCTCCGGCGAGGGCTTTGGTGGCAAGTTCCTCGGCCTTTTTCTTGTCGATCTGCGATTCGGCTTTTTCGATGAGCGAGAGGATGTCGCCCATGCCCAGGATGCGAGAGACGATGCGGTCGGGGTGGAAGGGTTCGAGCGCGTCGTATTTTTCACCGACGCCGATGAACTTGATGGGCTGGCCGGTGACCTGGCGGATGGAGATCGCGGCGCCACCGCGGGCGTCGCCGTCCATCTTGGTGAGGATCACGCCGGTGAGCGAGAGCTTTTTGTGGAACTCGTCGGCGGAGCGGACTGCGTCCTGTCCGGTCATGGAGTCAGCAACGAAGAGAATCTCCTGAGGATTGAGCAGACGCTTGAGCGACTGCATCTCTTCCATGAGCTGGTCGTCGATGTGGAGGCGGCCGGCGGTGTCCACGATGAGCACGTCGCAGCCGCTGACGACGGCTTCGCGGCGGGCTTCTTTGGCGAGGCGCTCAACCGTGGCCGTGTTCGACTCGCCGACTTCACCTTCGTAGATGTGGGCCTTGATGGCCTGAGCGACGACTTTGAGCTGCTCGCGCGCGGCCGGGCGGTAGACGTCCACCGAAACCAGCAGCGGGCGGTGGCCGCCGTTCTTGAGCCAGTTGGCCAGCTTGCCGGAAGTGGTTGTCTTGCCCGAACCTTGCAGGCCGGCCATGAGCACGACCGTGGGCGGCTGCGAAGCGAACTTCATCTTAGCCGTATCTTTGCCCAGGGTCTCGACCAGTTCGTCGCGGACGATCTTGATGACCTGCTCGCCGGGGGAAAGCGCGGTCATCACCTGCTGGCCGACGGCTTTGGCCTGGATGCGGTCGATGAGATCCTTGACGACCTTGAAGTTGACGTCAGCTTCGAGCAGGGCGAGGCGGATCTCGCGGAGGGCCTCCTGAATGTTTTCTTCAGTGAGGACGGCCTGGCCTCGCAGGCTCTTGAACGCGCGCTGAAGTTTTTCCTGGAGATTCTCAAACATAGGGTAGATGACTATTTTAGCAGCCAGCGGAGAGCGCTGACACTCCGGCGTTGAGTGGTTGCCTTCTGGCCGCGAGTGCGCGAAAGCGGTCAGACCGCGTGCGCGCTACTGCCCCGAAAAAATGCTTTTCAAGCTGAACTCGATGCGGTAGCTTTACGCGCATGCCCAATCCGCAGGATGAGCTGCAGGCGCTGCGCTCGGACATAGCGGCGCTCGCGGCTCGCATCTACCGACTGGAAGAGAAAGCCGGCATAGCCGTACAGTCACGACCCGAGGTCGCGATCACGCCTCCTGAAGCGCAGCCCGTGCCGCCGCCCGCGCCCCTGCCCCCGGCATCGGCGCCGCCCCTCCAGGTCCCGAGTTTCGTGGCTGCACCAAAGCACGAAAGCGAGGAATTTGAAAGCAAGATCGGCAAACTCTGGCTCAACCGGATTGGAATTTTCGCGATCTTGATCGGCGTCTCTTACTTCATCAAGTATGCGTTCGATAGCGGCTGGATCGGTCCCACGGGAAAGATCACGTTGGGGGTGCTGGCAGGTATCGGGTTGGTTTTGTGGAGTGAGCGTTTCCGCAGCAAGGGCTATGTCGTCTTTTCCTATTCCTTAAAGGCAGTCGGCATTGGGACGCTCTATCTCTCGCTTTGGGGCGCATTCCAGATCTATCATCTGGTGCCCTCCGGAGTGGCGTTTGCCGCCATGGTGGTGGTGACCGCCTCCACCATCGCGATGGCCCTCAGCTATGACGCCGAGATTCTGGCGGCCTTCGCCATGATTGGCGGTTTCAGCACGCCAGTCCTTCTTTCCACCGGGCAGAACCATGAGATCGTGCTCTTCTCCTACGCCAGCCTGCTGGATCTGGCGATCCTGGGTATGGTCACATTCAAGCCCTGGCGGCTGCTGCTGGTGGGGAGCTTCACCGGTACCGCAATTCTGTACTTCGGATGGTTCGCCGAATACTACACGCAGCAGCAGCGAGCCACCACGGTGTTCTTTGTGGGGGTGTTTGCCGCCATCTTTGCCGTCATTCCTCTGCTCACTCCGCTGACCAAGTCACGATGGCACCAGGGATTTTCCGTTACCTTGACACTGCTGCCGCTGGTCAATGCGGCCGCTCTCTTCCTGGCCCTGTTTGCGATGTACGAAAACGAGAGGGTCACGCTCACCTGGTACACGCTGGCTCTGGCCGCGGCCTACCTCTTGCTGAGTAGCCAGTTCAAGCGGCGCGCCGGGAGCGATCAGGATGTGGTCAAAGTAATCAATCTTCTGCATATTGCCGTCGCGATTGCCTTCATCACGATCGCCATCCCACTGAAGTTGAACGCGCACTGGATTACCATCGGTTGGTTGATCGAATCGGCGGTATTGCTGTTTGTGGCGGTGCGCACGCGCGCCGACTTCCTGCGTTATTTCGCGGTGGTCACGCTGTCCCTGGGAATCGTACGCCTGCTGTTTTTCGATAACTTCGACGTTCAGACCTTGCTCTTCAATGCCCGTTTTGCCACCTATCTGGTGGCGATCGGTATCCTGGGCGGGATCGCGGTGGTAGGCGAACGGTTTGCGAGCAGCCGGGAGATGCCATTCGTGCGGTTTGCGGGAATCGGCGTGAACCTGCTGGCGCTGATCGCGCTCACCCTGGAGGCCTCAGACTATTTTGGCCGGCAAGCCGCCAGTTGGTACCAGCGGCACCCCGCAGGCGGCTACGGAGGACCCCTGCAGCAGATCGAATTCGCCCGCAACTTCAGCTATTCCGCCATTTGGTTGGCGTACGGGGCCGGCCTGATGATGTTCGGCTTCGGGAGGCGGTCGGCGTTCGTGCGCTGGCAGGCATTGGTGCTCATCGCGGTCACCATCGGCAAGGTGTTCATCTTCGACGCATCGGCGCTGCAGCAGGGCTACCGCATCTTGAGCTTTATCGCATTGGGAGCGGTCTTGATGGCTATTTCTTACATCTATCATCGCGACTGGCTCAAGCTTTCCGATCGCGGCGGCCCGGAGACAGCAGCGTGAACACCCTCACGGGCCTGGTTGCGTTGGTTTTGTTGACGGGTCCTTCGCCCTCGTATTTCCACTATCTGCGGCCGGTGCAAGTTTCCAATGCGGGGCAGCACTACATTACGGTGGACGAAACCGTCTGGAAACATGCCCGGCCTGACCTGGGCGACCTGCGGCTTTACGCGGCTGAGTCGGAGACTCCTTACTGCCTGGTAGTCGAGCGCGGGAACTCGCAGCGAGAGCGCATCCCGGTACCCGTACTGCAACAGTCCGCCGTGGGGGAGAAGACCCAGTTTCTGATTGATATGTCCGCCCTGGCGGAATATGACCATGTGGATTTGAATCTCGCGACTCGGAACTTTGTCGCTCACGCGCGCGTGGAGGGCAGCGACGATGTCCACGGGCGGCGTTGGGCGGCGCTCGGCGACAGCATTCTCTACGATCTTTCCAAGGAGAACCTGGGCCGCAATAGCATGCTGCGCCTGCCACGGGCCACGTACAAATATCTGCGCGTCGTCATGGATGGACCGGTGAAACCCACGGATGTCATGGGCGCGACTTCCGAAATGGGGGAGAACCTGCCCGCCCTGTGGCGCGACGTAAGCGGAGCACCTCGCCAGGAACAGAACGCCAAAGACAAAGATACGGTGCTGGCTTTTGATCTGGCAGAGAACGTGCCCGCCGAGAGGGTGGTATTTGCCGTGGATTCAACGCAACCAGATTTTCAGCGCAGAATCGAGATTCAGGACGAAAAGGGCGGATGGATCGGTGCAGGCGAGATCAACCGGATCCATATGGTGCGTGCAGGGCAAAAGATCGACTCGGAAGGTCAGGAAGTCGCCTTCTCCAGTAACGGACAGAAGATCATCAAGGTCGTGATCCACAACGGCGACGATCCGCCTCTCAAGCTGACCGGTGCCCGCCTGCAGCAAATGGAACGTCGCGTTTACTTTGACTCGGTTGGACCGGGCCAGGGGACGCTGTATTTCGGCGATGAAAAGCTGGAACCGCCGGTCTATGACTACGCCAAACTGTTTCAGCGAGACAAGGCTGCTAGCCAGGTGACGTTGGGGCCCGAGGTGGCTAACCCTGCCTACACGGGACGTCCGGATGACCGCGCCTGGTCGGAACGTCATCCCGTGGTGCTTTGGATTGCGATCATTGCCGCCGTCGTGGTCCTGGGTGGGCTTGCCCTTCGTTCTATCCGCGCGGCAGCAACCGGCAACGCGGGCGATTGATTGACCTCGACCCAGGGTGACGTTTGGTTTGAGGGCGGGGAGAGAGTTTCGCGTGTCCGGTTGGCAGGTGGCCGAGTGCGCTTCGGGCAGGCTGCGCTACGGCCAGACGATACCGGCGCTAAGGCTGGATAGGAGATTCCATGGCAACCTCGGCCACATTACCTTCGAATGAAGCGGATTCCGGGCTGATTGCGCCAGCATGGCATACGGCTATCGTGCTCCTGGTTTTGTTCGGGTTCTCTGCGTTCTCGGTGTGGAGGGGGTCGCAGACCGGGACTGGCAATGCGGGGCCCTATGCCCGCCTGGTGAACTATGCGGTGATCATGGTGTTTGAGTGGCTTACCGTGGCGTTCATCGGGTGGGGGGTGCGGGGTCGCGGCATTGGCATTGCGGATCTGATTGCCGGCGGTTGGCCCAGGTGGACTGCCATCTTGCGCGACCTGGGCATTGCCCTGCTGTTCCTGGTTGTGGCGAACGTGGTTTTGGGAGTCATGAGATTTGCTCTCAAGGCAACGCCCACCCCTGCGATGCGCAACATCATCCCGCAAACTCCCGCCGAGATCGGGTTGTGGATGGTGCTGGCAATGACGGCGGGTTTCTGCGAAGAGGTCATTTTCCGCGGCTACTTGCAGAAACAGCTAGGTCTGATGACCAGGAGCGCGGCCGCGGGGCTGCTGTTGCAAGGCATTGTCTTCGGAGTCTCCCATGGATACCAGGGTGCAAAGTTCATGTTGACCATCGCGGTGTACGGTTGTCTCTTCGGATGTCTGGCCTACCGTAGGCGGAGCCTGCGGCCGGGGATGATTGCCCACTTCCTGCAGGATGGCGTGACCGGGCTGCTGCTCAGGCACTTTCTTAGGTAGTTCTTACAAGGTGAAATCGAGAACAGGGATCTTCACGCCCTGAGTTCAACCCAGTCGCCGTCGTTGGGGATCGCCACCTGCTGGATCACGCGCGCCGCTTCCAATTGAAACGCCAGATCGGCGCGAGTCAGCAGGCAGTGGTTGATGGACTCCATATGGACTGCGACGATTTGGGCGTTGGGTGCAGCCTTGCACGTTGTGATTACATCATCGGCGGTCATGGTGATGGGATCGCCTTCCAGGAACTGCGCAGCTCCGGTATTGACCACAACGATGTCTGGCTGGTGCTCACGCAGGGCGTTCTGGACATCGCTGCACCAGGTGGTGTCTCCGGCGATATAGAGGGTGGGCTCACCGTCGGCGCGGAGAATGAAGCCGGAGACGGGGGCCATGGCCTTGCCGATTTCTCCGGTGCCGTGCTGGCCGCCAGTGCGGTGGATCGCGATTCCTCTCCAGGTCAGCGACTCTTGAACCGGCTGCACCTTCGAAAAAGCCTGGGTGCGGAACTTTGCCTGGTCTTCGGGCTGGCCGAAGAACGGGATCGGCTTGGGTAGGAGGTCTGCAGCAGTGGCATCCCAGTGGTCGCTGTGAGTGTGGGTGACGAGGACGGCAACCACGCCTCGCAACAGTTCTTCCGCGGCGATCGGGAGCGGAACCAGCGGATTGTTGCGCGGGTTAGGTGAGTTCTGAATAGGCGGGCGCGCGCCGTCGTCGTCGAGCATGGGATCGATGAGGAGGGTTTGCTGGTTGTATTCGACGATCAGCGTGGCGTGGCGGATGAGGCGGAGGCGCATGGGGAAATGGTAAATGATAAGGACCGTTTGGCGGGTTGCGGAAAAACTCGCCCCCACTCTCCCCTTCACCCCGTCGTCGGTGTCTAATAACGATATGAGGCTGCGAATTTGTATTGCCACGGTTTGTTTAGCGCTTTTCTCGTCTCTCTCAGTTCAAGGAAGTAAGAGTGTAAGAGCAATTCTGAGCGTTGCCCGTGTCACACGGCACCTGGGGGAAACCCGAGAAACGAGAATATATGTGATGCGTGACCACAAGTACTATCTCGAGGTCATCGATCAAAAGCAGTCCTCTCCGCAGCCCACCTGCACGCAGTCTCTCCGAGTGATATCTGACACAGGGTTTCAGCGAGTCACATTGCTCAAGGATTCCCAGGAGTTCCATCTCCTTCGTAATTCGTCCAGCACCATCGGTCATCAAGACGGCGACTTTTGGTACATCTCGGTACCCCCGCGAAGCGACAACACAGTTCTTGGCATTCGGCACTAAAGACAACACGCCGGACGTAGTCAAACATCTTATCGTTTGGTTCGAAGAAACGGAGCAGCTAAAGCCCCTGGAGAGCATTAGGCTGAGAGACGACTACCAATGCTCTATTTTTTCCGATGAGACGGCGGACAATTGGCGTCGTTGAGTCGTCGCTCCGTACGTTAGCCCCGAGCGGCGAAACCGCCAAGACCATCCATTACGTCCGCTGCCTGCTGTTTGCCGATGACGACTTGCGCGAGTCGCGGCCTCCGGCTCAGGATGACAATTTTGGCGCGGAGAAAATTTCTTTGGCGGCAATCACCGTGTTGCAGTGGATGGTCACCGTGTCTTCAACCTTTCGGGCGTAGCCTCCGGCGAAGGTGACCATGACGGGGATGTCGCGGGCACGGGCCACGCGAAACACCAGTTCGTCACGGCGTTTGAGGCCTTCGATGGTGAGAGCGAGGCCGCCGAGCTGGTCCTCGCGGTAGGGGTCGGCGCCGGCGATGTAGCAGAGCAATTCGGGATCAAACTGGCGCAGGCCGGAACTGAGAGCGTTGTCGAGCCAAGCGAGGTAATCGTCGTCTCCGATTTCGTCGGGGAGGTCGACATCAATCGACGACGGTGGTTTGAACGCGGGGTAATTGTTTTCCTGGTGCAGCGAGATGGTGAAGACGTCACCGGCATGGGCGTTGCGCAGCTTCGCGGCGGCGGAGGGACTCAGCGCGGACGGCGCGGTTGAGGGCAAGGAGCGGCTGGGGACGCGGACCCCGGCGAAGATGGCGGCGGTGCCATTGCCCTGGTGAACATCGCAGTCCACGGTCATGGCACGGGTGATTTTATCGTCACGCTGCAGGCGGCGGATGGCGATAGCGACATCGTGGATCATGCAGAAACCTTCGCCGTGATCGGGGAAAGCGTGGTGGAATCCGCCCCCGACGCTGAAGGCAATGCGGTCGTTGAGCGCATGGTTGGCAGCGAGAATGGAGCCGCCGGCCGCCAGCCAGAAAGCGCGCACCAGTTCGGGCGAGTAGGGGACTTCCATTTCCAGTTCTTCGCGAGCGGAGAGGGTCCCGGTCTTGAGCTTATGTACGTACTGCGGGGTGTGGACAAGCAGGACGTCGAGGTCGGAGGCGGGTTGCGGGGTGACGAAGTCTTTCGGTTCGGCGACTCCGGTCTCGAGCAGGCGGTTGTGAATGCGCCGATATTTTTCGGCGGGGAAGACGTGGGTGCCGATGGGCAGGTAGTAGTCGTCGCTGTAGACGAGCTTGAAGGGCAGCATTCAGCACTCAGCAGTCAGCATTCAGCATTCAGCCGGTCCAGTGTTGAAAACTAATTATCATACGCGTTCGGGTGAGCGCTCAGCAGCCTGAAACGCCGCGCCCTATGGCTGGACCAGGGAGGGGCGGCTACTTCCTTTTCGGTGGCGATGGAGTGGTAACTGCGATGCGGCGGACCGGAACAATCGCTCCTTTGGATGGGTCGGCGGCGGCGGTGGCACGGGAAAGCACTTCTTCCTGGATGTACTTCACGAAATCCTGGATCTGGCGCTGCATTTCTTCCATGCGCTCGCGCATTTGCAGGATGATGGCGATGCCGGAGATGTTTACGCCCAAGTCGCGGGCGAGCGAGAGGACGAACTCCAGGCGCTGCAGGTCTTCGTCGGTGTAGAGGCGGGTGTTGCCCTCGGTGCGGGAGGGTTTGAGCAGGCCCTCGCGTTCGTAGAGGCGCAAGGTCTGCGGGTGGATGCCGTACATTTCGGCTACCGCCGAGATCATGTACGCGCCCTTGGACTTACGCTTGGTCACCAGTTCCCTCGTTCAGGCATACCTATTCCTCTCCCCCTACTTTACATCAGCGATGAGATTTCACTTAGTCGGCGGAACCGGAGCGTCTGCGTGGTCGAGTCTCCAGATACTTCTGGCAGCCAACGTCGTAGGCTTCGCGCACGAAGTCCGCGAGCTCCTTGTCGATGTCGGAGATCTTGGTCAGGCGAAAGCGGTGAATGTAATCGCCCGGCGGGATGGTCTCGATGCGATAGAACCGAGGATTCTCCACGCGGCGCTTGAGCCAGAAGCCGCCGTCGAGCCAGTGCTTTTTGGGAGTGACGCCGGTGAAGCGAACGCGGGCCTGAAAGACGATGCCGGTCATGTTCGCGTAGACGGTGACTGGGCCACAGCGCTTCACCAGCACCCGATAGGAGCGATAGAGGTGGCGCACCAACGGGTCCTTACCACGGAAGTGATCGGCGATCTTCACCCGGACGCAGGAGTGGTACATGTTGCGGGTCACAAAGCGGTGGCCGCAGCGCGGGCACGTCCACAAGGGCCTCTTCTTGATGGTCACAGAAGGCTCCTTCAGCCCAACGATAGTAGCCCATAACAAAAAGAGACGCAGCAGGCTGCGTCTCTACGGGTCGAATCGGGGACTAGGCGGCGGTTCCGTGCTTCTCGGCTGGTTGGGCCCAGCCGGTTGGCTTCAGGGCGACGTTCAGGAAATACGCCAGGACGCCGGCCGCGATCAGCCACATGCCGAAGGCGAAGGAACTCATGCCAAGGACCTGCTCGGTTTCGCTGCGGACCACGGAAAAGCCAAGCAGCAGCATGGGAGTCACGCCGGCGGCAACGGCTCCGAACATTCCTCCGGGCACGCGGAAGGCCCGCGGCAGGTTGGGTTCGCGGATGCGCAAGACGACCAGGGCCACGAATTCCAGCATCAGGCTGGCACCGTAGAGCAGGATGTCGATGGTCACCAGGCGAGCAAAGCCCAGGCCGAGGCAGCAAGCCCACCCGATGGCGCAGACCACGATCGCGACCCAGGGGGCACGGGTGCGGGGATGCAGTTTGCCGAAAACGCGAGGCAGCATACCGTCCTGCGCCATCGCCAGGGGCAAGCGGGAGTAACTCATCACCAGCGCATTGAACATGCCGAAGGCGCTGATCATGCCGCCCAGCACCAGGCCGACGCGTAGCAGCGGGCCTCCCAACAATCCGGCGATATCAGCCCAGGAACCGGTTTCCCATGCCGTGGGCGGCAGTCCGGTCATCCAGACGGCGGCCACGGGCACGATGTAGCACAGGGCGACGATGACCACGGAGGCGAGCATGGCGCGCGGATAGGTGCGCTGCGGGCGCTCTACTTCAGTGGCAATGGTGGAGGCGTTGTCCCATCCCATGTAGTTCCACATGCCGATGAGCAGGCCGCCTATCAGGTCCACCGAGGAGGTGGTGGGCGTCGTGACAGCGTGAAGCAGGCCACCATATTTAAAAGGTGAGAGCACCACCATCAGCGCGAACGGTGCCGACAGCAGGAAGAAGAGCCATAGCGAAGTCGTCGAGACGACCTTCACTCCCGCGATGTTCAGCAGCGCGCAGACGATGACCACCGCAAGCCCGACCATCACCCCGCGATGGCCTTCGGCGAACCAGGGGAACATGCGGGTGAGGTAGAGCACGAACAGGGTCGGGTAAATCGCCATGTCGAAGATCGAAGCTACCAGCGAAAGCCAGGCTCCCTGGAATCCCCAGAAATTGCCCATCGCACGGCGCACCCAGGCATAATAGCCGCCCTCATGGGGCAGGGCGCTGGAGAGTTCGCCGATCATAAAGGCGGTGGGGAGACTCCAGAGAATCGGGGTGAGCAGCAGAATCAGGATGGCGCGCCCGTAGCCGGCCCCGTGCACGATGTCTTCGATACCGTAGGTGCCGCCCGACACCATAAAGAAGGTAGCGGCGACCAGGGGCCACAGGGTCAGACGAACGGATTTTTTCCTGGAGGGGAGTGCAAAAGGATGCTGCTCAGGCTGGGTGTGCGCGGTAGCTGTCGCCAATTTCTATGGCTTCCTCCTCGAGCGACTCACTCTCACCACCCCGTCTCCCTTGTTGCGGGGCTCGCGGTTGCACGCGATTCCGCGGATTGGGTGGAGTTAGTTCGCAACCGCAGAATACGGCAAAATTGGTTCGCTGCGGAAAAAATTTAAAGAATTTTTTTGTCGGAGGACGCGGACCGGACGTAATCGGGAAGCGGGAGCGGACGCCCCAGATGGGAGAGGCTCAGACGTTCTTCCAAAGCTCCGCGCGGGGGTCTTCCGGGTTTAACTTGGCTAGTTCGCGCAGGAGTTCCTTGGTCTTTTCGTCGTGGGGCATGGGGACGGTGATCTTGACTTCGACGATCTCATCTCCGCGGACGCCGTCTTTAGTTGCCGAGGGGACGCCCTTCTCGCGCAGGCGGAGCTTCTGGCCGGACTGGGTGCCGGGGGGAATCTTGAGCAGGGTGCGGCCGTCGATGGTGGGGACCTCGATTTTGGCACCCAGGGCAGCTTCGGTGGCGGTGACGGGCACGGTCAGGTGGATATCGTCGCCCTCGCGGTGGAAGATGGGGTGGTCGGCGGTGCGGATGATTACATAGAGATCGGCGGAGGGGCCGCCGCGCAACCCGGCATTTCCCTTGCCGGCAATGCGGATGCGCTGGCCGTCGCGGGTGCCGGCCTTGATGCGGACTTCCAGGGGTTCGGCGCGTTCGATGCTGCCCTCGCCATGGCAGTGGGGGCAGGTGGAGATGTTCTTGCCTGTCCCGTTGCAGCGGGGACAAGGGACATTGAACTTCATGCGGCCGCCGGTCTGGGTGACCTGACCCTTGCCGCCGCACTCGGGACAGGGGCCCGCGCCCTCGACGTAGCCGTGGCCTCGGCACTGGTTGCAGGCATCGCGGCGGGTGATGTTCAGGCGCATCACGCCGCCGCGGATCGCGGTCCAGAAGGGGACGTTGACCTGGTATTCCAGATCGGAACCGGGCTCGGGGCCTTCCTGGGCGGCGGCAGGGCGGCCGCCGAACATTCCGGAAAAGATGTCACGAAAGCCGCCGGCGCTGCTGGGCCTCTGGCCACGGCCGCCCTCAAAGAGGTCAGAAAAGTCGAAGCCCCCGAAGTCGAAATGGACGCCTTGGGGTCCGCCGGCGCCGGGTTGACCGCCACTGAATTCGCCGGGGAAGCCGCCAGCGCCTCCGCCGGCGCGAGCGTAGGCCTCGGCCGTGGCGGGGTCGATGTTGTCGGAGTAGAAGCCGACCTGGTCGTAGATTTTGCGCTTCTTGGGATCGGAGAGAACATCGTTGGCCTCGGAGATGGCCTTGAACTTCTCTTCCGCCGTCTTGTCGCCCGGATTGACGTCGGGATGGTACTTGCGGGCGAGTTTGCGAAAAGCCTTGCGGATGTCCTCGGCGGAGGCGGATTTCTTCACGCCGAGGAGCTCGTAGTAGTCCTTTTTGGTGGTGGTGGCCATTTAGAGCACTCAGCACTCAGTTCTTGGCGTTTACGGATTCATGTTAAGGCATGCAGCGTCAAGAACCTCATCGAAGAATCTGGCCGCCTGGTCAGAAGCTCCGTGATATTCGGCGATGTCGCTAATGAAGGATAAGGATCGCCAATTCCGCCCATCGGGCATTTTGCCTCGGACGTCCATTGCACCATGTTTCGGATCACTCTTTTCGCTGATCACTGAGCCATCAAGAAACCAAGACTCTTCAGGAAAGTAGATAATGCCGCCACCCAGCAGGCCACCAGACCAGATCAGCAGGCGCGGCTGGTGATCCTCAGGGAAAAGCAACCACACCTTCCAGTTGTCATCATCAGGGGTGCCCTCTTTCACCTCTGTACCCGGTGGAACAAGAAAAATAAGGTTGTCTCCATAGTGCTTGTCTACTTTCTCAATCCCAGGCGTGCACTGAGGCAAGATCCAGTCGGATTCTTGCTCTTCCAGTGTCACATTCAACACTGAATCAGTACTCGAAGGAAGCTTCGTGACCGGCCGGAATCCTAGCTTGCGGAAAAAGATCACTCTTCCACCATCATTCAGCCTGTAGTGGCCATCGCTATCTGTCTCAACCCGGTCGGTGCGGTATCCGCCACCTTGAAGCTTGTGGAAACCGCCGACAAGCACGCTAGCGATGGGCTTGCCCGCGGCATCAGTAACCCGGCCCGTCAACGGCATGCGCTGCGAGTGGGCGACCGACGTCAAGATGCAGCATATCGCGAAAATGAGACCGCGTTTTCTCAGCCGACGAGTATCGTTGTCCGCAAGACTCGGATGGCTCATGGGTTCGTTTACCCCTCTCGGCATGCTAGGTTGTGAGGCCACTCTCGGGGGTCAGATGCCAGCAGCGGTTACCTCGCTGCGCTCGGCGGGACGGGCGAGGCGCCCGTCCCCACGCGAGTTACTTCTTGTCCTCCACATCCACGTACTCGGCGTCGATCACCCCTTCGTCCTTCTTGGCATGACCGTCGCCTCCGGCAGCCGGACCGCTGCCAGCGGCGGGCCCGGGGCCGGTACCCGGTGCACCCTGCGGCTGGGCAGCTTTGTACATCTGCTCGGCCAGCTTGTGCGAGGCCTGGGTCAGATTCTCACGGGCCTTGTCCATCTGGCCCTTGTCGTTTGATTCGAGGGCCTTCTTGGCGTCGGCCACGGCGTTTTCGACGTCGCCACGCTCAGAGCCGGAGATCTTGTCGCCGTGCTCGCGCAGCATCTTCTCGACGCCATAGACCATAGAGTCGAGCTGGTTGCGCGACTCGATCTCTTCGCGCCGGGCCTTATCTTCAGCCGAGTGCGCGTCCGCGTCTTTGGCCATGCGCTCGACTTCTTCCTTCGACAGCCCGGAAGACGAGGTGATCGTGATCTTCTGGTCCTTGCCCGTGGCCATGTCTTTCGCGGTCACGTTGAGGATGCCGTTGGCATCGATGTCGAACGTCACCTCGATCTGGGGCACGCCCCGCGGAGCCGGCGGCAGGCCGGTCAGGTGGAACTTGCCCAGGGTGCGGTTCTGTCCTGCCATCGGACGCTCGCCCTGCAGGACATGCACCTCAACCGAGGTCTGGCTGTCCGCCGCAGTGGAGAAGGTCTCCGTCTTGCGCGTCGGGATGGTCGTGTTGCGCGGGATCATGGGAGTAGCCACGCCGCCCAGCGTTTCAATCGCCAGGGTCAGCGGAGTGACGTCGAGCAGAAGCAGGTCTTTGACCTCGCCTCCGAGGACGCCGCCCTGAATAGCCGCACCCACGGCAACTACTTCATCGGGGTTGACGCCCTTGTGCGGCTCGCGGCCAAACAGTTCTTTCACCAGCGCCTGAATGCGGGGCATGCGGATCTGACCGCCGACCAGCACCACTTCGTTGATCTTGCTGGCGTCGATGCCGGCGTCCTTCATGCACTGCTTGCAGGGGCCGACCGACTTCTGAATGATGTCCTCGACCATCGATTCCAGCTTGGCGCGAGTCAGGCGCTTCACCAGGTGCTTGGGACCGCTGGCGTCGGCAGTGATGAAAGGCAGGTTGATCTCGTGCTCCATGGTGGTGGAGAGCTCGATCTTGGCGCGCTCGGCGGCGTCACGCAGACGCTGTAGCGCCATCTCGTTGCCCTTGCCGCGCAGGTCGAGACCTTCATCTTTCTTGAACTCGTCAATCAGCCAGTCCACGATGCGCTGGTCAATGTTGTCGCCACCCAGGTGAGTGTCGCCGTTGGTGGCTTTGACTTCGATGACGCCTTCGCCGACTTCGAGAATCGAAATGTCGAAGGTGCCGCCGCCGAAGTCGTAGACGGCGATCGTTTCGTCTTTCTTCTTGTCGAGACCATAGGCGAGCGCGGCGGCCGTAGGCTCGTTGATGATGCGCTTTACTTCAAGCCCTGCGATCTTGCCTGCGTCTTTGGTGGCCTGGCGCTGGGCGTCGTTGAAGTACGCCGGCACGGTGATGACCGCGTCGGTGACTTTCTCGCCCAGATAGTCTTCCGCCGCCTTCTTGAGCTTTTGAAGAATCATCGCCGAGACCTGGGGAGGGGTGTGCTCCTTGCCCTGGGCCACGACGGCCACGTGGTCGCCCGACTGCACAACCTTGAAGGGCACCATCTTCATTTCTTCGCTGACTTCGTCATAGCGGCGGCCCATGAAGCGCTTGATGGAGTAAATCGTGTTCTCCGGGTTGGTGATGGCCTGACGCTTGGCCACCTGGCCGACCAGTCGCTCGCCGGTCTTGGTAAAGCCGACGACGGAGGGGGTAGTCCGCCCTCCTTCTTCGTTGGGGATGACCTTGGGCTCTCCACCTTCCATAACGGCCACGACGGAGTTGGTGGTGCCGAGGTCAATGCCTATGATCTTGCCCATAACTGGATCCTCCTGAAACTATAAGTGCTTTACAATCAATGCGATCATGGATGCACTCAGCAATATGCTAAGACTTGAGTGAGTTGTTGTCAAGGTTTAGATGCGGGAGGGGGTGGGAGGGATGCGGGGAGCGCCCACGATGAAGAAGACAAAAGAGCTCACTTTGCGGCGGAAGGAGTTTCCACGTACCGCATGGTCTGAATTGCGCGATTGACATCCGCCTGGGATAGGTCTTGCATCGCATTTCCGTCTCTTCGAGAGAACGTGAGCTCGACCAGACCGTGCGAAGAGTACAACGCCAGGACGATTTTGCGCGGATGTTTTGCCGGGTTGCCATACTGGAATCCCTTAAACTGCGGCATGCTGACTTTGAAGATTCCAGAGTCACCCGGAACAATGATCGTTTTCAATAGCAACAGCATTGCCTTGCGAAATGACTCCTGTGTCGAATCCGTCAAATGCAGGGAAGCCGGAGTTGTATTCAGGGCGGCCTGCAGGAATTCATAGTCAGAGTCGCCGTAGCTCGAGCGCACATCTTCCGGTTTGAGCTTCCACTCTTTGGCAAGAGTTTCAATCATGTCGTGGTTCGAGCCATGTCCCACCAATACCAGCATTCCGGAGCGAAAGGAGAAAAGGTCTATGACCTTCCTCTGGACATTGGGGACGTCTTCATCCGGCCAAGGCACTTCAAATTCATACCCGAAGGATGACAACTTAGTTCCGGTTGCTGCACTGACTGGTTGGCCGGGCAAGGCAACGGGAACCATGCTTGCGATGGGCATGTTGCGATAGTTGTAGCGCGTCTCCAAGACCATCAATGTTTGGAAGCCAAAAACCATAAGTAGGTCCCGATGAGGAGCACCGCAGCGAGGATAACTAGCACCGTGCGCTTAAACATGCCGAACTCTGCTGGAGATTCGGGGACAGACGGAACTTGACCCAATTTGCCACGGGGAGAAATGGGGAACGTTCCTTGTGTCCTCAGATTTCAGATATGAACTCCTTCTTGGCGCCGTACCCGAATTGGGTACGGACGTACCCAGCATGGGTACACAGAGTCAGCAGGAATTCCTGGATTCGACCCTCTCAACTGTCGCCAATATAGCGCAGCGGTAATTCGTTTAGTCGTACTTCTCATACCGGATCGCCTTCCGGTCCCATCCCAGCCCCTTCAGCAGATCCCGGTTAGCTTTGATCATCTTGTCCAGGCCGCAGATGTAGGCGTGCAGATCGGTGCGGCCTTGCACGATCTCGAGGACGTGCTCCTGCACGTAGCCACGCAGTCCGGTCCATTCCGGACCGCCGCGGCTGAGAGTTGGGTGGTAGTGAAAGTTGGAGTGGGCCTGCGCGAGGCGGAGAAATTCGTCGTGGTAGTAGATGTCTTTCTCGTAGCGGCTGCCGAAGAGCAGCCAGAGTTGGCGGCCTTCATGACGCGACGGATCAGCCAGCAGCCAGTGCAGCATGGAGCGGAAAGGGGCGATGCCGGTGCCGGTAGCGATGAACAGAGTATCGCGCAGGGGCGGGCGGAGGATGAAGTCTCCGAAGGGGCCCTGGCACCGGATCTCGGTGTCTTCTTTCATGTCGCAAAGGAAGTTGGACATGAAGCCGTCCTGCACGCGGTTGAGGCAGAGGGCGAAGCGGTTGTCGTCGCCGGGCGGCGAAGCGATGGAGTAGGCGCGGGTGATCTCCCCGCCGTCGGGCTTGTTCGCTTTCAGCGAGAGCCATTGCCCGGCGACGAAGCCGAAGCGGGGGATACCCACCATGTCAAGTTCGAGGTGTTTGGTCTGTTCTGAAAGTGGAACAGAGCGAACCAGGCGCGCAGTGTGGGTTTGGAAGGGAGGCATCAGCTACTTGGATGACGAGTATGGCACAGCGGGTGCGCGGGGAGAATTCCCTGGGACAACCGTGCCGCTGGCGGCAAGCGCAGGGTCCTTCGACTCCACAGGCCGCTTTGCAGCGGCCTGCTCCGCTCTGGATGACAGATCTTGGGCGGGCTGACGGCTGGCAAGTGGTCAACCGCGTTTCTACTCCACGGTGACCGATTTGGCCAGGTTCCTAGGTTGATCCACGTCGCAACCGCGGCGGACAGCGATGTGGTAGGCGAGCAACTGGAGCGGCACGATTTCGAGAATCGGCAAAAGCTCTTCGGGCGCGGGCGGAACGTAGAGCACGTGGTCGGCGGCTTCTTTGATCTCTTCGTCACCATCGGTCGCCAGAGCAATGACCACGCCGGAGCGCGCTTTGACTTCTTTCAGGTTAGAGATGGTTTTTTCGTAGCGCACCATGGAGAGGGCGTCTTTGGGATCGCGAGTGGCGATGATGACCACCGGCAGATTCTCGTCAATGAGCGCGTTGGGCCCATGCTTCATCTCGCCGGCGGGGTAGCCTTCGGCGTGGATGTAAGAAATTTCCTTCAGTTTCAGGGCGCCTTCGAGGGCGATGGGATAGTGGATGCCGCGGCCGAGAAAGAGGAAGTCCTGGGAACGCACGTATTCCTTGGCGAGGTCTTCGCAGTCTTCCTCGTGGGTGAGCATGTGTTCGAGCTTGCCGGGAAGGCGGGTGAGTTCCTGGATGGCATCTTTCGCCTGCTCTTCGTTCAGCGTGCCTCGCAGTTGGGCGAGGTAGAGAGCGAACAAGTAAAGAGCGGTCAGTTGCGCAGTAAAAGCCTTGGTCGAGGCCACGCCAATCTCCGGCCCGGCGTGAGTGTAGATGGTGCCGGCGGCTTCACGCGTGATCATGGAGCCCACGACATTGCAGATGGCCACGGTCTTGGAGCCCTTGGCTTTGGCTTCTCTCTGGGCGGCGATGGTGTCAGCGGTTTCGCCGGACTGAGAGATCAGCATGGTGATGGTGTCGGGGGCGATGATGGGGTCGCGATAGCGCCACTCGCTGGCGTAATCCACCTCGACCGACAGGCGCGCCAGGCGCTCAATCATGAACTTGCCGGCCTGGGCCGCGTGCCAACTGGTGCCGCAGGCGGCGATGTTGACCTTCTTTGCGGCCCGGAACTCCGCCTCGTTGATCTCCATCTCGTCAAGGAAGATGTGGCCCGTCTCCTGGGAAATGCGCCCCAGCGTGGTATCGCGGACGGCGCGGGGCTGCTCGTAAATCTCCTTCAGCATGAAATGCTTGAACCCGCCCTTTTCCGCCATGATGGGGTCCCAGGTGACATGCTGGACCTGGCGGACGATAGGCTGGCCGTTGAAATCGGTGAGCTGCACACCGTCGGGCGTGATGACGGCAAGGTCACCATCGGCAAGGAAGAACAGATCGCGGGTGTGATACAGAATCGCGGGCACATCGGAGGCGACGAAATACTCATCCTTGCCCAGTCCGATGACCGCCGGGGGGCCGTTGCGGGCGGCAACGATCTTGTTGGGTTCGTCGACCGCAATCACTGCCAGCGCGAAGACGCCGGTGAGCTGTCCTACGGTCTTGCGCACGGCCTCCTCGAGTGAGGGACGATGACCGTTGGTCTTCATGAAGTACTTCTCGACCAAGTGGGCAATGACCTCGGTGTCGGTTTCAGTGGTGAACTTGTGGCCTTCCTCGATCAGCTTCTTCTTGAGGGTGACGTAGTTCTCGATGATGCCGTTGTGCACCACGACCACACGGCCGGTGCAGTCGCGATGCGGGTGGGCATTCTCTTCGGTGGGACGGCCGTGAGTGGCCCAGCGGGTGTGGCCGATGCCGTAGGTGCCGTCCAGCGGCTTGAGGCGGATGACCTCCTCGAGGTTGCGCAGCTTGCCCTCGGCGCGGCGAATCTGCAGACCCTCGCCATTGCCGCAGACCGCGATGCCAGCGGAGTCGTAGCCGCGATATTCCAGACGCTTGAGCCCGTCAATAATGACGGGGACGACGCGCTTCTTGCCGACGTATCCCACGATGCCGCACATGTGAAACTCCTTACCCCATCACACTAACCCAGTTGAGGTGACCCAAACAATCTGATTCCGTGGCTACCGCAGGCGGTTCCGGGGGAGTGCGAGTCAAGAACGCCGCTAGTCCTCAAGGGAGAAACGAAACTCCTCAATTACCGGGTTGGTGAGGACGTCGCGGGCGATGCGCGCCACCTCGGACTCGGCTTCGGCCCGGGTCAGGCCGCCGTCGAGCGTCAGCTCAAAATACTTGCCCTGGCGGACCTCCTCCAACCCCTTGAACCCCATCTTCTTCAAAGCTCCCTGGATGGTCTTTCCCTGGGGATCCAGAACGCTCTTTTTCAGCGAAACGTAGACATAGGCTTTCATGGGGGTAAAAGAGATTATACGTCAGAATCGGCCGCGGAGCGGCAAACCACCCGCCTCAGCCCAGGTGGGCGAGGCGTGAATCCAAGTCAGCAAGCGCATCCTCCAGGACTTGGCGATGGTTGGGGTTTTGCGCCGCCTGGAGCTGCTGCAGGACACGCTTGCGGTCGAGCAGTAGACCCTCTTTCTGCCTGCGAGCGGCCACTTGCTGGGGTGTGAGTCGTTCTCGCTTCGGGGCGGAAACGTCGGTGATCTCGGCCTGCTGCTGCTCGATGGACTTGCTTTCCCAACCACGCGCCATAGCACAGATTATATCCGGTGGGGACAGGGTGCCGGGCTTGCGGATTGGACGGAGGAGGAGTGTAATGTCAGTTCGCGAAAATGCGAACGCAGGCACGAAAAGTGCCTAAGTCCCAAGGACGCGAGCCATGTAAACCTGGGAATGGGTAAGGGGCTGGTCTGCCCAAAGCCGCCCACCACCTGGGAATGAAATTGCTTTGCTGCGAAGGCAATTCGTTCTATGATCGCGGTCTGCCTGAGGGTGCTCGGGCGCTGGAACAGGTGGCCGCGGTTAAGTTGTACCTTGGCGGGCCAGTACATTCGGTGACATCGTGAGCTGACGGGGAGAAGGGCACATACTTACAGCCGGACTTAATCTGCGCGCTTCGCGTGAGCGTCTCGGGCTCACTATGCGGGATGTGGCGAGCGCCAGTGTGCGCATCGCGGGGAAGCACGGCAACGTTGAGTTTGCCATCAGCCCCAGCCGCCTCTCCGATATCGAGACCAAGGGCTTGGTACCCAGCGTCTTCCGTCTGTATTCGTTGGCGGTGATCTACCGGCATGACCTGCGCGAGATCTTGTCGTGGTACGGGATTGACCTGAACGGTGCGGCGGCGGACTTGAAGCTGAGTGTGCCGCGGAAATCCCACGTCGCAGATGTTCTGCAGAGTGCGGCGGTGGTGCAGATGCCGACACGGCTGGATCCGGCATTCGATCCCCGGCGTACGACGAATCTAGGCCGCATGGTGGAAAAGTGGGGATTAGTGCCGGTAGCGTACCTGGCCCAGTTCGCTAGCACCAACTACACCTATGGGTACATCGGCAGCGAAGATTTCACCATGTATCCGCTGCTACCACCGGGGACTTTTCTGCAGATTGACGAATCCAAGAATCGGATCCAGTCCGGGGTATGGCGCTCGGAACTGGAGCGTCCCATCTATTTTGTGGAGACGCGCGAAGGGTATACCTGCTGTTGGTGCACGCTGAAGGGAGATACCATCACGCTGCAGCCGCATTCGCTCTCACCGGTGGCGGTAAGGGTGTTGCGGCATCCGCAGCACGCGGAAGTAGTCGGGCAGGTGGTGGGAATCGCGGTCAGGCTGGGGGATTGGCGTCCCGTCGAGTCTTTGCCAGACTCGAAAGAGCGTGCAGCACTGAACTAAAGTGGCGGGCCGATCCGCCGCCCAAATCCTGCGGCAGCAGGGCAGGCAAGTGGTTGCGCAGATTTTCCACGTACTTCTCCGGCGGCATCTGCAACGCCTCGCTGGATACCGCAACATCACCCCGCAGCGTGCGCAAGGAAGTCCGCAGGACTCTCAGGAACAATAGGCTATGAGCTTCGGCCAAGGCCTGCTGGGCGGCGCCGTCGCCGTAGACCCGGGTAAGTCCCCAGTGGGAATAAGACCCCTTCTGCGGGTCCCGCAAGCTGGAAAGATACTCCAACTTTCCCACAATCCCCGATACCGCAGCAAGAGTCGTTGCTAGCAGATCTTCGAGCGCTGATTTCAAGGTCATCGTTCTTGTTCTGATTTCGGAAAACCAGACTTTCCGAAAACCGATGCTGCAGATAGCAGTGCGCCCCTCAAAGTATCACGGTCGGACCAACCAAAACCACCTGGAAAAGGAGTTCTACCGTGAAAAAGAGAGCGCTACTCGTCCTGGCCACCGCCGTTGTACTTTTCGGCATGCTATCCACTCCACCGATCGTGCGGGCTGACGGCAATCCCGGTACTGACTGCCCGAAGGGACTAGTTTGTAAGCCGTAGCCAGCTGGGGCGGCTGGGGAACCCAGGGACCTATCGAACTGGCGGGAGGCGGTGGCGAGCCGCAGGGGATGATAATGATTGCGAGTGTGGCGGAGCAGGAATATAGTAACTCGCGGTAAGTTATGTCCCCGCACTCGTTCTTGTGGTACTACCTGTGGATCGCCCCGCACGCCCTCCAGGCGATCATTGCGGTAGTCATGATCCGGCGCAGGTCGTGGCGCGATTTCCCGATGTTCTTCGCTTACACGGTATTCGAGATCGTGCAATGCGGAGTTCTGGTTGTCTTGGATCACAGCGAGACCATATCTCCCCAACAGTACTGGCAGGTGGCATGGATTGCTCTGAGTGTCAGTATTGGGTTGCGGTTTGCCATCATACATGAGATCTTCGCGCAAGTTTTCCGTCCTTACTCCGGACTTAAGGAACTGAGCCGGTTGGTGTTGCTTTGGGCCAGCGTGGTGCTGGTGCTGATCGCGGTGGGGGTAGCTGCGTACGCCCCTGGAGATACGACACCCCCGATTCTTGCGGGGATCAACGTAGTCGACCGCGCTGTCGCCTTGGTACAGAGCGGCTTGCTGGTCTTCCTTTTTCTATTTGCCTCCTACTTTGGCGTTTCCTGGAAGAGCTACGTTTACGGGATTGCTGTCGGGATGGGAATTTTCGCCAGTGTCGATCTGGCAACGTCGGCAATTCGGGTGGCGACGGGACTCGGCGGAGGTAGTTACATCTTCAGTTTGGTCACCATGGCGACCTATCACTGCTGCGTTCTGATCTGGTTGGTCTATCTTCTGGTTCCCGAATCTACCCGGCGTACCGTGAAGGAGTTACCCGATCATAACCTCCAAGAATGGAATGCGGCGCTGCAGCGCCTGCTAATGCAATGATGACGGCTGCGATTCTCGTTGTGGTCTCGCTGGTGACGTTGGGATTGTTGCTCCACGCGGCCCGCGGGCGAAGCGCTCCGGTGAGCAAGTTGGAGGATCTGGCGGGCAACACGCGGCCCGTGGACCTCGAAGCGTTTCGCAACCTGGTCGATCCTGAGGAGGAGGAATTCTTACGCGCCAACTTGCCAGTGAATGAGTTTTGTACCATCCGGAGAGCGCGCTTGCGGGCGGCCGTGGAGTACGTCAGGCGGGCCGCTCACAATGCGGCCATCCTGTTGCGGTTGGGCGAAGCCGCCCGCCAGCATCCCGATCCCGGGATCGCCGCCGCGGGACAACAATTGGTGGATAGCGCCTTGCGCCTTCGCCTCTACAGCCTGGGGGCACTGGCCCGGTTGTATACGGGAATTGCCCTACCCCAGTTGCGCCTGTCACCGGCGGGGATACTGGAAAGCTACCAACACCTCAGTGGACTGGCAGCCCGGCTGGCGGTGATGCAGAATCCGGCTCGTGCCGCCCGGGTGGCAGCCGTTCTCTAGGCCCTGTTCCATGGGGCACCCTCCCAATTGCCATAAGGCCCTGGTTGATGCTGTTCTGAAATCAGAACAAGACCAGCTCGGGTGTTTCAGTCTCCACAATTTCGGTTACCCTTCCCGCCTGCGGGCAATCCGCAACTGGCCGAAGTGTGTATGCCGCAACAGTTCTGAGGAACGAGAAAGGCGGGTGCCAGAAGATCTTGGTGAGTGGTTAGGGCCTTACAAAAACTGTCCCGGAAAGGCAGTGGAAGTAACCCATGGACTTCGAGCGCCACTACGAAGCCTTGCTGGAGATGGCGGACATTATGGGTCACCATCGCAGCTTGCCCGAGCTTTTCTCGGAATTGGCGAAACGGTTGCACCCGGTCACGGCTTTCGAACTTGCCAGCTTCGCCCGGTACGATCCCGAGAAAAAAGTGATGCAGGTGCACATGTGGGAACGCACCGGCTCTGCCGGCGCCCCTACCGAAGTACCGGTGGAGAGCAGCCCCAGCGGATGGGTGTGGCAAACCCAGCAGCCACTGGTCGTTCGCGACCTCCAAGTAGAGGAGCGTTTTCCGCGAGTCTTTGACCTCTTTCGCGAAAAGGGCCTGCGCTCCTATTGCGTGATACCGCTCACCACGGCGCAAAGGCGCTTGGGTGCGCTGGGGCTGGGCAGCTCGCAATTGAATGCCTACCAGGAAGAGGATATGCGGTTGTTGGGTCGCGTAGCCGAGCTGGTGGCGATGGCATTGGAGAATTCCCTCACACGGCAAGCGCTGCATGACGAAAAGGAGCGGCTGCAAACGTTGTTGGAGATCAGCCGGGCCCTGGTGTCCAGCCTCGACCTGAAGCAACTGTGTCCCACGATTGTGGAAAGCCTGGGACGGGTGATGAAAGTGGACCATGCGAGCCTGGCGTTGTGTGAGCCGGAAGCGGGCGGGCTCCGGGTCCACGCCCGGAGCACTCCGGTGAAGGGGATTGAAGTGGGGACCTTCATCACCAGCTTGGATTCAGTGGCGGCGCGAGCCTTGCGGGAGGGGAAAGTGGCGTTTTTCAACCGCTCCGACCCGCGGATGGAACGTTCGCTGGCGGTGAGCGGATTGTTCGAGCTGGGAGTGGAGTCCGGCTGTTGCGTGCCCCTGATTACCAGCAAGAGGGCCCTTGGGACACTGAACCTGGCATCCACCCACCGCAGTGCGTTCGCCTCCGCGGACATCGATCTACTCAACCAGGTGGCCTCACAGGTGGCGGTCGCCCTGGACAACGCCAAGGCCTACCAGGAAATCGCGGATCTCAAGGACAAGCTCTCGAAAGAAAAACTCTACCTGGAAGACGAGATTCTCACGGAACTCAACTTCGAAGAAATCATCGGGGAGAGCTCAGCTCTGAAACGGGTCCTGACGCAGGCCAAGATTGTGGCTCCCAGCGACGCCACCACGCTGATTCTTGGTGAGACCGGGACCGGCAAGGAGTTGATCGCGCGAGCCATCCACCGGATGAGCTCGCGGAAGGACGCCAGTTTCATCAAGCTGAATTGTGCTGCGATTCCTACTGGGCTGCTGGAAAGCGAACTGTTCGGACACGAAAAGGGCGCATTCACGGGGGCGATCAATCAGAAAGTGGGGCGGTTGGAACTGGCCGACAAGGGCACACTTTTCCTGGACGAAGTGGGCGATATTCCCCCCGAACTGCAACCGAAGCTGCTGCGCGTTCTGCAGGACCAGGAGTTCGAGAGGCTGGGGAGCGCGCGCACCATCCGAGTGAGCATACGCCTGATTGCGGCTACCAACCGAGATCTGGCCGACAGCGTAGCCAACCGGGAGTTTCGCAGCGACCTGTACTACCGCCTCAATGTTTTTCCGCTGCGCATGCCGCCGCTGCGCGAGCGCAGCACGGACATCCCCTTGCTAGTGCGTTACTTTGTGCAGAAGTTCGCCCGCCGCATGAACAAGCAGATCGAAACCATCCCCACGGAAACCATGAATGCTCTGGTGAGCTGGGAATGGCCAGGGAACGTGAGGGAACTGGAGAATTTCATCGAGAGGTCTGTGATTCTGTCCAGCGGCTCGGTCCTGAAGGTGCCGCTAACGGAGTTGCGGCCGGTCTATGAGCAGTCTTCCAAGGCCAGCACCCTGGAGAGCCTGGAGCGAGAACACATCATTCGCGCTCTACGGGAAACGCGCGGAGTGATTTCCGGGGTCAAGGGTGCGGCGGCGCGCCTGGGGCTCAAGCGGACAACGCTCCAATCCCGAATTCAGAAGATGGGTATCTCACGCACCGACTACGAAGGCTGATCGGGCCGAGGCGGACCGAGGAAAATCTCCGCAGTCGGGTGACGAGACATCGGCAAGCTGCCACGCCATCGTCATTTCGAGTGCCGGCAATGGCGGTTCAATCCTGCTCCGACGGTAGTAGTCCCCCTTATTTACAACGAGGTAGAGCGGCGTGTGGCTTTGGTAGCCGGACTGCGAACAAAACAGAGTCTCGGGTCCCGTCGAGGTGCAATGCTCCGGATCCATGTTGAGGAGAAATGCAATCGCGCAACGCTCCGGTTAGAAGGAAAGCTGGCGGGCGTATGGGTGCAGGAGTTGGAGCGTTGCTATCAGGACGCGTTGAGCGGGCCGGACAACCGGGCGTTGGTGATCGAACTGGACGCGGTGACGTTTGTGGACGACGAGGGACGGTCTCTGCTGCGAGAAATGCACGAGGCCGGGGCCACGCTAGTGGGCCGGGGAGCGCAGTGCCGTCATCTGGTGCAGGAGATCCAACAACAAGGTACAGGGTAGAGGCACGCGTGGTCGGGAATGACAAGGATGGGGCGCAGCAGGCGCCCGTCGATCCCCTTTTCTTGTTTGGGTGTGGTCTGCTTTGGCACAAGACGGCCGATGCCGGCGCAGGGTGGGAACTGATCCGAGGCTTGAAGTCTCGCGATATCGCTGTGCGCGCGATTGCCAGGGCCTGGCTGGCGAAAGCGCAAAATTTGCGACTGCCTGCTGCCAGTCTGCCTGATTGGGAGGCGGCGACGGGTGGGGCGTCGGGATTGGAGGCAGCACAGAGGCACAACAACTTGATTGAGGTGGTAGGGATGAATACTCCGTACGGACTGGAAATCATCGATAGCTGTCTTCATTGCAACATGCGGATCGAGTCCTGTTTCTGCAATCTCTCTCCCGAGATGTTGAAGTCCTTCAGCGCGGCGAGCCATCAGAGCACCTACCCCGGAGGGGCCTTGCTGTTCGTGGAAGGGCAGAAGCCGCGCGGCGCCTTCGTGCTTTGCTCCGGCAGGGTGAAACTGTCAACGACCTCCCGGGAAGGCAAGGTGCTGATTCTCAAGATCGCGCAACCGGGTGAGGCGCTGGGGCTGAGTGCGGCAATTTCAGGAACGGAGTATGAACTTACAGCCGAAACCACCGGGCCTTGCCAGGTCACGTTCGTAGAACGTGAAACGTTCATCAAGCTGGTGGAGAAGAATGGAGAGCTGGGGTTGCGCACAGCCCAGGCGCTGAGCTGGGAATTCCAATCGGCGTACCGCGACATTCAGGAACTGGTGTTGGCCCGCTCCTCGGCAGGAAAGTTGGCGCGACTGCTGCTCTCCTGGACGGGCGGCCGGGAGACCGGGAACAGCGAGATCCGTATTCGCGCCAGCCTGACCCACGAGGAAATGGCGCAAATGATAGGGGCCTCGCGGGAGACGGTGACCCGCGTGCTCAGCGACCTGAAAAAGAAGGAATGGATTCGGCTGGACGGTTCGACCCTGGTGATTCGCAACAGGACGGCGTTGGAAACCCTCGCGGCATAAGAGTTCCGTGCGGTGCAAGAACGGCGGCCGGGTTGGTACGTACCCGGCCGCCGCCCTCGTTTTAGAAGTGGAACCCCAGTTGCGCCGTGTAAGTGCGCGGGGTGACGTAGTGCGTTCCACTGAAGGTGGAGAGGAAGTTATAGAGCGCCTGCTTGTTGGTCAGGTTGATGACCGTAAAGCCGAGACTCCACTTGTAACGGTCCCCACGGAACAGGTTGTCGTCACCGACACTGACATCAAACAAGTGGCGAGGAGCGATGCGCGGAGGATTATGATCGTCATTCTCGGTTCCCGGCGCAGGTAGTGAGATTCGTGTAGACCCGTACTGAGAGGGCGCGCAGGTGATGAGCGGCGAGGTCAGGGTGGGGAATACGTTGCCACAGAAAAGACCAGCTTGGATCTGCTGATCCGCGGTCAAGCCGGTCAGATCGACCGGTGTGGTCGTATCGCCGGCCACCGGAACGGCGCCCGCCACCAGGCCGCTGTCGTAACGCCAGTTGAAACCGATCCAGGGCCCGTTCTTGGGAAGCTGATACTGCAGGTGGGTGGTCTGGTTGAACTTCTCATCGTGGTCGATGCGGAACACTCCCAACGGCGCCGAGGGCGTGGCGCCTGCGCCACCGAGTTGCGGAGTAAAGAAGCGCGAAGCCACGCTGGAGAAGACCATGAGCGCCGAGAAGCCATGGAAATTCGGCACGCTCACCCGGCCTGCCACCGCCGGAATCTTGGAGTTGTGCCACTCGATCGGGAACGTGATAGGCGTGGCGCCGAGCACGCTGAAGTCGTAAGCGTTGTGCGTGTATTTCCAGATGTACTCGCCGGAAAAGACCAGATACCGACCCAGAGCCTGCTGAATGCCGGCGTGGAACTCATTGCGCCAGCCGGGACTAAACGGGGTCACACCGGGCGTCGCGCAGCCCAGCAGCGGGTTCAAGACCGGATCTCCGCATCCCAGGTTGGAGAGCACCAGGTTCTCATTGAAGGGAGTCTCCAGCACCCGCGCGTAGGAAACGCGAAGCACCGTGTTGCTGGGTTTGATGTTGTAGGCGATTCCCAGGCGGGGTTCCGCTTCCTGGTGCGTGGTCAGAGCGTTGTAGAAATCGCCACGCAGCCCGAGGTTAAACGACCAGCTGCCCTTGGTGATCGTGTCCTGCAGGTACAGAGACAACTCCTTCACATCCGTGTGCCCGCGAAATGTGAAAAGCCCTCCTCCGCGCGTCAGGTCAAAAGGCGCCAAGGTGGTGCAGGGAGGGGCTATCGGGTTGCCCTCGTCGTCCACGCAGGAATTCCCAGTGGCGTCGGTAAGGGATGCCAGGAAGGCGGGATCGACTATACCGAGGCGGTTGTTCTCTTGCAGGAAGGTTTGCTGATAAGTGACTCCCGCCTTCAGGTTGTGCATTCCCTTCACATAGGAGACGTCGGAACGAATTCCCGCATTCGTCAGGAAACGGTCCTCGCCCACGGTCTGTGCCTGCACTCCCGTCGCCAGGTCGGCGAAGGGATTGTCGCTGGGATAGTAGTTGTACTGATCGCGGCGTACGAAGGCGCCGAGGGTCAAGACCGTATTGTTGTTGATCAGCCGGGTCCACGACGGCGCGATGTTGAAGGTCTTGATCTGGGAGCGCTGGTCAGCCGGGCCCACGGGAAAGCCATCAGGCCCGAGGCCGCCAGTGCCCGCCCAAGCCGTCGCGTCTTGGGCGTCGAAGGAATTCGGCGTCTGGAACCAGGAGCGGGTAAGTCCCAGATTCAGGTGGATCGAGTCGGCATTGGAGAGTTGAAAGTCCAGCCGGTCGAACAGATTCTCCTGATTTCCCTTGGCATGGAGCACGGTGAACTCGGGGGGATCAAGAAAACGGCCGGTGTTCAAGCCGCCGGCAGAAATAAAGTTCCCCCACTTCTGGCCGCCATACGCGAGGTCAAAGCTGCCAGTGGACGATCCAAAGGAGCCGTACCCGACGTTGACGCTGCCGTGGGGCGTGGTCACACCCTGTCCGGAACGAGTGGTCACGTTGATGACGACGCTGGTCTTGTCGCCAAATTCCGCTGGTGGCGCACCGGCGATGACCTCCATCGACTGGACAGAATCGAGGGGAATCTGATTGGAGAAAACCTTGCTTTGCTGGTCCGTGATCGGCTGACCGTCCACGGAGAAGGAGTTCTCAGCATGGTCGCCCAAGCCGTGAAAGAGGCCATTCGAATCGGCAGCGATTCCAGGCGTCGCCAGGGTCACCAGGGAACTTACCGAGGATGACGGGCTCTCCAGAGGAATCTTATCGAACAGGCCGCGGTCCACGTCGGTGTGAAAGGAGGACGTGTTCTCAAGCAGGTCTTCCCCAGCCGCTTCAACGGTTACGGTTTCGCTCGAAGCGCCCACGGTCAGGCTGATCTTTAGGCTCACTGGAACCAGGGATCGAACGTCAGTGTCCTGGGAATAAGCCGCGAACCCTTGCGCGGTCACCGTGAGGTGATAGGGATTGAAAGGCACGTTGGGGATGGTGAATTTTCCGGCGCTATCCGTGGTGACGGTGCGGAAGAAGGCGCTGACCGGGTTGCGTATTTCGACGGTAGCATTGGGGACGACCGCGCCTGACGGATCAACGACTGTGCCGGACACGGAGCTCGAGCTTCCGCCCGACTGTGCGTTGGCGGCGGGAACCAGCGCTACGAGTAAAACGATGACAAAAACAGCAAACAGCAACTTCTTGTAAGAAGCCAGCATGATTTCCTCCAGAGAAATAGGGTTACAGAACGAATGACGATCTTTCGGTTCCTGTAAGACCTAGGCTTGAGGAGGCGGACGAACGCTGAGAGAGAACGCGATGAGGCGTTGCTTGGCAGAAACCGGCTCCGGTTGGAAGGTGGACACCGGGGCGAAGCTTGCAATGTGGAGCGTGGAAGTGGTTTTGGGAGCAGCGTGATGGGCGACGGCACAGACCGTGCACTTGGCCGATTCGGTCGCGCTCGAATGGTGGTGAGCAACGAATGCGATGGCTGACCAAAGGGTCAGCAACAGGCACACCGACGCGACCGTTTTCAAGATCAACCGCACGACGATTTACCCCACGAATGCTTTGCTTACAAGTCTATCGCGTAGGGAGAAACGAATGCAATGAGCGTACCCAGCTTTTTAACTCCGCATGTCAACGAAGGTTCAAGCCCGGTCGTAACCGCGGCCGTCGACCAGGTTCAGATCGCCCCAAAGTGGGTTAGGGCAGGGTCAAACAAGCTGCGGCTGTTATTGTTTTGCACGCACAGGCTGGTCTTCCCCGTTCCCGCGAATCGGATGCGTTCGAACCAGCGACCTCCTGGCTCGAGCAATTCAAACGCTTTATCTTCCGAAGAGCAAGCGTTCGAGCAGGGGACCAAGGGCCAAGGCAGGAAGATAGCTCAGGGCTACCATCGTTATCAGACAGGTCGTGAGCAGGACTCCGAACGAAAAAGAGTGGGTCGGAAGAGTTCCCGACGAAGGAGGGGTACTTCTCTGACGCCCAAACAGACCGGCGAATGCCAATGCAGGAATGGCCAAGCCGAATCTCCCCATCATCATCGCCAGTGTCGTGGTGAGGTTGTAAAAGGGGCTGTTTGCACTCAGACCGGCGAAGGTCTGGCCATTGTTGGCGAAGCAGGAAGCATAGGCAAACAGAATCTCAGTAAAACCGTGCGGGCCGCTGTTGGTCGTCAGCCCGGACAGTCCAATCCTGGTGCTCAAGGCAAGCGCGGTGAGCGGGAGAATGACCAGCGGCGCGGCCAAAGCGTACAGCATGATCATCTTATTTTCCGCGGGCCCTATCTTCTTTCCCAGGTACTCAGGCGTGCGCCCAACCATGAGTCCTGCCAGAAACACTGCAATCGCAGCGGCCATGACCATGCTGTAGAGACCAGTCCCCAGGCCTCCGAATATGAGCTCTCCGAGTAGCATGTTCACCAGCAAAACCATGCCACCGAGCGAGGTGTAGCTGTCGTGCATTGAGTTGTAGGATCCCGTCGCCGTGTTCGATGTAACCACCGCCGTGAGGGCGGAACCGCTGGTGCCGAAGCGCACCTCCTTCCCTTCCATGTTCCCACCAGACGGGACGCTACTATTTCCGAAACCCTCATCTCCTAAGTGGGGCGCCCGCTGTTCAAAGTTATGAACGAAGACCAGTCCGCAGCCGAAGAGAAGCACCATCACCCAGTAGAAAAGCCATCCCTGTCGAGGCTGGCCGACCATCCTGCCGAAGGTGTTGGTCAATGCCGCAGGCAGGAGCATGATCGCCAGCATTTCAATAAAGTTTGTAAGCGGCGTGGGGTTCTCATACGGATGAGCCCCATTCGCGTTAAAGAAGCCGCCACCGTTGGTGCCGAGATTCTTGATGATCTCTAGTGCGGCTACCGGACCCTGCGGGATAACCTGCTGGGCACCCTCGACGGTCCTGGCGACCGCATAGAGGTGGAAGTTCATCGGAACGCCCTGCCAGACGAGCAGCACTGCGCCTAACAATGCTCCCGGCAGCAGGATCCAAAGCAGGCTGCGTGTCAGATCAACCCAAAAGTTGCCGAGCGTGTCGGAGAGTTGCCGGGCAAGACCGCGGATGAAGGCAACACCCACGGCTAGCCCCGCAGCGCCCGCCAGGAAGTTTTGTGCGCAAAGTCCCACCATCTGGCTGAAATAGCTCATCGTGTTCTCGCCGGCGTAGGCCTGCCAGGTAGTGGTCGTCGAGAAGCTGATCGCCGTATTTAGAGCCAGGTCGGGGGATAACGGTGTCGTGTGGTATGGGGGGAAGAACCAGGGGAGAAACTGCTGCATTCTGAGAACGGCATACAAGAGAAGCGTGCCGGCAAGGCTAAAGAGCACGAAACAAGTCGCGTACTCCTTGCCGGTCATCTCCACATTGGGATCAACCGCAGCAATGCGATAGATAAGCCGCTCAACCGGAAGGCATAATCGATCAAGCAGGGTCCTCTTCCTGGAAAAGACCCGTGCCATGTACCCGCCCAAAGGTTTCACCAGGGCGGTGATGATGGCCACAAACAACAAATATTGCATTGCGCTGTAAAGATCCACGTGCCTCCACTCAGTCGCAGCCTAACCGAGGCGCATGCTTAAGACGTATCTCTCTTGCGCGTTCACCTTGGTCTGCACGGCAATCGTTTGTCAAAGCGCGAGATTTGCCGAATCCACGGAATGCACGCACGCTTGCCTTGCCTCCCAACTACCCCAACGGCCAATCAGGACATCGCTTCTAGTTTGGCTGGCGGCCTGCGTCTTGCTTCTACAACCCGAACAGTTCCCGCAGTCGCTTGGTCTGGGCCCGGCTGACGGGAATTTCGGTTTGCTTCTTGTCGTCGAGGCGCAACTGGTAGGAGCTCTTAAACCAGGGGACGACTTCTTTGATGCGATTGATATTCACCAGGTAGGAGCGATGGGCGCGCCAGAAGAGGTTGGGATCGAGACTGTCGAGCAGTTCCTCAAGAGTGCGGCAGTTGGATTGGCCTTCCATGCCGTTCGGTCCGCCGGTGACCACGCTGATGACTCCGTCTTCGATAGACGCGAAACAGATGTCTTTCTGATTCACCAGGAAGAGGCGTCCGGCGGACTTGAGCAGGATCTTGGAAGCCTGCGGCTTCTGCGACTCCAGCATGCGCATCAGCGTCTCTAGCTTTTCGGATGATGGGCTGCCGGCCTCGACCTTTGTGCGTGCCTTCTGCACCGACTGTGCGACCCGCTTCTTGTCGAAGGGTTTGAGCAGGTAATCGACCGCGTTCACTTCGAAGGCCTTGACCGCGTACTGATCGAAGGCGGTGGCGAAGACGATCTTTGGAAGAGGAATTTTCTTGTCGAGCAGCTTCTTGATCACGCCAAAGCCGTCCAAGCCGGGCATCTGCACGTCGAGGAAGACGAGGTCAGGATTGTGTTCCTTGATGAGGTTGACGCCTTCCACGCCGTTTTTGCCCTGGGCCACGACGTCCACGTCGCCAATGCTCTTGAGCAGATAGGCGAGTTCGTCGCGGGCCAGTTGCTCGTCGTCCACGATCACAGCGGAAAGGGGCATGGGTGGTCCTGGGGCTCTGAAGGAAGTATAGAAGCGGGTTTTCGCAAGCGTCAACGCGGGGGGTGGAAGAGGATCGGCCTTTTCGATCACAGGCCAGATGTTAACCGCAAAGGCTGCCTAGTGGCAGTGGCCCCGGAGCGGGTCCGGGGCCACGCGGAACTCCAGGCGGAACTTATTGCGGCCGGTGCGCCAGCGACTGGCTGGCGTCGAACTTGCGGTATCCCGCAGGCGGTTCGAAGAGGCTGGCCGGCTGCGAACCCTCGTGGATATTCTGCAATTCCATACCGCCGTCGGATCCCTGCCACTTGATGACATCGCGCAGCTTGGGATCGATCCACGCGTTGCCCGTCTTGCCGTCCGAGGAGGTGCCTTCGTACTTGATCGCGGGGCGCCCATTGACGATGTCGTTGCCGACTTTGCGGCAGCTGACAATGTGCTCCTTGGCGTTCTTGAAGGTGGCGGCCATCTTTTGCCATTGTGGGCAGGCATCGGTCGGATCCGGACGCCAGAAGGTGAAAGCGGACTCCGCCATTTGATGCAGCGGCATCTGCATATACATATGCTGCTGGTTCATCACCACCAGTTCGGTGTTGTTGGTGAAATCGATGATCGCAGCTCCGGTTCTTTCTTCCTCGCCGGTCTCTACTCGCATCTTGTTATTTCCGACATAAATCTTGGAAGTGTGGGGCTTGCCCTGCTTGTAGGTGCTGACCAGGTCAGCGGAGAAATCCTGGGCACAAGCGGCAGCGCTCAAGACAAGAATCAGGCACGAGATTCGCACAGCAAGTTTCCGCATGGGTTCCCTTTCGCGTTTCGCAAACTGAGGGCGACGCTTGGTTTAGTCGCGAAGTCCTGTCAGCATAGCAAAGTTTGGTGGCCGGGCGATATTACCAAGGTTATGACACCGGCTACCGGGCGGACTCCGCAGGGTGGGATTCTGACAGGGATCCGCCGCAATAGGGGCAAAACTTGTCGCCGACCTGTACTTCGCGCTGGCAGTGCGGGCAACTGGGGTGCAGTTTCGTGCTGCACTTGGGGCAGTAATGGAATGCGCTCTGGACGCCGGCGCCACATTGCGGGCAGCGGTTCTGCAGCGGTTGCCGCAGGATGAAGTAAAGAACAATGCCCAACCCGTTCGGAATGAGAATCGCGACCGCAGTCCATAGCGGGCGGCTCATGTTGCGGCGCCCCGCATCGCGGCTCACGTAGCCGATGAGCAGGAAGTAGCACGCGAGGACGAAGCCGACAAAGATTCCAAGCAGGGCCCGTCCCCAGGCCGGTGGAGCATTCGCCTCGCGAGCGATGACCACATTGAACACGAACTGCATGCAGACGAAACCGATCCCCGCCAGGACGATGGCCCACCACGGGGTTAAGCGCAGCTCGTCGGTGAAGCGGATCGGCTTTTCATTGGTCACTTGCATTTTCCTTCTCCTTGTCGCTATCCCTGCGGTGTACCGTTACGGCTGCCCAGAAACGTGCCGCGCGCCGCAAAGAGCAGACTGGCGGCCAGCGCGGGTGCAATCCAGAACATGACAAAGCCCGTCTGCCAGAGCAGGGCCGGAACTCGAATCCATGCCCCCACCCAGGCGAATCCCTGCCATAGCAGAGGCGTCGTCAGCGCGGTGAAGAGAGTGACCACCGCACAGGAAATCCATATGAGCCACATGCGTTCCTGCTGCTGCTGAAGCTTGTGAGCATACGCCCTGGCCCGCAACTGGGTGGTGCGCACCAGCGCCGGATCAGCAGCAATCGGGACCGAACGCAGGGCGCGCACCAACTGATCGGCAGCCTCGGCGTAGTCGCGGCAGGAGTCGCAGGACGCGAGGTGCGCCTGGAGCCAGGTCTGCTGCGCCTCGGTGAGGCCGTCGCCCCGGCAGGCAATCAGTTCCTGCGCTTGCTGATGAGGATCGTGCGTCATCCTTGTGCTCCCTTCAGCCGCGGCATCAACGCGTTCAATCCGCGGTAGAGGCGCGACTTCACGGTGCCCACCGGGGCGCCGGTGACGGTCGCGATTTCTTCCAAAGAAAGTCCCTCGTGAAAACGCAGCACGATGGTTTCGCGGTAGTCGGCAGGGATGCGGGCCAGCCCCGCCATGACGCGCTCGCTCAGTTCACGTTGGGCCACCACATCCAGGGCAGATGGTTGCCCGCTGTCGGGTATGTCGAGCGGGGCTTCGTCCTCTCCACGCGGAGTATCCAGGCTCTCCGGCTTCTTGCGGCGCTGGAGATCGATGGTGAGGTTGCGCGCCACCGCGAACAGCCAGGTGCTGAAGTTGTGCTTGCCGTCGTACTGCCCGCCGCGCTCCAGAACCCGCAGCCAGGTTTCCTGGAAGAGGTCTTCGGCGGTTTCGCGGCTGCCGGTCAGGTAAATCAAATAGCGCAGCAGGCGATGCTGATACTGTTCGATCAGCCGATCCAGCAAGTCGGGATCGTGGCGCCGAAGTCCGCGAGCGATGGCAGTGTTCTCGGGCTCCATCCAGTTCACGAAATAGCAGGCCGTGGCGTTCATGCTAAATAGGTATACGGGGGAGGGGGAGAAAAAGACGCAGGGTGGTGGTGGTGGTGGTTTTGTGTACCCTTAAGTTATTGAAAGTAATGAAGATAGTGACGACCGCACTCTTCTTGGCATGCACGTCACAACTCAAAACTCCGAACAAAGTTGGTCCATTGGTGTCTAGTAGAGTGGAAGTGGCATGAAAAGGACTCTGATGATCATCGCCTTCGGGGTCGGCTACGTAGTGGCCTATCTGCTCGTGCTGGGCGTTCTCCTGTACATGGCCTACATCATCGAAAGAAATCTCCACCTTCGGTGTGCCGCTGACGTTGTCCTTGTTTTCGGCAATGTTTTCATGATTGGTCTGCTGATCTATCTTCGCCAGAGGACACGCAACCGCTGGATCGTAGCGGAGGCGGAGAAATGGCTTGCCAGCAGGTCCCGGCGAGCGAGGTTGCGAGAGCATCCATGGCGCCGGAAACTACGCAGCTTGGTACTATGGATTCCTTCCGGGGGCGTGCTGGCGATATTCCTATTTTTCCCCGAGACGGCTGGCCTCGTATCACACCTGTTTTGTGGTCGCTCCGTTTTGTTGAACCAATACCGCCTCGAAACTCCGCTGACGTGGATTGTTGCGAGTAGAGGCAGTGCTTCCTCGGCGTGGGTTATCGCCGGAAAAGGAATCGGACGAGTGGGACTTCGCCCATACTGGCGGAAGGAAGAACCAGTCTCGGAAATGGTTTTCTTCGCTACCTCTTCTTCAGATCCGCCGAACGAGAAGTACTTAGAGGAGTACTTAGCACACGCGAAGTTACTGTCAAAGCGAATGGTTTGGCTTGGGCAAGAGACTCTGATTTGTTGGGATATCGTTCCATATGCGGAGACACGACCGACCCCGATGGATCCTCGCTTCGCCGAGATTCTGTGCTCCACCGCCCAGAACAGCTTCCGCGCTAATTTCGTGGGCTGGCGTAGTGACTCTTCTGCCTTCTACGAGGCGCTCCACAGCGCAGCCCTGACGAAGTGACCGCGATTCAAAGCAAAGTTGGCCTAATGGCTTCTAGTATCTACTCAATGCCCGGATTTCCGCTTGGTTCGGTCGATCCACTTGGTCATCAGGTAGTGCTCGCGATCTTTGAAGCCGAGTTTGCGGTAGAACTGCTGGGCGGCTTGGTTGCGGCGGACGGCTTCCAGATGGAGGGCGCGAACCTGGAGGGAGCGCGCGGCCTCCTCCACTAGTTCGAGGACCTTTCGGCCCAGGCCTTGGCCGCGATGATTCTCCCGCAGGTAAAACTCGTCGAGGAAGGCGTCGCGGCCGAGGAATTCCAGGCTGTAGCCGAGCGTCAGGACAACATAGCCTGCCACCTCCGGGCCGGCGGAGATCAGCCACACGCGTCCGAGCAAAGGATCGCGTAACAATCCCAGCAGTGCGGCGCGCGCTTGGGGAAGATCGAAGGCGTGGCCGTCGAAGGCGTAATACTCCCGCATGAATTCCAGGAGCAGGTCGGCGTCGGATTCGGTGGCGAGGCGGAGAGATGGTTCCATGCTAAGAAGCCAGCAGAATCATGTGGCAGTTCGCGGTGCGGCTGAAGAGGACGCGAAAGCAAGCAAGACAAGTACCTCGGCGGCTAAAGCCGCACGTGATCCCAGAGCGTTATCGCAGCGCTGAAGCGCTGCGCCACCCAAAAGCACTTTCTCGCACCCGCCAGCCTCAGCGAATCACGCAACATTTTCCAGGGCTAGCGCCATGCCCATGCCTCCGCTCACGCAGAGCGTGGCTACGCCGCGCCTGGCTTTGCGCTTGAGCATTTCGTGCAGCAGGGTGACCGTGATACGGGTGCCGGTGCAGCCGATGGGGTGGCCGAGGGCGATGGCGCCTCCGTTGACGTTGAGGGTGTCGTGATCGAAGTGCAGGTCGCGGTCGCAGGCCAGCACCTGGGCGGCGAAGGCTTCGTTCAATTCGACAAGATCGAAGTCGGCGAGGCGAAGCTGGTGCTTCTGTTCCATTTTGCGCATGGCGGGGACGGGGCCGATGCCCATGATGCGCGCATCCACGCCGGCGGAGGTGACGGCGAGAATGCGGGCCAGCGGCTTGAGGTTGTTTTTCTTCACGAAAGCTTCGCTGGCGACGATGACGGCAGCGGCCGCGTCGGTGATGCCGGAAGAGTTGCCGGCGGTGATGGTGCCGGTCTTCGAGAATACGGGGGGCAGTTTGGCCAATTTCTCCAGCGTAGCGCCGACGAAGGGATGCTCGTCCTGGCTGAAGGTTTGCGGGCCTTTCTTGCTTTCCAGCGTGACCGGCACGATTTCGTTCTTGAAGCGTCCGGCCTCGATGGCTTTGGCGGCGCGGGTTTGCGAGCAGAGGGCGAACTGGTCTTGCTCGTCGCGCGAAATCTTGTATTGCTCGGCGAGCAGCTCAGCGGTTTCGCCCATGATCATTTTGGCGATGGGACAGAAGAAGCCGTCACGGTACATGCCGTCCACCAGCTCCTGGTGACCCAAGCGGTAGCCCCAGCGGGCGCCGTCGAGGTAGTAGGGCAGGCGGGACATGGACTCGGTGCCTCCGGCGAGCACGCAATCGAGATTGCCGACAGCGATCTCCTGGTATCCGAGGGCGATAGTCTTTATGCCAGAGGCGCAGGCCTTGTTTATGGTGTAGGCCGGAACTTCCTGTGGGACGCCGCTGCGAACCGACACCTGGCGGGCAGGATTGGGGCCTCCGCCGGCCTGGCGGCCGTTGCCGAAGATGGTTTCCTCGACCTGGTCGGCGCGAACTCCGGCGCGCTCCAGTGCGGCTTTGGCAGCGACCACGCCCATGTCGGCGGCGGTCAGAGAGGCGAGGGATCCTCCAAACTTGCCGATGGGCGTGCGGACCGCGGAGAGGATGTAGACGTCGTGCACGCGGCACCTCCGAATCTTTTAGTCTAGCAGGGTTAAGAAGCTGCGTCCCCGGCCGCAGAGGTTGTGCGCGCAGGGTCCTTCACGGCCTGGAAGGCCGTTCAGGATGACGCCAGCATGGATGAGGGGTCGTTCGGTGAGTGAATTCATTTGTGGAGTGGTCTTCAGTACACTGAAAGATCGATGAACTTCATTTATGGCATCAATGCCGTCGCCGAAGCCCTGAAGGCGCGAGGCCGCGCGTTTGAGTGGGTGGGGGTGGCCAAAGAACGCCACGATCTGCGGCTGCAGCGGGTGGTGGACGAATGCCGGCGCAACGGGGTGGCGGTACGCTTTCTGGCGCGTGCGGAACTGGACCGCATGGCGGGCAACAACGCGCATCAGGGCGTGGTAGCGGTCACGTCGGCCAAACAGTACAACGATCTCGACGATGTCATCGCGGCCAAGCGCGGACAGTATTCGCTGCTGGTGGTGTTGGACGGCATTGAGGACCCGCATAACCTGGGAGCCATCCTGCGCACGGCAGACGCGGCCGGTGCGGACGGGGTGGTGATTCCGGAGCGGCGGGCGGTGGGAGTGACGCCGACGGTGACCAAAGCGTCGGCGGGCGCGAGCGAGCATTTGCCGATTGCCAAGGTCACGAACATTGCGCGCACGGTGGAAGAGCTGAAAGACCGCAATGTGTGGATTGTGGGGCTCGACGAGCGTGGGAAACAAACCTACGACTCGCTCGACTACAACATGGATTGCGCCATCGTGCTGGGCGCGGAGGGCAAAGGCGTCCACGAGTTAGTGCGCAAGAAGTGCGATTTCCTGGTTTCGATTCCCATGCTGGGCAAGGTGGCATCGCTGAATGTGTCGGTGGCGGCGGCGGTGGTGCTGTATGAGATTGTGCGACAGCGGCGGAATCAGGCTTTAGGCGCTAGGCATTAGGCTTTAGGTGCGCGATCGGAAATTAGAGCCCAGAGCCCAAAGCCCAGATTTTTGACCGTTCTCATGTTGCTAAAGACCATTTGCGTTCTCGGTGTCCTCTGTGCCTCTGTGGTGAATGCATTTGCGCTGGACCGCGAAGCGTTCACCTTCACCAATTACGACCTGGATGTCCGGGTTGAGCCGGAGCAGCAGCGGTTGGCGGTGCGAGGCAAGATCACGCTGCGTAACGACTCGGCGTCTCCGCAGAAAAACGTTTTCCTACAGATTTCCTCGGGCCTCGACTGGCGTTCTGTTCAGATTGGCGGCAAGGCAGTGCAGTTCGTCTCGCAACCTTATCTCTCTGACCTTGACCACGCCGGCGGGCTGTCGGAGGCGATTGTGATGTTACCGCAGCCGGTCGCGCCCAACGGCACGGTTGAAATCGAGGTGGGCTACGAGGGCACGATCGCGCTCGACATCACGCGGCTGACCGGGATTGGGGTTCCGGAGGAGGCGGCCAAACATACCGACTGGGACCAGATCGGCAAGGCGTTCACCGCGGTGCGGGGGGTTGGATACGTGGTGTGGTATCCGGTGGCGACGGAGTCGGCGGACCTGGGGGAAGGGAACAGCTTGTTCGAGACGGTAGGGAGATGGAAGGAGAAGGAAGGGGCGGCGCAAATGCGGGTCAATTTCTGCTCCACATCGCCTACGGGATTAATGAACGATGAGCGTGGGGCTGCGACGGGGGTGAGTTCGTCAGCGACTACAGCCGGAGTGAACTGCGAGGAACACACTTTTACGCCACTAAGGCATACCACACCCGCATTCGTTCTGGGCGACTACTCGACGCTGGATCGCCCGGCCGTGGCAATCCACTATCTCCCCGGTCACAAGCCAAACGCGGAAGACTTCGCCCTGGCGGTGGAGTTGGGTGCTCCGTTCGTCACCGAATGGTTTGGCGCTCCCCGACGGAAGGCGGTGGTTGCGGAACTCGCCGATCCGCAAGCTGCGCCGTTCGAGAGCGGCAGCATGCTGCTGACGCCACTCAGCCCATCCGCCGATACACGGCTGGTACAGATGACGGCGGTTCACCAGTTGACACATGCGGCGTTTCCTTCAGAGCGTCTGTGGATCTACGAAGGGCTGGCGCATTTTGCGCAAGCGGCGTTCCGCGAGCAGCAGAGCGGACGAAAGGCGGCACTGGATTTCATGGCGCAGCATCGCACGGCGGTGGCCAATGCCGAGAACACCATCACGGCTGAGCACGATAAGGGCGCGGCGGCGCGGGAGTCGCTGGTCAATACCAGCGTGGAGGAGCTATACCGCAGCAAAGCCATGTACGTATGGTGGATGCTGCGCGACATGGTGGGTGAAGCGGCGCTGAAAAAGGCACTGGCTGCGTATCGTCCCGAGGAGGACAAAGCGCCTTCGTACGTGCAGCGCCTGATCGAGGCGCAGAGCAAGCGGGACCTGGAATGGTTTTTCGATGACTGGGTCTATCGTGATCGCGGGTTGCCGGATTTTCGGGTGGACTCGGCGATTCCGCGGGCGACGGTTGGGGGCGGGTATGTGGTCACCGTGTCGGTGGAGAACCTGGGTCAGGCTGGCGCCGAAGTGCCGGTGACGCTGAAGGTGGAGGGCGGAGAGATCACCAAACGGCTGGAGGCGCGAGCGAAGTCGAAAGCGGTGGTGCGGATCGAGGCCCCAACCGCGCCGCAGGAAGTCACGGTGAACGACGGCAGCGTGCCGGAAAGCGACATGAGCAACAACGTTTTGAAGATTGAGACTGGCACCCTTCCAAAGTGATTTTCGCAGGTTAAAATCGGAACTCTCCGGAGGTAAGACTTGGCCTACATCCAGTTTCTTGGCGCGGCGGGAACGGTCACGGGCTCGAAGCACCTGATCAACAGCAGCCCGGATCCCAGCGGGAAAGATGGCTGTCAAACCCTGATTGACTGCGGGATGTTCCAGGGACCGAAGGAATGGCGGGAGCGCAACTGGCAGGACACGCCGGTTCCAGCGCGGGAAATTGATGCGGTCGTGCTTACGCACGCGCACCTGGATCACTGTGGCTGGATTCCCCGGCTGGTGAAGGAAGGATTCCGCGGGCCGATCTATGCAACCTCGGCAACCATTGACTTGTGCGGGGTCATCCTTCCGGACTCCGGCCATCTGCAGGAAGAAGATGCGGCGTTCTACAACAAGACCAGGACATCGAAACATACTCCGGCGCTGCCGCTGTACACGCTGGAAGAAGCGCAGGAAGCGCTGCAGTATTTCCACCCGGTGGCGTTCGGGGAAAGCCGGCAGCTCTGCCCGGAAATTTCGTTCCGCTTTGTGCGGGCGGCGCACATCCTGGGATCGTCGATGGTGGAGCTTACGCTCAGCACCGACGGGCAGACCCGGAGGCTGCTGTTTACCGGCGACATCGGGCGGGTGCGCAACCAGAACGTGGCGCCGGGGAAAGTGGTGCACTCCGGGCCCACGGAGGGCGAGACGGCCGATGTGCTGGTGATGGAATCGACGTACGGCAACCGGCGGCATCCCTCGACTGATCCACGGCCGGAGATGGCTGCGCTGATCAAGCAGACCGTGGCCCGCGGGGGCAGCGTCATCGTGCCGGCATTCGCGGTGGAGCGGACCCAGAAGCTGCTGTTCATGCTGAAGCAGATGATGCTGGCCGGGCAGCTCCCCAGCATTCCCGTGTATTGCGACAGCCCGATGGCCATCCAGGCGGTGCAGATTTTCCTGAAGCACAGCGAGGAATACAGCGAGGAGACGCGGCAGCTGATCAAGAACTGCGGCTCGCCAATGGAGTGGAAGGAACTGACGTTCGCCTCCACGCCCGAGGAGTCGAAGAGAATCAACGAGACGAAATTTCCCTCGATCATTATTTCTTCCAGCGGGATGGTGACCGGCGGGCGCATCCAGCATCACTTGGCGCAGCGGCTGCCCGATCCGAGGAACACGGTGATCTTCATCGGGTTCCAGGCGCCGGGGACGCGCGGGTTTACCATCAAGAGCGGCGCGCCGGAGGTGAAGATCTTCGGGCAGATCGTGCCGATCCGGGCGCAGATTGCGGCTTTCGAGCAGTTCAGTGATCATGCCGACCCGCCGGAACTGCTGGAGTGGCTGCACACGTTCCCCAAGAAGCCGGGCGCGACTTATCTGGTGCACGGGGAGCCGGCGGCAGCATCGCAGCTGCGCGATACCATGAGCAAAGAGCTGGGATGGAACGTGCAGATTGCCCAGTGGATGCAGAAGGTACAGATTTCTTAATTTTGTAATCGGATAATTGTGTAATTTACGAACCGATCCGGGAGCGGTTTTTCGAATTACCAAATTACACAATCCTCCGATTGCACAATCGCCCGGAGGGGGCCATGACGGAAGCGGAATTGAAGAAACATCTGGACGCGGCGGAGAGGAGTCCAAAGCTGATTGCGGCGGCGGTGTCGGGGCTGCCGGACAAGACGCTGCGCTACAAGCCGTCGCCGGACAAGTGGTGCATCCTGGAAATTCTCGGGCACCTGGCGGACATCGAAGTCGTGTACTCCTACCGTATGCGGCAGATGCTGGCGGACAGGGATCCTGTGCTTGCGCCCATGGATCAGGACGCCTGGGCGCGGAATCTCGGATACATGCAGGAGTCTCCGGCGGAACTGGTTGCTGCCTATGGGTTGAATCGCTACAGCAATGTGCGTCTGTTGAGGCGTTTGAAGGCGGCCGACCTGGAGAAGGGTGCGTCCCATCCGGAACACAAACGCAAGGTCACGGTCGCGGAGTACGTGGGGATGATGGCGGGGCACGGGCCGAATCATCTGGAGCAGATTGAACGGCTGAAGAAGGCGGCAGGGTAGCGCGGTTGTCCTTTTGGCCGGTGGCCGCTACGGTGGGCAGCCTAATGGTGGGCGTTGGTGAAGCGCACCAGCGCGTCCAGTTTGCTTGCGGCGGCGCCGGAATCGATAGCGCGGGCGGCCAGGGGCAAGGCTTCGGCGAGGTGGTCGGCTTTGCTGGCGGCCACCAGGGAGGCGGCGGCGTTGAGCAGGACTACGTCGCGGCGTGGCGACTTCTTCCCGCCGAGAACCTCACGGATGATGGCAGCGTTGGCGGCGGCATCTCCGCCGGAGATTTCTTCGATGGCTGCGCGTTTCATGCCGAATTCCTCGGGGGTGACTTCATAGGTGCGAACACTGCCCTCGCGGACTTCAGCAACGCGAGTGGGGCCGCTGATACTGATTTCATCCAGACCATCCAATCCATGCACCACCACGGCGCGGTGCAATCCCAGCATGCTGAGGGCCTCTGCCAATTTCTCCACCAGTTCGACCGAATAGACCCCAACCACCTGGGCTGAGGCGTGGGCGGGGTTGGTGAGCGGGCCGAGCAGGTTGAAAACCGTGCGCAGCCGCAGTTCGCGGCGGGCAGGTTGGACGTATTTCATGGCCGAGTGCATGGCGGGAGCGAACAGGAAGGCGAATCCGACTTGCTCCAGGCAGGCAGCCAAGCGGGCGGGCGGCAGGTTGATGTTCACGCCGAGCGCTTCCATGACGTCGGCCGAACCGCATTTGGAGGTCACGCTGCGATTGCCGTGCTTAGCTACGCGCACGCCCGCGCCGGCTGTCACCAGCGCCGTGGCGGTGGAGATGTTGAAAGTGCCGCTGGCGTCGCCGCCGGTGCCGCAGGTGTCAACTAGGGCGTCGCGCTCGGTGCCGCTGACGTCCACGGTGGAATTCTGATGCAGGATTAACGGAGAGGCAACAGCGCGGATGGCTTCCGCGAAACCAACGATCTCTTCGACCGTCTCGCCTTTCATGTGAAGGGCCACGAGCAGGGCTGCGATCTGGGCGTCGGTGCATTCGCCCGCCAGAATTTCCGCCATGGTGGCGCGGGACTCCTCCCGCGTGAGCGACTGGCGGTGGGTGGCGATGCGGTGGAGGATGTCAGTGATCATTGGCCCGAGTACAGGTTAGCAAATCACCGGGAAACGTGACGCTTCAGGTTTGCCCAACCGGAGGGGCTTCTATAAAATCAATGGTTTGCTGCCTCATGTCAGAAGCCGCAAGCGGGTCCCTTCCGAAATTACGATGATCCGGAATCATTATGAAAATTCATGAGTATCAGGGCAAAGCAATTCTGAAGAAGTACGGCGTGGCCGTGCCGCGCGGCGAGATGGCGGAAACCCGGGAGCAAGCGGAGACGGCCACCAAGAACCTGTTCGACGCCGGCGCCAGCGGAGTGGTGGTCAAAGCGCAGATTCATGCCGGCGGACGCGGCAAGGGCGGCGGGGTGAAGATCGCCAAGTCGGTCGCGGAGGCTGCCGATCTTGCCGGCAAGATGCTCGGAATGCGACTGGTTACGCACCAGACCGGGCCGGAAGGAAAGATTGTGCAGCGCTTGCTGATTGAAGAGACGCTGCCGATCGAGAAGGAACTCTACCTGGGCATTCTGCTGGATCGGGCAGAAGCCAAACCGGTTTTCATGGCGTCGGCGGCGGGTGGAATGGAGATTGAGCAGGTGGCGGCGGAGAACCCCGGTGCAATCCTCAAGCAGCATATTGACCCGGGCATGGGGCTGGAGCCCTTCCAGGCGCGGAAGATTGCTTTCTCGCTCGGACTCAAGCCGCAGCAGATCAATCCGGCGGTGCAGTTCCTGACCAGTCTTTACCGCGCGTTTCTCGACACGGACGCCTCACTGGTCGAGATCAATCCATTTATTACCTGCAGCGACGGCCGCCTGTTCGCGCTCGACGCCAAGCTCAATTTCGATGACAACGCGCTGTTCCGCCATCCTGACATCCGGGAACTGCGCGACATCAGCGAGGAAGACCCGCTGGAGGTGGAGGCCTCGAAGTACAGCCTGAACTACATCAAGCTCGACGGGAATGTGGGCTGTATGGTGAATGGCGCGGGGCTAGCCATGTCGACTATGGACATTATCAAGTATGCCGGTGGGATGCCCGCGAATTTTCTCGACGTGGGCGGCGGGGCGAATGCCGAGCAGGTGACGCATGCGTTCGAGATTCTGCTCAGCGACAAGAATGTGAAAGCGGTGCTGATCAATATTTTTGGCGGCATCCTGCGGGTGGATACGCTGGCCACGGGCGTGGTGGAGGCGGCGAACAAGACGCACATCCAACTGCCGATTGTGTTGCGGCTGGAAGGAACGAACGTGGAGGCGGGACGGGAGATCCTGAAGCAGTCGGGCCTGAACTTCATCGTGGCGGAGACAATGAAGGACGCGGCGGAGAAGGTGGTCGCGGCGGCAGGGGCCGCATAGTTCCTAACGGAAATGAGTAATCGGAAGTGAATAATTTATGGCAATCCTAATTGATAAGTCGACGCGAGTGGTGGTGCAGGGGCTGACCGGGCGGGAAGGGACGTTTCACGCCAAGGCCTGTGCGGAATACGGAACCAAGATTGTGGGCGGAGTGACTCCTGGAAAAGGCGGCACGACTCACGAAGGCTGGCCCATTTTCAACAGCGTGCAGGAAGCGGTGAGCAAGACCGGGGCGGACGCTTCGGTCATCTTTGTTCCGCCGCCGTATGCCGCGGACGCCATCATGGAAGCGGCTGATGCGGAGATCGAGCTGATTGTGTGCATCACGGAAGGCATCCCGACGCTGGACATGGTGCGGGCGTGGGAATTTCTGCAAAACCGGCGAGCGCGGCTGATCGGGCCGAACTGTCCAGGGATCATTTCGCCGGGCAAGTGCAAGATTGGCATCATGCCGGGACATATTCATCGCGAAGGCCCGGTGGGGATTGTCTCGCGCTCGGGGACGCTGACCTACGAGGCGGTGTATCAGCTGACCACGCGGGGGATTGGACAGTCCACCGCGATCGGCATTGGGGGTGACCCCATCATCGGCACCAATTTTGTGGATGCACTTGAACTGTTCAACCGCGATCCGCAGACGGAAGTGGTGGTGATGATCGGGGAAATCGGCGGCAATGCCGAAGAGACGGCGGCGGAATACGTGAAGTCGCACATGAAGAAGCCGGTAGTTGGCTTCATTGCCGGGCAGACTGCGCCTCCGGGGCGGCGCATGGGCCATGCCGGAGCGATCATTTCCGGCGGGAAGGGAACTGCGGCAGAGAAGATCAAAGCTATGGAAGCGGCGGGCATTCGCGTGGCCAAGACCCCGGCTGTGATCGGGGAAACGGCGATTGCGGCGATGGGGGTGACGGCGCGCGCCTAAGAGTTCCGAGTTGCAAGTATCGAGCAACAAACAAGGCTTTGATTCGTATCAGGGCATTGCTTCAGCGATGCCGCGCCAGGAGTAGCAGTATCGCGCCTTCAGGCGCTGCAGCCGCTAAAGCGGGTCGTCAGTCGATCCATTGCGGTACGGCTGAAGCCATACCCTGATACGAAGCGGACAAAGCCAATAACCAATAACCAACAACCAACAACCAACGATCAACGACCAACGACTAACGACTAAGGACCAACGACCGAATGAAAACCTTGCAACGTACTCTTACTATTGTCAAGCCGGACGCGGTGCGGAAGAACGCGGTCGGAGACATCATTGAGCAATTCGAGAAGAACAACTTCCGCATTCTCGCCATGAAGATGCTGGAGATCAACAAGCATCAGGCGGAACAGTTCTACGCGGTGCATGCGGGGAGGCCTTTTTACAATTCGCTGACCGATTTCATGTCGAGTGGGCCGATTGTGGCGCTGGCGCTGGAGAAGGAAGAGGCCATCGCCGACCTGCGCAAGCTGATGGGGGCGACCAATCCGGCCAATGCGGAAGAAGGCACGATTCGCAAGAAGTGGGCGACCAACATCGAGCATAATGCGATTCATGGCTCCGATGCGGAAGATACGGCGCGGTTTGAGTTGAGTTTCTTCTTCGCGGGATATGAGTTGGCGAAATAGCTGGTAGCCAGGAGTTGTTTTCATGCCATTGGTTCAAGTGACAATGTTGACCGGCCGGACCGCGGATCAGAAGCGCAAGCTGGCGCACCGCATTACCGACGCCATGGTGGAAGAGGCGGGTGCGCGGCGCGAGGCGATCGTGGTGACCTTCGTCGAAGTGTCGAAGGAGAGCTACGCCTCGGGCGGGGTATTGATGGCGGATAAGGAGAAGTGACGGGCGCGGCTGAAACCGCGCGTCTTTTTGTGCGGTCCCTCTGGGATTTTGTCGTTCCTGCCTGAGCTACCCAGCGCTGAAGCGATGGGATACGGTGGGCCGCCCCTGCGGGGCTGGTCTGTGCTGACCCCGGCAGAAAGCAGGTCCTTCGCTTCGCTCAGGATGACAAATACATTGATTGCTGGATGGGATTCTCACCCCAGTGGGTCGTAGAGTTGCCCCTCGACGCGGTCGGCGACCTTGGTTAGTTCTTTGCGGGCGTATTGCAGGAAGTGGGGGGCGGCGCGGTGGGCTTCGAGGGCGGCGTCGTCCTTGTACTGCTCGTAGATGAAGAAGCGGCGGGGCTCGGTCTTGTGGCGGTGCACCTGGTACAACAAGCAGCCGGGCTCCTTGCGTGATTCTTCGGTGAGCTTGGAAAGAACGCCGGCCACTTCCGCTTCGTGGCCTACTTTTGCCATCCACGTTACCGCCAGAACAACCATCGCCTGCTCCGTTCGCTAGGTTAGATTCTTGCCTGGGCCCTGGTTCTGGGTTCTGCCAAAGCCCTCAACCCCGCGGAAAACTCATCCACAAACATAGTCTGCTCACGTCCTGGTCCGGTGGAGACCATTCCGATGCGGGCGCCGCTCTCCTTCTCCACAAAAGCAAGGTATTCGCGGGCTGCTTTTGGCAGCTTCTCCATCTGGGTGATCCCCTGAGTCGAGGTGCGCCAACCCGGCATCTTCTTGTACACGCACTCGATCTGATCGTAGCCGCTGGCCTGGGCCGGAATCTCCGCTGTTTTCTTGCCGTTAATCTTATACCCCACGCAAATCGGAATCTCGGCCAGTTCGTCCAGCACGTCGAGCTTGGTCACCACCAGCCAGGAGATTCCGTTAATCATGCCAGCGTAACGCAAGAGAGGCAAATCAAGCCAGCCACAGCGACGGGGACGTCCGGTGACGGCGCCGAACTCGTTGCCGCGGGCGCGCAGTTGGTCGCCGAGAGCGTCGAGCGCCTCGGTAGGGAAAGGGCCTCCGCCGACACGGGTGCAGTAGGCCTTGGTCACGCCGATGACGGTGCTGATCGCCGTGGGTGCGACGCCGGTTCCAGTGGCCGCGCCGCCGGAGGTGGAACTGGAAGAGGTCACGAAGGGATAGGTGCCATGATCGATGTCGAGCATGGTGCCTTGGGCGCCTTCGAACATTACGGACTCGCCGCCGGCCAGGGCCTGGTTGAGCAGCGCGGCGGTGTCGCAGACAAAGGGCGCGATCTGGGCGGAGGCGTCGGCGTATTCCTTGTACATCTTGTCGGCATCGAGCGGCTCGGAGTTGAACAGCGCGTGCGCGATCATGTTCTTCTCATGCACCGCGTTTTCGATGTGGGTCTTGAGCAGTTCGAGGTCGAGCAGGTCCGCGACACGCAGGCCGCGGCGGCCCATCTTGTCTTCGTAAGCCGGACCAATGCCGCGGGAGGTCGTGCCGATCTTCACTCGTCCGGGTGCATTCTCCGCCGCCAGTTCGATCATGCGGTGATAGGGCAGGATGACCTGGGCACGGTTGCTGACGAACAGGTTACCGTCAATCGTGACACCCGCGGCGCGCAGGTTGGCAATCTCTTTGAGCAAGGCGACAGGATCGAGTACGACGCCGTTGCCGATGACCCCGCGGCATCCCGGGCGCAGCACGCCCGACGGCACCAGTTGCAGGATAAATTTCTTGCCATTGATGATGACGGTGTGGCCGGCGTTGTGCCCTCCGGCGTAGCGCGCGACCATGGAGAAATTCTCGGAGAGGACGTCGACGATCTTGCCTTTGCCCTCGTCGCCCCATTGCGCACCGATGATGACCGCCGTCTTGCCCTTGTTCAAAAGCTGACTCCGTTCTCTACTTCGGTTCTCAGGTCGCAGGTGTCAGGTCTCAGGTATGAATCCTGGCACATGAAGCCTCTGGAAAAACAAGTTTTGCCGCATTTTCCCGGGGGTCGCACACACTTGTTGCCCGCAGTTGACTGCGCAGTTGCTGAATTGCAGGAATAGGCGGGATCGATGTGTACTCCAAATGATACCTTGCCGGGCGGGGAAGGGGCAACGGACATCAGGTCGCGGGTGTCAGGCTTGGAGCATCACTGGAAGCCTGAGACCTGACACCCGAAACCTGAGACCAAGCACCTGACGCCCAACGACTGACGCTTGTAGACTGGTTGCTTATGCCCGAACTGCCTGAGGTCGAAACCATTGCGCGTGGGCTCGCCAAACGGGTGAGCGGGGACGTGATCGAGTCGGTGTGGCTGGGGTCGAAGCCCGAGCCGCTGAAGTCTTCGGCGGGGGAGATGGCGTCCACTCTGGAACGAAAACGCATTGCCGGGGTGCGCCGGGTGGGGAAGCATATTGTGTTCGACCTGGACAGTGGAGGGCGGGCGTCCGCGCCCGCCAGGCGGAGAACTCGTCCCACGGCAGGACGGGCGAGGACGCCCGTGCCTCCATCGAATCTTCCGGCACAGTGGATCGTGCATCTGGGCATGACCGGGCGCATGATGGTGTGCGAACCGCAGGCTGAGATGGCGAAGCATACCCACGCCGTCCTGCGGCTGGCCTCGGGACGGGAACTGCGCTTCGTAGATCCGCGGCGGTTCGGGCGGCTCAGCGTCACCCACGGGTTTCAGGCTGCTGGTTCGGAGCCCCTCGAAGTCGAACTGGAGCGCTTCGTGCGCCTGTTTCGTGGCCGCAAGACGCCGATCAAGAGCGCCTTACTGAACCAGAAGCTGCTGAGTGGCGTGGGCAACATCTATGCGGATGAGTCGCTGTTTAGGGCAGGCATCCGTCCCCGGCGGCGGGCGGCGTCGCTCACCCGCGAAGATTTGCGGCGGCTGTATCTGGCGGTGCAGGAGGTGTTGAAAGAAGCCATCGCGCTGGGCGGGTCTTCGATCTCGGATTACGTGGATGCCGATGGCGAAGAGGGGTTCTTTCAACTCCAGCACCGGGTTTACGGACGGGAGGGCGAGCCGTGCCTGGTGTGCAAGACTCCCATCAAGCGCGTGGTGATTGCCGGACGCAGCAGCCATTACTGTCCGAAATGCCAGAAATGAGCTACTCCATCGGCGTTGATCTCGGCGGGACCAACCTGCGTATTGCGGCGGTAGATGAGCAGGGACACCTGCTTGAGAAGATCACGCTTGGTACCCGTTTGGCGTTGGGCCGGGACCAGGTGATCAACGACATGTGCGAGGCGATCCGGGGGCTGGAGGCCACATATCAAGGCCGGGCTTCGCTGCAAGGGATCGGCGTTGGCGTGGCGGGCATCATCGACATGCGGAAGGGCATGTTGCGCGAGTCGCCCAACCTGCCGGGGTGGGCCGACTATCCGGTGCGGGCGGAGATCGAGAAACGGCTGGGCACGCAGGTGGTTCTGGAGAACGACGCCAATTGCGCGGCGCTGGGCGAGAAGTGGCTGGGGGCAGGGCGCGAGGTGGACGACATGGCCATGCTCACGCTGGGCACCGGCGTGGGCGGCGGCATCGTGCTGGGCGGACGCATCTGGCACGGCATGACCGGCATGGCGGGCGAGTTCGGTCACATGACCATCGAGCCCGATGGAGTTCCCTGCAAATGCGGCGGCCGGGGCTGCCTGGAGCAGTATGCGTCCGCGACCGCTGTGATGCGCATGGCGCGCGAGAAGATTGACGCTGGCGCTGCCCCGGGCCTCGCCCGCGCCGCCAGTTCCGATCCCGAGTTCAGCGCGAAGACCGTTTACAAGCTCGCTATTCAGGGTGATGGAGTGGCACAGCACGTCTTCAGCCTGGTGGGAAGCGCACTGGGTATCGCCCTGGCCACGATGGTGAACGGCCTCAACCTTCCTATGTACGTCATCGGCGGAGGAGTTTCAGGCGCCTGGGAAGCATTCTCTCCCAGCATGTTTCGGGAATTGCGGGAGAGATCGATGGTGTATGCGGCGACAGCACCTGCCGATATGGCCGGCGATCAGGGAGGCTTGGCGAAGGTGGAGTCCGGCACGGGTACAAGAACGATCATCACGCGGGCACTGCTGGGGAGTGACGCCGGGTTGTACGGGGCGGCCCGGGTGGCGATGATGGGTGGGGGGTGGTGAGTGCCATGGCGATTTTTCAACCGTTACGATTGCCCTCGTTCAGATTCGAGGGGCTCACTTAGTTCTGAATTCCCTCCCTGAACCCCGACCAAAGACTGATCCATCTGCATGGCCCGTATTCAGCAGCACCACCAATCCAGACCTGACGTTCAAAATCACATCCGGAGCGCCGTCGCCGTTGAAATCCCCTGCCGCAACATTCGCCGCTCCCGTACCATAGAAAACTGTCTTAAATTTTCCGTTTCCAGCTCCCGTACCAACAGAAAAGCCAGTGCCAGCTTCGGCCACATCCACGTTGCCATCGGAATTAAAGTCGGCCAGCGCCACATCTGATACATAGGTGTACGGCGATGTCGCTGAAATGATGGGAGGCCCAAAGGTCCCGTCTCCCTTGCCCGGAAGGACAACGAGATCGGATTCTGTCCCCAGTAACAGATCTTGGTATCCGTCATGATTAAAGTCTGCAACTCGCAACTGTCCGCCGGTGTAGCGGGTGCTATAGCGGACTCCAGTCTGGAGAGTGCCATCTCCGTTGCCCAGGAGCACAACTACGCTAGCAAGAGAGTTGTTGACCGCCACATCGATCTTTCCATCGCCGTTGAAATCTCCAACCGCAACCGAACCTGGACCCCCGCCAACTGCATAGACCACCGCTTTTTGGAACGTGCCATCGCCGTTGTTCAGAAGAATATTCAGTTTGCCCATTCCATGTGTGCTCTCTTCAATCACGGCCAGATCGGGTTTCCCATCGCCATTGAAGTCAGCCGCCGTCAGGGAAGTACCTCCGTACTCAGATAGCCGATAGTTCACTGGCACCTGGAAAGTTCCGTCGCCATTGCCGAATAAAATGCTTACGTTGAGGCTGGCAATGTTGCCAACCGCAAGATCGAGCTTGCCATCTCCATTGAAATCGGCCGCCGTGAGCGCATCCGGTTCCTTTCCGGCCGCAAACTGCAACTCGCTTTGAAAAGTGCCGTCGCCATTACCCAGAAACACGCCAACCTGCGTGTAATTGACGGTTGCAACGTCTAGTTTGCCGTCCGCGTTGAAGTCACCGGTAATCAGGGGCCCCGTAGAAACTGGCAGAATTGGCGGTGCCTGGAAGGTGCCATCCCCATTGCCATAGACCACCGTAAGGAGCGAGTTGCCGGGTACAAGCAGGTCCGGATGGCCGTCCCGATTCACATCTGCGACCAGAATCGCACTTGGTCCCGTCACGTTGAATATGATCGGCGGTTGGACCGTTCCGTCGCCGTTGCCCAAAAGGACTCCCGCTGAGTTGTAAAAAGCCTCAACTATATCGAGCTTCCCATCCCCATTCACGTCGGCGAGCGCCGGGAAGTTCCCGCCACTAAACGCAATCGGGGACTGAAATGAGCCGTCGCCGTTACCCAGGATCACCGCGTCGGTCGTGACCAGATCCAGATGACCATCCCCATTCATATCGCCTGCGGCCAAACCTGTTACATAGACAGTAGGGTCGTATGGTACCGCGGGCAGAAAGCCGCCACCATTGTTGATGAAGATCAGCACGCCTTCGTCAAAGCCCACTGCGACGTCGGGCTTGCGGTCCCCGTTAAAGTCGCCAACAACAACCGGCCCGTAATAGTACCAGTAGTTAAGAACTGTTCCGAATGGGCCATAAAATGTCCCATCGCCGTTCCCGTACAGCACGGCCAAAACGCTATCGCTCCCGAGATATTGTTCTCTATCCGAAACCACAAGGTCGGGGATGCCGTCCCCGTCGAAGTCTGCGGTACCAAGACCCGCCGGAAACTGGCCGCCAGAATCGTAATCAACTTCTGCTTGGAAGGTGCCATCGCCGTTGCCTAAGAAAACGCTCACACATCCTCCATCGGCAAATATGAAACAAGTGCCTGAGATAGCAATATCCATTTTGCCGTCCCGGTTGAAGTCCGCAGCTACCATTACGATCGGCCCGTAGGACAGCGTGTACTGGTACTTCAATTTGAAGGACCCACCGGACTGGCCAAGGGCAATCGACAAAATGCCGCTGGCCGACGCAACATCGACCCTCCCGTCGCCGTTGAAGTCCGCCCTGACGGAAACACCGCTGCTGGCGAGAGGATAACGGGGTGGAGTCGTAAACTCGGCCGCTCGGGCATGGGCGAGAAGAAGCGCCAGGACGACAAATGGAATTCCCCGCGCGAAAATGGCATTGTGGGAAATCTTCATAAATTCCCCCCTGAAGTCCAGCCATTCTCCTCCCGGTTCGCCTCGCTCCGCAAGCTGTAAAAACTTGCATTTACAATGCAGCGGCAGAAATGCCACTCCGTTCCCTCAACGTCCTTCTTTTCGCTACTGATACGCTGGCCATCCTCTGAGACTCCTGCGTCAATTGATGAGAACAGGCTTAGCGCTCACAACCCAATCATGAGTCCCTCTGGCGATCTAACGACGATGGACCTACCTGACAGGTCGGAGCAAGAGCGCTGGATGGGGTGTGTTGTAAGTCCCTGAAATGATGGCGTCAAGTTTGATTGGTCGGGGCAAGCAGCCCTGAACCCAGAGTTCTGTTACCGCACCGCGGCCTTCTCCATCACCTTCTTGAAAGCCTTGAGGAAAGTTTGATTCTGCTCCGGGGTGCCGATGGTGATGCGAATCGCAGTGGGGGCGCCCCATGGGCCCAGGGGCCGGATGATCACGCCTTCGTTTTGTAAGTTCTTCGCTACGGCGGCGGCATCTTCGCCGAGCTCGCAATAGACAAAATTAGCCCAGGTCGGAAGCACGCGGTAGCCGAGTTCTGCCAGCCTTCGGACCAGCCAGTCGGCCTGCTCGCTGTTGTTGACGACGGCCTTGCGGGTGTGAGCTTCGTCTTCGAGCGCAGCCAGGGCGGCGGCCTGGGCCACGCTCGAGACAGAAAACGTGGTGCGCATGCGGGCGAAGTAGGACATCAGTTCGGCCGGGCCCAGACCGTATCCCACGCGCACTCCGGCCAGTCCGTGTGCCTTGGAGAAGGTGCGCAGGACTACGACTTTGCGGCCATCGCGCACGTAATCGAGAGAGTGGGAATATTTGGTTCCGCGCGCGGTCGCGAAGTGTTGGGCGAAGTCGCAGTAGGCCTCGTCCAGAATGACGATGACGTGCTCGGGGACCTTTTCGAGAAAGCGATCCAGCGCGTCGGGGCCCACGAGGGTGCCGGTAGGGTTGTTCGGGTTGGCAATGAACACCAGGCGGGTGTTGTGGTCAATCGCAGCGGCGAGGGCATCGAGGTCGAAGCCATTGTCACGCATGGGGACTTCGATCAACTGTCCACCGGCGGCCTTGGTGGCGATCGGATAGACGATGAACGAACGCTCGCTGGTGACGGCATTGAGTCCGGGCGACAGCAGGGTGCGGGCGATGATACCGAGCAGCGAAGTCGAGCCGGCAGTGACCACCACCTGCTCGGGCTCGACGTGGTGGCGCTCGGCAAGCTTCTCACGCAGTTCGCCGGCATCGTTATCGGGATAGAAATTGCATTCCCTGAGGACGGCCTGCATCGCCTGCACAGCGCGCGGCGAGGGGCCAAAGGGGGTCTCATTGGAGGCCAGTTTGATGCAGTTCACGCGGCTCTCCCGTTGGGCCTGGCGGAGCGACTTGCCGGGAGTGTACCCGCCCAGGGTGCGAATGTGCTCGGGTACCCACTGGCTGAAGTCGCTCATCTTGGCTGCATAATGATTATCACGTCGGCGAGGGGAGTGTCACGTTGGCTTGTGATAAGCCTCGGCGCGACAAAACCGCAACCGCAAAGAACGCAAAGAAATGCCGCGAAGGTCGCAAAGCATTCATCTTTGCGCACTTTGCGGCGGTTCTTGGCGACCCTTGCGGTTTAAGATTTTGCTTTTCGAACACTCTGCAGGCGCTTCACTTCTTCCGCGGTCAAGCGGCGATACTCCCCGGGATGAACATCCAACTCCAGCGGCCCGTAGCGGACCCGCTTGATTTTTTCCACGTGGTGGCCGATCTCCTGGAACATGCGGCGGATCTGCCGGTTCTTGCCTTCGATCAGGGTTACTTCGTACCACGGGTTATTGGCTTCCCGGATCAGCTTGATCTTGGCGGGGGCCGTCTTTACCCGTTTGCCGCGCTCGGAGGGGATGAACAGTCCCGCACGCAGACGCGCCAAGCCCTCCGCATCCGGCGTGCCTGCCACCTTTACGATGTAGGTCTTGGGCACGTGGGAGGCGGCTTTCATCAGACGGTTGGCGAATGCGCCGTCGTTAGTGAGCAGGAGCAAACCTTCGCTGGCGTAGTCGAGGCGTCCCACGGGATAAACTCGGGCGCCCACGCCATGCAGCAAGTCCATAACAGTGGGACGGTGTTCAGGATCTTTGAGGGTGGTCACGTAGCCCTTGGGCTTGTTCATCAGCAGATAGGTGTGACGCTCGGGGCCGTGCAGCAGTTTCCCGTTCACGCGAACGTGGTCGCGCTCGGGGTCAGCCTTGGTGCCTAGCTCAGTCACCACCTGGCCGTTCACCGACACCAGGCCACCCGTGATCAGTTCTTCCGCCTTGCGGCGCGAGGCGATTCCCGCGGCGGCGATGATTTTTTGCAGACGTTCGGCGGGCATGGGTGTTCAGACTAACAGAACAGAAAGCGGATGGGACTGCGGTTCAGGCGGCCGGGTCACTCTCGCCGGGATGGGGCTCAGCCGTCGCCAAGACCTGGTTCTCGTCGGTTTGAACCTCATCCTGCTGCTCCGCTGAAAATTCCGCAGGGGCAGGGGCTGCTGCACTGGTCACCTCGGGTTCACCCTCGACAGGCAACAGATCGCTCTGGAAGGATTCGGCAACCAGCTTCTCGAATTCTTCCATGCTGGGCAGCTCGGTGACGTCTTTCAGGCCAAAGCGCAGCAGAAACTCCTTGGTGGTCTTGTAAAGGATAGGGCGACCCACGACCGCCTTGCGGCCAGCGGTGGTGATGAGCTTGCGGTCGAGCAGGGTGGCAATCACGCCGCTGGAGTCCACACTGCGAATCTCGCTGATCTCGGGCACGGTAACCGGCTGCTTGTAGGCGATGACCGCCAGGGTTTCGAGCGCCGGGAGCGAGAGGCGGATCGGTGGCTTCAGACTCTTGGCGAAGGCGCGCACCAGGTCGTGGTGCTCGGGCTTGGTGGAGACACGGTAGCCGCCGGCCACCTGGCGGATCTCGACACCGTGATCGGCGGTGGCATAGTCGGCGGTCAACTGGTCCAAGGCTTCGCGAACGCGGGACTTGACCTCAGCGTCGTCGGCCGCGCTATCGGCAAGGACAGAATCTCTAACCAGTTGAATGACGTGGTCGAGCGTGATCGGCGTTTCCGCCGCGTAGATGATGGCTTCGAGTTGGGCTTTGAGGCTCATGCTAGTCGTTGGTCGTTCGTCGTTGGCTGCGGTCATTGTCGGCGAACGACCAATGCCCAACGACCAACGACGGTTTCTTTACCGCCAATCATCGCGCACTCCCGCCTGCTCTGCCATGACTGCTTCGAATCCAGCGTGCTTGCGCAGCAGGATTTCTCCGAACAGACGGTCCTGGCGCAGTTGGATGGCCTGCAGGCGCACCATTTCCAGGAGCGCCAGAAACATGCACACCAGCGCTGGGCGGGAATTAACGTTGCGCAATAGCTCTTTCAGGCGGATCGGCCGGTCTTCCAGCGCCAGCCGCCGGCGCAAATACTCAATCATCTGCCCGACGGTGACGGCTTCCTCGTCCACCTGGAGGATGGGCCGGTTGCGGGCGCGCTCGACGATCTGCTGGAAGGTTTTCACCAGGTCGATGACGTCGGCGGCGATCTCCGGGTCCGTGCCCTCGGCATCCATGAACTCCTTGATAGCCGGGTTGGACCAGACGGCGTCTTCGATCTGCTGCTTCTGCATCAGCATTTGCGCTGCAGACTTGAACTTTTCATGCTCGAGCAGCCGGTTGACCAGTTCGCCGCGCGGATCATCCTGATCGTCGGCGGGGGCGAGCGGGTCGCGCGGTAGCAGCATCTTCGACTTGATATGAATCAGTACCGCGGCCATGTAGATGAATTCGGCGGCGACGTTCACATCCAGTTCGCGGAGCTTTTCGACGTAAGCCAGGTACTGTGCGGTGATCTTCGCGATCGGGATGTCGTAGATATTGATGTCCTGCTTGCGGATGAGGTCAAGCAGGAGATCGAGCGGGCCCTCGTAGACGTCAGCGACGGTAACCGCGAAGGGGAAATCGCTTTCCTCTTTGCGCGGGTCGGGCGCGACCAGGGCGGGGCCAGGTGTCAGCGTGGGGTCTGAAGGAACTGGCTCGGGTTTGAGTTTGGACAATGGCAACATTAGATGCCTGACGTCGTTTCAGCCGTCCCTACGGGGCTGGTTCGTTATGTTTACCTCTTTCCCTGAGGGTTGCCGGGTTCGTAGTCCAGCGACATGTGCATGGCGTCGCGGACCTCTTCCATGGTGGCGTCCGCCACCTTGCGCGCCTTGGCCGAGCCCGCCTCCAGAATATCCCAGGCGAGGCGGGGATTGTCCTCGTATTTTTTGCGGCGCTGCTGCATGGGATTCAAGATGTTAACCAGGGCGTCGGCGGCCCAGCCCTTGCACTCGATGCATCCGATGCCCGCCGAACGGCAGCCGGCGTTCACTTTGGCCATGGTTTCCTGGCTGCTGAAGATCTTGTGCAAGTCGCCCACCGGGCACACGTCGGGGTTGCCGGGATCGGTGCGCCGGATGCGGGCCGGGTCCGTCACCATGGTTTTCAGCTTTTGCCGCACCACCGGCTCCGGATCGGTTAACATGACGGTGTTTCCGTACGATTTCGACATCTTGCGCCCATCCGTGCCCGGCAGCTTGGCGGCCGGGGTCAGCAGTGGCTGTGGCTCAGGAAAAACCGCCTTCCCCTTCAGGTTGTAAAACTGGTTGAAGCGCCGCGCGATCTCGCGGGTCAACTCCACGTGCGGTACCTGGTCCTCGCCCACGGGGACGAAGTCGCCTTTGTAAATCAGGATGTCGGCCGCCTGCAGCACTGGGTAGCCGAGGAAGCCGTACGTGCCGAGGTCTTTCTCCGTGATGTTCTCTCGTTGTTCCTTGTAGGTGGGGACGCGCTCCAGCCAGCCCAGCGGCGTGACCATGGAAAACAGCAGGTGCAATTCGGCGTGCTGGGGCACGTGCGACTGGATGAACATGGTCGAGCGCTCGGGATCGAGCCCAGCGGCCAGCCAGTCGAGCAGGACTTCTACGGAGTTTTCCTTCACCTTGGAGGTGTCGGCGTAGTCGGTGGTGAGCGCGTGCCAGTCGGCAACGAAGAAGAAGCACTCGTACTGGTCCTGCATGCGCACCCAGTTGTCCAGGGCGCCGACAAAATTTCCCAGGTGCAGTTTGCCAGTGGAGCGCATACCGCTGAGCACGCGTTTGCGAGGATGGGAAGGAGAAGGCATCAGATTTTGAACAGGAGAAACGTAAAGAAATACAAGAAGGGACTGATCAGGCTGAAAAGAAAATTCCCGCCAAAAAAGACCAAGGCCATCAGACCAAACATGCCGACAGTGTCGTAGACGCGAAGCACGGGCGGCGGCAGGAAGTGGCGCAGCACATGACTGCCATCCAGGGGGGGCACTGGGATCAGGTTAAAGACCCCCAGCACCACGTTGATCTGGAGAAATGCGTAGAGCAGCAAACACATGGGCACCAGAAACGAGTCCGTTTCCTGCAGGCTGCCGGATAAGATCTGGCGCCCGGTCGGAGACGCCAGCTTGATGATTCCCAGGGCGAGCACAGACAGGCTGGCCACCAGGAAGTTGCTGACTGGGCCGGCCACCGCGGTCAGGATGTCATCCAGCACATGGTTCTTGAAGTTGCGGGGGTCCACCGGAGTCGGCTTGGCCCAGCCGAGCACGGGAATATGGGTCAGCATGGCAATCAGCGGCAGCACGATGGTACCCAGGGGATCGATGTGTTTGATGGGATTCAGCGTGATGCGCCCCAGCATGCGGGCGGTGGGGTCGCCGCGGAGGTTCGCGGTCCAGGCGTGCGCCGACTCGTGAATACTGATCGCGAACAGAAACGCGATCAACTGAAACAGGATGTCAACATGCTCACGGGTCATGCAGTCGGGTTTGATACTACCATGCGGGGCGGATGTTGCGGGACGAGGTGCAGGCGAGGACGCCGGCGCTATACCGCTACGGCTTCTCCAATGCTCGGCGCAGTTCTTCGGGGGCGATGGGCTTCACCTTGACCGGCTTGGCGGGGACGCCGGCGACCACGTGAAAGGGCTCCACGTTCTTGGAAGCCACACCGATCGAGCCGACCAGGCCGTGCTCTCCCACCTTGACGCCACTCATCACCGTAGCGTGGTAGGTGATGCGGGCTTTGGGGCCGATCTCGGTCTTGTGGTTGTTGACGATCATGCCGTCGTTGAGATCGTGGGCGTGGGAATAGACGTTGGCGTAATCGGAGATGGAACTGCCTTCATGAATGATGATTTCGCCGCGATCGTCGAGCAGCACGTACTTGTGGATGGTGCAATTGTCTTCGACGGTAAGGTTGTAGCCGAAGGAAACCTCGACGCCATGAAAAATCTTCACGTTCTTGCCGCAGTGTTTGAAGATGTGGCGGGCCAGCATGGCGCGCATGCGGTATCCCAGCCAGTGGTTCAATCCGACCGGGGAGCGGTCGTACATCATCCAGAACCAGATGAGGGGCTTGCGTTCGGCGTATTTCGCGGCGTCCACGTCGCCGTAATACTCGGGCTCGAGGGTGGCATTGCGGGGATCGAACGAGTGAATAAGCGACTGCTGCGCCATGGGGGCAGCGGGATCGGGAGGAGCATACGGGTGTCCGAGATAAAGGTGGTGCAGCGCGTCGCGGACCACGTCGCTGCGATGATTGGCATCGCGGTTCATGAATTCCCGGTCCAGGCGTTCAATCCACTCGACAAAAGTTTTCTGCGCTGGCGGAGTCGGGTTGAGGACGCGATATTCGTATCGGGGCATGGCTGCTTCGGCTGGCAATCAGCAAAGTAGAACATAGCATACGCGCTGACTAGCGGCTTCGCCCGGGTGGACGGCCGAGGCGGCCGTCCCTACGTGGTTCGTGGGGATGCTTTATAATTCGCGCCACCTGATCGCGTGACTACCCTCGCCCGCAAACTTCGCGTCGTGGACTACTTCACTCTGGGGTGGGGCACGATGGTGGGCGTGGGCTGGCTGGTCGTGATGGACGACTGGCTGCTGCGCGGGGGCGTGTTAGGCGGCGTTCTGGGTTTCGCCATCGGGGGCGCGCTGTTGCTGCCCATCGGATATGTGTACGGGCAGTTGGTGATGGCCATGCCCGATGCGGCGGGGGAAGTGGCCTACACCGCGAAGGTCTTTCCCCAGCCCGTGAGCTTTGCCACCGGCTGGATGATGATTCTCGCCTACTTTATCGTCTGTCCCTGGGAAGCGGTCGCGATCGGGAGGATTGCGGGCTACATTTTCCCGGCGCTGGACTCGATCGAACTGTACCGCGTCGCCGGACGCCCCGTATATGTGCCGCACCTGGTGATCGGGCTGGGATTAACGGGACTGATTACGCTGCTGAACTACCGCGGCATCCGGCTGAGCGCGATTTTTCAGAACTGGACAGCATTTGGCACACTGGCGCTGTTTGCGATGTTTGTCGGCATCGGGGTGACCAGGGGCTCGACGACAAATTTCCCGCCATTGTTCACGCACAGCCCGTTTGTTTCAGTGCTGTTGGTGATGCAAGTCGTGCCCTATTTCATGACCGGTTACGAATCGGTGGGCAAGGCTGCGGAGGAGGCCAGCCCGGAGTTCCGCGGGCGGGGATTTTTCCAGGCGATCTGGATGGCGATTGTCGTGGGCATTCTCTTCTACACTATCGTGATCGCGGCGGTTGGCTATGTTGCGCCGTGGCAGCAACTGACGGGGGAGAAGTTCATGACCGCGGTGGCGTTCGAACGGGCCATGGGTTCGCGCTGGATCGTGAGCGTGATCCTGGCAGCGGCGTTGCTTTCGTTGTTCAAAGTGTTCAACGGGAATTTTGTTGCGGCCAGCCGGCTGCTGTTTGCCATGGGTCGCCGCGGACTGGTGGACAGCCGGGTGGCCTATGTGCACCCGCGCAATCAGACTCCTTCGTTCGCGGTGCTCTGCATGGGGCTGGCAACGGCGGCCAGCATGTTTCTGGGAGACGCCATCCTGGTGCCGATTACCGAGGTGGGCTCGGTGGCATCCGCGGCGGGATGGCTGGCGACTTGTGCTGCCTACTACCACATGGGGCCACCGGCGCGCGAGCGCCTGGTGGCTCTGGTGGGGATGATGGTCGGGTTACTGATGATCCTGATGAAAGTCGTGCCCGAGGTGCCCGGACACTTCAGCGGTTATGAATGGTTGGCGCTGGGGATTTGGATCTTGATTGGGTTGGGGCTGGGATGGCGGGAGCGAAGCAGCATCAGCAGTGCGTGACGCAGTCCAAGCAGAAATTTGTCATTCTGAGCGCAGCGAAGAACCTGTTTTTCGTCGGCGCCGGGAGCAAGCAGGTCCTTCGCTTCGCTCAGGATGACAGAGTATCTCAGGAGGCGCTAAGAAAATGCAGGCGATCGGTAAAGCGTTTATCGCAGCTATTCTCCTGTTCAGCAGTCTGCATGTCTTGTGGGCACAGGAAGCGACTTCGTCTCGGACGTTCGACCTCGTAATCACCAACGGCCACATCATCGATGGCACGGGATCGCCTTGGTATTCGGGCGATGTGGGCATTCGGGAGGGAAAGGTCGCGGCCATCGGCAATCTCAGCGCGGCGGCGCGCAGCCGGACCATCGATTCCCACGGCATGGTAGTGGCGCCGGGATTCATTGACATGCTGGGCCAGTCGGAACTGACCATACTCGTCGATCCGCGGTTGCCTTCGAAGATTTACCAGGGGATCACCACGGAAATCACGGGCGAAGGTGGATCAGCGGCGCCGCTGAATGATGCCATCGTGCAAGCCGACCGGGAGGGCTACGAGCACTACCACATCACCCCGGACTGGCGGACCTTCCGGCAATATTTTGCGCGGCTGGAAAAGCAGGGGATGGGAATCAACCTGGCCTCGTATGTGGGGGCGACGCAAGTCCGCCGCATGGTACTGGGAGACGACGATAAGCAACCCACGCCGGCGCAGCTTGACCAGATGAAAGAGCTGGTGCGGCAGGCGATGCGCGACGGGACGGTGGGAGTTTCCACGTCACTGGAGTACGCGCCCGCTCCCTACGCCAAGACGGAGGAGTTAGTTACGCTGGCGGGTGAGGCCTCAAAGTTTGGCGGCATTTACGCCACGCACATGCGCAATGAAAGTGACGCGGTCCTGCCGGCGATTGATGAGGCGTTGCGCATCGGGCGCGAGGGGCACATCCCGGTTGAGATCTGGCATATCAAAGTAGCGGGGAAGGCGAACTGGGGACGCATGCCCGAAGTGGTGGCCAAGATCAATGCGGCGCGCGCGGCAGGGATGGACGTGACGGCTGACACCTACGCGTACACGGCCTGGTTCAACAGTTTCTCGGCGTTTATTCCGCCGTGGGCGCACGATGGCGGAGATGCCAAGCTGGTGGAGCGTTTGAAAGATCCCGCGATGCGCGCGCGAATCCGGAAAGACATGCTGACGCCATCCAGCGAGTGGGACAACGAATGGGAGGAGATTCCCGGGCCAGAAGCGATTTTGATCGGAGTGGTGCAGAATCCGAAGCTGCTGCCCTTGCAGGGCAAGCGGCTGTCCGAGGTAGCGAAGATGTGGAACAAGGATCCGATGGATGCTCTGTTCGATCTGCTGATCGAGGACAATGCCTTTACGAACGTCGCTGTATTTGGCATGTCGGAACCCGATGTGGCGCTGGCGCTGCAGCAGCCGTGGGTTTCGATCGACAACGACTCGTCGGGAACGTCGCCGGAAGGAATTTTGGGCCAAGAGCATCCGCACCCGCGGGCTTACGGCACCTTTCCCCGTATCTTGCGCAAGTACGTCCGGGAAGAGAAGAAGCTGACTCTGGAGGATGCGATCCGCAAGATGTCCGCCTTGCCGGCACAGCGCATGCGATTGACGGATCGTGGAGTCCTGAAGGCCGGGATGTGGGCTGACGTGGTGATCTTTGATCCTGCCACCGTGCATGACGTGGCAACCTTCGAGAATCCCAACCAGCTGTCGCAAGGGATGGAGTATGTGCTGGTGAATGGGGTGCCGGTGATTGATTCGGGAAAGATGACGGGAGCGTTGCCGGGCAAGGTGCTGCGGGGTGCGGGCTACGTACCTTAGGGAAGCCGAAAAAACAGGCACCGCAGCGGCTGAAGCCGCGCTTTCTCCGAGGGCGCTTATCGCAGCGCTAAAGCGCTGCGCCACCCAAAATCAGTGTTTCTCGGCGATCCGCCAGGCGCCTACTTCTGTGTCACCGTCAGTTTGTGCGCTCCCACCCGCGCGGTGTCAATCCGGTTGGGCAGGGCGAAGCGCGAATCGAGGCCAATGTTGGGATACTTCGGCTGAAGGTATTTGTCGACGAACATCTGCAGTACGAAGCGCGGGATGTCCACGTTATCCAGGGACACAGAATCCACATTGACAAACGCCTGCCCGCCAGCGCCGTGGGCGTGAGCCACAACCACTACGTCGTGGATGCCGGTAAATACGGAGAGCAAGGGATTGGAAGAACGTCGTCCGGCTTTGAGCTGATCAAAATCTACGCGCGCGGTTCCCGTGACAATCTCGGGTTGGCCTTCGAGATGCACCGACCGTACGCCCACCGGCAATTTGACTTTCCCTGACGCGAGATAGGCATTGATCTCGTGTTCCGTAAATTCCGTCGGAGTCTGGTCCGGATGGGGGAGCGCGCCGTTGCTCTTGATGCGCTCCAACTTGCGCTCCATGCTGGTAACAGCGCTGGAGTCAACGGAAGTTGTTTGCGCGGTAAGAAAGGCAGAAGCGAGAACGACCAGCAGAAGCGTGAGTGAAGCCCTCATGGTTTCAGGGCGGCTTGCGTCTCCGGAAAGGTGGCTTGCACCACGCGTGGTTGGGTGAGGGTGCCACTGACATTGAAACCGTGGGCGCCGCCTCGCGACAGCCTCACATCCAACGCACGGCCCAGAGAGGCAGTGCCGCTGACCTGGTAGATGCCGCCAGGAGTCTCCAGTTTGCCTTCCTGAATATCAAACGTGCCGCTGCGGAGAAGCAAGCGGGCTGTCAGGTGATGAATGTGCAAGGGGCCGGTGGTTCCGGCCAGCGCAATGTGAGGGAGCGCGCCATCGCGTGCGTCCACCTGCAGCGTGGCACTTGCGGAGGAGAGGAGTTCGGACCGGGTCAGGCCGGAGGTGGTCGCGTGGTATTTTGCCGTGGCCACGCCGGTGATCCATGGGTCGTGCATGGCCTCGGCCAATTGTGCCAGGGCGACCCGTTCCAGAGTCCCGCTGCCGTTGTACTCGGGCGGCCTGGTGGTGAAGTCTGCTTTCCATTCGCCAAGGTGCTTTCCACCGAGGAGATCGGCGCGCAAATCGGTGAGCCGGAGCTTGCCATTGTCCAGGACAACGCCGGCAGACACCTTGCTGGCGACGAGCTTGTCAATCTGTACCCGGTTGGCAGCGAGCGTTCCGGTTGCGCGCACCGCGGCCAAGAAAGGCACACCGGGTGCAGGTGAGGGCGATAGAAACCGGTACCACGGACGCTTGCGAGGATAGGGATTGAGTAGCTGGCTGAGTTCTCCGGTCGCGAGCTCATCGACGCGGAGATCGAAACGGATGGAGCATGCTCCCGCCAGGCAGGGCCGCGGCAGCACCATGGACCCCCGCCAAGTGCTATCCCCCAAGGCGGCCGTCAGACTCTGCACGCGGACTTCGTCCTGAGTGAGCACGAGACTTGCCGAGGCGATCTCCAGCGGGGCGTTGAGGCCGCGCACCTCCGCACGGAGAGAATGCAGTTGCGCAGTCCCGATGGCTCTGGGGGCGGTGAATCCGGACCAGTTACCCGCAATTTGCAGATCAACTTTGGCGATGCCGTCGGCCGCCGGCCTCGGGACGGGGAATCCCACAGTCCGCGCCACTTGCAGCAGTCGTTGCACCTGCGCTTCTCCCTGCACCTGCACCCCGTAGCCGGAACGTGAAATCCATCCCTGCATTGTGGCGGGCTGTGGCCTGCCCAGCCCGAGGTCAAACGGGCCAACGCTCAGGCGAGTCTCTGGTAGAGACGGAACCACCGCTAGATTGCGCCGGGTCTTTGCTTTGAGATTGGGGGTAGCGGCGGGAGTGACGGCGAACGGTATCCGGCCGAGCGCCAGTTCGGTGCTGTTCAGCTCCGACCCTAGCTGAAATCCGAGGGTCTCGCCTTCGCCCTCCCAGACCGCAGCCGCCGCATCACTCTGGTGCTGCACTTTGACATTCGCATTCAGCGTGCCGGTCGCGAGCAGGTCGTCGGGAACGTCTTTCTTGGCGTGACGGACCAATGCGACCAGCGACTGGATCGGAACATCATGGGCGAGTAGGGTGAGATCGTAAGTGGGCAAACTCCACAGACCGGCAAGGCTGCCGGTGACGGTGATGGCGCCAACGCCCACCGGAGCCTGGCAGGCAATGTTGGAGAGAGCGTGGTCTAGCGAACTGTAGCGAGCGCTGCACTGCGCCGCGAGCCGCAACGAGCCTCCACCGAGGATGTCATACCGGCGGAAGTCCTGCACTGATGCGGCGGTCCGCACCGCGAGGTCGGCCGGCGTGCCGGAGAGGGTGACGGACAGCCTGGTGGAGCCGCGCCAGCCCTTATCATTGCCGGAGACGAGTTTGGTGACCTGGCCGAGTTGCCCACCATCCCACAGAAGGCTGAATTGGAGGGGTGTGTCCCGCAGGCTGGGCGCCCTCTGCCACGATCCGTTCACGGTGAGCAGTCCCGTGTCAGTGAGGTTGAAATCGGTGCGCACAGGCCGGGCTTTGAGCCGCGTTCCCCAGCTGTTTTCCGAGTCCTGCCAGAAACTGAAATCCGCGTCCGTCAGAGCGTAAGCCTTCTTTTCCTGCTCAAACTTGAAATTGATGCGCCCGCGGTCGGCGGCAATGTAAGGGAAGCCGGGACGGCTTTCGGTCCTTGCTTTGCTGGTGGGGGCAATGGGCGTCCTGGCGGCACGTTCGAGGAGATTCTCGATGTTCCAATGGCCTTCGCGGTTGCGCACCAGGTTCAGGCTAGGCTCAGTCAGATCGAGACGGGCAATCTCCAGCCGGCCGCGCAACAGGGAAGTCAGACGAAGGGCGGCGGTGACCTCCTGCGAACGCAGCATGGGCTCAGCGCTGAACGCGGGATCGTCATGGACCACGAAGTTGTCCAAATCAAAGCCAGGCTGGGGCAGCAAACGCAGGCTGACGTGCTCGATCTCCACCGATCGTCCCAGGGCGAGGCTGACGGAATGCACAATTCGGGTACGCAGCGATTCCGCCCCGGGCCGGATCCAAAACAGTGCTGCCCCCAACACGAGGATGGTGGTTACGACGCCGCGTTTGGAGCGGAAAAAGCTCAACGCACCACCTTGAAGGTACGCCGCCACCGGGTTTCGTCGAAGAAGTGGATGACCACGTGGGCCAGGAAACCGATGCGCTGGCTGAACTCTTTTTGCAGATACTGGTTGGGCGGCGTTTCAAACGACCAGTAGACGAACATCGGCCGCCCGATTACGTTTTGCTTGGGGATGAACCCCCAATAGCGGCTGTCGTAGCTGACGTCGCGGTTGTCACCCATGCCGAAATAACTGTCATCGGGGACGACCAGGTCATCACCCTGAACGTACTGCTTGATGAGGAGTTGCCACTCCGGGGTCACATTGTTGAAATCAGAGGGCGGCACCGAGGGGAAGTTGTCGCGATAGGGATTGTAGCTGTCCCGCCCACTGTGGATGACGTAGGGTTCCTCCAGCTTCTCACCGTTGCGGTAAACCACGCCGTCGCGCAGATGGATGCGATCGCCGGGAATGCCCATGATCCGTTTCACCACATAGAGGCCCGGTTCCGCGGGAGAAAGAAAAACCACGATGTCTCCGCGGCGTATCTGCCGATAGGGAAGCAGGGGGCCAGCCCAGCGCGTCGGCGGGGCGAACTGCTCGCGATTCACGAACACGTGGTCGCCGATGAGCAGGGTGTTCTCCATAGAACTGGAGGGAATCTCGAAGGCCTGCACGATGAAAGTGATGATGAACAGGCCGGTCACCAACACTGCGGCCAGCGACGCTAAAAACTCGACCGTGGTCTCACGCGGTTTTTCCGGCTGCTTGGTCTCTTTCTTGGCCACCAGATCATCTTCCCGTCATAGGGCGTTGCAACCGCGCCCTTTAGTTGACTACTCGAAATGTGCGGTCCCAGCGGGTGATCTGAAACAAGTGGGTCGCCGCATAAGCGAAGTGAAAGAGTTTATCACCCGCAGTGGAAGGAAAGGGCATGTCGTGGTCAACATCGCGCACCGACCAGTAGATCAGCAAAGGACGGCCAATTACGTTCTCCTTGGGGACGAACCCCCAATAGCGGCTGTCCAGGCTCTCGTCGCGGTTGTCGCCCAGAACAAAATAATGGTCCTGGGGGATGATGAGCTGTCCGTCTTCGACCATCTTCTTCATCTCCAGCCACCACGTTCCCTCCAAGCCGGGAACGGAAACATTCAAGCGAGGAAACTCGTCGCGGAAAAGGTCGTGCACGTGCGAGGTGTACCGCACGTAAGGTTCGCGAAGGGGAATTCCGTTAATGTAAACCTGGCGATTGACGAGCCGCACCCGATCACCGGGCACGCCCACGACTCGCTTCACGAAGTGCTGGGTGGGATTGACGGGATAGCGGAAAACGATGATGTCCCCACGGTGCACGGGGCGGTAGGGAACCAGGTGGTCCCAGAAGCCGTCCCCGCCATAGCGGAGTTTGTCGACCAGCAGATAATCGCCGATCAGGAGCGTGTTTTCCATGGATTCCGATGGGATCTGGAAGGCTTGCACGATGAAAGTGATGACGAAGACCGCGATGACCACTGTGGCCAAGAGCGACTGCAGCGACATCGTCCAGTCAGCCGGCGCCTGGTGGTGAACTACTTCTGCCTGGGTTGGAACGGCTTCCGTCATGATCTGACTACACGTACCCCTTTCGTCTTCCCCTGTCCGAGAGAGCCGCCGGGCAAGGAAGCCAGATATTCGAGCACCTGACGAGCGGCATCCTGTTCCGCGTTCTTCTTGGTGGAACCCTCGGCGCGGCCTACGAACTCGGCCTTGGCGGGGGCCTCCGGCTCTTGCAGCCTGATCTCAATAGTAAAGGTTTTGCTGTGCTCCGGGCCCTGCTCTTTGACCAGCAGGTACGATGGCTGGGGGCGTCCGAGCGCCTGCAGCCTTTCCTGCAGCGCCGACTTGTAATCCGTGAGCGGCAGCCCGTTGCCGTGGAGAGCGATACGCTCCAGCTCCGGGCCGACGATGTACTGCAAGATAAGGCGGCGCGCCGTGTCCAAGCCGCTATCTAGATAGATGGCCGCAAGAACTGCCTCCAGCGCATCCACCAGCAGCGCCGTCTTGTTGCGTCCACCGCTTTTTTCCTCGCCTCGTCCCAACCGCAAGTAATGACCGAGCTCCAGTTGCTGCGCCACCCGAATCAGATGCTTTTCGCTCACCAGGTGGGCCCGCAACTTGGACAGCTCCCCTTCGCGAAAATGAGGGAAGCGATGGAACAGTTCCTCGCTGGTGACCAGGGCGAGCACAGAATCGCCCAGGAACTCCAGTTGCTCGTTGTCGCCCACCCGACTGCGGGCGAGGGGTTGCAGAGCTTCCAACTCCCGGGCCTGGGAGGTATGGGTCAGCGCCTGCGCGAGCAATTCTGGGCGAGTGAAGTGGTGTCCCAGAGTCGCTTGCAGTGCCGCAATGTCCCGTGACTTCATGGTCTGAGTTGCGATGGGCGGACCGCCAGCCCCAACGGTTGTAGCAAGGCACCTCCGAATCGCCGCCGACTAGTTCTTCGGTGGAGCCTGATTCTGGGCATCGCCGGCGGGCGGTTTAGGGGCCGGAGCGGGAGTGCCGCTGTTTGTGAGCTTCATCAACCGGTCGCGTTCCTGGCGCGCGGCCGTTCCTGCGTGGGTGTTTTCCTGGTTCAGTGCAACCGCCTGGTTGGCCACCTTCAACGCTTCGGAGTATTTCTCCTGTTTATCCAGCGCCACTGCCAGGCGAAGGACTGCCACCGGATCGGGCTGCGACGGATAAGCATCGATGGATTTGCGTAGATAATTCTCCGCATCGGCGTACTTGTCCTTGTTTAGCGCCAGCGTGCCCATGATCGAATAGGCTGTGGATCGCAAGAAACCTTTGTAGGCGTCAATCCGCTCCTTGGGCGTTTCCGCTGGCGCGACGATATCGGTATCCACCGTCTCGACTGCGCGCTGGGCGTTTTTCATGGCTTCATCCAGGCGCTGATCTTTGTCGAGGTCGGTGTCCCGGGTGCGTTCGGCCAGGACTTCAGCGACGCCTACCAGTGCCTCGGGATCATCGGGATCGAGTTTCAGCACATTCCGACCCATTTCAAGCATCTTGTCGCCGTTGTTGGCGCTTTGGTAGAGGTGCATGCCGTTGCGGTACAAGACCACGCGCAATTCGCTATCCGGGAATTTGGTGGCAAAATCATCAGTAGCCTTCTCAAAAGCGGCCGGGTCAGCGATGGCCGCGACTGTTTTATAGGCATCGAATTCCGGTTGGGTCTTGGCTTGCGGCGGGTGTTTGCCCTGGGGGGCAGGGGCGCTGGGCTGCGCCGTACCCGATTGTCCGGCGCCGGGCTGGGCTGCCGGCGGGTTCTGTGTGCCTTGCTGCTGAGCCGACAAAACAGTTGCCATCGCCAGTAGCAAGATGATCATCGCTGCGCGCTTCATGAGTTCTCCTTAAGTTGCGACCATGACATCACGATCAATTTTTCCGGTGCTCTTCTCCTACTGCGCATGACTGGGTGGCTCGTAGGGCTGCTGAAGCCCCCGCTCGGCTGCGGCTTTGGCTTCCGGCAACAAGGCGCCAGCGTTCAAAGCAGCGCGGTAATGGTCCAGCGCCGCGGCGCGGTCTTCCTGCAAGTCGAAGATCCTTCCCAGGTAGATGTGCGACCAGGCGACTACCTTGGGCTCCTGCGCCACCTCCAGGGCGCGCTGGAAATAGTTGCGGGCGCCCTGTATGTCGCGGTTCATCGTGGCGACCTGGGCCAGAATGAACAGAGCCCGGCCGGGGTCCTCACTCTTCTCGTCCAGTGCCTCCTGCGCCAACTTCTGCGCGGTTTCTGCATCTCCGGCAGAAAGGCGTTGCTCGGCGGTAACCAGCAGCTTGCCTTCGAGAGGCCGAGAAAGGTGAAGCAGTTCGGTGTCCGCCTGGTTGGCAAACTGGATCTGTGCCGCCCGCTTTTCTTCCTTTCCGACCTCGATGCCGGTCAGCATGTCTCCGTAAGCATTGCGCAGACCCGCGGGATCCTTCTCGAACTGAACCAGAGCATCGTAATAGTAGCCGGTCAAGATGAAGCCTTGCTCCATGGAGGCTTCGACGGCCTGGTCGCGAGCCTCCTCAGAGGCTTTTCCCATGGGGCCAGTGCGGGCTTCGATGGCCCGTATCAGGCACTCTGTGACCAGCAGAGAAATGTCGTTCTTGAAGCTCTCATCCATGGGCGCCGTCTTGACCGCATCCAACAACGGTTCCAGGCGCTTCAGGGTGGCGGGATACTTCAGCGCAAGAGGATCGAGCAAGTAGTGCAGATAGGTGTGACGAATCTGCTCCACCTTGAGGGACGATCCTTTACCCGCGGAAATCACGACGAAGTAATCCGGGCCGTAGTTGCGGGCGTTGGTCTGCCCCGGGGCGCCCATAGGATCGAGGTAGACGGTGAACTGGTGTCCCAAGTATCCCGAGGAGGGCAGCTTCAGATAGATCTCGGTGTCGAACAACATCTTGGACAAGGGCTCGTGATAGCGCTCGGTCAGGGCGCTATAGGCCTCGCGATGGCGCTCCCAAATGGCGTGCAATCCGGCCACCTGATAGAACTTCTGCATCAGGGGGAGGAACCCGAACACCGCGGTGGCATCGGGGGGAAGTTCGGTGTCGCGCACCCTGGGGGTGAGAGCCGGCGGCGGGTTCAAATACAACGCCAGCGACACGTATTGTGCCAGGGTGCGGGAAGAGTCGGGCTGCTGGAGGTCGGCATAGACCTGGCACATGGCCCGAGTTGCCTCTTTGACCTCGGGAGCAGCTTGAATGGCCTTGGCGACCTCGCTGCGGATCTGGCTTCGCAGGGGATCGGAGACATCCAGTTCCTGGTCGTATCCGCAGGCATTCAGGGCCGTCATGACCGTGAACAAAGTTTCACTGGTATCGAGGGCCACGTTGGGAGTGCTCTCAGCCAGACACGCCTGTGCCGCCAGCCCAAGCAGGGCCGCATAGAGCGAGCGTCGAAACCAACGATCCAGGGAAACCTCCAGCAGGCTGGTCGGGATGCGGGTTACTGTGTCAGTTTAAGGGCTTCTCCGCAGAGGGTCAAACGAAAGGACCAGCAATTAGCACTTGGCATTTAGCACAAAACTCGCCGGGTTTCCTTCGGCATCGGGCGCTTGCGTCGCTGAGCCGGATGGGCGAGATCCTAAATGCTAATTGCTGCTTCCTCACCCCTTCACGCTGATCTTCGAGAACGACAGCACCGCCCGCCCGGCGGTAGGCCGGCCCATGGAGGTCGCGGGACGGAAGGTAGTGAAAATCAGCATGCGGTTCAATTGCGGCAGCAATGTCTTCGCCTTGTCGGGATGCGACAGAATGCGATAGTCTTCCACCCGGCCATTCGAGTCGACATAGGCCTCGATCACGACCGCGTCTTCGCTGATGGAATCCAGAGTGGTCCCAAACGCCGATTGCTGCAGTTGGGGCGCAGTGTAAAGCATAAGTGGGACGTCGTCGTTGTCGGCCTGCAACTGGCCGGGAACCGCCAGGAAAAAGGTAAGCAAGCCAAAGATGACGACCGCGGTGACCAAGCCGGCCGTGGCCGGAACCATAAACGCGTTCAGGGCGTTCTCCAACCGAATCATCATGCCATCGAGGAAAGGACGTTTGGAGTGCGCGATTTCGTGGGAGATGGCAACCCGCAGCTTCAGCGCCAGGTCGGCAGGCGCTTTCCTGCGACCCACCCGGGCCAGCAGTTGCTGGGTGTGATGAAGAGAGACATACTCCTGCCGGCAGTGAATACAGGCTTGCAGGTGCTGGCTGAGGGCACGCATCTGCGTACCGGTCACTGCGCCGTCCAGGTAAAGCGAGAACAAGGACTTGGCTTCGGCGCACTTCATGACGTCACCTCGACTTCCCTGCCATCGGTAGAACCAAGGGAACGCGCTTCCAGTTTCGAGCGACGCTCCATGGGAGACTGAAGGCCAAGCTGCGGGCCTACCTCCCGGACATAGGTCACCAAGCGCTGCTTGAGGGCCTCGCGTCCGCGGGTCAAACGCGATTTCACCGTTCCCAGCGAAACTTGGGTGATCTCGGCAATCTCCTCGTACGACATCTCCTCGATATCCCGCAAAATCACCGCAGTGCGATAGGGCTCGGGTACCTTGCGCAACTCTTCCTCGACACGTGCCCGGATTTCTTCGTGAACCACGCAGTCGAACGGCGACTCGCCTTCGTCCACCAGCAAATCCTTCAAACCCGCCGCCGCGCCCGCTTCAGTACCTGCGTGCAGCGGTTCCATCGACGTTTCGCGCGCCTTGTGGCGGAACCACCAGCGGCGGCGGTTGTAGGCTTCATGCACGGCGATGCGGTAAATCCACGTCTTGAGGCTGGACTCCCCGTGAAAATGCTTCATGCCACGGAAAACCTTCAAGAAAACTTCCTGGGTGGTGTCGGCAGCGTCGGCCGGATCGGCCACCAGGCGGTAAACGAGGCTGTAGATGGGCTGGTGAAACTCGCCGATCAGCCAGGCGTAAGCGTCCTCGGATCCGGCCTTCAACTCGGCCACGATCGCGGATTCCTGAGCCCGGACTGCCAGTGCCCCTGCGAGATCACCCAACGTGGTTGCTCCCGCCATGACCCTCATGGCGTCACCCCCATTATAGGTTCTTTTCCGGTCGCGACGCTGGCCCAAAAGTGATCCCGGCACCGCGTTTACTCTTGCTCGGCACGGGGTATCCACCTCGTCTACATAGACTCCACGAAGGTGTTCAGAGTTCCACGAGAAAAGGCCGTCAATTCAGTAACTTACGGGACGCTTTTGAGCGGTTTGGGGTGAGCGCCGACTAGTGCGGTGGCTGGGTCGTCCCAGGGGCTGTCGCCGGCTGGGTCGGGCTCGGCTTGGAGGCGGGTTTCTTCTTGGTGGTTTTCTTCGGGGGCTCGTCGTCATCCACGATAATTTTCTTGGGCCCTGGAGGAGCAGGAGTCGCAGCCGGCAGGCTGCGCAACTGGGTGCGCAACCGCGTCAGTTCGACTTCCTTGGCGCCGGCCAGAGTCTCCATGCGGTCCGCAAACGAGTGGCGGGACCTCTCCAGGGCATTCAGATCGTTGCCCAGCCACTGGAACTCATCGCGTGAGCCGAACGCTCCCGCTGATTCCGCCACCGAGCCGAATACGTCGTAAAGGGCATCGAGGTTGCGATAGAGTTTGAAGGTTTCGGTGAGATCCTCCGGCGAGTTTCGCAAGCGGGCAATGATCTCGGGGAGCGCACTCTGGAGATTGCGCTGGATGGAGTCCACATTGGTCTGGGCCTGACGTTTGGTGTCGGAATCGGTCTTCCACTTTTCGATGCGCAGCTTGGACAGATCACCCTGTACCGCTTGGGTGGCCTGTTCCAGTTGGGACAGCAGCAGGTTCAACTGGCTGACCGACGAGTAAGACACGGGAGGCGGGGCAGCGTTTTGTGCGGATGGGGTTTGCGCGCTCGCCGCCAGCACCAGCAGCGGCAGGAGAGAGAATGTCTTGCAAATGGGGCTCAGGTTCATGTCGGCTTCGGTTTGCTCAGAATACTAAGTTTCATGAATTTCGTAAATCGGAAGCGAGTCAGGCTTGCATCACATGGCTGGCTTGTCGCGTTCAGACTGTGGGGTCATGATGAACGCAGATGAGGCTAACAGTCGTTTGACTATCCCCGGCGGCTGGGCGAGAATTGGGTTGAGTTTTTCTCGCTCGCCAGTGGGCCTGTGGCGCAGTTGGGAGCGCGCTTCCATGGCATGGAAGAGGTCGTCGGTTCGAACCCGACCAGGTCCACCATCATTCTCAATCATTCTCAACGGTTGAACTCCCATCGCCATTTCGATCCCCGTGGTCCTTACCTGTAATTTCTTTTGAGTTGGGGTGCCCCGTCGTTGCGGCGGGGCTTAGCGCAGGGGCCGCTGGCTCACTCATTCGCGTTACCAAGTTAGCTTCAGATGACGGTGAACTTCATCGGGCTGGTGGCGCTGCCGTTGGGCGTGGCGACCTTCACTCTGCCCGTCTTCGCGCCAGTTGGCACGGTGGCCTGAATCAGGCTCGGACTCAGCACGGTGAAGTTCTCCGCGGCGACTCCGCCGAATGTAACCTTCTTTGCGCCGGTGAAACCGCCGCCCGTGATGTTGACTACCGTGCCTACCGAGCCAGAGGGAGGATCGAGGTTGGTGATCTTCGGCAGGATATGCACGGACATGAGGGTCTGGGTCTGAAGACCGGTGTCATAGGTGACGCTGATGACACTGTCGACGGCGGCGTTGGGAACTGTGGCGGTGAGATAGTTGTCAGTGCCTGGCTGGAATTGTGCCTGCACCGAGCCGAAGTTGACGAAGATCGCGTGCGTCAGGTTATTGCCGAGGATCTGCACGGGGCCGCCGGGGAGAACGAAGATGGGCCCGGAGACCTTGAGAATCTGTATGAGGTTGGGGGCGAACAGACTGAAGAACGTGCCGTTGTCGGAGGCGCCACCTCTGTAGGCAAGGCCGTACAAGTTGCCGTTGGTGTGTTGCATGAGAGTAGTACCCGCATAAGCACCGGGCACCGATCCTCCAACATCCGTGAAATCGAAAAGTTTAGTGAAAATCCCGCTGGTAGTTATCCGGAAGAGAGTGCCAACCGTGTCAGCTCCGCCGGAACCGTTAACCCCGTATAAGTATCCGTCGGAAGCTGCCAGCAAGCCCGCATCGGGGAACTCCCCATCAGAGACTCCGTTTACGTCGAACGTATGCAAGACCGTGATCTTTCCAGCCAAGGTCATCTTGAAGACCTCGCCATTGTTGTTGGGTCCGCCGGCAAACGTTGTTCCGTACAAGTTGCCATCGGATGCTTGAGCCAGAGGACCAACCGGCCTGGAGCCGTCGATGCCGGTAAAATTATGAATGACTTTGATGGCGCCTCCCGGCGTCGACATGCGGAACACTGCACCGTCGCTATTGGTACCGCCTGTCAAGGCAGTACCATAGAGATTGCCGTCCGATGCCAAAAGTAGAGGCGCTTCGACCGATCCCGGCGCCGGCGACAGTTGCTTGTAAGTTCCGGTGAGAGTAACGCTGTAAGCTACGGCGGAGTTCGTCACTCCGTAGAGGTTCCCGTCTTTGCCCTGGATGGGCGGAGCCTCAGGTACGCCCTCGGCGGTGGTGAAACTATGTAGCACAGTGACTGTGCTGGGAGGCGTGAAGCGAAATAGGGTTCCGTTGTTATTGGTGCCGCCGAAAGCAGCCGTGCCGTAGAAGTTCCCATCGGACGCCAATGTTAAGGCTGCATCAGGTTGCTCTCCCGTGAGCCCGTCAAATGCCCACTGATCCGTATAGGCGCCTGAGGTTGTCACAGTGAAGGTCGTGCCAAACGCGTGAGTCCCGCCGGCTGGCGCGGTTCCATACAGGTTGCCATCTGAACCCTGCGTCAACTGCCCATTGTCGCTCGGGTAACATCCTCCCGTGGCGCAGTTGAATTCATACTCGTCCACGAAGGTGAACTGCGCGTGGAGCGGAGCTGCGGCAAGCCCCATGACCAGCGCGAAGACGAGCGCCAGCCATCGTGAACTGCTGCCATTCAGTTTCGGAATCTCGGCACTTTGCTCATGCGACATGATTTCCTCCCCCGAAGATCAATTCTGGAAATCTACGATTCGAATCGGGCTCGCATCCGAAATCCGCAGCCATAGTTTGTAGTTTTGTGCATGGCAGGCAAGTGTTGCCACGCCTACCAACACTTGTTGCAAACAACGCGAGCACTTACGAACTGGGCCGGAATGGGCTGGAGAACTGCCCCACGAGCTAGCGTGGGAAGCTATCACGCGATGATGCCCCCGTCAACGGACAGGTCTAGCCATCGCGATCCTTCTATGCGGCCGGCGACTGCCTGCACTGGTTACGTGTCCCACCGCCACGATCGTGCCTCTCTCGGCATCTGAGCGGCAGAGCGGGGTGGTTCTAGGCAGGGGCTAAGCCGCTAGCCTGCGCCTCTTACCTGTGATCCTTACCTGCGTTACGGGTACAAAAGCCCAAGAGACGGTCCTCTAGGTGTCGTAAGTTGTTGGATTTGTTAATCGGGGTTAAAAGGCATGGAAGAGGTCGTCGGTTCGAACCCGACCAAGGTCCACCAAGTTCCGTCCCCAATCTGACTCGGGATCGGTATCCTCGTCAGACATCGCATCACCGGAGGCCGAGTGCTAGGCTGGTGCTCAGGCTTGCCTCCCTTCCACGACAGAACCCGATTCGTCCGCCGCTGGGGCCCGGTGCTCCTACTCACGGGTGTTCTTTTCTCTGCGTTCCAGCTGGCAGCAGCCCCAGTGGGGACGAAGATTGCCACCAAGGCCTGGTCCGTCCGCTGGCAGCCCACGCGACTGGTCAACGGAGCGCCCGTGCTTTTCCAGATCACCGCACCGGTGCGAGTCGAAAGGCTCTCAGCAAAATGGCTGGGGCATGAAGTCTTCTTCCGTCCAGACCCCGCAAGCAAGACCTGGTACGGGATTGCCGGCATCAGCCTGGAGACCACGGCTGGCAGTTACCCTCTGGCGTTGAAAGGGACCACTCCCAGCGGAAAGGAAATCGTTTTCGATCGAAAGGTCAGCATTCGCAGGGAGAGATACCCGACCATCGCGGTGACTGTTTCCAAGAAATTCACCGAGCCCAGCCCGGAGGAATTGCAGCGCATCAATCAGGAGAAAGTCCTGAAGCAGGAATTGTTCAGCCGAATGGATCCCGAGCGCGAGTGGTCGGGACGATTTCTTGCCCCGGTCGAGGCCCGCGTCTCCGACGGGTTCGGCACGCGGCGGACGTTTAACGGCAAGACCCAGAGCATGCACCAGGGACTCGACTATGCGGTTCCGCAGGGCACGGCGGTTTCGGCCCTGAATCGGGGAACGGTGCTGCTGGCACGGCCGCTGTTTTTCGAAGGCAACTGCGTGGTACTCGATCACGGGCAGGGCTTGTTGACCTTGTACATGCATCTCTCCGAGGTCGAAGTCAAGGAAGGCGATCGGGTGGCGCGCGGACAGAAACTCGGGCTTAGCGGCGGGACCGGGCGTGCGACCGGACCTCACTTGCACGTGGCGGTGCGGTGGCAGGGGGTTTATCTGAACCCGGCAACGCTGCTCAACCTCAAGTTACCGTGAGATCGCAGGAAAGCCGCTAGACCGCCGGGGGTCGCGCTTGTTCCATTAACCGAACAAAGAAGCTTCTCACTGCTCCCGCAAACCTTGCATTTATGGGTATATTTTCCCATCATTTTCTGATTCCAGAACAAAAAAGACAGATTCCATCCATTCGCCGGTTACCGAGGTAAGATGCGCGCGCGGTGCATCGTTCTCGAGGCGCATCGCATGGAGCCGATTAGCCCAGCGAAAGCGATGGGGGAAGCGCTTTTGCAGTCTAGCTGAGCGTCTGCTCATCGGGGACCTGGGTGACCCCCTCACTGGGTTCCCGATTGATTTTGGGAAGCCGAGTAGCGATGGCTACGCGCTAATCACCGCGGATGGAGTGGAAAACGCCGCTTCCTGCACCGCCACCCCATCTCGAAAAGTGACAGTTTTGCCGGAGATGGCGGGAACGCGTTCCCCAGGAACCAGGATGCCGACCAGGTTGAGGGGATCCGACGCGGAAAGAGTAATGATCTCTCCGACCGCTGGCAGCTTGCGGGTGGCGCGCAGCGACTCCACCGCCACGGGCAGGGCGAACTGTTCGCCCAGGAATCCGTCCACGAAGCGCCCGCCGCGAATTTCGCCGCGATCCTCCAGGCGGCGGAACGCCATCTGCAATTCACGCCATTTGGGCAGATTGGTCTCTCGCGCCAGTAGATCGCGGAAGACTACGCCGTAGCGCTTGAGCAGCATCCAGCAGGTGGCTTCGACGGCGCGGTTGCGGTCGACGGCCTGATCGGTAAACAGCAGCGCCCAGCGCCCGGAGCTGTGCCGGGGACGCGCGCTACGCCCGCTGCCTTGTCCGGCGCGCCGCTTGGGATCGATGAGCGAGCGCAGGTTGTCGAAACCATCGGCGGTGACCACCCCGGCTGCAACCAGCTCCCAGAGCGCGGTTTCGACCTCAGCTTTCAGTTTGTCGGTGCCGCGGACAATATCCGCGAAGAACGACGCTCCCCGCTGGCGCAGGAATTCCAGAACCTGGCGGGCGCCATGACTCAGACCGCGCGCCTCGGGTTGATCCGCAGCCGGGTTGTGCGGAGTCATCCAGTCCGCCTCTTCGCGGACGAAGAAGGTGATGGGAGCCACGCTAGTCGGGATCACTCGGCGTTTGCCAGCAGCGGAGTCTTCCAGCGTTGCAGGGTGCGGAGACAATCTTCCCCATCCCACGGCGCCGGTGAGGCAGAGCTGGTCGAGCCACTTGGGATCGTAGTTGGCAATGCGTCTCCCGAGCACCTGACGCTCCCAGGCGTTGGCCGGAATCTCGAATCCTTGCAATTGGCGCAGCACATCCAGAGTGGCACGCTCACCTTGCACCTGAGTCCCCGTGGCGACGTGCTGCCAACGCAGCAGCCAGCGCATGAACTGCGCGGCGGTCACGGGCTCAATCTGCTTGCGCAGCGTGGCGACTGTGAGCCGGTGAATGCGTGCCAGCAAGCGGCGCTCGCACCACTCGGTTGCTTCTAACTTGGAGTCGGTAAACTTGCCGCGCAGGATCGCTCCGGAAGCCTCCATCCGCAACAGGCTGGCTTCGATTGTGGAACTGGAGAGTCCCAGCAGTTCCGCCAGTGCGTCTGCTGTTGTCGGCCCCAGGTGCGACATCCAACCGGTTACGGCGGAGAGCAGCGCATCGTCCGCCGACAGGATGCCATTGGAGACGATGGGCAACACGGGCCCGGAAGTCGAGTCCGGAAACAAGGCGGAGAATGCCTGAGCGCGTTCGGCGGCGACCCAGTAGCGATGGCCGAGGCAGATAGCCACGGCAGCGCGGTGTTGCTCGACCAAGCGCTCAAAGTGATATGCCCATGGCGTGGCGGGGAGGCTTGCCCGCCTCACACTGGACAAATCCTCGGGTAAAGCGACCAGCGTATGTAGTACATCGTGCAATTCGTCCGCATCGCGCACGTCCGGCCACGCCTCTTCGCGAACCTGGGCAATTGCCGCGGGATCGAGCTTCCCGACTTCTTCCAGAACCGATTCCGGCAGGACGCGCCGCATTTCCACGGCACGGGCTCGACGCTCCTCGAGCGGCGCGTCGTCGAGATAGGCGTACGGGTTCGCATTCAGGATTTCGTGGGAGAATTGCGAAGGCACGGGCGTGTCCACGGCCAGGCAGCGGATGCGCCCCTCGTCCATGCCACGCAGCAACTCCTTCAGCCCTTCCACATCCATCGCCTCGGTGAGCACGTCCTTCATGACCTCATGCACCAGGGGATGGTCGGGAATCTGGATGTCGCCAACAATGTTTTCCTGGCAGGCGGCCACGTCGGGGAACACCGACGCCAGCAGGTCGTCGGAGCGCATGCGCTGAATCTGCGGGGGAACTTTCTTGCCGGACTGAAAGCGCAGCAGGGCAAGGGAGCGGTTGGCGTCCCAGCGCCAGCGCGTGCCGAAGATGGGTGAGGCCAACGCCGCCTGCTCTAACAGCGGCTGTACCGTCTCCGCCGTCAGGAAGTGGAAGACATCGGCAAGGGGAAAGCTGTGCTGCTCGGCCAGCGCGATGTTCAGGCCATTGTCGGTGGCGGCGGCTTGCAGCTCGAAGTTGAATCCGCGGCAGAAGCGCTTGCGCAAGGCCAATCCCCATGCTTTGTTGATGCGTCCGCCGAAGGGCGCATGGATGACCAGTTGCATCCCGCCGCCTTCGTCGAAGAAGCGCTCGGCAATGATGGTGTCCTGGGTGGGCACCGCGCCCAGCACGGCGCGCCCTTGCAGGATGTATTCGACGGCCTGCTCGGCGCCGGATTCGTCGAGACCGCATTCCTGCTTGAGCCATCCGACCGCCGCAGCCACTTCGGGATTACTCTGCGAGGGGCCGACCGGAAACGTATTGCCCAGCAGGTCGCTGACCGTCTGCCGGAGTTGGCCGACGTCGGCTGAGAGCTCGTGCGTGCGGGCCGGGGCTTCGCCCAGCCAGAAGGGAATGTTGGGCGCGGCGCCGTGCGCATCTTCGACTAGCACGCGTCCGGACTTGCCCTCGATGCGGCGGATGCGCCAGGAAGTGTTGCCCAGCAGCATGACGTCACCGGCCATACTCTCCACTGCGAAGTCTTCATCAACGGTGCCAACCATGGTGCCTTCGGGCTCTGCCACCACGTTGAAGAGCGCAGTTTCCGGGATAGCGCCTCCGCTGGTAATGGCTGCCAGACGGCTGCCGCGGCGAGCACGGAGCTTGTGATTCACACGGTCGTGATGGAGGTACGCGCCGTAGCGTCCACGGCGGGCGGCTATGCCTTCGGAGAGCATCTCGAGGACGGCGTCGTAGGTAGCGCGGGAGAGGTTGCGGTAGGGATAGGCGCGGGTGACCAGGGCGAAGAGGGCGTCTTCATCCCAGGCGTCGTCTTGAGCGGAGTCTGGGGTGGCCGGCGGGACGCCAGCGCTACGGCTGGCACAGGTGGCTACGATTTGTTGCGCCAGGATATCGAGCGGGGCCTCGGGGATCATCAGGCGATCCAGTTCGCCATGCTGGATGGCGTGCACCAGGGCGGCACATTCCAGCAGCTCATCGCGGGTGGTGGCGAAAAAGCGTCCCTTAGGAACTGCGCCGCGCCAGTGGCCAGAGCGTCCTACCCGCTGCAGGGCGACCGCAATAGCGCGCGGGGAGCTGATCTGCACCACCAGGTCAACCGTGCCGATATCAATTCCGAGTTCCAGCGATGCGGTCGCTACCAGCACTTTGACCTGGCCTTCTTTGAGCTTCTTCTCCGCGGTCAGGCGGAGCTTGCGCGCGAGGCTGCCGTGGTGGGCGGCGACGTTGTCTTCGCCAAGGCGTTCCCCGAGATGATGCGCCACGCGCTCCGCCAGCCGCCGGGTGTTAACGAAAACCAGCGTCGAGCGATGTTGCTCGACCAGTTCGACCAGGCGGTTGTAAATCTCGTCCCACATTTCGTTGGTAGTGATGGGGCCGAGCTGGCTGGCGGGAACCTCGACTGCGAGATCGAGTTTGCGCCGGTGGCCGATATTGACAATCACCGGATCGGGACGGCCATTGCCGGTGAGGAAATGCGCCACCTCTTCGATTGGCTTTTGCGTCGCAGAAAGCCCGATGCGCACCGGAGGCCGAAAAGTCAGAGCTTCGAGGCGTTCCAGGGACAGCGTGAGATGCGCGCCGCGCTTATCGTCGGCCACGGCGTGGATTTCATCGACGATCACCGTCTCGACATCCCGCAGAATGGCCCGGCTCTTCTCGGCGGTGAGCAGGATGTAGAGCGACTCGGGCGTAGTGACCAGGATGTGCGGCGGGCGCTTCAGCATGGCCCGGCGCTCGTGCATGAGCGTGTCGCCGGTGCGGACGGCGGTGCGGATCTCCGGCATCAGCAGGCCGCGCTCGCCGGCCATCTGCAGAATTTCGCCGAGCGGCACTTCTAGGTTCTTCTGGATATCGTTGCCGAGGGCCTTCAGCGGGGAGACATAGAGCACTTCCGTACGATCCTGCAGGTCGCCGGCCAGAGCTTTGCGGACCAGGCGATCGATGCAGGCGAGGAAAGCAGATAACGTTTTCCCGGAGCCGGTAGGTGCTGAGATCAGCGTGGTGCGCCCGGCCAGAATGTGCGGCCAGCCTTGCTCCTGCGGCTCGGTGGGGGTGCCGAAGCGGCGGACGAACCACTCCCTCACCAGAGGGTGGGCCCAGCCGAGGGGTGAAGCAGGCAGGGACATTGCCGGTATTTTACCCGGAAAGCGTGGTTTCGCAAAATGTTCGCCCTAGTTTATCAGGCGGAAAGTGCTCGCTCACCCATTGCGATCTCGCCCGTCTGATTCCCTTGCATGTCTCCCCTTTACGGATGTAGTTTGTTTGGCGCACCCCTTCACCGCAAGAGCAACGCCCTGTCCTGGAGGCAATTCATGAAATCCCTTCTTTTCCTGGCCCTGGTTGGAGCCTTGGTGCTGCCTGCGCTGGCATCGCCACCGGCTGGCGACAGCTTCAACGTGCCGGTCGAGTACTACAAGTTGCCCAACGGCCTAAGGGTGGTGCTGTCGCCCGATCACTCGGCGCCCACGGTGGTGGTTGGCGTTTACTACCGGATCGGGTTTCGCGTGGAGCCCCGCGACCGCACCGGCTTTGCTCATCTGTTCGAGCACATGATGTTTCAGGGTTCGCAGAACCTGGGCAAAATGGAGATGATCCGCCTGGTGCAGCAGAACGGCGGGGTGCTCAACGGTTCCACGCGCTTCGACTTCACTAATTATTTCGAGGTGATGCCCGCCAACAAGCTGGAGACCGTGCTCTGGGCCGAAGCCGACCGCATGCGAGGCCTTGCTATCACCGACGAAAACCTCAAGAACCAGCAAGGCGTAGTGGGGAACGAAGTGAAGGTGAACGTGCTGAACCGCCCCTATGGGGGCTTCCCCTGGTTGGACATGCCGCAGTACGCCAACACCAACTGGTATAACGCGCACAATTTCTATGGCGACCTGAAAGATATCGAGGCTGCCACCTTGCCCGACGTGCAGCAGTTCTTCAAGACCTACTACGCGCCCAACAATGCCGCGCTGGCGGTGGTCGGCGACTTTGAGCCAGCCGATGCGAAGAAGTTGATCGACAAATATTTTGCCGGCCTCGCATCCGCCCCGGTAACCAAGCAGCCCGATCTGACTGAGCCCAAGCAGGAGAAAGAGAAGCGTGTCAGCAAAGTGGATGCGCTGGCCAAGCGTCCTGCGCTCGCCTTTGCTTATCACATGCCGGACCGCAACACTCCGGAGTATTACGCCATGGGCCTGATCGACCAGTTGCTCCTGCAGGGCGACGACAGCCTGCTGTATGAGGAACTAGTCAAGCGGCGCGGGTTCACCGGTTCCCTGGACGGCGGAATCAACATGCTGGGCAACATGTTCAACTACAACGGACCCATGCTGTGGATGGCGTCCCTCATCCACGACAGCAGCGCCAAGCCCGACGACATCGTCAACGCAGCAGAGTCCGTGATCGCGCCCTTACGCGACAAGCCCATCGACCAAGCCACTCTGGACCGCGCCCTGGTTAAGTTGCGTTCCGGCTTGTATGACCAGCTAGGGACTTTCAATGGCTTCGGGCGCGCCGACCTGCTGGCCAGCTTTGCGCTGTTCGATGACAATCCGGCCCGCATCAATGACCTGGAAGCCCAATTCCGCAAAGTGACGCCGAAGCTGATTCAGAAGACGGCAGCGGAATATTTGCAACCGGCGAACCGCACCGTGCTGGTGGTGGAAACCAAAGCGGCGGAAGCCGACGCCAAGCCCGGCAACTGAGAGCGAGGAGAGACCATGCGAAACCCTGTGACCACACTGTTGTGCACCACTTTCCTGGCGCTCACGTCGAGCCTGTTCGCGGCGGGGCAGAGTCCGGCTAAGCAGTGGCCGCCCGCCGGAGGCCCACCCAAAGCTTTTCACCTGCCGCAGGTCGAGCGCTTCTCCTTGCCCAATGGCCTGCAGGTCACCCTGGTGCCTTACGGCTCCATTCCGAAGGTGCGGATCAATGTGGCCGTGCGCGCTGGCAACCTCAACGAATCGGCGTCGGAAACCTGGCTGGCCGACCTGACCGGCGAACTCATGAAAGAAGGCACGACCTCACGCAGCTCGCAACAAGTAGCCCAGGAGGCTGCGTCCATGGGCGGTTCGGTCGAAATCGGCGCTGGCCCCGATGTGACCAATATCAGCGCCGATGTGCTCTCCGAGTTCGGCCCGAAGATGGTAGCGCTGCTGGCCGATGTTGCGGAACACCCGCTGCTGCCGGGGTCTGAACTGGCTCGTCTCAAGCAAGACCTGCTGCGGCAGTTGAGTGTGCAGAAGTCGCAATCTGGAGCGCTGGCCCGGGAGCGTTTCTTGAAGGCGCTCTATCCCGATCATCCTTACGGGCGGCTCTTGTCTACGGAACCCATCATCAGTTCCTTCGATGTTCAGGCAGTGAAGAAGTTCTACGACGAAAACTTCGGGGCAGCACGGACCCACATTTATGTCGCCGGAAAGTTCCATTCCGCAGCCGTGAAGGCGGCCGTCACGCAGGCATTCTCCGGCTGGAAGCGCGGACCCGATCCGCTGATCGAAATCCCCAAGCCGGTCAGCAATCGGGAAGTGGACCTGGTGGACCGGCCGGGCGCCGCACAATCCACTCTCTATATCGGACTGTCGACGATTGACCCCAGCAATGCGGATTACATTCCGCTGCAGGTGATGGATTCGCTGCTCGGCGGCTCGTTTGGTTCCCGCATCACCGCCAACATCCGCGAGCAGAAGGGATACACGTACTCGCCACGCAGCCAGATCTCGGCGCGCTACCGCGATGCCTATTGGGCGGAGGTTGCCGATGTGACCACCGCGGTGACCGGGCCCTCGATCAAGGAAATCCTCTACGAAATCGACCGGCTGCAGAAATCTCCGCCGTCCGATGCGGAGCTGGACGGAATCAAGAACTACCTGGCGGGGGTGTTCGTGCTGCGGAATTCCAGCCGGGACGGCCTGATCGCCCAGCTGCAATACGTGGATTTGCACCAACTCGGCGACAACTACCTGGATACCTACGTGCAAAAGGTGTACGCCCTCACACCGCAGCAGGTGCAGGAAATGGCGCAGAAGTACATCCTGGCCGACAAGCTGACCATCGTGGTGGTAGGTGATAAGGAAAAGGTTGCCGGGCAGATTGCTCCGTACGAGAAGAGTGGGAGCTAGTCTTGTCCGCAAGTGTGGGGGCGGGGACGCTCCCACTGCAGCCGGCGGGACGCCGGAGCTACTCTCCTGGGGCTGAGGGCTGACAGCCCAGGTGCTAGAATCCGGCCGATGCCCAAAACTGCCTCAGCGAAGACTCGCGCCAGGAAAATCAAACTGATTTTGTTCGATGTAGACGGCGTGCTCACCGACGGCAAGATTTTCGTTTTTCCCGCGCCGGCTGGAGCACAGCCCACCACCCAGGAACAGGCCGTCAAGCATGGGGGACAAGGCGGGTTCGGCCTGGTCAGCCAGACCATGGTGGAGGCCAAGGGGTTCCACGCACACGACGGCACGTCTATCTCCCTGGCGCGCCTGGCGGGAATCAAGACGGGACTGATCACCAAGCGCATCTCGGAGACCGTTGCGCTGCGTGCCCGTGACTTGAAGTTGGAGCACGTGCATCAGGGCATTCAGGACAAGCTGACCTGCTTTGAAGGAATCCTGCGGCAGGAAGGGATCCACGCCAGCGAGGCTGCTTTCGTAGGGGACGATGTGATTGACCTGCCGGTGATGCGGAACTGCGGATTTGCCGTCGCCGTGGCCAATGCCCGCCGCGAGGTCAAACAAGAAGCACACTACGTGACTGAACACTCAGGGGGTGACGGCGCCCTGCGCGACGCAGTTGAGTACATTCTCAAGGCCCAGGGAAAATGGGAGGGGGTCGTGAGCGAGTATATCTGCGAGCGCAGCCCAGCGGGGAGCAAGTAAGAACTTCGGAAGACGGAGAGGGCCGCCAGGAAACACAAAAACCCACTGGTTGCCTGCTTGGGGCGTGCTCGGGTCGACAACCAGTGGACTACCGTTTCTCCTTACTCACCCTGTTGTTTTCAGGAGTATTTGCAAATCATAAACCCAAACCCGGCAAAAAGTTTCGGCGCGCCGCCGAAATTTCTTGGAGGGCTCTGTAACTCCACCGGAACACGGAGCTTACTGAGGAATGGCTGGGGGCCGGGCAGCCATCAATTCAGTGAAGCGGGGGTCCTTGCGCACCGCGGCAAATTCGGCGTCTTTGTAGACGTCGTCAATTCCCTTGTAACCCTCCTCCATCGCCCTGCGCAGGTACTCCAGGGAGCGGTCCATGTTGCCGATCTGGGCGTACAGCTTGGCAATGACGTAATCGAACCGGGCACGGTCCTCGGGAGATGAGAGCTGAGCGGCTACCCCGGACCGGGAGACCCTTTCGAAAATATCGGGATCCAGTTGCAGGGCCTGGCGGTAGGCAACGTCGGCCTTCTCGAACTCCTTCTTGGCAAAGTACGCCGCGCCCAGATTGCTGAAGTAAGAAGCCGCATCACTGCGCAGCTTGATCGCCTTTTCGTACTGTGTGATCGCCTTGTCGTACTTCTTGTCCAAGTAGCGGATCACGCCGAGGTTGTTGTAGGCCTCAGGATAGTTGCGATTCGCCTTGATGGCGCGCTCAAAGCTCTTGCGCGCCTCCTTCCAGCGCAGCAGCCCGATCTCGGCAATACCAGACTTGTTGAGGAGGACGGCATCGTTGGGTTTCCTCTTGAGCGCGGCGCGATAATAGTCCAGCGCGTCCAGGTAGGCCTTGTCGGCGCGCAAGTCGTCTCCTCGTTTCTCCAGTTCTTCGGCGGAGGCGGATGCGGTGGGAGGCTCAGCGCGCCGCAGGGCGGGCGGTCCGATCTGTACCTGGTCGGCAGGAGAGACCTGCGCCATCAGCGAGGGGGACGCCAGCGCAACCAACGCCAACATGCGAAGCAGGGGCCAAGCACGCATATTTCGCCTCCGGAAGACGGTCACGCGGAACCGAAGTCCCCGGTGTTCCGTCGTTTTAGCGGGGCCCGTTTCCGTCGTTGTCCGGTGGTTTGGACGGGGGATTAGACGGCTTGTCGTCCTTAAAGATACCCGCTAATTTCCCCAAGAAACCTTTTTTCTTCCCGGCATCCTGAGTCTTAGAGTCCTGCGCGGGGGCATTTGCCGGGCCAGTGGCCGGCGCCCCAGCGCCAGGCGGAGGCGGTGGCAAAACCTTTTCGTTCCCGAGGCCAAAGATACGGGAGAAGAAACCCTTCACGCCGGCGGGTTGATCACAAGTCTGGTTCGGCTCGGTGCCGGCGATGAAGGCGGCGTTGTAGGTCTCCGGACAGGCGGGCGTGGCCAGCAGATTGGTGACCTTGTCCAATTGAACATCGACCACGCCAGAGGGCTGGCTGAAGGCTTGCACATCTGAGTACTGCGGCAGGGTGATGGCCTTCTTCATGAACTCGGCCCAGATGGGGGCGGCGGTCTGGGCGCCGCTAAGGCGAATGTCGCTGTAATCGTCGTAGCCGACCCAGACAATGCACAGCAGGTTGCTGGTGTAGCCCGCAAACCAGCCATCGTGCGAGGTTCCCGTTTTGCCCGCAGCGGGGGCGGTGAAGCCACGGGTGCGCACCAGGTATGCGGTGCCGAAGTTCAGCACGCCCTCCATCATGTCGGTCATTACGTAGGCCACGCGGGGATCAAGGACCGGCCTCTTGTCCGTCTTGAAGTCCATGACCATATCGCCGTTGGCGTTGCGTACCGAGTTGACCAGGATGGGGGAAATGCGGGTGCCGGCGTTGGCGAAGACGGTGTAGGCCGCGGCCATGTCCAAAGGGGTGGCGTCATAAGCGCCCAAGGCCATCGCCGGGGTTGCTTTCACCGAGGTGATGCCCGCCGCCTTGGCCAGATCTGCCACCTTGTCGTAACCGACCTCTTCCGCCACTTTGACAGTGGCGTTATTCAAAGACATGGCGAGCGCGTAACGGGTGGTCACGTCCCCGTGGTATTCCTCTTTGTAGTTCCGCGGCTCGTAGATCTGGTCGCCGTAGGCGAACGTGGTCGGTTGGTCCGCCACCAGCGACGCCGGCGTAATCACCGGGTTGCCACCGTCCAGCGCGGTGTTCACCGCTGCCGCATAAACGAATGGTTTGAAGATAGAGCCGGTGGGACGCCTTGCCACCGCATGGTTTAGCTGGCTGAGGCCGTAGTTGCGCCCGCCCACCAACGCCAGTATCTCGCCGGTGTGAGGATCCATGGCGACCAGCGCCACCTGCGCCTGCGGCCCGGGCACTACCGTGGTTTCGAACTTGTTCTTGCCGATCTTGGTCCGCCGGGTGCGCATCTTCGTGACCTGCTCGTCCACCAGCTTGATGCCGGCTTCCACGGCCTGAGCGGCGGCTTTCTGCAAGTCGGGATCCAGCGTGGTGTAGATGCGGTATGACTGATCGTTGATTTCGCGCTCATTCAGCTTGGAGATCAGTTGGTCACGCACCAGGTCCACGAAGTAAGGCGCGTCGCTGGCTTCGACGTTGGGGGGAGCCAGCTTCAGCGGAGTCGCTTTGGCCTTCTCCGCCTCAGCTTTGGTGATGGCATGGGTGTCTACCATGCTGTCGAGCACCAGGTTGCGGCGTTCGAGCGCCCGTTCCGGATGCCGGTAGGGGGACAAATAGCTGGGCGCCTGAATGAGCCCTGCAATCAAAGCCGCCTCGGGCAGGGAAATGTCCTTCAGATCCTTGTTGAAGTAAGCGCGCGCGGCCTCCGCGAAGCCACTAATCGTGAACGAACCCCGTTGTCCCAGGTCGACGCGGTTAGCATAGAACTCGAAGATCTGCTGTTTGCTGAACTTCTGTTCCAGCTCCAGCGCAATCATCATCTCGGCCAACTTGCGCTTGACGGTCTTCTCCGGGGTCAGGAAAAAGGCGCGTGAAAGCTGCATGGTGATGGTGGAACCGCCCTGCTCATGCCGCTGGTGAGTGAAGTCCACCCATGCCGCCTCGACCAGGCGGATGAAATTCACTCCGCCATGCTGGAAGAAGCGGCGGTCTTCGATGGCGAGCACAGCATCCACCATTACCTTGGGGATATCGTCGTATTTGACCAGTTGGCGCTTGGAGCGCTGCTCGGCGTCAAACAGGGAGGCCACCAGCTGGGGTTCCAGTTCGTAGCCGTCGAGATCGCCGGCACTGCCGGTGATCCTGTCCACCGCGCCGTCCTGAAAGTGAATCTTGGCGGGCTCGGGGCTGTGGTACGAGTCAGGTCCCGGCTTGATTTCAATGCCACGTTCCAGCAGACGGTAGCTGCCCATGGGAGACTGCCCGTCCTTGTCGGCATAGCCGGCCCGCCGCAGTTGCGCAACTACATCTTTGGCCTCGATCTTCTCACCGACCCGCAACGCGTGTGGTATGGCATAGATCTTGGCGGAGTTGCTGAAGACCTGGCCTTTGAACTTCTGATCGATGATGCGGTCGTACTTGACGTAGTAGTAGGAAAACCAGCCCACCAGAACAACCGCGGCGACCAGGAAGACGGTCACGGCGGCGCGGATCACCGGATCGCGCGGAAATAGGCCCTTGCCGCGCTTTCCGCCAGGGTTGCCTTTCGGGATCTTGAGCTTGATGGTCACGTTAGATGGGCGGTTCTAGGTCATTAGACGTCAAAAGGCATCAGCGCCGTTACCTGCCATGAAGAAAATCCTCCCAGGCCCGACGTGAGATCCCTTCTGGGACGGTGAGTGCAAGTCCATTTTAGCGCCCCGGGGGCGAATTTACCCTGCACCCGGCATTGCCGGAAAAGGTTACGCCAGCTCCGCGGGTGGTCTTTCGCGAAGCTGGCGTAGGGATTTCTGCGTACCTAGTCGGTGATGGCAAATGGGAAGGTCTTAAGGTTGACTGTGTCCGTTCCTGTGTGTGTGAGGTCACCCGTGGTCGGATTGGCCGTAAGCACGGAGAAACTACCCGCGGTACTCTCGGTGCACAGCAGGATTTCTCCACTCTGGTCGAACTTGCATTGGTTGGGGGTGACTGCCAAGCTGGAAAATGGCGAACCCGATAATGGGGTCAGGGTACCAGTGTTTTGGTCCAGTTGAAACCCTTCGACGGGCGAGAGAGTTCCGCTCAGAGGGTCGTTCCCCGTGGTGTAGACAAAGTTTGAGTTCGGGCTGATGGCAAAATCAAAGGGGGCAGCCACGGTAGGGAATGGTGAACCGGCAACTGCCGTAGGAGTTCCCGTGACATCCAGGGAAAACACGGAAATGCTCGTCTCGGCGGCAAAACCGAAAAGGTCCTGAATTTGGGGTACGCCAAGCAGAAACTGGCCGCTGGCGTCGGCGTGCAATTGGGCGACGCCGAGAGCGAATTGGCCGGCGGCCGAGAGCGCACCGGTGTTCTGATCGATCGAAAATACAGCTACGGGGAGAGAAGGATCACCTTGCGCGACGTAGAGGAAATTGCCAGTGCCATCCACCGCCATGCTGTCGGCAAAAGACAATCCGAAACTAGTATATGGGGAACCCGAAATTTCCGTCGGCACCCCGGTGGTCGGGTCGATCGTGAAAACCGAGAGGGAGCCGTTGCCTTCTCCACCGACAAAAAGAAAACGGCCCTGCGGATCGGAGACCACGGCATCCGCTTCTGCGGGCGACTGCAAGAAGAAGGGGCTACCCGCCATCTCTGCCACCGCGCCGGAGTTGCGGTCGATCACGAATCCCTGGACTGCCTGGATATCGAAGAACGGGTAGTACAGAAACTCTTGGTTGACGATGGTGACGTCGTCATTCGCGCCACTGGCCATGCTGGGGAACGTGGGGCCCAGAATCTGGCTGAAGCTTCCGGCATTGCTGATGCTGCCTGCCGCCACGTTGGTGACATTGTTGTAATACACGAGAGCTGCAGCTGTGCCGGGCAAGTTGCCGCTGCCGCAAAGACTGCCTCCAGTGTTGATGCCGCCCTTCCCGCCACCGGAACCGCTCGAACCCAGCGAAGTTGTTGGGCAAGTGTGCTTGCCGCATCCGGACAGGAAAAGGGCGGCCACGAATACTGGAACCAGGCAGAGGGCTCTGAATTTCGGTGTCATCACATCGTCTCCGCAAAAGCGATTCTGTTGGTCGATGGGCGCGGCGTCCCGGGTCACTTCCTGTATTCCCGCTGGGAGGTGCGCCTTGGAGGATGTTAGGGGGTTACCGAAAGCCAGCACAAGGTTACGAACGTAAGTGGCCCATACCCAGGCGGGTTCTCCTACCGCAGGTGCCTAGAATGCACCCTTGTTCCTGGTGGAGGGATCGAAGTTGAGATCGAGGGGATAGCCGGGCAGATCCACATGCACGGTGTAGTGGGCTTCGATGCTCACCGTGCCGGTGCCCTGCAAGCCAGTGCGCTTCACCTTAATGTCTTCCTTGGTTAACGGGATTTCCAGGTCCTGGGCCTTCTTGAAGATGGTGTCGCGGATGGCATCCTCAGGCTTGGTGCTGTAAGTGGCGAGGGTGGCCTCGCTCTTGATGACGTCTTCGAATTCGTAATTGGAGAAGAAGGGTGGAATCAGCTCGGCGCAGACGTACACCACCGCCACGATAGCGAAAATCCCGACCCCAAGTTTGATAGTTCCCATAACGCGCTCCGCCTTCGGCCGCGCGTCATGCCGCCCCCACTAGCGCGCCGGCCTCAAAAGCTTGTCAAAGTACTCGGTTATTGCGGCGATGCTAACATCCGACATTTCCCGAGTCGAGCGCCGAACCACCTCCACAGTACCTTCGGTAACCTTTTTGCCCACGGTGACACGAAAGGGCATGCCCACCAGGTCGGCGTCCTTGAACTTGACCCCTGGCCGTTCGTCCCTGTCGTCCAGTAACACCTCGAATCCGGTAGCTTCGAGGCGGCGAGCGATGTCCTCAGCGGTGTTTCTCAGCTTGTCATCCCCAACGTTGGTCGGAGTCACCACAATCTCGAAAGGAGCGATCTGCGGCGGCAGCCAGAAGCCGTTTTCGTCGTTGTTCTGCTCGACCGCAGCGGTCAGGATGCGCTCGATCCCAATCCCATAGCAGCCCATGATGGGCGTGACTTCTTTGCCGTTGCGGTCCAGCACCCGCGCGCCCATGGACTCGGAATACTTGTAGCCCAGCTTGAAGATGTGCCCGATCTCGACCGCGGCATCAATGCGAAGCTGCCCGCCACAGTTGGGGCAGGCTTCGCCGCCCGCGACGCTGCGCAAGTCGGTATAGGCGGTAGGCTGGAAGTCGCGTCCCGGGGTCACGTTCTTCAGGTGGTAGTCCTCCTTGTTAGCTCCGGAGATCAGGTTCTTGCGGCCTTCGAGCGATGTGTCCACCAGCAGGATGACGCCATCCCCAAACGCGCCGTTGTTGGCTTTTGCTATGTTGCTGAGGCCGACCGGACCAAGGAAACCCGCCGGCGAGTGGAAGACCTGGCGAATCTCTTCCTCCTGCATGGCGCGCGCTTCTTTGCCACCCAGCGCAGTGGACAGCTTGGCGTCGTTGAGCTGATGGTCGCCGCGCAACAGCACCACCACGGCGCGCGGCTTTGGTTTTCCGGTTTTCGCATCAGTTTCGTTCGCCATCATCGCCAGGGTCTTGATCTTGTTCTTCGGCGAGACACCCAGAAACCGCGCGACCTCTTCAATCGTCTTCTGGCCCGGAGTGTGCACTTCCACCGGATTACCGTCCCCCGCAGCCGCCAGGTCCTCGACCGGCGCCAGCTTCGAGGCAGCCTTCTCCATGTTGGCGGCGTAGTTGCAGCTTTCGCAGCTCACAATCTGGTCCTCGCCCGCCGGCGTGCGCACCATGAACTCGTGCGACTGAGAGCCGCCCATGGCTCCAGAGTGCGCTTCCACAACCATGTATGTCAGCCCGCAACGGTCGAAGATGCGGCAGTAGGCGTCGTAGTGCTTGCGGTAAGAAACGTCGAGGCCGGCGGGATCGATGTCAAACGAATATGAGTCCTTCATCGTGAACTGCCGCACCCGCAGCAGGCCGGACTTGGGCCGAGCCTCGTCGCGAAACTTGTTTTGGATCTGGTACCAGATTTGCGGCAACTGCTTGTAGCTGCGCAGCTCGCGGCGCGCGATCGAGGTCATGACCTCTTCATGTGTCATGCCCAGGCACAGGTCTGCGCCCTTGCGGTCTTTGAGCCGGAACATGGTGTCGCCCATCACCGCCCAGCGCCCACTCTCTTCCCAGAGCTCCCGCGGATGCAGCGCCGGCAGGTAAAACTCCTGCCCGATCTTGTCCATCTCCTCGCGCACTATGGCGATGATCTTGTTGAACGACCGGTTGCCCAGAAGGAGATACGAGTAAATTCCGGCGGCCAGTTGGCGGATGTAGCCCGCCCGCACCAGAAACTTGTGGCTGGCCACCTCGGCATCCGCCGGGGCCTCGCGGAGGGTAGGGATGAAGAGTTCAGACCAGCGGTGCATAGTCAGTCAGTCTCGTGTGAGTCGAATTGCCTATTGTAAATGATTGGAGCAGCGCGACCCGCGTGGGAACTTTTGCTCTTGGTCTTGCGCTGCGGGCGACGGAGTTGCTCACACCCTCTTATCTCGTGCGTCTAAGTGGCGACCAGTAATTCTGCCCGACCGGGGGAGCTTTCATGCGTCGGTTTCTCTCAAGAATGTTGCCAATTTTCGCCTTTCTGGCGTGTGCTCATGCCGCCTCCCAGAAAGACAACTCCTGCAAGCCCGGCATGACGCAAGTCATGATTCTGGGTACCTATCACATGAACAATCCGGGACAGGACAAATACAACCTGAAGGCCGATGACGTGCTGACCGCCCAGAAGCAGAAAGAGATCGATGAGGTGCTGGACCGGCTGCAGCGCTTTCGTCCCAGCAAGATCGCGGTCGAAGGCCAGTACAACCAGTCCATCTGGACCTCAAGATACGCCGATTACATTGCCGGAAAGCACGAACTGGGACGAAACGAAATTGAGCAGATCGGGTTCAAACTGGCCAAGCGCCTGAATCATTCCACCATTTATCCCGTGGACTACCAGATGTGGATGGACGGCCGGGTTCCCGCCGAAATCGCTCCACCCGTCAAGCCGCCGAAGCCCGCGCCAGCTTCTTCGTCGGCCGATAACCAGGCCCGGCCGGACTGGGTGGTGCAGGGGGATGAGGTGCTCAAGAAAAGCACAGTCCTCGAATATCTTCGCTTCGCGAACTCCGAGGAAGCCAAGCGCCCCGACCACGCCTCCTATCTGGATATGCTGCTTCCCGATGAAACCGACGCTCCTTACGGACAAGCCGATGAGGTTACGAACTGGTATAAAAGAAATATCCGTATTCTTACCAACATCAACCGCGTCGCCGACTTGTCCAACGACCGCATCCTGCTGTTGATTGGTTCCGGACACCTCACCATCCTGTCCGATCTGGTGCGGCAGACGAACTACTACTGCCTGGTGGATGTGGAAGATTATCTGAAGTGAGCCGGGAGGCACAGTATTATCGGGATGGAACCGAGGAATGGAGGGCACCCGGTGGCTGCTTTGCTTAGGAACCCGCCAGCTGCTTGAGAATTTCCTTCCCCAGCTTCTGCGTCTCGCCGAAGAACTTCTGGTACTCGACGAATAGCCGGTTCAACTCCAGCGACTTGTCCGGACCGAGCCGTTTGCGCAGAATCATGTCGCGCACGTGGACCGGGTTGGGGAGAGTGGCGTCTTCGGTCAGTTCTTCCAGCGCGGTGTTGGGATCGTAGTGATACATGGGGACATCTCGCAATTGGGCAATTTGGTAATCGGGTAATTGTGTAATTTTTCCTGGTGCTCGTTCAAATTACCAAATTACCCGATTACACAATTACCAAAATTTCCCTACATCATTTCTGTTCCCCAAAGATCGTGCAGGTGGACAATACCTTCCAATTTCCCCTGACCATTCACCACCGCCAGCGACGTGATCTTCTTTTCTTCCATGATGGCGATGGCGGTGGCGGCGAACTCTCCGGGGGCGATGGTTTTCGGGTTCCCGGTCATGCACTCGGCGGCAGTGAGATCGAGCACGTCTTTGCCGCGCTTTTCCAGCAAGCGGCGCAAATCGCCGTCACTGATGATACCTACCAGCTTCTCACCTTCGACCACGGCCGTGACGCCCAGCTTCTTGCGGGACATTTCGTAGATCACGTCCGGCATTTTGGTTTTGAGAGTTACGCGAGGCACCGCGTCGCCAGCATGCATCAGGGTTTCAACTCGGGCGAGGCGTTTGCCCAGGTTGCCTCCGGGATGCAGGTTGGCAAAGTCTTCTTCTTTAAATCCGCGTTTCTCGGAGAGCGCCATGGCCAGCGCGTCGCCTAGAGCCAGCATCGTCGTGGTCGAGGCGGTGGGTGCGAGGCCTAGCGAGCAGGCTTCCTGGGCGACCGAACAGTCCAGCGCAACATCGGCCGCGGCGGCCACGGTGGATAGGCGGCCGGATCGGGAGGCCACGGGGAAAAGTGTGTCTCCGGTCATGCTGATCAGCGGTACCTGTAGGCGCTTGATGGTCGCCAGCAGGCGCAGAATCTCCTCGGTTTCGCCGCTCGAAGAAAGCGCCATCACGACGTCCCCGCGAACCACCATTCCCAGGTCGCCATGCACGGCATCCACCGGGTGCATGAACAAGGAGGGAGTACCGGTCGAACTTAGGGTGGCGGCAATTTTGCGCGCGATGATGCCGCTCTTGCCCATGCCTGTGACAACCACGCGGCCGGTGCAACGGTAGATCAGTTCCACAGCGCGATTAAAAGCGTCCGCCATGGGGCCGGCAATGCGGTCGGCCAGCGCACGCAGCGCCTCGGCTTCGATGCGCACCACGTTCTCGCCGATGTGTTTCATAGAAACAGAGGATGTTAGCAGAACCCAGAAGCAAGGAGTCAGGAGTCGGGAGTCAGGAAATGCACGCGCTGACTCCTGACTACCGACTACCGACTCCTGTCTTTCAGAAGTGCTCGTCCCTCACTCGGGGACGTCCGCCCAGTTCACCCAAGCCTTTGGCCTGAATGATCTTGTCCCACGGGCCACCCTGCCAGTTGTCCCGCTTCTTTTCTGCCGGCACCCACGACGGCAGCGTGATCAGCAGGTTGCGGGCGATGGCTTGTATGTAGGGCTCGTACATGGAGCGGAGTTTGGCCAGTTTTTGTTCTGCGGCAGCGTCGCTGTGCAGGTTCAGCCCGCTCGCGGCCAGGGCCTTCCGCAATCCGTCGAGTTCCTCCTGGGACAAGCGATTGTGGGTGTAAGAGTCGTAGCGGGCGTTCACTACCTGCGCGAGATCTACCGCGGCGTGACGGGCCATGGCAAAGGTGAGTTGGGCCTGGTCGGTACGTATGCCGTCAATTCCTGCCATCACCAGCGCAGTCACATCCAGCATGACCGTGAGAGCACCGAGCCATGACTGGTTGCTGTGCTGCGATCGAAAAAAACTAAGGACAGGATACGAAAGATGGTTGGCCAGCAAGTCCGCGGACCAGTGCTCCCAGTCGCGAAAGACCTGATCCAGCACGAACTGGTCAGGACAGCAGCCCAGACGGGATAGCAATTCGCTCGCACTGGGAGGCGAGCCGGCACGGGAGTCGAGCATTGAGATCTCGAGCTCGCGCACGGAAAATGCCTGATAGACCACGGGCAGGTAGCCGATCACGACGCCCAGGAAGGCGAATCCCATGCCGGCTTCGAGCACGGCCAAGGCGCGCGCCGGCCCGTTACTGGGGACGATGTCGCCGTATCCCAAAGTGAAGAACGTCTCGCCGCTGTGATAGACCAAAATCCCAAACGTGACTGGCTCATCGCCGAGTTTCACGTGCTCGCCGGCGCCATACTGCAGCAAGGCGAAACCGAAGATCAGGCCCGCCGCCCAGAAAACCAGCAAGAGAATGAGAGACAACGGCCCGAAGTAGCTGAGGAAAGCTTCCCGGCGATTGGGTGAGTGGATGCGCCTCGCCAGCTTCAGCCAGGGCCGCCAGGTGTTGCGGTAGAACCAGGCGGTCAGCCGGAAGTGGCGGGTAATGCGGCGTGGCAGGACGACGGTTTCGAAAGCGTCCTGCAGGACGGCGAGGATGATTACAAGGCCGGCAATGGCAGCAAAAGTCAGCATGGCCCAGGCGCGGGATGAGATTGGGATGGTAGCAGATTCGGCGACGGGGCATCAGGCTAGGGCGTCAGATGCGCCCCCGACAGCGCCCCATGCACGGCCAGCAACTCCTTCAACACCCCACGCAGCTTGGTGGATTCCAGCGCGTTGGCCCCGTCAGACTTGGCTTCCTTGGGATTATCGTGCACTTCCATGAACACACCGTCCACGCCGGCGGCGACGGCGGCGCGGGCCAGTACTGGGATGAATTCCGGTTGACCGCCGCTCACCGGCTGCTGGTCTTCATCGCCGTGGGAGGCCGAGGGCAATTGCACCGAGTGGGTAGCGTCGAACACCACCGGGGCAAACTTGCGCATGATGGCCAGCGAGCGCATGTCCACCACTAGGTTGTTGTAGCCGAAACTTGAGCCGCGCTCCGTGACGAACACGCGGTCGTTGCCCGCCTCGCGGCATTTCTCGACCGCATGCTTCATGTCCCAGGGGGAAACGAACTGTCCCTTCTTGATGTTCACCACGCGCTCGCTCATGGCCGCGGCCACGACCAGATCCGTCTGGCGGCAGAGGAAAGCGGGAATCTGGAGCACGTCGGCGACCTCGGCGACCTTGGAGACGTCCTGCACCTCGTGCACATCGGTGAGCACCGGGACGTGGACTTCGTCCTTGACCTTTTTCAGGATGCGCAGCCCTTCGGCGAGGCCGGGGCCGCGAAAGCTGCGAATGGAGGTTCGGTTGGCCTTGTCGTAGGAAGCTTTGAAGATGAAAGGGAAGTTAAGCGAGCGAGTGACGCCCTTGATGACCTCAGCCATGAAGATGGCGTGCTTTTCGCTTTCGATTACGCAGGGTCCGGCGATCAGGAACAGGCCGCCGTCGCCGATGTGGATGCCTTCGAGTTGGAAGGAGACACTCATGCCGGTCAAAGCCTTCGTGGTTTATCCTACCGCGATGCGCGCGGCAGTGCGGTGATTTCAGCAAGCCTGACCTGGGTTGCCAGCCGCAGGGAGTTGGGGATCTCGGCGACACGATCGGTGTGCCGGATGAGTTCCACGATCTCCGCTTCCGCAGCTTCTGCCTCCACGGTCACAGAAAATGACAGGTTCTGAGCACGTACCGGCTCGCCACCCCAATCCGCGTCTACTCTAACCTGCACTCCTCGTACTTTGATCCCGCGTTTGGCGGCTTCGCGGTAAAGATCGTTGCTATAGCATCCGCCGACAGCCAGCAGCAGCAGTTCGCCGCCGTTGAAGCCGAGTCCGAGGCCACCGGCTTCCTTCGTGCGGTCAATGGTAACCGTGCGCGGGCCGGAAGAACCTACGGCCAGAGAACTGTCCCCCAGAGAGCGAATTTCAACCGTGGTTTGCGGCATGAAACTGCTCTACCGCCTTCCCACCTTTTCCGGCCTATGGAACATTTCCACCTCGGCAGCGGCTTTCTCGGCGCGGCGTCTCAGTCCGTGCTCATAGGCCGCGCCCACGAACGACCGGAACAACGGATGCGGCTCCAGCGGCTTTGACTTGAACTCGGGATGGAACTGGCAGCCGATGAAATGTGGATGGTCGGGAAGTTCGACCATCTCCACGTAGGTTCCGTCGGGAGTTGATCCGGAGATTCGCAGTCCGCCTGCGGTCAGCGTTTCTTCGTACTCGCGGTTGAATTCATAACGATGGCGGTGGCGCTCGCTGATTTCCAGTAGACCGTAGATCTTGTGGGCCAGCGTTCCGGGCTCGATTTTGCACGGCCACGCGCCCAAGCGCATGGTGCCGCCCAGTTCCTCGACGCCGCGCAATTCGCGCAGCTTATAGATCACGCGATGCGGGGTGGCGGGATCAAACTCGCTTGAATTGGCCTCAGCCAGGCCGCACACGTTGCGGGCAAACTCGATGCATGCCGTCTGCATGCCCAGGCAAATGCCGAAGTACGGGACCTTCTTCTCGCGGGCATAGCGTATCGCGATCAGCATCCCCTCGATCCCGCGTTTGCCGAAACCGCCGGGAACGAGGATGCCATCGTAGTCGGCGAGTTGCTCCTCGTAGGTCTTATCTCCGGTCTCGAGGCCCTCGGCTTCAATCCAGTTGAGGTTCAGCTTCAGGTTGTGGGCCAGTGCGCCGTGGACCAGTGCCTCTTTCAACGACTTATACGAGTCTTCGTACTCAACGTACTTGCCGACGATACCAATCGTCACTTCGGCCTTAGGGTTGTAGACCCGGTGAACAAGATCGTCCCAGGCGCTCAGGTCGCGGTCTCTGGCTTCCACATGCAGGTACTTGAGGGCCAGCGTATCCACACCTTCACGCGAGAACACCAGCGGCACTTCGTAGATGGAAGCAACATCTTTGGCGGTGATGACGGCTTCTTCCGCCACGTTGCAGAAAAGCGCGATTTTCGACTTGATTTCCTTGGAGAGGAAGCGGTCAGTGCGGCAGAGGAGGATGTCGGGCTGGATTCCGATGCTGAGCAGTTCTTTCACCGAATGCTGCGTCGGCTTGGTCTTGAGTTCCTGGGCGGCTGCGATGAACGGCACCAGGGTGACATGCATGAACAGGGTGTGCTCGCGGCCCAGTTCCTGGCGCATCTGGCGGATGGCTTCCATGAAGGGCAGCGATTCGATGTCGCCGACGGTGCCGCCGATCTCCACGATGGCGACGTCCACGTCCTGCGCCACTTTCTTCATGGCAGCCTTGATCTCGTTGGTGACGTGCGGAATGACCTGGACGGTCTTGCCCAGATAGTCGCCCCGGCGTTCCTTGGCGATGATCTGCTCATAGATGCGGCCGGTGGTCCAGTTGTTGTCGCGGCTGAGTTTGGCGTGGGTGAAGCGCTCGTAGTGTCCCAGGTCAAGATCGGTCTCGGCGCCATCGTCGGTGACGAAAACCTCCCCGTGCTGGAAGGGCGACATGGTGCCCGGGTCCACGTTGAGGTAGGGATCGAACTTCATGAGGTTGACTTTGAGCCCGCGACTTTCCAGCAGGCAGCCGATGGAGGCCGCCGCCAGCCCCTTGCCCAGAGAAGACACCACACCGCCGGTTACAAAGATGTACTTCGCCGACATCGCTTCCTCGCCCTAAATTGTCTTTGGAATTTTGTGCAGGATGGGTGCACGACCAATTATGCCAGAGTTTTTCGGGGAAGGGAACAGTGGAAAACTGGCACTCAACAGTCGGCCAGCGCGGCAGGTAACATGTATCCAAGGGGGCAGCATGCCGGAGATATATGGTGGCTTCGACAGCAAGTTGCGCCTGTACATCTATCGGCATTTTCTGCGTAAAGGCCGGGCGCCAAGCGTGGCAGAGATGGCCAAAGGGCTGGGAAGTCGGCGGCGGCAAGCCAAAGCGGCACTCCAGCGGTTAAGCCAGTCTCACGCGTTTGTGCTACAGGAGAACGGAGAATTATGGCGCGCCGCCCCATTCTCGGCCGTGCCCACGGCCTTCCCGGTGCAGGTCGGGGAACGCTCTTGGTACAGCAACTGTATCTGGGATGCGCTCGGGATTCCGGCCATGTTGCACAAAGACGCTCGCATCCAGGCCTCCTGCGGCTGCTGCAACTTTGAGATGGGGCTGCGGGTGAAGGATGGCCAACTGCTGGATCACAGGGGAATCATCCACTTTGCCGTCCCCGCTCGCCACTGGTATAAGGACATCGTATTCACCTGAAAAACCATGCTTCTGTTCCGGTCGGAACAGCATGTGGATCGCTGGTGCCTGCTGTGGGGCCGGCCTCGAGGAGGGACCCTGACGTTGCATCAGGGCTGGCGGCTGGCCCAGGAGTGGTATGGAGACCGATTGAGTCCCGATTGGCGCCCGAAGACCGTGGAGGAGGCCGAGGCCGCCTTTGCCAGGATTGGTCTGGCCGGGGAATTCTGGAGGCTTGCCGGGTGAAGTCCGGGGTAAACTGGGCCTGCCAGGCTGCATCTAACGGATAGGGGTTATGCGCCGCCTTTACCTCATTCTGATCGGTTTGCTGCTGGGAGTGTCGTCCCTTGTGGTGGCGCACTCGGCCTCCGCCCAGGAACTCGCCAAGCGGCTGATCCTGAAAGACGGTTCTTACCAGCTGGTCACCAAGTATGAGGTGAAGGGCGACCGCGTCCGCTATCTCAGCGCGGAGCGCAACGAGTGGGAAGAAGTGCCCAAAGACCTGGTGGACTGGACAGCGACCGAGCAGTTTGAGAAAGACCGCGCCGCCGGGAAGCCCGCTCCGGAAGCGGTGGAGCTTGACAAGGAGCTGGAGGCGGAACGCAAGGCCGAAGAGCTCAAGACACCCCAGGTCGCGCCCGGCCTGCGCCTGCCCGAGGACGGCGGCATCATGCTGCTCGATACCTACCAGGGCCAGCCGGAACTGGTCGAATTGCAGCAGCAGGGCAGCCAGGTTAAGAAGAACATGACAGGAAACATTCTGCGGGCGACGATCAATCCCATTGCCAGTTCCAAGCAGAGCATTGAGATCCCTGGAACGCACGCGAAAATTCAATCGCATGCCGCCCTGCCTTCGATCTACGTGAATGTGGAGCAGCAGAACCAAGCCGCCGGAAGCGACCCGCAACAGCCCCTACAATCCAGCCAGGAGCCGGAACAACCCTGGGACCGGTTCCGCATTGTGCGGGTGCAGACCAAAGGGGACAAGCGCATCGTGGGCGACATCAAGATCGCGGTTTACGGCAAGGTCAGCCAGGAGCAGAAGCTGGTTCCGAGCAACGCCGAGCAGCTTACTGGCGGCTGGGTGAAGGTGACGCCCACCGAGCCCCTCACGCCCGGGGAGTACGCCGTTGTCGAGATGCTGGGTAAAGAAGGCATGAACCTCTACGTCTGGGATTTCGGGGTAAACCCCGCGGCTCCAGCCAATGCGAATGCGACTGGTCTGCGGCCGGCCTCGTCGATTCCTCCTGCACCTCCCGACCTGCCGAAGAACCTGGGAAAAAGGGAGTAACGCCGTCGAACAGCCCGGCGCCACGGCTTAGTCGTTGACCGTGGTTCTCCCGGCGGCTAGACTTGATCACGATTCCCAAATCTTTGCCGCTCAGGACTCAAACGTGAAAACCTACTGTTCCGCCCGCGAAATGCTCGCAGAAGTTAAGCGTGTGCTCGCTGCGAACAAGCCTTCTTTTCATCATTCTCCCCTGGAAGACGTCATCGAACTGCTCTGCCGCGGCCGCCATTACACGTGGGTCGGCATTTACCTCGCGGTCGGCAAGAACACGCCGCAACAACTGCTGGAGGCTGGCCGGGACCAGCATCCCGGGCAAGTGGCGCTGCCGGAGACGCAGTCGAAGATTCTGGTTTCGATCAAGCTGGCGACCCGCGAGCTGGGTGTTCTGGCGGTAGAGAGCGATCGCGAAAACGCGTTCGGCGCCGAGGACCGCGTTCTGCTCGAGCAGGTTGCCGATGTGCTGGCGCGCTTCCTGGCTGGGCCGGGCAAGTACATCGCCAGAAAAGCCCGAGAAGCAGCTGCTGGTGCGCCGGAGGCCGAACCCAAGCCGCAGGCCCGGGGGCCTCAGTCCGCTACGGCCGGGACGGTCCGGTCCGCTGCCGTGGGAGAGAAGTAGTGCCCCGTAGAGACGTAGCTTGCTACGTCTCCAGTATTGGGTGCGCGAGACGCAGCAAGCTGCATCTCTACGGCAAACTCGCTGCTTCCTCCTGAATCCTTTTCCACGCATGCTCCACGTGGCGCTCGATGGTGTTGGTCTGCCCGACGCACAGGCGCAGGGTCAGGCGTTCGTTCAGACGAGTGTGCGTGAGGTAGAGATCGCCGCTGCGGTTCAGGCGGTCCATCAAGGTTTGATTGGCTTCGTCTCCCCCTTTGTGGCGGAAGCAGACGAGGTTCAACGGCACGGGCGCCGCCAGTTCGAAGCGGTCGTCGCTGCGAATCCAGTCGGCGAATTGCTGCGCCAGGCGGACATGCTCGCGCACGTGGTGCTGCAGGCCTTCCACGCCGTAGTGCCGGATCACGAACCAGAGTTTCAACGCGCGGAAGCGGCGGCCCAACGGAATCTGCCAGTCGCGATAATCAATCACCGCGCCGGACTCGGTTGCCTTATTGCGCAGATATTCCGGCAGAAGTGTGAAGGTCTGGACAAGGGACGCCCGGTCGGCGACGTAGAAGCAATCGCAGTCAAAGTTGGTGAACATCCACTTGTGGGCATTGAAGCAGTAGCTGTCAGCGAACTCGAGCCCGTTGTGCATGTGGCGAAATTCGGGACAGAGCGCGGCGGTGCCGGCCATGGCAGCGTCCACATGCAGCCAGAGGTTGTGCTCGCGGCAGATGCGGCCGACGTCGGCGACCGGATCCATGGCGTTCGAAGACGTCGTCCCCACCGTGGCACACACGAAACAGGGCACGAACCCGGCCTGGCGGTCTGCGGTAATCTGGCGGGCCAGTGCGTCCGGCTGCATGGCGAAGTTCTGGTCCACCTCGATGAGCCGCAGGCGGTCGCGGCCGAGGCCGGCGATCTGCGCGTCCTTTACGATGGAAGAGTTCGCCTGGGCGGAGGTGTAGGCGACCAGTTTGCCGTCGCAACCGTGCTGGTTACTGGCAAAGTTGGTGGCGCGCTCCCGTGCGGCCAGCAACGCGCACAGCGAGGCGCTGGAAGCCGAGTCCTGGATCATGCCGCCACCAGTGCTGGTGGAACGAAATCTCTGCGGCAGACTAAGCATGCCAACCAACCAGTCGAGAACATGAGTCTCCAGCTCGGTGCAGGCCGGACTGGTGGCCCAGAGCATGCCCTGTACGCCCAGACCCGAGGAGAGCAGATCTCCGAGAATCGACGGGCCCGAGGCATTGCACGGGTAAAAGGCATAGAAATTCGGCGATTGCCAGTGAGTGACGCCGGGGAGAATCAATTTTTCGACATCGTGCAACATGGCCTCGACGGACTCACCTTTCCTCGGCGGATCAGCGGGCAGCGAAGCGCGAATTTCTCCGGGCTCCACGCGAGACAGCACCGGAAAGGTCTCGATACGCGAGTAGTAGTCGGCGATCCAGTCCACCACTGCGTGCCCGTGGCGGCGGAATTCGGCGGGAGACATGTGGAAGGATTTCTCGTCGGACAAAGCGACCTCCTTAACCCAGCCGCCCGTAATACACCCGAGTGTTGTACTCGAATGCAACCCTGCCCTGGACCTGGTGCGTGTCGAAGATGCGGCGCAACTCCCGCAGCATGGGCTCGTGGTTGGGATGTCCCGGCTGCGGGGTGTAGGAAGACGAGAGCAGCCGGCCTTGGAGTGCGGGGTAGTCAAATTCCTGGATCATCTCGAACACGCGTTCCTGGTAAGGCGACGGCGCGAAGAAGTTCCCGATGACGGCAGTTGTGCGCTCGTGGCGTACGTCCTGATAGTCGGTGCCGCAAGCGAGCAGCATGTCCTCATAGGCCCGCAGGAAGGCGCTCGAATCCGTGCGCCGCTCGTTCCACACCAGCACCGTCCAACCACCGGGCTTGAGAATGCGAATGAATTCGCGGCGCGCCTTCTCACGGTCAAACCAGTGCGCAGCCTGGGCGGCGGTCACGAGGTCGACGCTGTGAGCAGGGAGGGTGGTCGCCTCTGCAGTGCCGGCGATGCTGACAAATCGCGGATAGGAGGCCAGAAGGTCTTCGCCAGCATTGCGCATCGCCGCATTAGGCTCCACCGCGAATACCCGGTTACCGTGCTCCAGCAGCATGCGGGTGAAGATGCCCGTGCCGGAAGCAATGTCGGCCACAACCGCACTCGCCGTCAGCCCGCACTCGTGGCGCAATAACTCAATGACCTCGCCCGGGTAACCGGGACGTGACCGGACGTAGTCCTCCACGCGGGAAGAAAAGCGCTGCGTAGAATCAGTGGGAGACATGTCAGTAGTCTACCCTGCTGATGTTGGCGGCAGCAGGGTTTCACCCTCGTCGGCTGGCAAGGTAATCCTACCTGTGTCCAAAGAAACCGTGCTGAACCCCAGCAGTGTCAGTGTAAGCGCCGGCGAAAATACCAAGGCGGTTGATACCGCTTAGCTCAGTTGAGACAGCGTCGGGGAAGTCCAGGGTGAAGAAGCTTCCGTTGTGAGAAAGAAACCCGTGGCTGGCGCCGGCGGCGTCAACGAAGGTTCCGGCGATCACACCAGCCGAATTGATGCCAAGCGCAAGGGTAAGGGTCGCTCCGGGAACGTCAACGCTGGTGAACACACCGTCCTGCAACAGATAGCCATGTCGGACCTGGTTGACGTCCCTCCAGATGCCCACGATCTGGCCGGCTTCGTTAATGCCTTCCGCCTCCGTTCTGTCCGCCCCGGGATAGTCAAATGTGGTAAGCGCGAAAGGCCGCTGAAGGAGGTACCCATGCAAGTCGCAGCATACATCCCAGTAGGCGCCCACTACATCGCCGTTATTGTTGATACCGGCCGCATACGTGCCTTGGAAACCAAAAGACAGGGTACGGTATGCGCCCGCCATGAACAGGAAGCCATACTGAAAATTCGGAGTGAACGTCCCCACAACTTCATCGGAGTCATTCACGCCGTACGACTCGGCATAGAAGCCCGGTCGAACCATCTCCTGAAACCGGCCGTTACTGTAGGAGAAGGCGTGGGTCCGACCGTCGCTGCTGTCGAAGCCGCCCACAACGCGTCCCGAGTTATTGATAGCGTTCACGCGAGTGGCGACGGCTCCGGGCACATCAATGGTGACGAACATCGGTGTCGGAAACACAGCGTCCAGTGCAGGATCACTGACTTGAGCGTGCAGACACAAGGGCAGGAACAACAGGGCAACGAAACCTAAGTTCGTTTTCATGTGATTCACCCTCCTTTAAGGTTCGCCCGAATCGGAGGGAACTTGGCGGACGGGCGAGTCAATGGTCGAGGGAGTATGCTCCAAGCCTGGCAGGACGTCAACGGATGGGTGGCGTTTTTGGGCGACGCATGCGATTGAGGGCGTTGTAAGACTCTAGCCCTCGCATGCAATCCCTTGCACTTAATGTGCAACCTGCACCAAGCCCTATCGCTGAAACAAAGGGCCACCGCACGGATTTCCACGCGGATAATGGCGTTTGAATTGCTAGTTTGGGAATGACTATGCGCCTCGTCGTCAAAGTCGGCACCAGCCTCATCGCGCCCGGGGGGCGTATCAATACCGCGCAGATGCGGGCTCTGGTCGACCAGTTCGATCTCTCCCGGAACGAGTACCTGATCGTCACCTCGGGCGCCATCGCGTCGGGCATGTCGAACCTCGGCTTGGGTGAGCGTCCCCAGACCGTGCCCCTCATGCAAGCCTGCGCGGCTGTCGGCCAGAGCGCGCTCATGCACACCTATGAGCAGCTTTTCTTCGGCAAGAAGGTGGTGGCGCAGTTGCTGGTTTCGAGCGATGACTTCACCTCTCCCGTGCGCTATAAGAACCTGCAGAATGCACTCCACGAGTTGCTCAAGCTGGGTGTGGTACCGGTGGTGAATGAAAACGACAGCATTTCGGTACGGGAACTGGTGGGCGCGTTCGGCGACAACGATGAACTCAGCGCGCTGCTGGCCACTGCGGTCAAGGCGGACTGGCTGCTCCTGCTGACCGATGTGGACGGATTCTACATGCCCAACGGGACCCGTCCGCGGATACTGCGCACGGTGCGCAAGGTGACTCCGAAGATGGAGGAGTTGTGCAACGGACACGGCACGCTGGGCACGGGAGGGATGCGCTCCAAGCTGCGCGCCGCCAGGGTGGCCAGCGAAGCCGGGGTGCACGTGGCGATCGTGAATGGAAACCATGCGCACGCCATTCCCTGGGCAGTAGAAGGCAAGATTGGAACTTATTTCCCGCCCCGGCGCAGGAAGTCCTGAGATGGCAACCACGACCAGCGCGCCACTTTCGACTCGCGGCAAATTGCTGCGCGCGCGGGAAGCGTCCGCGCCGCTGGCGCGACTCTCCACCGTGCAAAAGAACGCCATCCTGCTGGTGATGGCGGACGCGATCGAAGCCGCCGCGGAGAGCATTCTGGAGGCAAACCGTCTGGACGTGGAGTCTTCCGGGCTCTCGGGCGCGATGCGCGATCGCTTGCTGCTCAATCCCGAGCGGATTGCAGAGATGGCGCGCGGCGTGCGTGAAGTGGCGAACCTGCCTGATCCTGTCTATGAAACGCTGGCGGAGTGGACGCGCCCCAACGGGCTGCGCATCCGCAAAGTGCGGGTGCCGCTGGGGGTGGTGGGCATCATCTACGAATCGCGGCCTAACGTGACCGTGGATACGGTGGCCCTGACGCTGAAGACGGGCAACGCCATTGTGCTTCGCGGAGGCAAGGAAGCGGCTCGGAGCAATCAACGACTGGTAGAGATTCTTGCCGCGGTGCCCGGAGTACCCGAGGGCGCAATCGAACTACTGGATTCGAGCACGCGCGATTCGGTCCAGGAACTGATCAAGGCCCGCGGCCTCGTGGATGTGCTCATTCCCCGTGGCGGCCCGGAGTTGATTTCCTACGTGGCGGAGAATGCCGCGGTGCCGGTGATCGAGACTGGGGCGGGGAACTGTCACGTGTTTGTGGATGAGTCGGCGGATTTTGAGATGGCCGACCGCATCGTGATCAACGCCAAGACGCAGCGGCCCTCGGTCTGTAACGCGGCGGAAAAGGTACTAGTGCACGAGCGCATCGCGTCGGAATATGTGCCACGGATTGTGAAGAAGTTGCTCGACTGTGGCGTCGAAGTGCGCGGCGATGAGCAGGCCTGCCGCTTGACCGCGGGCTTGAATGTGAGGCCGGCTCAGCCGCAGGACTGGGGAGAAGAATATTTGCGCCTGTGCATCGCGATTCGGGTGCTGCCGGATGTCAATGCGGCCATCGCACACATCAACCGGCACTCCACCAAGCACTCGGAAGCGATCGTTACCCGCGACGAAGCGAATGCGCGCCGGTTCCTGCGCTATGTGGATTCGGCGGCGGTGTATTGGAATGCTTCGACGCGCTTCTCCGATGGCGGCGAGTTCGGCTTTGGGGCTGAGATGGGGATCAGCACCCAGAAGCTGCATTGCCGCGGACCCTTTGCCTTGGCTGAATTGACGTCGACGAAATATGAAGTGATAGGAAGCGGGCAAGTGCGCTCCTAGCTACCCGTTTTACAGAGTCACACAAGGACAGCCGCCTCGGCTGTGCGGCTGCGGGATAAGCCAAAGCAGGGCACCTCAGCGGCTGAAACCGTGCTTCATTACAGAGCAATCATTGCATCGCTAAAGCACTGCGCCACCCAAAACCAGACCAGTAACCGCAGCACCGAAGCGCTCCGCCCCCAAGAAGAGAATTTTTGCGCGGCCTGTGAATCCGTGCCCTCCCGAAAACAATCAAAGAAGTTGCTAGGAGTACAATCATCCGTTTCCCGCTGAGAATTAGCGTGAGTGGTCACTCTGCAGAGGGGGCTGACGGTGCTGCAACCCGGCGACATGGCGCCCGACTTCGATCTCCCAGTGCTTATGGGCGGGGTGAAGAAGCGCTTTCATCTTGCCGAACACCGGGGCAAGCAGAACCTGGTGCTGGCGTTTTATCCGCTAAATTGGGAGCCGGTAAGCACGGAGCAGATGGTTGCCTACCAGGTGGAGCGTGAGAAATTTGCGGCGCGGAACGCCGAGGTCGTAGGGATCAGCGTGGACTCCATCATGAACACCACGGCTTGGGAGCGTGAGATCGGCCCCTTCGATTACCCGCTGTGCAGCGACTTCTGGCCGCACGGTGACGTCAGCCGCAAGTACGGGGTGCTGCGTGCGGACCAGCCTTTTACCGGAGCCAGCGAGCGCGCCATCTTCGTGGTCGGCAAACATGGCAAAATTGAGTTCAGCAAAATTTATCCGGTAAACCAGGTCCCCGACCTGCAGGAGACGCTGGCGGTACTGAGCAGGTTGTAGCCAGCGCCCCGTTTTGTAGAGACGCAGCTTGCTACGTCTCCCAGGCCGACTACAGGAGCCCGATGAAAGTTTTCCAGACAACTGCTTTCGTCCTTACTCTTTTGCTTGCCAATGTGGCGGGAGCACCCAGGCCAGCCAATTCTGCGGATCATGCCGGCTCTGCTGCACTTTTCGGTTTCCACAATTCCGGCGAGGAACTCGCATTGGAGAGCCGTTTCCTGGCCGTTCCTGACCCCAAGCTCGCGGAAGCGCATCTGCGCACACTGACGCAGGCGCCGCACATTGCCGGGTCGCCGGAGGACAAAGCCACCGCCGACTATGTCGCGCAGAAATTCCGCGAGGCTGGTCTGGACACGGAGATCGTCGAATACCGCGTTTGGCTCAACTATCCCGCCGAAATCAGCGTGGACGTGACCGCGCCTGAGGGAGTCAGCATGCACGGGCCCACCCGCGAGCACGTGGACGGCGACCCTTACCAGGACGATCCCCGCGTGGTCATGCCCTTTAGCGGTATGTCGCCCTCCGGCGATGTTGATGCCGAAGTGGTCTATGCCAACTACGGATCACCGGAAGACTTCCAGAAGCTCGAGCGGATGAAGGTGGATGTGCGCGGCAAACTGGTCCTGGTACGTTACGGGCAGAACTTCCGTGGAGTGAAGGCCTTCGTCGCCCAAGAGCACGGGGCCACCGGGCTGCTTATTTATTCAGATCCCTACGATGACGGCTGGCATCGCGGGGACAAGTATCCGCAAGGCCCGTGGCGTCCGGATGCGGGCGTGCAGCGCGGGTCGATCGGCTACATGTTCGAGTTTGCCGGTGATCCGACCACGCCGGGCATCGCCTCCGTGCCTTCGCTGCCCGATTCCAAGCGCATTGCGCCCGAACAATCGGCGCAGATGCCGAAAATTCCCACGACTCCGCTCTCCTACAAGGATGCCTGGCCGATTCTCGAACATCTCGGCGGAGAAGACGCGCCGCGCGACTGGCAGGGTTCGCTGCCGTTCACTTATCACGTCGGCCCGGGCCCGGTGAAGGTGAGGATGCACCTCAAGCAGGATTACCAGTTCCGTACCATCTGGGACGTGATTGGGCGGATTCGCGGCAGCGAGTTTCCCGACGAGTGGGTGGTGGCGGGCAATCACCGTGACGCCTGGGTGTACGGAGCGGTGGACCCCAACAGCGGCACGGCCTCGATGCTGGAGGCGGTGCATGGCCTCGGCGAACTGCTGAAGTCGGGCTGGAAGCCGAAGCGCACTATTGTGATCGGCAGTTGGGACGCGGAAGAGTTCGGGCTCGTCGGTTCCACTGAATGGGGTGAGCAGCACGCCGCAGAACTGGCCAATGCCGCTGCCTACTTCAATATGGACGTGGCCGTCTCCGGGCCGAAGTTCGGCGCCTCCTCGGTGCCCAGCCTGAAACAGTTCCTGCGCGACATCACCATGCAGGTGTCAGCTCCCACGGGTGGCACCGTGTATGAGGCTTGGCTCAAGACCAGTCAGACCGGCGGTGAAGGTGGACCGCAGCAGGAGGCCAGTGGTGGGACCTATCGTCCGCCGGCCGCGCAGGCCAAGCTCGATGTGTCCGTTGGCGACCTGGGCAGTGGTTCCGATTACACGGTGTTCCTCCAGCACCTCGGGGTGCCCTCGACCGATGTGGGCTCAACTGGCTCCTATGGCGTTTATCACTCGGCCTTCGACAATTTCGCCTGGTTCAAAAAGTTTGGCGACCCCGATTTCAAGTACGAGCAGCAGATGGCGCGGGTATACGGCCTCGAAGTTCTTCGCATGGCCGATGCCGACGTGCTCCCCTACGACTACGAGGAATATGGGAAGGAGATTGCAGCCTACATTGAGTCCGCCCGCAAGCAAGCTGAGGCCGAGCTTTCCGGGCACACGCCCAGCTTCGCCGAAGCCGCGGAAGCTGCGCGTCACTTTGAACAGGCGGGGGCGAAGATGCTCTCCCGGCAGGAAAAGGTCCCTAACGATCCCGCAAGAATCAATCAGACCTTACGCGACGTTGAGCGGGCGTTGCGGATTCCCGACGGGCTGCCGCATCGCCCGTGGTATCACCATGCCATTTACGCTCCGGGTGAATACACGGGATATGCCGCGGTCGTGATCCCAGGGGTGAATGAGGCCATCGACAAACACGATGCGGAGCGGACTCGCCAGCAGTTGGCAGTGCTGGCCGCGGCCTTGAACCGGGCGGCCAAGGTGCTGGAAAGCTATCACTGATAGGGACGGCCCAGGCTAAGTTGCAACTTCTTGTGGAGGACAAGCCATGTCTCCCGCCCATGAAGTCGAAAATATTCTCAAGAACCTGCCGTCGGCGGCGGGGGCGACATTCCTGGCGCTGTTTCCCATCGTCAACCCGTTCGGCGGAGTGCCGCTGTTCTTTTCGCTGACCTCCGGGTTGCCCAGCGGTGAGCGCAACCGTACCGCCATGCGGACTGCCATGTACGTGATGCTCATCCTGGTGTTCTTCATGTTCCTGGGACGCTTCGTGCTGAACTTTTTCGGCATTTCACTGCCGGTACTGAAAATTGCCGGCGGGTTGATTGTAGCCAATACCGCCTGGGGCATGGTGACCGCCTCCAGCCGCATCACTTCCGCGGAGAGCGACGAAGCCAGCACCAAGGAAGACATTTCCCTGACGCCCATGGCGATGCCCATCCTGTCCGGCCCGGGTTCCATCGGGGTAGTGATGGGCCTGGCGGCGCACGCCGACTCCGCGCTCTCCTACCTAGGAATGGTGATTGGAATCGTCGGCGTGGGAGTTGCGGTCTATCTGTTCCTCCGACTCGGTGGCCCGCTGGTAGCGCGATTGGGGCCGGGCGCCACGGGCGCCATCAATCGTATCTTCGGATTCCTGATTCTGGCGATTGCGGTGCAGTTGGTGTGGGACGGGGTGGCGGACTTCAGGGGATGACGGTCCCGGATGACGCGGGCACTCCCTTCGACTGCGCTCAGGGCAGGCTCTGCCCACGGAGGTGTGGGAGTCTGCGAGTCTGGTGCGCCGGTAGAAATTCCTTGAAGCGTCTATAGCGGTGCAAGCGAACACGGGGCCCTTCGACTCCGCATTGCGATTCGCAAGGCGAATCGCAATGCTCCGCTCAGGATGACAGTTGTGAGGAGTGGATCGTTACTTCAGCGTGACCAGCTTCTCCACCAGTTCCGAGTAATCCTTCTTCTCCAGCCCATGCACCTGCTTGTTGTACTCGTCCACCTTCGACGAGTAGTTCATGGAGCAGAATTTCGGGCCGCACATGGAGCAGAAGGCAGCTTCTTTGTAGTAGTCGTCGGGCAGGGTTTCGTCGTGCATGGAGCGGGCGGTTTCGGGATCGAGGGAGAGCGCGAACTGCTTCTCCCAATCGAATTTGTAGCGGGCGTAGCTGAGCGCGTTGTCGCGGTCCTGGGCGCCCGGGCGGTGGCGGGCAATATCGGCGGCGTGGGCGGCAATCTTGTAGGCGATGATGCCGTCCTTCACGTCCTTGTCGTTGGGCAGGCCGAGGTGTTCTTTGGGCGTGACGTAGCACAGCATGGCGGCGCCGTGCCAGCCGATCATGGCCGCGCCAATGGCCGACGTGATGTGGTCGTAGCCGGGAGCGATATCGGTGACCAGCGGGCCCAGGGTGTAAAACGGAGCCTCGTAGCAGAGCTCGTTTTCTTTATCCACCTGCTCTTTGATCTTGTCGAGCGGCACGTGGCCCGGGCCTTCAATCATTACCTGCACGTCGTATTCCCAGGCTTTCTTCGTCAGTTCACCCAGGGTCTTGAGTTCGGCAAACTGGGCTTCGTCACTGGCGTCGGCAATACAGCCGGGACGCAACCCGTCGCCGAGGGAAAAGCTCACGTCATGTTTGGCGAAGATTTTGCAGAGGTCGTCAAAGCGGTCGTAGAGGAAATTCTGCTTATGATGATGGGCCATCCACTGCGCCAGGATGGCGCCGCCGCGGCTCACAATGCCCGTAATGCGCTTGGAAACCATCGGTAGGTATTGGATGAGCACGCCGGCGTGAATGGTCATGTAGTCCACGCCCTGCTCCGCCTGCTCCTCGATCACTTCCAGCATCACGTCGGCGTTCAAATCTTCTACGCGCTTGACCCGCGAAATCGCTTCGTAAATCGGCACCGTGCCGATGGGCACGGGCGAGTGGCGCAGGATGGCTTCGCGAATCTCATGGATGTCGCCGCCGGTGGAGAGGTCCATGACCGTGTCAGCGCCATAGTGCACGGCAGTGTGCAGTTTCTTCAGTTCTTCGTCGATGTTCGAGGTAACCGCGGAGTTGCCGATGTTGGCGTTGATCTTGCACAGCGAAGCCACGCCAATCGCCATTGGCTCAAGCTCCGGATGGTTGATGTTGGCGGGGATGATCAGGCGGCCGCGGGCCACTTCGTCACGAATCAGTTCAGGCGAGAGCTTCTCCCGGTGGGCGACATATTCCATCTCTTCGGTGACCACGCCTTTCCGGGCATAGTGCATCTGCGAGAAATTCCCGTCGCCGTTCTCGGTTTTGCGGCGCGTTATCCACTCGGCGCGGGGTTGGGGGACACTACGAACGTCGACAGCATTGCCATTCGTCGAAGACATGAACAACCACCCTCAGTGGGAGATCTACAATCGGTCATTATACGCCCCGGAAAAGCGGCCGATCGCCTCTCCACGCAGGATCCCTCGCCCCGCTGGAGAAAGCGCGGGGCTTCGGGATGACGCCATCATGAATATTGCACCCAAAGCACTCCAGACAACGCAACGGCTCACATCACCTTTCCGCTTCTTGCCCGTCTAACTTTGTCGGCCTACAATCACCAGTCCGTCCAGGAAGAGAGGTTCCGGTATGCGCTTTTATCTTCTCCCCGCCTTCTGCGTTGTGGTTTCACTCTTCACCATTGCCCAAACCGACCCCAACGCCAGCCTGCCACCGGGCTACAGCATTGAGAACATCGACAAGACCATCGATCCCTGCGTGGACTTCTACCAGTACGCCTGCGGCAACTGGATGAAGAAGGCGGTGATTCCGCCCGATCGGTCGCAGTGGGTCAGCTTCGCTGAAGTGCAGGAGCGCAACCAGGCCACCATGCGAACCATCCTGGAAAAAGCCTCGGTCAACGACCCCCACCACGATGGTATCGACCAGAAGATCGGGGACTTCTACAGTTCCTGCATGGACGACAAGGCAGCCGACGCCGGGGGGATTGACCCGCTCAAGCCGGAACTCACCCGTGTGGACGCGGTCAAGGACAAGGCCGCGCTCATCGATGCGATCGCACGCGTGCATCTCATCGGGCCGAATCCTTTGTTCAACTTTTATTCCGCGCCCGACTTGCACAACGCGGACCAGGTGATCGCCTATATCGATCAAGGCGGGCTGTCGCTGCCCGACCGCAACTATTACATCAAGGACGACCCCAAGATGGTGGAGATGCGCCAGCACCTGGTCGAGTACGTCACCCAGGTGTTTACGCTGGCCGGCCATTCTCCGCAGCAGTCGGCGGACGCGGCGCAAACCGTCATGCGCATCGAAACCGCGCTGGCCAAGGCTTCTATGGACCGCACCCTGCGGCGCGACCCCAAGAATCGCGACCACAAGATGACCCGCGAGGAAGCTGCCGCCCTGGGACCGAACTTCTATCTGAGTCGTTACTTCAAGGACGTCGGGGCGCCCAGCTTTACCAGCCTGAATGTCGTCAATCCCGACTTTTTCAAACAGGTGAACGCCGTCCTCGACACCGAGTCGCTGGATGCGTTGAAAACCTACGTGAGCTGGCACCTGCTGCGGGCGGCTTCGCCCTGGCTTTCCAAGCCGTTCGTGGATGCCAACTTCAAAATGCAGCAGGCCCTCACCGGCCAGGCGCAGATCCAGGACCGCTGGAAGCGTTGCGTGGACCTGACCGACAACTCCCTGGGCGAGGCGCTGGGGCAACGGTATGTGGAGGAGACTTTCGGGCCAGAGGGCAAGCAGCGCATGCTGAAAATGGTGGATGCGCTGGAGAAGTCGCTGGATCAGGACATCCGAGGCTTGCCCTGGATGTCGGACGATACCAAGAAACAGGCCAAGATCAAGCTGGACGCCATCCGCAACAAGATCGGGTATCCCGACGCGTGGCGCGATTACAGCAAACTCAAAGTCGAGCGTGGCGACTTGATCGGGAACCTGACGCGGGCGAACGAATTCGAATCCAGCCGCCAAATCGCCAAGATCGACAAACCGCTCGACCGCAAGGAGTGGGGCATGACGCCGCCCACGGTGAATGCCTATTACAGCGGCTCCTACAACGAAATTGTTTTCCCTGCCGGCATCCTGCAACCGCCCTTCTTCGACAAGACGGTGGACGACGCCGTGAACATGGGGGGCATCGGCGTGGTCATCGGGCACGAACTCACCCATGGCTTCGACGATCAGGGGCGCAAGTTTGATCCGCAGGGCAATTTGCGCGACTGGTGGACGGAGCAGGACGGCAAGGAATTCGAGAAGCGGGTGAGTTGTGTCGCCGACGAGTACAGTAGCTTCATCGCGGTGGATGACCTGCACCTCAACGGCCGCCTGACCTTGGGTGAGAATACCGCCGACAATGGCGGGGCCCGCATTGCGTTGAACGCGCTGCGTGCCATGATTGCGCAGGATCCCAACAGCAAAGCCGCGCAGACGATCGACGGCTACACGCCCGAGCAGCGCTTCTTCCTGGGTTTCGGCCGGGTGTGGTGCCAGAAGCAGCGTCCCGAACTCTCCCGCATGCTGGCGAATGTCGATCCGCATTCGCCGGGACGCTTCCGGGTCGATGGCGTGGTGCAGAACATGCCCGAGTTCCAGAAGACTTGGAGCTGCAAGACGGGGCAACCCATGGTGTCGGCCAACGCCTGCCGGGTGTGGTGAGGCATGCGCCTTACCATCGATCCGGAGCTCAAGCGCCGATGTCCGGCGCTTAGAGTGGCCTGCGTGCAAGGCAGCGTTCAGGTGAGCAAGTCGGCGGATGCGCTGTTGGAACTGATGAATGCCCGCGCGGCGCAGCTCTCCGGCAGTACGGCGTCGGCAGACATAGCGGCAAACCACGAAGTTGCTGCCACGCGCCAGGCCTACAAGGCGCTGGGCAAAGACCCCTCCCGCTACCGGGGGTCAGCCGAGGCTCTGCTGCGGCGGTTGGCATCCGGCAAAGGACTGTACTTCATCAACAATCTGGTCGACATCAATAACCTGGTTTCACTCGGGAGTTTCTTGCCGGTGGGCTCCTACGACCTGGCCAAGGTGGGGGATGAGATTGTTTTCCGCATTGGCCGGGAAGAGGAGTCGTACAAGGGCATCGGCAAAGACGTGATCAACATCGCCGACCTGCCGGTGTTCGCGGACTCCAACGGGGCATTCGGCAGCCCAAGCAGTGATTCCGAACGGGCGATGATCCGCGAGACGACGACCAGGTTCGCGATGATGATCATCTCGTTCTCAGGGAAGTCCGATTTGAGCGCCTGGGCTGCACGGGCGATCGAGCTTGTGGGGAGCCACGCAAGCGGCAGCGAGTTGGCCGTCGAAATCGTTGGATAGTAAGGGCCCCGCTTTGTCACTGCACGCGAGATCCCTCGCCCGGCTGCAGTGCGCCGGGCATCGGGATGACGCCATGAGGATGGGCGGGTACTCTTCCCCACTACGGTCCTTCTGGCAGTGTCCCGGTTGGCTTGAAATCAGAACACTGCCGTCCTTCCGGACAGCTTGACCCCGGCCCGGCCAGCGGATAGAGTCAGCATTACAGGCGTATTGGCATGTCCGATCAAACCAGCAAATTCCTGAAATTCGGCGGGGCTACGGCCCTTATTCTCATCTCCCTGGGGTACTTGGCGTACACCGGGGTGCAGGAGAGCAAGAGCTATTACGTCACCATCAAAGAGCTGCATGGCATGGGCGACAGTGCCTATACCAAGCGGCTGCGGGTCGCCGGGAATGTGCAGCCGGGCTCGATCAAGCGCACCGGCACCAAGGTAGAGTTCGTGTTGGTCGAGCAGGACCTGAGCTTGCCGGTGGTGTACAGCGGCACCGAAGCGCCTCCGGATACGTTCAAGGACAATTCCCAGGCGCTGGCCGAGGGTAGCTTTGGACACGATGGCGTCTTCCACGCCAAGCAACTGCAAGCCAAGTGCGCTTCGAAATACGCTCCGCAGCAGCCGGGAGCGCCCGGGGCCCCTGCGGCCGAGCAGCCCAAGAGCATGACACAAGCCCAGCCCGCCGGTTCGGCGGGGATGTCGAACTGAGATTCTGTAACGCCGGCGTCCTCCTCTCGACTTCGCGCTGGGCTTAGGCTATCTTCCCTTGCAGTGCCTCCTGCGAGCCACACCGAAAGCGCGGCGAATGTAGCTCCTATTGTCGTCGTCACCGATCTCATCAAGCAATTCGGACGGTTTGCCGCGTTGCGCGGCGTAAGCGCCAGCTTTGACGCCGGCCGCCTCTACGCAATTCTGGGCGATAACGGAGCCGGCAAGACCACGCTCCTGCGCTCGCTCGCCGGCCTGACGCGGCCTAACCGCGGAACCGTTTCGATGCTGGGCACGAGTGACCTCCGATCGGTCTGCCACCAGGTGGGTTACATGGCGCATCCTTCGCTGCTCTATGACGAAATGAGCGGGATGGAGAACCTTCGCTACTTCGCGCGGCTCTACTCGATCGAGGACAACGAGCGTTGCGCCAGTGTGATTCGGGCGGTTGCGCTCGATCCCGAACTGGCGCGCCCCGTAGGACAGTACTCGCAGGGCATGCGGCAAAGGATGTCCCTGGCCCGCGCTCTGCTGAATGATCCCAAAATCCTGCTTCTGGATGAACCTTTTTCCAACGTAGATGTGCGCTCGGCGCGCGAGATGGTTGGCCTGCTGGCCAAGATGCGCGACGCGGGCAAGACCATCTTTGTGGTTACGCATCAGGCCGCCTTGCTCGAGGGTGCGGCGGATGAGTTCGTGTGGATGGAGGCGGGAAAGATTGTCAGCCGGACAAGCAGCCTGCAGCCGGTGGAGGCGCGATGACGACCTCGAGCCTGACCCGAGCCACGCTCGCCAAGGACCTGCGCCTGGAATGGCGATCCAAAGATGCCATCAACTCCATGCTGTTCTTTGCCCTGCTGGTGGTGGTGATCTTCAGCTTTTCGTTCAATCCCACCGCGGAAGAGTCGCGCCAGATCGCCGGCGGGCTGGTGTGGGTAGCCTTCCTGTTTGCGGCGGTGGTGGCGCTCAACCAGACCTGGGCGCGCGAACTACGTAACCAGGTGCTCGACGCCTACCGGGTGTCTCCGGCCCCAGCCAACTCGCTGTTCCTGGCGAAGGCGTTTGGCAATTTCATTTTTGTAGCGGTGCTCGAAGCGCTGATGACGCCGCTGTTTATCGTCTTTTACAACCTGCGCGCATTGGGACCGACCTGGCAGTTGCCCGTGGTGGCGGCGCTGGGCACGTGGGCTCTGGTGGTGAACGGGACGTTCTTCGCGGCGATGTCCATCCGCACTCGTAGCCGGGAAATCATGTTGCCCTTGCTGCTGTTCCCCATCTCCATTCCGGCCGTGCTCGCCATGGTCGAAGCGACCAGCGCCATCCTCAGCGGGGAGTACTCCGCGCGGCCGTGGATCGCCTTGCTTGCCACCTACGATGTGGTGTTTACTACAGGGTGTCTGCTGCTGTTTGAAACGGTGCTGGACGCAGAATGAAACGGGCCTTCCCCATCCTGGCTGTGCTGACGGCTGTTCTGCTGAGTTACGCGCTCTACCAGGCGCTCGAGGTTGCCCCCACCGAAGCCACCATGGGTGACGTGCAGCGCATTTTTTACTATCACGTGCCCTCCGCCTGGACGGCGTTCCTGTTGTTCCTCACCAACTTTGTGGCTTCGGTCGTGTACCTGATCCGGCGCAATACTAAAGCCGATATCGTTGCCCTGGTGTCGGCGGAAGTGGGCGTTGTGTTCTGTACCGTGGTCCTGGTGACCGGGCCCATCTGGGCGCGCCCGGTGTGGGGCATCTGGTGGACCTGGGATTTGCGCCTGACTTTGACCCTAGTGCTGTGGCTGATCTACGTCAGCTACCTGATGCTGCGCCGCTTTTCCAGCAGCGGGCAGACGCCGCTAATGGCCGCGGTGCTGGCGGTTTTCGGCGCGCTCGACGTTCCCCTGGTTTACTTCTCCATCTGGTACTTCCGCACCCAGCATCCGTCGCCGGTGATCGGCGGCGGCGGTTCGCTCGATCCCCGCATGGGTCGCGTGTTGCTGATTAATTGGGCGGCGTTTCTGTGCTTTGCGGTGCTGGTGTGCTGGTCGCGCTACCGCGTCGAGCGCCTGCAGCGCGAAGTGGAAGAGACCCAGGCCCTGGAAGGCTTGCTCGAATCCAGGGGCGCGCGATGAACTCCTACCTCTATGCTGCTTACGCTGCTACGTGGATCGTCCACATCGCCTACTTGAGCATGGTTTCGCGCCGTTATGCGCGCCTGCGCCGCGAATCGGAGCTCCAGATGTCCCTCCCCGACGAATTCCTGAAGTTGGTGGACGCCCTCCTGCACCAATACGAAGCCAACTACAAGTCCCAGGAGTTCTTCCAATCCATCGGCTGCCTATTCGAGTTCGCCCGCAAGAGAGGTTTCTCCGGCACCGGAGAGTTGGTGCAGTTTCTCCAGGGTAACTCCGCGGGCGCGGTTTCGCGCCTTGGGCTCCGTTATGAAGTCAGCCAGCACGTAACTCTCTTTGAGAAGGTCATACTGGAGCGCAATCCGGCCCTGCGCCTTCATGATGACGTCCGCCGCAGTGGAGGCACAGTAGCATTCACCGACTATAGCCGCGACTGGCTGCAAGACCTCGTGCGAACCATCGAATATCATGGCCTCCACTGGGACCCCGTGTCCGGTCGGATCCTTTAACCGACGACGACGGTGCGGCGGTTCCGCGATAACAAGGAGGTTCCGGTCTTACTGCATCCCGCTCAAGAAGTCCGGGCCGGGGTTGGAGCGGAGAAACTCGTACTCTTCGATGACGGCGGCGACGCCTATGCGGGAAACCGGCAGAGGAGCCTCCACACGCACCACGCGCGCCACGAAGCGTACGCGCACCGAATCGGTCAAGGTGACATGGGGCGGAAAGGTGAGCGTCACTTCCAGGCGCGAGCCCTCAGTGACCGGGCGGTCGAGGTAGAAGAACACTCCCCGAGCGCTGACATTCTGGGTCTCGGTCAGTAATTCATCAACCCCGGCCAAGGTGACGGCTGCCGGCAGGCGCATGTCGAAACGTCGCATAGCGCGCCGTTCCTGCGGTGGCTGCAGCATAGTGGCGTCTCTTTCTAGCAACATTGTCAATCCAAACGCAATCCAACGCCAGTCCTTCCCCTCAATCTGACCAGGCGAACACCCCGGAGGAAAAACTTTGCGCTATTTACCCAAGAGTTACGTACTCGGCCCTAGTTTGCAAGCGCAAAAACTCAGCGGGAATTGACTCGGTTAATGCTTCCGCAACCGGCAACAACGCTCGCAAACCCGCAAACTGCGAAGAGGTTCTGGGGAGGAAGATCCAAAAAAGTGCGGGTCTTGGGGGAGATAGAAGCAATCGTGCTGCCATTGGCAAAAAGCATGTCGGCCTCCCCTGTGCGACATGGAATGAAGCACTTGATCAATCCGGCGGCGATTGTAAGAAGACGAACGAATGAAATCATTTGCAGCAAATCTGCGAGCGCGCAGCATCCTGGCCTGTACACGGTTTCATTGTTATCAAGCCTTCGTGGCGTAGACCGGCATCTCCAGCTGTGGCGACCTGCATCTCAGGAAACCAGGATCGAGGAGCGCTGCGCGGCTTGACAGGGTATCCGTCAGATGTTTAAGTAGTTATTTATTTTTTCGCCCCATTTCTGGTGACCACTACGTAGCTGACTCGCGAGCGCGGGGCGGGCTGCGGTTTGTGCGCCGTGTTCTCTTCCTCTCCATGAAATCGGGAAACTCGGAGGATCTTGTGAGATTGAATCGCCGTGGGTTGGGTACAGGTCATTCACGGGGCCGGATCGGGCTATCGATTGTGCTGCTGCTCACCATCGCGGTGGTAGCCTTGGGTCTGGGCTCCGGCGCCCGGCTGGCGCGCGTCTCCGCGGGGACCGGGGCGGCGCACCCACCCGCTTTCGCCCCAGCATCTGGCCCGTCCGCTCTTTCAGCCTCGCAGGTCCGGGCAGCATTCGGCCATCTTCCTCTCTTTTTTGAACCCAACCAGGGGCAGAGCGACGCCCGCGTGAGGTTTCTGGCGCGAGGCAACGGATACGGGTTGTTTCTAACCGGCGATGAAGCGGTGCTGGCGCTGCGGACGGGACGCTCGCGGGATGCCGGCGCTACCGTCGTGCGTATGGCGCTGGCGGAGGCGAATCCGAATGCTGCCGTAACCGGGACTGACCTCCTGCCCGGCAAGAGCAACTACTTTATCGGGAATGATCCTGCCAAGTGGCATCGCAACGTGCCTCAGTTCGCACGGGTTCGCTACAGCTACGTGTATCCGGGCATCGACCTGGTCTATTACGGCAGCCAGGGGCGACTGGAGTACGACTTTGAAGTGGCTCCGAACGCTGACCCGGGAAAGGTCGTGCTTCGCTTCCAGGGGCCGGAGAAGCTGGAATTGCAGCCCGACGGGGACTTGCTCCTTGCCATCAGCGGCGGTGACATGCGACTGCAGGCGCCGCGGATCTACCAGCAGTTCGGAGCAGAACAAAGGCAGGTTTCCGGGCGGTTCGTGCTGCGAGCGAAGAACGAAGTTGGATTTGAGCTTGGGGCCTACGACCGCAGCCACGCACTCATCATTGACCCAGTGCTCAGCTACTCCAGCTACCTGGGCGGCAGCGGGGACGAAGCCTGTTCAGCGGCCGGGATCATCGGAACGGTCACCGCGGGCTGTCCTGCCATTGCTGTCGATACCGCGCTCAATGTTTACGTAGCCGGCTCGACCACCTCGGCCGATTTCCCCATTGTCCCGGTAGACACGTGCCCGCCGACTAACACGCCTGCGGCATTCCAATGCGCCAACGCGGGCGCTGCCGACGTTTTCGTCACGAAATTCAGTCCGGTTTCCTCGAATCCTCCGTACGCGATTGCCTTTTCCACCTACCTGGGCGGCGATGGCATCGACACCAGCGCGGGAGTGACGGTCGACACCAGCTTCAACGTGGACGTGGCGGGAACCACGGGTTCTACCAACTTCCCCACGGTAAATGGCTTTCAGGCTCCCCCGGTTTCGGCGGGCAATCACGCTTTTGTGAGCCAGCTTGCACTCGACGGCAGTGCACTGCTGTATTCCACCTATCTGGCGGGGACAGGTACCGATACAGCCACGGGTCTCGCGGTGGATTTCCGGGCCAAGATGTACGTAACCGGAACCACGACTTCGCCCGACTTTCCCACCACCACAGGCGCCTTTCAATTGACGCCCAAAGCCGCCAACCAATTCTTCTTCAGCAAGCTGGATTCGACTTTGGTAGGCCCGGCGACTCTGGCGTACTCCACTTACATCGGCGGCAGTACGCCCAGCACGGGGCGAACTGTCGGCGGCGGGATTGCGGTCGATGGCGTCACTCCCAACCCGAATGTGTACATCACGGGGGGCACAGATTTCAGCGACCTGACCACGCTCAATGCTACCCAGCTTTATACCGCAGGTCTTGACGTGTGGGTGGCTAAGTTCAATCCAGTTGCCGCCACCGGCGCACAGTTGCTCTACCTCACGTACCTGGGAGGAAGTGGGGACGACATCGGCAATGGAATCGCTGCCGATTCCACGGGGAACGCGTACATCACCGGTTCGACGACTTCCACCGACTTCACCTTTACCCCGGGCACCGGAGTCGTCACGTTTCAAGCGACACTCAATTGCCCCGGCACCACCCCCCCCACTCCCTGCCCGTTGCCCGATGCCTTCGTCGCTAAACTCGGCATCCCGTGTACGGGAACAAGCTGCACCACCACCAATGTTCCGCTGAACTACTTCACCTATGTGGGGGGCTCGGGGACCGATGTTGGTCTGGGCATTGCGGTGGATAATATCCAGGGCGCACGCATTACCGGCTCAACCGATTCCATTGACTTGCCGGTGACCTTGCTGAATGCCTTCCAGACAACCCCTGGCGGAGGCGTCGACGCGTTCGTTGGCCGTATTGATACCACCGCGACTACGAACACGGCGCCGGGTCACTCCTTGAGTTATCTGGGCGGCAGTGGCAATGATGCCGGCACCAGCATCGCTACCGATGCCCAGACGGGAACAGTTTCGCAAGGAGCCACCTATGTCGCGGGCGAAACCTTCTCCGGCGATTTCCCTCCCGCGAATCCGCTGCAAGCCAGCCTTAACGGCACTAGTGACGCTTTTGTCAGTAAGGTGGGTCCGACGGTGGCCTTAGCGTTTTCCCCCGTGCCAACCGCCAGTCCGTCCCCGGTCGGATTCGGCAACGAGGTCACCTTCAAGTACACGATCGTGAATAACGGAGATGCGGTCAACAATGTGACCTTCAGCAGTGCGGTTCCTGCCGGAGCGACGTTTGTATCGGCCAACCTGGGCTCAGGCACCAACACCTGCACGGGAGGGACCACTGGCACCGTGTTGTGCAACATCGGAACCTTGAACAGCGGGGGGACGACTACGGCAAATGTGATCGTGACCCCCACCCCCCCGACGACGCCCAATCCCGCCCCGACATCGCTGCCTGACACTGCCCAGGTGACCGTTGCCGGAGGCAACCTCACCACTGCAAGCGTCACGGCCACGGTCAATGACTTCACGCTGAACAATCCGCCGCCAGCTCCGGCGACGGCTACGGTGGTGGCGGGGCAGTTCGCAACCTATCAGGTTACGGTCACGCCCACCGGGCCCATCCCGAGTTCGGTCGCGATGTCCTGTAGCTCCGGCCTACCCACAGGGGCCAAGTGCGACTTTACGACGCCAACCATCCCGAACCTCAGCAATGGTTCGGCGGTGAGCGATACCCTCAACATCAGCACAACATTGCGTACCACGACGACGGTGGACGCGCGGCCTGGAGGCGGGCCGCTGTATGCGACGTGGTTGCCGGTTTCCGGGCTGGCGCTGCTAGGCCTCGGAATCGGCGGAAAAATGTCGCGCAAACGCCGGCTGCTCGGAGGGACCCTGCTGCTGGGGCTGTTTGCGCTCGCACTGTTCCAGGGGGCTTGCGGCTCGGGCAGCAGCAGCACGACGACGGTCCAGGGCACGCCCGCGGGAACTTACACCATTACCATTAGCGCGACGTCGGGAGCCACGCGCACCTCAAGCGTGACGCTGACAGTGCAATAAGGATCGTTCCTTAAGAGAAGAAAGCCGGCCCACGCGGCCGGCTTTTGCCTGCCGATTTTCCTACTTTCCCCTGCCCGCCAGGGTGATCACCTGCGGTTTGCTGGAGGCGCTGTCAGTCAAAGCGAGCTGTCCGTGGCGGGCCCCTAGACCGGTGGGCGTAAACGTGACCGTGATGGTGCAGCTTGCGCCCGAGGCTACGGTCGCCCCGCAAGTGGTCTGCTGGGAGAAATCGCCAGCGTCGGTGCCGCCGATGATGATGCTGGCAAGACTCAAGTCGGAACTGCCGATATTCGTCAGCCTCACGTTGCGGGGGTGGCTGGAAGTGCCCACGCCCACGCCTCCGAAGGTGAGGTTGGTGTCGGAGAGTGCGGCTGTACTCTGCGTCAAAACTGAGAAGGCGAGAAAGGTAGTGTCGTTGGCCACTATGAAATCCAGCCGGCCGTCATTATTGACATCTCCCGTGGCGATGGCGGAGGGAATGAAGCCTGCGGGAAAGCTCAAAGCGTTCTTGAACGTGCCGTCGCCGTTGCCGGCCAGGACGGAGAGCCCGGTGGCGGAGACCACGGCCAAATCCGGCTTACTGTCACCGGTAAACACTCCGGCGCGAAGGCGCAGCGCAGTCGGCCCCACCGGGAAGATCATCGGGGGTTGAAAGGTGCCGTCGCCGTTTCCCAGGAGGATGGAGACAGTGCTGCCGAAACCGCTTCCCTCCAGGTTAGCAACTGCCAGGTCAAGGTGGGTATCGTTGTTGAAGTCGGCGGTTACCACGCGCACCGGAGTCAGGCCGGCATCGAACGAGGTCGGGGGCTGGAATCCGCAGCACAGTGTCCCCAGATAAATCTGGATCCGCGGGTTGGTAGGAGCATTGTTGACCACAGCCAGATCGATGATGGCATCGCTGTTGTAGTCTCCGAGCGCGATGGAAACGGGGAAGAGGTTCTCGCCGTCGCCGTAGGTGGTGGGAGCCTGGAAGGTGCCGTCGCCGTTCCCGAAGAAGACTTGAAAGGTGCTGGGGACTCCGCTTTGCTCGTAATGGATGACCATATCGAGATGGCCATCGCCATTAAAGTCGCCGAGCGCGCCCACGAATCCGCCGGGATTGGCGGAGGTCTTGAGCGGGGGCCGAAAAGTGCCGTCGCCGTTGCCCAGAAGCACCTCGAAGGCTCCGGCGGAGTCGGTGGTAACCAGGTCAACCTCGCCGTCGCCGTTCACATCACCGGTGAAGATAGAGTTGTCGCCCGCCAGATAGCCGGCGCCTTCCTGGAAGGTTGCGTCCCCATTGCCAAGATAAATCTCAACCGTCTTGCCGTTGCTGGGGAAGGCGTCGAGCAAGGCTACATCAAGGTTGCCGTCGTCGTTGAAGTCTGCGGTTGCGATGCTGACCGAATATTCGTTGCCGGTTACGATGTTCTTGTTGAGCCAGCCGATCGAGGCGCTGGGAAGGCTGATGGAGAAGAACACGGGATTGGAGGCGCCGCCGCCAGGGGGCGGATTCACCACCGTGACCGTCGCCGTACCCGGCTGGGCAACGTCGGCAGCAGGAATGGTGGCATCCAGGCGAACCGCGCTTTTGAAGGTTGTGGTTCGCGGGCTGCCGTTCCAATACACGGTGGCATTCTTGGCGAAACCGGCACCGCGCACGGTGAGGGTGAAGTCCGACCGGCCAGGCACGGAGAACCCGGGAACCAGCGGTTGGTTGAGCAAGGGCACAGGGTTCTTTCTCGCGAGCGCGACGGGGTTGATGAGAATGGCAAATAGGCACACCAGGCAGACTGGTTTCATTTGCGTGTCTATAACCAGCTTGGGAGTTCGGAACAGATCCTCCTTGCGGGCCACGAGTGGGGGGTGCGGTTCGCCGCCGCAGAAGAGGCAGGTCAGTTTGCTCCCCAGGAGAGTGGGTCGTCAAGTTGAAAAGGTTTGCGGATTCGCCCGGCGGGATATGGCCAAGGGTCAATCTCTTCGCGGTGTTACCTACTACCAGAGATCGTGAGAAAACAAAAGGGAGAAAGGTGAGGAGACTTACGACCTCTTTACACCGCAGGCTGGTGGCGCATCGCCATGAACCCCGCTGAAGGGGAGCAGATCAATCGGCCGGGAGCACCTTGATCTTGGCCATCATACCGGTGACGCATGGGTCTCCGCGACGAGGGTGAAGGGCTTGACAGCGCCACTTCTTCTAGGCGCCGGCGGAGAGCTTGTGGTGGCTCTTGGCCTGGGCGATGCCGTACTGGCGAATCTTGTAGAGCAGGGCCTTGTAGCTGATCTTCAGCAGCGCCGCCGCCTGCTTGCGATTCCAGTTGGTTTCTTCCAGAGCCCGGGTGATGGCTTCAGCCTCAGCTTCATCTTTGGCGTTGCGGGCCAGGGATTTCAGGCCTCCGGAGGACTCGGCGGGGTTGCGGGGCGCGGTGTCAAACTGGGCGCCGTTGCCGTCGCTCTTGGGATGAAGTTCGTTGATGGCGAGTTTCTCGTCGCCGAGAATCAGATAACGCTTGATGAAGTTGCTGAGCTCTCGCAGATTGCCGGGCCAGGAGTATTCAAGGCAGGCCTGCATCATGGTGGCCGACATGGGCAAGGGGGCGCGAGCGTAGCGCTCCGCCATACGCGACATGAAATGCTTCAGCAGGATGGGGACTTCCTCCTTGCGGTCGCGCAGCGGGGGCAGAGTCATGGTGAAGGCGTTCAGGCGGTAGTACAGGTCTTCGCGCAAACGCTTGGTGGCGAGGGCTTCCGGGATGTTGATGTTGGTGGCGGCGAGAATGCGCACGTCCACTTTGATGACCGAGCGGCTGCCGAGACGGGAGAACTGCTGGTCCTGCAGCACGTGCAGCAACTTGGCTTGCAGGAGCGGCGGCATTTCTCCGATTTCATCGAGCAGGATGGTGCCCTTGTTGCACAGCTCGAACTTGCCGGGCTTGGGGTGGTTGGCTCCGGTGAAGGCTCCGGCTTCGTAGCCGAACAGTTCGCTTTCCAGAAGGTCAGCGGGGACAGCGGCGCAATTTACTTTTAAGAAAGTGCGGTGGGCTCGGGGAGAAAGCTTGTGGATCAGGCGCGCGAGCACTTCCTTGCCAGTGCCGCTCTCGCCGAGCAACAAAACCGGGATATCTACGTTGGCGACCAGCGCCGCCTGGGAACGAATCTTGCGCATGGCGGGGCTGGCGGCGACGAAGAAGACATCGTCGGCGAGTTCCTCGACCTCGCTGGGATAGTTCTGTTGATTCGTCCCGAGACACTGATCGACGACGGCGTCGAGTTCGGCCTTCTGGAAGGGCTTGGTCAGGTAATCGTGGGCTCCGAGGCGGATGGCCTGGACCACTTTGCGGGTGTCGCTGACGCAGGACAGCATGACAACTTTCACCCCGGGATAAACCTGGCGGAGCTGCTCGAGGGTCTGCAGGCCATCGATGCCGGGCATGAGCAGATCAAGCAGGACGAGGTCTGGGTGCAGGCCCTTCTGTACGCGCTCCACCGCTTCTTCGCCGGTAGAGGCGGTCTCGACCTTGTAGTCGTCCACTTCCAGCAGAGTACGGATGTACCGCAACATCCCTGGTTCGTCATCGACCAGCAAAATGTTGGCCGTATCGCTCATTGGTTTTTCCCTTTGTTCGTCCCGTTAGAAGCCGGGTTAAGCGGCACAATGAAGGAGAACTTGCAGCCCGCGCCGGGCTCGCTTTCCACCCAGATTTTGCCACCCATACCATTGACCAGGCGGCGCGCGATGGCGAGGCCGAGGCCCATGCCGTCGGACAGTTGCTCGCTTTGCGGCAAGCGGAAGAAATCGTCGAAGACTTCAATGTGGTATTCGGGAGGGATGCCTGGACCGGTGTCCGAAACACTTACCTTGACCGAATTGGGGAGGGGATTGTCCTGGCGACGGCGTTCACTGGAGATGTCGGTCTTGTTGACGCTGCGGCGCTCCCACATGTAGGGCTCAGCGTGCAGCCAGACGGTACCGCCCGCAGGCGTGAACTTGGATGCATTCTCCAGCAGATTGGAGATGACCCTCTGCACTTTAGCGGAGTCGAAAGCAAAGCGCGTGAGCTTGTCGTTGGCCAGGAAGTACAGGGCAAGGCCGCGTTCCTGGAAGCGGTTGGACCAGAGGCGGCAGACCTCCGAGAGACAGGCGTTCATGTCTCCGGCTTCGTACTGCATCTTCATCTCGCCGGTTTCGAGCACGCTGAAGGTGAGGAAATCCTGAATGAAGTGTTGCAGGCGCTGGCCGCTGGAGTGCATATCGCGAAGAATGTCGCGCTGGCGGTCGTTGAGGCCACCGAGTTTCTCGCTGCGCAGCAGTTCGACGTATCCGTTGAGGATGGACAGGGGCGTTTTCAGGTCGTGAGCCGCCGCCGCCAATGCATTGGTAGTGCGCAGAAAGCGTTCCCGCAGTTGGGTGTATTCGCGAAGTAAGTCTTGACGGCACTCCGGACTGGGGCAAGACTCGGCGCCCTGCGGTTTGGCGGGACAGAGTTCCGCGGCTGCTTGATCCGACTCCGAGGGCTGGGGAACACACATCTTTTCCGGCGTTGCGGCCATAGCTCTAGAGCTCGTGGTTTGATGAACGAGGGGAGGGCACACGTAACAGGACGTATGTTTTCTTGTGGCGATGGTAAGCCAGAGACCCGCCTGTGTCAACGAAAAAGGCAAGCAAATTGTCACTGAAGGGAAAAAGCTTGCAGTCGTAAGCAGTTCAAGGCAGGGAGCTACGTGCGGTTGGAGGGGCGTACAGAAGGCGAAGACTAGCCAGCCAAGTAACGCTCCCGGCGCGGGCTTGGCAGGAACAGGGGAAATCTACGCGTCTTGAGGCAAGAGTGGGGCGATGAATTCCGCGGTTTGGCCCCCAAGGTGCGGGAAAGAGGCGGTTAATTCCGAGTTTTGAGGGGCTAGTTTGAACCGACGGAAAGCGGAAAAAGAGCGCCGCAGGTGGCCAAGACTGCCCCTAGCTATCCCGGTATTTGTCCGCAGCCGGGACGAGAAAGGGAAGGATTTCCTTGAGTTTGCCACCGCGTTGAACGTTTCCGCAAACGGGGCACTGGTGGCAGTGCGCCGTTCCCTTCCGCCATCCGCGCAGGTTCTGTTGGAGATACCCAGCGCCCCGCTGATCGCAACTACCGAACTTCCCGACGCTTCCCGCAACCTGCGGGCACGAACAGTGAGGGTAACTCATGCCGAGGGTTATCACCTGATAGGCCTAAAGTTTTCCCGTCCCCTGCTGAATCATGACTCTGACGGCGTCGCCGGTCGCCGGGCCGCGGGACGGAAACTTGCTTCTTCCGTGTGAAAACATTTTCCTCCGGAGGAAGACCCTTGTGGGCCGGATTTCTATGGTGTCGTGGGCCGTCGGCAGCTCAGCCGTGACTCCTGCAACTTATTGAGTAGGTGTAGTTTAAACCCGGTTCCGGGGTGCCAGGCACAGGGTGGAAGGGTTTGGCTCTCGGGGTGCACAGTAGAGGGTGTCAACAGGAGTACAAGGCGACGAAATGCCCATTACAAGCACAGGTTCTGTCAGTTCGCTGGTTCAATCCCTAGGCGAGATTCCTCCCGATGCAGTGGTCTTTGGCCGCTCGGAGGCCATGCAGGCGGTGCGGGAGCGGCTCGACAAGGTAGCCAGCGCCAACGTGCCGGTCCTGATCGAAGGCGAAAGCGGCACGGGCAAGGACATTATCGCGCGCATGATCCACGGGTTTTCACCATGGAAAAGCGGACCGTTCGTGAAGGTGAATTGCCCGGCGATCCCGGGGACGTTGCTGGAGAGCGAGCTGTTCGGATACGAAAAGGGGGCGTTCACCGGCGCCTACGGTTCGAAGCCGGGGCGGGTGGAACTGGCGCACCGCGGCACGTTGTTTTTGGACGAAATCTCGGAGCTGGATCTGGCGCTGCAATCGAAGCTGCTGCAGTTGCTGCAGGATGGACAGTTCTGCCGCATTGGGGCGCAGGAAGACAAGAGAGTAGAAGTGCGCGTGGTTTGCGCCACCAATCGGCAATTGGAAGTGGAGATTGAGAACGGCACCTTCCGCCAGGATTTGTTCTATCGCATCAACGTGGTGAACATCCATATGCCGCCGCTGCGGGAGCGGCGTGGCGACATTGAAGACCTGGTCCATTACTTCCTGGAGTATTACAACCGGAAGTACAACTGCCGGGCGCGGGCGCTGTCGGGCGATCTGATGGCGGTACTGCAGAAGTACCACTGGCCGGGCAACATTCGCGAGCTTGAAAACCTGGTGAAGCGCTACGTAATCCTGGGAACGGAAGAAGCGATCAGCAGCGACCTGGTGTCGCGTGAGCAGGAGTACTTCAATCCCGACATCAACCTGGATGGACCGATCTCGCTGAAGAAGCTAACCCGGCAAGCGGTGCGCGAGCTGGAGCGCAAAGTCATCCTGAAAGTTCTGCAAGCCAACCACTGGAACCGCAAGCAAGCGGCGCGAGCGCTGAGCATCAGCTATCGCGCACTGTTGTACAAGATCCGCGACGCCGGCCTGCCAGCCAATCGTGCCTCGCGCCGACAGCAGGAAACCACCACGGTGAACCAGGGTGCGGCCGCCGACTGAAGATTTCCGGTCTCGCATTCACTCCAACCCTGCCGTGGCAACACGGCAGGTTTTTTTTGCCGCGGAAGGGACGCACCGGATTTGCTCTGAGGTTAGGGCTGGGATTGGGGCCTATCTTCACAAACACAGGCTGAAGCCTATGAGAGCCGCTCCCGAGACGAGGCCATCGATCAGGAGAGGGCCATTTCCGCCGGACGCTCTTCGGTGGCTTCGCCGCTGGTGAGTTCCAATCCCCAAGTCTCGCCGCCGTGGTTGATGGCTTCCACGCCAACCTGATATTCCGTAGTACCTTCCAGCAGCCTTACCCATACCACGCGAAATTGAATCTTGCGCTGGCGGTATTGCAGCAGAAGCTTGTCTCCGGGCTTGAAGGGATGACGAATCGCTCCCAAGCGAGCGCCGTTGTTGGTGATGTCGAGCGTGTGCGCCAACTCGTCGAACTGATTGTCAGACAAATCCTTGGCCGATATTTTCACCGGCAGAACCATCTTGATTCGTTTGTGGCGACGCTTGTTCATGTTCCCTCACATGGAGCCGTATATCCTCGAAGGTTACTGGTTACATGTGCATTCAGAATGCCAGGGCAACATTACCCTCGTGGGGGTACCGGCTCTTGGAAATCAAGCGGTTACGGGGGAGAGGGGAGGCAGGGACGGGTGCGGGCCCCGCGACTGACAGAATTTGTCAGGGAAGCGACGGGTTTTGCGCATGGGGTTGTGTGACGAGGTGTGCCCGACCATTCGTTCCTATCGGGTGGGAAGGCACACGCCGGCCGCGGACGGCTCAAAGGACCGTCCCCCGCACGAGCCGCAACGGCGATCAGGAGCGGAGTCGGGCGAGAGCTTTTCTCACCTCGGCGGCGCTGGAGTAGTTGGGATCGAGCTTAAGAACACGCTCCATGTGCTGGCGAGCGAGAGCGGGCTGATCGGCTTTCTGGTAAGCGAGTCCGAGGTGGTAGTGGACGGTGGGATTCTCCGGGTTCTTGCTCTTCTCGTCGAGCTTAAGCGCTTCCTGGAAGAGATCAATGGCGGATTTGTAGGCGCCCTTCTGGTAATAAACCCAGCCCAGGGTGTCGGCGGCGTTGGGTGATTCGGGCATACCTCGATGGGCGGTTTGGGCGAGCGACAGAGCCACGTCGAGGTTGCCACCGGTCTGCAGCATGACGTAGGCGAGATTGTTGGAAGCCACGGGATTGTCGGGGGCGATCCCCAGCGCCTTCTGGTACATCTGCTTGGCGTTTTCCCAGTCCTGCTTACCCTCGTAGAGCTGTCCGGTGAGGATGTAGAAGTTGGTGTCGCGGGGATTGCCTTGGATGGAGTGCAGGTAAGTGGCGATGGCCTGGTCGGTGGAACCTCGGGCCACTTGTACCCGGCCCAGTTTCAGCAGCGCGTCGGAGTTGTTCTTGTCGAGTGCGATGGATTTCTGCAAGGCAGCCTCGGCGCCGTTCAGGTCTTTCTTATTGTTCAAGAGGATGGTGCCGAGCAGATCGTAAAGGGCACTGTTGTTGGGCACTTTGGCGATCTGGGCGTTGACAGCGGCGACAGCTTTGTCAGGCTGCTTCTGTGCCAGGTAAGTGTTCATCAGGCCGTTGAGGGCGTCGGCTGAGCTGCTGTCGCGATCCAGCGCCAGCCGGTAAAAGGTTTCGGCTTCGCCGAATTTCTTCTGCAGCAGCCGAAGGTTGCCCATCTGGACGTAGCCCAGCGGATTCTGGGGTGCGACGTCAATGGCTCTGCTTATGTCGGCTTCCGCCTGGGAGAGTTGGCTGCGATTCATGGCGGCGATGGCGCGCAGGGCGTAGCCGTCGGGAGAAATGGGCTGAAGATTGATGAGCTGGGTAGCGGACTGCTGGAGGCTGTCCCAGTCGCCCTCACGCAGTGCGGCAGTCGCGAGGGCACGGTGGGCGTCTGCCAGATCGGGGCGCAGACGCACGGCATCTCGCCATTCGCTTTCGGCGCGCGCCAGGCTGCCCAACTGATCAAATGCGACGCCGAGGTGGTAGTGGGCAACACCGTTGTCGGGATCATTCTTGATCGCGGTTTGCAGGATCGTAATGGCGTCGTTGGTGCGTCCCTCGTGGAGTTGAATCTGGCCTTGATAGAGGAGCCCCTCAGTGTCGTTGGGGTTGGCCTTCAGGATGTCGTCGGTCAGCCGGCGCGCTTCCTCCAACCGGTTGGCGAGGATCAGGAGTTGAATGTAGTTCTTTCTGACTTCCGGGTCTTTGGGGTGGTCGTGAAAGAGCTGGGTGTATTCGGCGGTGGCTTTTGGCAGGTCATTGGTGGCGATGTAGAAATCACCCAGCAGACGGTAGCCGGCAGAATCGTCGGCCAAATCCTGTTTCGCCTGCTTCAAAAGAGCCTCGGCTTCGGCGGGCTTCCGCTCCGCAATGAGAAGGCGGGCGAGGGCAGCCCGGGGAGCAGGGTCTCTCGGGTCGAGTTCCATGGCGTGGCGGAGCTGCTGCTCGGCTTCAGCGAGACGGCCACGCGACTGGTAGTAGCCTGCCAGGGCCAATTGCGTGTTCATCGCCTTGGGATCGAGCTCCACCGCTTTCTTGAAGTTGGATTCGGCAGCGTCTATCTGGCTGGTCTGCGTCTGCAACAGAGCGAGGCCGAAATAGGAATCTGCGCGGTCGGGGGCGAGAGTGATGGCCTTCTGTATTTCCTGGATGGCAGAGTTGAAGTCTTGCCGGGCGGCAAACAAGTTGGCGGCAGCGATATGAGAGAGAGGATTGCTGGGTTGCTGAGCGAGGAGCAGATCAACGTGCTCCTGGGCCTGGCGGAATTGGCGCGCAGCCGCCAGGAGGTTGGCCATGTCGACATGCGCCGGGTAATTGTTGGGCTGGAGTTCCAGTGTGCGGTTAAGCTCCACGGAGGCGCGGGACCAGTCCTCCAGCTTGAGGTAGGTCTGTGCCAGCTGGTAGTGGGCCTCGCCAAAGCGGGGGTCCACCTGAACAGCGTTGGTGAACTGGATGGCTGCCTCGGGGTACTGACCCTTGTCAAAGTAGCTCTGGCCGCTGTCGAAGTATTTCTGCTTGCGCACATTGGGGTCGCGCGAGCAAGCCAGGAACATGGTGGTGATCAGAGCGAACGTAGCCAGCAGGCGGAACAGCCGATGCCTCATCCAGAATTTCCCCTCCTGCACATTGAAACACAGACTCCCTCGTTTGAATCAACGTTTGTGCAGGATCGGCACCTCGTAATTACATTCACGACCCGCCCGATGTGTGACATGGCGATATTTCAACAGCTACGGGCGTTATCGCGACCTTTGCACTTTTTCTTTCTCCTTCATCCGTTCACAGCAGATCGAAGCTGACGATGACCGAGGCGGTGACAGTGAGTTGTCCCGGCGCAGTGGATGGTGGCGGTGGTGGTGGTGCGGATCGATCCAAAGCAACATTGGCAGCGAGACCTCCGATCATGGAATACCCGTCCCACTGTTGGACCTCTTCAATGGAGTAGGTCTTCCCGACCTGGTTCCCTAACGCCTGCGCTAACGTGACTGCTTTTTCTTTTGCTGCTTTGGTCGCCTCGTCCCGTGCCTGGTCTCTGTATTTTCTCAGCTCGCTGGATTGATATTCGATCCCATCAATGCGGTTGGCTCCGGCGGACATCACGGCATCCATGACATTGTCCAAACGAGAAAGATCACGAATCGTAACGGAAAGGGACTGCGTCGCAGTGAAATTGTTGATGCGTACGTGCTTTTCGTAATAGCTCGTGGGTTGCATATCCAGGTATGCGGTTTGAATGTCCTTGTCGTCGATGCTTGCCGCCTTGAGCGCCGCCAAGATTCTTCGCGAGGTGTTGTCCACGGCAGCTTTGGCGCTTTTTGCCGTGGCGCTCTGCCGCTCCACGCCAACCCGGATGACCGCCCGATCCGGGGTGACTTTTATTTCGGCGGTTCCGGTCGTCTTCACGATTTTCGGCGGAGTGCAGGGGGCCTGACCTTGCGCCACGCAAAATGCAAGACACACGACAGCCACAACAGCGAGTTTGTTCATTGCTATCCTCCAGCTTGTTGTAAGAACGTTCGACCCTCCCAAAGGTGCGGAGCAATTCTCGCACGATGCTGATGGTTGGCGAAACCAGGCGTGGGTGTTGAAAAAGTCCGTGATCGGAATGTACTCTTGGCTGCGATTATCGCTGCCATCGAGTTTTTCCTCTCACCTCAACTAAGAGGCAGCTTCCATGGTAGGTGTTGTCGGTTGGCTGAGGAACCGCACTAGCCGCTTGATGTTCTGGGCCACGGCTGCCAGGAAGAACTGCTCCCGCACGAACTTCAATCTGCGCAGGCGCAAGCGACGCAGCCCGATCTGATTCTTGAGTTCCGCAAACAGGGCCTCCACTTTCTTTCGTTCCCGTTGCGCATGGGCAAAGGCGGGCGTGGCGGCCAGTTCTCGGGCGCGTTGTCGAGCTGGTTCCTGCATGTGGATGGCAAGATAGCGGAACTCTCCGCTGGTACACTGCGCTTTCAGTGCGCACCCACCACAACGCTTGCGCGTCCCGATATAGGCGTAGGTGCGATTCCGAGCGTTCTGACCGCCATAGTTGAGTTGCTCGCCTGCAGGACAGCGATAGCTTGCTGTCGGGTTGATACGTGAACCGCTCGGGACCATAGAACGGGCTGTTCTTTCTGTGGATACTGTCGCGGGTTCGCATATAAGGAGTGATGCTCCGATCCGCCAACCATTGCAAGAACTCCCCGTTCCCGTAGGTCGTGTCGGCCGCCACCGATTCTGGCTCTCGTCCTTGCCATTGCGTGAAACGTGTGAGCATGTCCTGCGCGGCCACCGTTTCCTGACTCATGCGTGCTGCCGTCGCTTGTACTCCCACGATTACGCAACTGTGGTTGTCGACCAGATAGTTGTCGTAGTACCCCAGTCGGGCCGGAGTCCCACCCTTGGTCGCGTAGGTCGCATCGGGATCGGTGGTCGATACCTGGTTTTGCTGATGCACGGGCTCTTCGGTGGGATTCTGCTGCTCCAGTTCCACCAAATACTGGCGCACGGTTTGGTTCACTTGCGCCGCTTCTGCTAACTGCTCGCGCGGAATGCGGCTTTCCTTCGCTGCATTAGCCTCCACGAAACTGCCATCCACCGACAGGTGCTTGCCCTGCACCAATCCCACTTCCACACACTGCAGCACGATCTGCTCAAACAGTTCCTCGAACAGCTTCGATTCCTGAAACCGCCCATGCCGGTTTTTCGAAAACGTGGAGTGATGCGGAATCTCCTGATCGAAGCCCAAACCGGTGAACCAGCGCCACGCCAGGTGCATGCGCAGTTCTTCCACCAGTTTCCGTTCACTGGTGATGCCGTACAGATACCCGATCAACAGGATGCGCAGCAGGAGTTCGGGATCAATCGAGGGACGGCCTGTATCGCTGTAACTCGCTTTCAGCTTCTCCCGCACAAAGGCAAAGCGGATGTGTTTTTCAATGAGCCGCAGCAGATGTGTCTCTGGAACCTGATCTTCCAGGCGGAAGTAGTAGAACAGCGCTTCGGAGCGGTCGTGTTGCCCCATCATGATCAGCAGGCCTCCGACGATGAGAATCCAACAGAGCATGGGCAGGATCACCTTCTTCTAACATGCTTCTGCTGAATCTCATCCTGCTAATCGACGTGACTTTTTCAACACCCATAGGCGTTAGCACCAACCGCCCCATTGTTGGCGTAATCGGCGATGCTTCAAGAACAGGCTGGTTATTTCTTTGCTGCGTTAGGGTAGAAGCAACTGCTGGCGGCAGCCTATTTTGTGGGCTGGTGGCTTTCCCGGACCAGGACGGTGAGTTGATCGGCGAGCAGCGGCCCGCAGGCGAACATGCCGGGCAGCAGCGAAGAGCGATTGTTACAGCGCAAAGGCTGATTGTCGAGGGTGCGCACGAAGCCTCCTGCGCTCTCCACCAGCGCGGCGCCAGCGGCAACGTCCCACTCGTTCTTGGGCACAAGGGTAAAGGTGATGTCGGCCAGGCCTGCGGAGACCAAGGCGAGCTTGTAGGCGACCGATCCCATGGGGCGCACCTGAAAGTTAGCGCGCTCGAACTGCTTCCATTCGCCCCGCTTCACTTCACTGCGGCTGGCGAGGACCAGGGCTCCGTCGAGAGAGGTGCGCTGGCTGGGGCGGGCGGGCTTTCCGTTGTAGGTGACGCCGGTATCGAGCGAGCCGAGGAAGAGTTCATTGGTGGCGGGGTTGCAGATTCCTCCCGCCACGGCGCGGCCATTCTCCACCATGGCGACCGAGACACAGAACTCGGGAATGCCGGCGACAAACTCGCGAGTGCCATCCAGCGGGTCAACTACCCAGACGCGGCTCTTGTCGAGGCGGGAGAGGTCATCCAACGTTTCTTCCGAGAGCCAGCCTTCGCCGCCACGCAGGAGTTCCTTGCGGAGCACGGCGTCCACGGCCTTATCAGCTTCGGTGACCGGATCATGACCGGCCTTGTACTCGGCTTCGATGGCTCCGGAGGTGAAACGGCTGAGTACGGCGCGGGCAGCTTCCAGGGCAGAGTGGATGCGCTGCAGAGTTTCGGCGGAAGAATTATTCGTCATGAATGAGATCGGTTCCCAGTTGCCAGTTGTCGGCTCTCAGTTTACGCCCATAGCATGCGGGCTCCGGTCATGAGCAGGACTGTGCACAGAATGCGTCTCAGCCAGGGCACGGGGACGCGGGTGCTCAAGTGCGAGCCCAGCAGGCCCCCCGGGATGGAGCCAATCAGGAGCGAGCCTACCAGGACGGGATCGACGTTGCCCAGGCGCCAGTGCAGCAAACTGGTTACGCCGGTGAGCGCGACGGCGTGAACAATGTCAGTGCCTACCATGACCTTGGGCGGGAAGCTGTAGAGCAGGAGCAACAGCATCATGATGATGCTGCCCGAACCCACGGACGTCATACCGACCAGCATGCCCGCGAATAGTCCGATGGCTGACATGCCCAGGAATGATTTCATCGTAGGTGGACGATGGACGACGTGTTCCTCGATCTGAGTCTGGAAGAGCAAGAGGGTCGGGATACAGACCAGCAGAATGCCGATGGCCGAAGTGATGAAGGTGTTGACCCCGTTGCCGTAAGCATTGCGGAGATGGGCCAGGAAGCTCACGCCGAGGATGGAGCCGGGAATACTGCCGGCGGCCAAGGCGGCGACCACTTTGCGGCGAACGGTGCCCTTGTGCAGGTGCACTGCGCTGGAACCGATCTTGGTGATGAAATTGAAAACCGCGTCTGATCCGACGGCGATGATGGGGGGCACGCGCAGGCCAAAAATCAAGAGGGGCAGCAGGAGTACGCCGCCCCCCAACCCTGTCATGCCGATCAGGGTGCCTACCACGAAGCCGATCGAGATCTTGAGTGCGATGTCCATTCTAGTTTGAGTTTGCGTTGGCGCTGATTCCGATGAAGCCCTCGCGCTCCAGGTGCAGAACAATCTCCTGGGCGGCTTCTTCGGGAGTCAGGTCAGCGGTGTTGATTACGACTTCGGCGTCTTTTGGTTCCTCGTAGGGATCGGAGATCCCGGTGAACTCCTTGAGGATCCCCGCCCGGGCCTTGGCGTACAGGCCCTTGCGATCGCGCTGTTCGCAGGTTTCAATCGGGGTGGAAATATGCACCAGGATGAAACCGCCGAAAGGCTCGATCATCTCGCGCACATGTTTGCGGACGGCGTCGTAGGGCGCGATGGGAGCGCAGATCGCGATACCACCGTTCTTGGTGATTTCCGAGGCCACATAGCCGATGCGGCGGATGTTGATGTCGCGGTGTTCCTTGGAGAAGCCCAGTTCCGAAGAAAGATGCTTGCGGACCAGATCGCCGTCGAGCAGGGTCACGGGGCGACCGCCCATCTCTAGGAACTTGGTGCGCAGCACGTTGGCGATGGTGGATTTTCCTGAGCCGGAAAGACCGGTGAAGAAAATGGTGACGCCTTGCTTGTGGCGCGGGGGATAGCTGCGACGCAGTTCGTGCACCACCTCGGGATATGTGAACCAGGTAGGGATCTCCCCGCCCTCGTTGAGGCGGCGGCGAAGCTCAGTGCCGGAGATGTTGAGCACACGCGAACCGTTCTTGACTTCATTATCGGGAATGTAGCGGTCTTCATCCTGCAGGTACACCATCATGCTGAAAGGCACCATGGCGACGCCGATGTCGGCTTCGTGCTGCTTGAACAGTTCCTGAGCTTCGTAGGGGCCGTAGAAGGGCTTGCCGTTGGAGTCGTTGCCTGGACCGGCGTGGTCGCGGCCTACAATCAAGTGGGTGCATCCGTGATTTTTGCGGATGAGAGCGTGCCAGATGGCCTCGCGCGGACCGCCCATGCGCATGGCGAGCGGCAACATGGAGAGCTTGACGGTTCCCGCTGGGTACTTGGCGATGAGCAGTTGATAGCAGCGCACGCGGGTGAAGTAGTCCACGTCGCCGGGCTTGGTCATGCCGACCGAGGGATGGATCAGGAGGTTGGCCTCGACCGTCTTGGCGGCGCGGAAGGTCAGTTCCTGGTGGGCGCGGTGCATGGGATTGCGGGTCTGGAAGGCGACGACGCGGCGCCAGCCCAGGCGAGAAAACTCGGCGCGCAGTTCAGCGGGCGTGAGACGCAGGTTACGGAAATCGTAATGTGAGGGTGCCTGCATCCCTTCTACACGGCCGCCCACGTACCAGGGGTGAGACTTGCCCAACAGGTAATCCACTCCAGGATGTGCCGTGCTTGTGGTCTTGAAGACCGAGCTGGCTTCAGCTTTTCTGTCTGGCTGCCAGACATCTTCCACGTGCAGCACGGCGAGCATCACGCCCTCGGGATCGCGCAATGCGATCTTGCTGCTCCCCGGCTTGAGCGACTTGGCAAACTCTTCAGTGACGTCGAGCGTAATCGGCATGGGCCAGAGAAGGCCGCTGGCCAGCCGCATGTTGTGGCAGACGCCCTCATAGTCGGGGCGGGTCAGGAATCCACGCAGCGGCGAGAAGCCACCGCTCATCAGCAATTCCAGATCACAGAGCTGGCGGGGAGTCAGGTCCCAGGAAGGCCATTCGCGGGAATGCGCTTTCACTTCACTGGTGCGTTCGGGTTGGGCGATGAGATCAACGAGTTCTCCACCGTGCGGCGGAATAAGATGGCTTGTGGAAGCGGTCAAATGCTTGAACCTCCCAGGTTCTCAAAATCTTCCTGACTACTTCACTGCCCGGATTGTGTTTCAGACGGCATGGCTGGCGCGGTCTGCGCTTGCAGAATACTGAAGGGAAGAAAGCCCCACAGCTGTCGCTGCCAGAGTACTACGTCAATCAGTACCGGTACAGAGATGCAGCAAGGATAAAAATGCCAACGAAACGGGCAGCAATTTCGATGCCTTCACGCCCGGATTCATGGCGGTTTATGTCATTGCAAAATAAAGTGCTTAGTGGGAGCTTGATTTCCAAGTTCTTGATAACGCGGATGATATGCAAATGTTTGCGACAAAACTGCTGCCCAGTACCGTATTTTGTTTATCAAACTAGTAGGCATTCGCCCGCCACACCAGTCGACGGGCTGGAACCACCTTAGGGTGAGATCGGAGGGGAGGGATGGGTTTCCACGGCCAGAGCGGCCACATGGCCGGGAGTGACGGGGACATCCCGCAACAGCCAGCGATGCGCCTCGGTCGGATCGGGCCGGGTGCTGAGCAGGGCCGCCGTTGCCCCGGGCAAGAGTGAAACATCAAACCGGTGCAAGGGGTGGGAAAGGCCTTCGCCGATGGCTTTGATGTAAGCCTCCTTGCGCGTCCAGCAGCGGAAAAAGGCTTCGTGGCGATGTTCCTCCGGAACGTTGCGCAAGGCGAGTAACTCGGCAAAGGAAAAGAAGCGTTCGGCGATGGGTCCAACCTCGAAGTCCAGGCGAACCTTCTCCACGTCAATGCCAAGCCTGCGCTCGCGAGCAAAGGCAAAGACCACCATGCCGTCGGTGTCAGACAGGTTGAAAGTCAGGGTGCAATCCTCGGGGAAGGCCAGAGAAGGCTTGCCTTGGGCGGAGTAGGCGAAGCGTAACTCAGCCGGTGAGAGGCCGAGATACGCGCCCAGCAAAATACGCAGCGTGCCGCGGGCAAAGATAAACCCATTCCTGTTTTTCTCAAAGCGGATCCGGCCGGCTCGTTCTGTTTCGTCGGTGGAGAGCAACTGGGCAAGGCGGGGGATGTCACCCGAGGGAGCGGGCAGCGGAGCACGCCACACGTGAACCGCATCTGGCGGCAGAGGGGAGGGAAGGGATTCATTTTCCCCCGCCGTGCAGGCCCGAAACTCGAATTTCAGTACGGGCTGGACGGGACCGCTCATGGCTTAACGGCCAGCGCGAGAAATCTGCTTCTGCGACGCTTGCGGAAGCGGTTCCGGAACCGCGGTGGGAGCTTGCATTGTGACCGCGGGCTCTTTGATGGAGTATTTCAGCAGGCACCAGAGGGCGCGGACCCCGTCTCTCCAGCCGATCTTCTTGCCTTCTTCGTAAGTGCGACCCCAGTAGCCGATGCCGACCTCATAGATGCGCAGGCGCCGCTTGGCCACTTTAACGGTGATTTCGGGCTCGAAACCGAAACGGTTCTCCTCGATGGGAATGGCCTGTATGATCTCGCGGCGGAAGGCCTTGTAACACGTTTCCATGTCGCTGAGGTTGATGTCGGTGAGGCAATTGGAGAGCAAGGTAAGCAGGCGATTGCCCACCGAGTGCCAGAAATAGAGGACACGATGAGGACCGCTGCCCAGGAAGCGCGAGCCGTAAACCACGTCGGCCTTGCCTTGGATGAGGGGATCGAGAAGCAAGGGATAATCCACGGGATCGTATTCCAGATCCGCGTCCTGAATGACGACGAAATCGCCGGTCGCTTCCTGGATGCCGCGCCGCAACGCTGCGCCTTTGCCCATGTTTTGCGGCTGGAAGAAAACGCGCACCTGGGGGTACTGCTCGTGGAGTTCGGCAAGAATTTCCCGGGAGCCGTCGCGGGAGCCGTCATCAACGCACAGCAATTCCGTTTCATGGGGCACGGGGAGCGAAACGGAGAGTACCCGCTCCACCATGTAGCGCAGGGTGGAGCGCTCGTTGTACACAGGCATGACAACCGAGAGTTTCATGGGACGCGATGTGTCAGTTTAGACCAAATCGCGCGTCTTTACAGTCTCTTCGTGACTGGGGGTGGTTCTACTTGAAGCCTTCCCTCCGTTTTGCGGTCTCGGGATGGCAGCGGCATTGCTAGTCCCAGGTTGCCACTTGCCGCGCGAGTGGCGGGAAATTCCGCCTGAAGACAAGCGGCGAGCACGTTCCCGGCGGGCGGCTACGTGAACCAACTACCGCACGCGATGCATGACGTGTAAGAAGTTCCGAGTGGCACGCCAGCGCTTGGGAATTTTGTCCTAAGGTGTTTACCTTAGACGAGTATCCGGTCTTGGAGTGCAAGAACCTCACCCGAGCGGGCACAATCCTGAGAAGCTACGCCAGCGACGTTTCTGAGTCGATGAAATCAGCTTAACCCTGAGAAACCCAACCGTGCCGGGCTTTCGGGACAGCTGTGGAAATGTGTGGTCGCCAGTCACGGACGAAGTCCTACTGCCTTGGCAGTATGAATGCTATGAATTTCCGGAGAACGATGCGCCGAGAGACCTTCGTCAAAGGCAGTTCAGGTCCGGTGTGCCAGGGTGTCGGGTCAAGATGCGTTGGACGGCGGGCGGTGGTCAATCATCAGGGGAGGATTTGGGATGAACGAGAAGCCTGTCCGGCTGGGTCCACGTGAGCAACAGATTGCCGAACTTCTGCTGCAGGGCTGCGACAACTCCGAAATAGCCCAGCAGCTCCACATGGCTCGCCGAACCGTAAAGGCGCATTTCAATCGGCTCTTTTTGCGGTTTGGCATCAACAGCGGGATCAAACGGGTAAAACTAGCAACTCTTTTGTACCGGAGGCAATTATGTTTGGAAGCGAGCGGTACGGGAATCGAGTGCCCAGCGAGCGCGAGCATCGCGTTATCGAACTCGTCGCCCAGGGACTCAAGAACCGGGAAGTCGCAGATGAGATTGGAACCACAGAGCACGTCGTCAAGAACTATCTTCGAGTCATCTACGACAAACTCGGACTGTGGAACCGTGTCGAACTCGCCCTCTGGTACGAAGCCCGCAGGCACGAGAACGCAGCCCAAGCCTGAGGTGCTGGAGACCTGGGAACACAGCATCCTGGGGCTGGGGTCGGCCGGGTCGCGCGGCCGGCAGGTGGTGGGGCCATAAACGCGCAGCAGTAAGACGTCAGAGGTCACGATGCACAAGTGTCAAGAGTGTCGACCGACTTCTGCGGTGCTCCGAGTTTACCTGTGGCTCAGCCACAAGCACTTGCCATCACAGACAACTTGAGATACGAGGGTACTCTAGTCGCAGGCCTTGCGGTTGGCAGGCTCGAACTGGTCCTGCTGGGCATCGTGCTGGGTGCTGAAGTTTCCTCCCTCGGTTTTGCCGTAGAGGTCGGCCCCGGGGCAGTAGTACAGAGCGGTGTGCACGTCCACCCAGACGCGGGTGTTGGGATTGCCGAGGTAGACCGAGGCGGGCGGCGGCTCGGCCAGGCCGAGACCTACCAGCACTTTTTCAAACAGCGTGAGCTGCGGCGGTGGAGGAGTCCTGCGGCGGCGGCCATTCACAGCGGACACCGTATTCGCTGGAATGGAATTGGTAGCGGAGCGCGTGGCCCAGCCTGAGAGCACGACCAGCAGCAGAATGGCAGCAAGGACGAGATAAATGTTGGCGCGGCGAGCCTGCCACTGCTTGGCGAGCCAAACCCGGCCCGGCTGCTGCACCTTTAATGACTCCAGCCAGGCGCGCGCCCGCAAAGCAGAAGACCATGGCGACACCAGAGCCGTGGTCGGATTCGACGGATGGGACCCGCTCGCGTCCTCCTCAGCCGGCCCCGGTTCCACTGTCGGTGCCTCGATTAGGGCGAGCGCCTCCGATTCTGGAGTGGAAAAATCCAGGGTTGCAAAGTCCAGGTCCGGGAGCGCTTCTGTTACCTCTTCGTGCGGTGGTTCCATCGCGAAGTCAGCGGGGAGTGCGGAATCAGCGTGCAGAACTTCGCTGTCGTCCCCTTCCGCGTCTTGCTGCATGCGCCAAAGCGAAGCCCACTTGGACTGCAGGCGGCTGCCGGCCGGCTTCTCGGGGGACCGTGCGGTTCCACAGAGGCCGCAGAAGGACTCTTCCTCGCCAAGTTCGTGTCCGCAGCCGCTGCAGACGATGCCAGTCCGCGGCGGGGCTTCGACCACGGGTGCGGACTCAGAAACGATTTGCTCCTCAGGCGGTGTAGCAGAAGTGGGCTGGGTCCGCGGTTCTTCAGGTTGAGCGGCGGTTGATTGATTGGCTGATTGCTGGGTCAGACGCTCCAGCTGAGGCTTGAGTTTCTCCAGAGCATCCAACATGGCTGCCCGTTCCGCAGCCAGAGCTTGCTTCCACTCGAGTTCGGCGTTACGGGCGATGGCTTCACCGACGAGTCCAGCCATGAGCTGGCAGGTGCGGACATCGTGCTCCTGAAACGCGTCAATGCTGGCGAACCACAGCTCGAGGACGGCCGCCGCCTTGCCCTCGTGATAGATCGGAAGGGCGATGAGCGATCTGACGCCACGCTCACGGCAGAGTTTGACGGAGAGACGCGGGTCCTTTTCGGCGTCGGAGGATTGCAGGATCTGTCCGTTGCGCAGGCAATGGACAGATAAACTGTCGTCGATGGGGAGGCGGAAGCCGACCTCACCGGCGGCACTTCCGGTGGCAACGCGGTAGACCACTTCTTCGCCTTCCACTATTCCAATCGCGACTCCGGCTGCGCTGGTGACTTTCAGGACACGCTCAGCGATGAGAGACGTGGCCGCGGGGAGGTCTAACTGCCGGCGGTGAATCAGGCCTTGGGTCTCGACAATTTCGGAGAGAGTCTGGGTGTGGTCCCGGCTGGGTGGCTTCGGCTGAACCCGACGTGCCTCCTCCTGCAGGACATACGCGGCGGCGAGGATGTGCTGGAATGTGTCCTCATCCAGAGGAAGTCTTTCCGGCGCGCTGGTCAGCTCTTGCTTCACGTGGGCGGGTAACTCCGCAACCCGGATGGGCGACACCGGGATGCCTATTTTAATGCAATTGGCCGTCCAAACTGAACGCGGGCGGGCCGCAAGACGTTGATTCCACATGCCATGGCTACGGTGCCTGGCACGCTTGGACCAGCTGGGCGGGCAATATGCAAACTTTTGCAGCTCTGCGGACTATCGCTTCCCGGCGGCGTTGGAGATTGGGCCCAGCGGCATCCGGGCTCTTTTGCAAAGCGCCGACGGTCGTAATGGCCGGCAGGACGCCGACGCTGCGACTTGGCTACGGCTCTGCGGGGGACAGTTCTTCCAGCCTGGTTTCTTCGTGACTCAGGTAAAAGTGCACTGCGGGAGTGATGATCAGCGAGAGCACCATGGAGATCAGGATGCCGCCGATCACGGCGATGGCCAGGGGTTGCAGCATCTGGGCACCGGCGCCGATGGCGAAGGCGAGCGGCAGCATGCCGGCGATGGTGGCCAGCGCGGTCATGACAATGGGACGCAGGCGTCGGCGCGCGGCTTGCAGCATGGCGTCTTCGGCGGAGAGTCCGAGAGCGCGGAATTTCTGATCGGCGTCGAGCAGCAGGATTCCGTTCTTAGCCACGATGCCAACCACCATGATCATTCCCATGAACGAGGAGACGTTGAAGGTGGTGCCGGTGATCAATAAGGCGATGAAGACTCCCGAGGTGGAGAGGAGGGCAGAAGCCAAGATAGCGACGGGAGCGGCGAAGGTCCGGAATTCAAAAAGCAGCACGATGAAGACCAGCACAATGGCCAGAATCAAAACAAAGACCAGGTCGCGGAACGACTTCTGCTCCTCTTTGTAAGTGCCGCCGTACTCCACGCGGATGGCGGAGGGAAGATGCAGGGTGTCCACTGCTTTCTGGACTGCGGCAACACCGCTGCCCAGGTCAACGCCTTCCAGGCGGGCGGTGACGGAGACGTCACGCTGCAGGTTCTCACGGCGAATTTCGGTCTGGGGAGGAAGTTCAGTAATCGTCGCCAGCGCTCCCAGAGTTGCGGTGTGGCCGGTGCTGCTGGTGAGCAGAGTATCGCGCATGGCTTCGAGCGAAATGCGGTTGCCGGCGGGGAATCGGACGCGCACGGTGTAAGGGCGGTCGTTGCTTACCACGGGGGTGGACGCGGGTTCGCCTTCCAGAATGGCCGCGGCATCGGTGGCAATTTCCTCGGGAGTGAATCCCGCGCGCGCCGCGACACTGGGGTTGATTTGGAACGTGGTGGCTGGACCGCTGATGGTGTTTTCGATTCCATCCAGCACGTCCACCACTCCGGGAAGCTTGCGGATGCTATCGGCCACCTTGGGCGCCCAGCTCTCTAAGAGCATGGAGTCCTCGGAAAACAGCTTGATCTGGACCGGTTCGGGCTCGCTGGTGAGGTCACCGATCATGTCCTGCAAGACCTGTACGAATTCGGCACGCACTGCCGGCTCCTGAGCGTTCACCTGCGAACGGATATCGGCCATGATGTCTTCGATGTCGCGGCTGCGGTCTTTCTTGAGCTTGACCAGGATGTCACCGCGGTTGGCTTCGGTGACGGCGGCGAGGCCCAACTCCAACCCGGTGCGGCGCGAAGTGCTCTCGACCTCAGGAACCTTGTTCACGATCTGCTCCATGCGGGAGACCATGCGGTCGCTTTCGGCCAGGGAAGTTCCCGCCGGGGTCCAGTAGTCGAGGGTGAAGCCGCCTTCATCCATTTCCGGCATCAAGTCGGAGCCGGAATAGCGGTAGCAGACATAGGAAGCGACGATGAGTACCAGGCTCAGCGCGGCCAGCCACCTCGGCTTCTCGAGAGCGCGACGCAGCCAACGCTCGTGGAAGTTGACGACCTTTGTGAAGAATCCGCCGAGCGACGCTTCCTCGACCGCCAGCAGCCGCGTCATCGATTCCTCTTCTGGTTCCATCCTGTCGATGGCGGTCCTGGCTTGCTTTCGAATGAAGTACTGGCTGAGGTTGGGTGTCCAGGTGAGGGCGAGCGCGAGCGAAGTGAATAGCGATACGCCCATGGTCACGGCCAGCGCGCGGAAGAACACTCCTGTAACTCCGGTGATCGAGATCAACGGCAGAAATACGACCACAGGCGTGACCGTGGAACCGATCAGAGGAATGGTGATTTCCTTCAGCGCGCTGTGAATGGCTTGCAGGCGGTCTTGGCCGGCGGTGCGGTGGAGCACGATGTTTTCCACCACCACGATGGCATCGTCAATGACCAGGCCGACCGCGGCTGCCAGTCCGCCCAGCGTCATCAGGTTGAAACTCTGGCCGAGCAGTTTGAGCGCGATGCAGGTCACGGCGATGGTGACCGGAATCACCAGCCCGGCCACGATCGAGGTTCCCCAATCGCGCAGGAACACCACCAGGATGATGGAGGCCAGGATCAGGCCGAGCAGGATGGCGTCGCGCACACTCTTGATGGAATCGCCGACGATGATGGACTGGTCGTAAAACGGACGAATCTCGATACCCGGCGGAAGGGACTTGCGAATCTCTTCGACTTGGGCGTGAACTTCGTCAGCGACTTCCATCGTATTGCTGTCAGGCTGGCGGTTGACGTTGATCAGCACCGCGGGTTTGCCGTTGGCGGTGACGATGGTGTACAGCGGCTTCACTCCCGGGGCCACCGTGGCCACGTCTCCGATGCGAACTGGGATACCTGCGGGTGTGATTTTGATAACGGTATCCGCAATCTGCTCCGGAGTGCGCACCTGGCCGCTGACCAGCCCCAGAATCAGTTGATGATTGCGCTCGAACAGTCCGGGGGAGTCGATGAGGTTGGTACGCCGCATGGTGTCCAGAATGTCAGTGACGGTGACGTTGGCGGTGAGCAGCTTGGCCGGGTCAGGGGTGATGTGGAACTCCGGCTGTTGCCCGCCTTGCACAAGCACGGTGGAGACGCCGTCCAGGCGATTGAGACGCGGCTTGATCTCGTAGGTGGCGCGCTCCCAGAGTTGGGTCTGGGGAACGGTATCGGAGGTAAGGCTGTAGCCGATGATGGGGAAGCTGGCGAAGGTCATGCGGTGCGCAATGATGGTTGCAGTGGAGGGCAGTTCCGGCTGCACGCGCGAGATAGCCGTGTTCACGTACTGCAGGGTCTGGAACATGTCCACATCCCAGGAAAAGAACAGATCGATCTCGGCCGATCCGCGGCTGGTGATGGAACGGACTTCCTGCAGCCCGGGGACGCTATTCACCGATTCCTCGATGGGGCGAGTGATGGTCACCATCATCTGGTCGGTGGGCATGACGCCGTTGTCCACCGCGATCAGGACGCGGGGAAAACTGGTGGCCGGAAAAACGGCAATGGGGATGGTAAAGGCGAGATAAACGCCCATTAGCGCCAGCGTCAGGATGAGGAAGATCACCGGCTTGGAATGGCGGGCAAACCAGTAGGAAGATTCCGGCGGGTTCACGGCGTCGCTCCGCTGCGGTTATTTCTCATCCTGGCTTTCCGCCTTGATCTTGACGTTGTCGGGGAGGCCGTAGGCTCCGGAGGCCACCAGTCGGTCGCCAGCCTGCACGCCTTCGACGATCTGCACCTGGTCGCCCTGGCGAATCCCCACGCGCACGCTTTTCTGATGGGCGCGATTGTCAGCGCCAACGACCATCACCGAGGTGCTTCCATCCTGCGCGGTGAGCAGCCCGGCTGCCGGAATGATGAGCGCATTGGGAACGGTCTGCGCCAGCATGGAGAGCTGCACGCTGGTGCCGGGCTTGAGGCGCTGGCCGGGATTCTTGGCTTGTACCCAGACTTCGACTGTGGTGCTATTAGGGTCGAGCGCTGGGCTGACAACGGTAATGCTGCCTTCGACGGGCTTGTCCTCGCCGGGCGCGGTGATGGTGGCTTTGTCGCCGACTTTCAGCAATGCAGCCTCGGGCTGGGGAATGTGGGCACGGGCGATGACCTGCGAGATGTCCATCACGGTGAGCAAGGGAGTGCCGGCAGCGGCCATTTCTCCGGGATAAAGAGGGCGGTCAGTGATCACGCCGTCGATGGGGCTGCGAATTTCGGAGTAGCCGAGCGCGGCCTCAGCTCCCAGGTATTTCCCCTTCGCTGATTCCAGTTGGCCCGCAGCGGACTTGAGCGTCTGCTGCTTTCCGATGGCCATCAAGGCATCGAGATGTTTCTGGGCAATTTCGTACTGGTTGCGCGCATTGGTCAGATCAACTCCAGCCTGATCGAGTTCCTTGCGCGGCATGGCTCCTTGCTGGAAGAGTTCCTGGCGGCTGTCGTAAATCTTCTGCTGGGCCTCAAACATCTGCTTGGCGGCCTTAGCGTCGAGTTGGGCTTTCTGAATTTCCTGGGGCAGGTCAGCGGCGGTGGTGGTTTCATACGCGGCTTGCGCCTGATCATAAGTACCTTTGGTGTCCTGCGCGGCAGCCGCGAGGTCGCGGTTCTCGAGGACGGCCAGCAATTCGCCCTGGTGCACGCGGCTGCCTCGCTTGACGTAGAAAGTCTTTACCGGGGCGCTGATTTTGGGAGTGATGGCGGATTGTTGCAGCGGAAACAGCACCGCGTCGGAGACCACGGTGTGCTGCAGGGTGGTCTGCTCGACGGCGACCACCTGGACGGGGACCGTGGGCTCCTTCTCGGCTGGTTCTCGGGAGCAGGCGGAGAGGAAGAGAAGCGCGGCAAAGCCGGCGAGCATAGCGGCAACTCTTTGCGTTGTGGATGGCGGCGTGTTCATGGGCTTAGAAGTTCCCTGTCAGCGTCTGCAGCGTCGCGAGGGCGAGGCGAAAACGCGCTTGTCCGTCGTTGAAAGCATTGCGCGCCACGGTCAGAGTATTCTGCGCGTCCACCACCTCCAATACCGTGGATTCGCCGCTCTGGTATCGCAGCGTGGTCAGACGCAGGCTGTCGGCGGCGAGTTCCGCGGACTGGTTCAGGGATTCGAGTTCGGAACCCGCCGTCTGGGCCTCATTGTAGAAGGTGCGCAGCTTGGCGAGCAGTTCCCGTTGGGTAGAACTCAACTCCACGCGAGCCTGCTGGCGTCGCAGGTCGGCCTGCTTCAGTCTGCTGCGGTTGGCTCCCCAGTTCCACACTGGCAATTGCAGCGTGGCAGTGGCAGCGTAGCCGAGGTTGCGGGTTCCGTCCGGCGCCCGAGTCGCGAATTGAGCGGCGTCAATTCCGTAGAAGTAGTCGAAGCTCAGCGAGGGCAGAAAACCGTTCCAGGCAACCGCAACTTCCTGGTTCGCCTCCTGCACTGTGGCCAAGGCAGCGCGCAGTTCAGGATTCTTGTTGGCGGCCGCGGCCTGAACTTCAGGGAACGAGGGCAGGGACTCAGGCATCTGCAGATCGTCCACCACGCTGAAATTCTCGTTGAAATCGGGAAAAACCAGAACAGCCAACTCCAGCCTGCTGCGATTCATTTCGAGTTCCGCTTCCTGCAGGTCGCGCTGTTGCTGGTTGGATTGGATCTGGGCCTTGATGACGTCGGAGTGAGCGACTTCGCCCCCGTGCTCGAGCTTCTGGCTGATGTCGAGGAAGCGCAAAGCTTCGGTGGCGGCACGTTGGGCAGTAGCGTACTTGCGCTGGGCCACGACGAACCCGTAATAGGCTTGCACCACAGTGACCACCAATCCCCGGGCGGCAATTTCTGAGCGGGCCCGAGCCACCGCTTCGGCCGCGGAGGTACGGCGGTACTCAGCAAGGTTTTGCAGTGAGATCTCCTGATGAGCATTGCCCTGGCTGATGTACTCGTGGACACCGTTGTCGGCAATGAAGCGCCCAGAGGGCGTGCCATTCCCCTGGGTGTAGAGGAACTGAGCCGTGTAGTTCAGGCTGGGCAGCAAAGCGGCACGGCCCTGCACCTTGTCTTCCCTGGCTAATCCGTATTCGGTAACCGCGGCGCGATATTCGGGATTGATCTGGCTGGCGCGCTGGAGCGCGTCCTGGAGAGTCAGGGTCAGGGGCGCGGCGGGTGGATTGCCGCTGCCCACGGGCGCCTGGTTAGGGTTGGTTTGGGCGGGGGCAGCGAGCACTAAGCTCGTTATCAAAAGCGCTAGGGCAGCGAACAAACCGTTTTCACTGATGCGAGTTGAAATTGGCATGTGCATCACCAATGGTGCAGAACGCTTGATTCTCACCCAGCGAGGATTAAGGAAAGCTGAAGATCAGATGCAGGGGCGGAGGGGGCATGGCGGTGCCGGTAACTTCAGTTACTGGCTGCCGAGCGGTAGTTCAACAGTCATGCGGGTGCCTTGGCCGGGGGCGCTAGCGGCGGTGATGGTGCCGCCGTAGGCTTCCACCAGGGCTTTGGCGATGGCTAGGCCGAGGCCGAAGCCGCCTGTGGCCCGGGTTCGGGACGGGTCGCCGCGATAGAAGCGTTCAAAGATGTGGGGCAGATCGGCGGCGGGAATGCCCACGCCGTGGTCTTCGAAGATGACGCGTGCGGGGCCACTGTTGTTGCGCATAATCGCGACTTCGACCGATCCGCCTTCGGGGCTGTAACGCACGGCATTTTCCAGCAAATTGATCCATACCAGCTGCAGGTCCTCGGGATCGGCGCGAAGGAGCACGGTCTCGTTGCCGGAGACATGAATGGTGGCGTTGTGAGTCTGGGCCAGCGGACGTATGCGCTCCACCGCCTCTTCACAAGTTGCAGCGACGTTGATGACCTGCAGATCACGCCGGATTGCGCCTTGGGCCCACTGTTCCGCGCGCGCCAGGCGCAGCATCCATTGCAGGAGTTGCTCCAGGCGGTCCAGATCCTCAAGACATTGTTCGAGACCGGCGCGGTATTCATCCGAACTGCGAGGCCGATGCTGTAGCGATTGCAGCGTGGACTTGAGGACGGCGACTGGGGTCTTCAACTCGTGGGCAGCGTTGCCGAGAAATTCTCTTTGCTGGGCAAACGAGTGCTGCAGGCGGGCCAGCATGGTGGTCATGGATTCGGTAAGGGGACGAAGCTCTGCAATCTGCTGCGCATCTTCGGGCAAGCGAAGCTGCCAGTGGTTGGCCGACACCAGCGCCGCTTGATCCGCCAAGTGTTGCAGGGGCAAGAGTCCGCGGCGGATGCCCCACAGCGCCAGTGGCACGGTCACGGCCAGAAGAAACAAACTGGCGACCGCGATGATCTCCGCGGCCAACCACGTTTGACGCCGCATGGAGAACGAGGGCGCGGCATACACGATGGTAAGGGTTTGGGGGCGGAAAGACATGCCCTCTTCCCGGTCCAGAACCGGGACCCCGGAAACCCGCAGCACGCGGTATTCAATCTTTCCTCCTGCGGTGACCCAGCGGTTGTATGCTCCCTGGGGTGGGATCTGCAGTCCGAGGGGCCAATTGCTGGAGCGGGTCAGCAATCCCGACCTCTCCGTCCACACCGCGAACAGATCGGGGTGGCCGGGATCGAGCGAATCCGGCATCAGGGTGTTGTCGAAGTACACATTTCCGCTGGCATCTTCGGTATAGCGCACCAGGGCTGCAACGCTCATAGCGCGCGCCTGCATGCCGGCATCGAGCGTGGAGAGCAGGCGGCGGTGCGTGTAGAAGACACCGGTGAACAGCAGGCCTGCCGCCAGCAGAGTCTGCGATACGATCACGGTCGCGATCAGGCGTCGCTGGATGGAATTGCGCACCATGCTCAATCCTGCAGGATGTATCCCTGGCCCCGGACGGTATGAATCAATTGGCGGGCGGAGCCGTCGTTGAGTTTCCTCCGCAGTCCGGAAATGTACACCTCGATTACGTTGCTGAACTTCTCCCAGTTGTAGTCGTAAAGATGTTCGAGCAGTTCGGTCTTGGAAACCACGGCGCGCGGGCGATGCGCCAGGTATTCGAGCACCCGGTACTCCATCGCCGTGAGGGCAACATATTTTCCGGCGCGCTGGACAGTGCGGCTCACCGCATTCAGTTCCAGGTCGCCGATGGTCAGGACGGGTGAGGGCTGGCCTTTGCCCCGACGGATGAGCGCCTTGGTGCGGGCCAACAACTCGCCCAAGTCGAATGGCTTGGTGAGGTAGTCGTCGGCGCCAGCATTGAGCAGGGCGACCACCGATTCTTTGTCATCGCGGGCGGTCACCACCAGCACAGGAGTCCGATGACCGGCCTGGCGAATGCGGGTGAGTAGTTGCATTCCGTCCAGTTTGGGCAACATCAGATCCAACAGCACTGCGTCGTAGACGTTCGACTCCGCCAGGAAGAGTCCTTCCTGGCCGTCGGTGGCCACGTCCACCGCGAACCCGGCACTCTCGCGCAGACTGCGAGCTATGTTTTCCGCCAGCCGAGGTTCGTCTTCGACAATCAGCACACGCACGCTGTGGGCCTCTCAGTGCCGAATCTATTCAGGTAAACCTTAGCGCGTATTGAAGCGGGGTGGAAGTGCGGTTTCAGTAGCCAGTACCTTATAAGCGGTTCCCCGTAATACAAGGGCGGGGTGGCACAACCACCGCACGTTGGCCACTACCGACTCATTTGGCCCGATGTGGGACGCGTAGTCCCAATCAGAGTTGGACGATTTCCGCTCTTGTACTGCGACCTTTGTCTGTAAGCCCGCCCATTCATTGGGATTTGTACCTTGGTGCGGAATAGCGAAGGTTTGGCGAAAGAGTTGCTGTTGGGTAATTATCCCTTGAGGTCACGTAATCTGGTATCATTCGGGCTGCAATGCCAAGTCTGGCTGATCCCGAACTCAATCTTCGATGGGCGAAAAAGCACCTCGAATTGCTTGATGAAAGAATGAGTGCACTGAAACGTTCGTACTCGCCCAACGTTACCGCTACAGACGATGTTGAAAATGGCTGGTACGTCGTCAGGATTCAGTATCCCGAGGATCAGCCTATCTTGGATATTGTCCTTACCGCCGGGGATTTCGTGTGTCGTCTGCGTGCTTGCCTTGATCACCTCGCATGGCAGTTGGCGACCCTCACAACTAGTCAACCTGGAAGCCACATCTGCTTCCCGATTACAGAGAAGGATTCGCTTGAGACACAACTGAAGATTGTCAAGTCTACCTATGGCATTCCCGACGCAGCAGTCGCCCTCATGAAGTCTTTTCAGCCGTATAACGCAGGGGATTTGTACAAGAGTACTCATCTCTGGCGTCTCAACAAGCTCTGGAACATCGACAAGCACAGGCACATTGGACATCATGCTGTGATCTCTGACGAGTTTCTTAGAATCAACGTTCCAAATGCGTCGTTCGAAGGTGAACATATCGACAATTGCGGCATAGTGAAAATTCCGCTTGCCATGAAGGACAAAGTGAACCTCAATCCATCGCCTGGATTCGACTTGAGGTTTGGAACTGCCAAAGACGAGCTTGATCTTGGGATCGATGATCTTTTCGAAATACACCAATTTGTCGCTGACACAGTGCTGCCAGCTTTTGCGCGATTCTTCAAGTAGTGCGGCGTACCAAGCCATGTCTGTGCGCACGCTTCCGGCATTTCCTCCGCCGTGCTATATTGACGGAAGTATGGCGGGCATACGCTCATCCCGGCAAGGTAGCAGCGAACGACCCGTTGCGAATCGAAATTTCAAGCCATCGGCAGAAGTCGCGGCTAAAATGGCACCTCTTGCGAAGGCGTCATTCCGCGATTTGCTGAGGCGGGCAGCGCAGCCATCTCAGCCACGCGCTTCAAAAGCGAAGTAAAAATTAAGTTCCCCTGATCCCTCCGGTTGTACCTGAACGAATACTCATCCAAGTAGCTCTGCAAATACTTTTGCGAAACCTGATGGTAGACCCCGCCAATTCCCCGCTTCACTAGCGACCAAAATCCTTCAATCGTGTTCGTGTGAACGTTGCCCATGACGTACACCTTGGAACTGTGATTGATGCGCTTGTGATCATACCCGGCCTTCATGTGCGGGATGCCGTGATACGACGGCAGTTCATCGGTGAAGATCGTGCTCTTGGGCAGAATGCATTCCTTCACGTTGCTCAGTAGAGTTGCACCACTGGCATTGGGAACTGTCTTGGCAATGACACGACCCTTGCGCTCGACCATGCCCATCACGACGGTCTTGTATTTTTCTCCCTTGTCCGTGCGAAGTCTACGGCCGCCGCCGTTCTTCCGCTTGCCACCGAAGTATGCTTCGTCTACTTCCACCGCTTCTCCCTCCAGTTGCATGTCAGGTTCGGACAGCAACGAGCGAATCTGGCGGAACATCCGCCAAGCGGTCTTATAGGTCACTCCGGTTTCGCGCTGAATCTGCTTTGCTGAGATTCCGCAGCGCGTGGAAGCCATGAGGTACATAGCGTAGTACCAGAGTCGCAGCGACGTGCTGCTGTGCTCAAAGATCGTCCCGGCCATAGGAGAAATCTGCGTTAGGCATTCATCGCAGGCATAAACCGGACGGCCCTTTACACGGTGGTGCTGGCGCTCCTGTTTGCACGTTTGGCAGTATGCAATTCCATCAGGAAAACGCTGTTCCCGGAGATGCTCAAAGCAGGCATTGTCATCGGGAAACTGACGGTTAAAGTCAGTGATTGTGTACCGTAAGTGCTTTGGAATCGTCTGCCTGCGGTTCATAGTAGCTACATGCTAGCAAAATGCTAACGTGATGTCAAGGGATAATTACCTGCTGTTGTAGGAGTGCGGCCGCGATTGAGCGATGCAACCCCAGATGAGTGAGGAGAGACCATGACGAGTCTGAGCGAGATCAAGATTACGCAACGGGACGAAGAGGTCCTTAAGCTGCTCGTGCAGGGGTGCAGCAATAAGGAAATCGCAGCGCAGTTGAACATCAGCCCGCGAACGGTAAAGCAACATTTGCGTACCTTGTTCCTGCGCGCCGGCATCCGGGATGGCCGCAAGCGGGTGAAACTGGCGACCGCAATGTTCATGAAAGAGGAGATGGAATCATGCAACCACGTGACCGGCTAACCGCCAAGGAAATGCAAATCGCCACGCTGGTGTGGGAGGGCCTCACCAACCGCGAGATTGCGGAAGTGATCGGCACTACGGAGCAGGTGGTGAAGAACTATCTGCGCAACACCTTCGACAAGCTGGGGGTGTGGAGTCGGCTGGAACTGGCACTCTACGTAGCCAGCCACGGCGGAGCCCACTGGGTCGAAGAACTCGGGATACAGCGCGAAACCCAGGAATTGGCCGCCGTGGTGGCTCATTCTGTGTAGTGCATCTCTTGTCGCCGCTGGAGAAGCCACGGCGTGGCGTCGAACGCAGCGGAGAAAGAATGCGCGGTTCCTGTAAAAGCTGCCTCCCGGAATGACTTGCCGGACACACCTTCAGGCGTTTTTTCACAGCGCTGGCCGGCTTTGCAAGCATGGGCAAAGCGACATTGGCAATGGTTGAAATCCCCGACAGTTGCGCGCTGCGAGCGGTCTCAAGATGGGCGGGTGCGGCTAGCTGCACTGCGCGCAGGGCAGGGAGCTGTGGATGTCCGGCATCTTCTTGAAAAATCGGAATATTCGGTGATCGCAAAATCAGTTGACGAAAATCCCAAGGCGGCGTACACAGCCCGGAGTCCTTCGCAGTCTCAGTTATTCCGGAGGGTGGGAGGGCAGTACCGGCTCCGGAGGCAGCTTGCCATTCTAGGGCGGTTGACCATTGGACCGCTCCTCCCGAGAGACATGAGACCTGTGAACGAATGGCCAAACGAGTCCCAGGGTGTTGCCCAATGAGTCCCCGTTGGACGTGTGCCGAGCTTGTGCTCAATCAGGAACTGTGCGATCGGAGGCGAGAACACAGGACGAGAAGAGCTTGAGGCAGGGTCCGGCCAAGAAGGGTTTAGAACTGGCCCTCAGCACTCGGGACTGCGCCACATGCGGCCCAGAAGGGAAGCGGTCTTGTTCCGCCTATGTTGGTTGCTGAATGCAATCGGGCCAAAGCCACCGTCTTAATCGTAGATGACTCGCCGGAGATGCTGCGCTATCTGCGAGTCTTGCTGGAGTTGGACTCCTACCAGGTCGAGACCGCCAGCAACGGGAGCGAGGCCCTGCAGCGGGTGCGCGACGGCTGCGCTCCGGCGGTCGTGTTGCTGGACCTGCAAATGCCGGGCATGGACGGCCTGAAGACTTTGCGGAGCCTGCGCAAGCTCCAACCTGACTTAAAAGTCATCATGTGTTCCGGGGTGGATGACCCGAGGCAGGTGCGCCGAGCAGCCTCTTTTGGGGCACAGGCCTACCTCACCAAGCCGGTGCGCCACCTGTATCTTTCAGCCGCGCTGGAACGCTGTCTGAACGGGTCGCCGGGCATGGGAGAAGTCAGCGCAGGCGCCAATGTGGTGGCACTGCGGGTTGCGCACGGGAGAGAAAACTAGGACTCGCATGCTCTGTCCATTGGCCGGTCAGCACTAGCCGCAGCCGTTAAAGGCAACGGTGCAAAGTGGAACTAGAACTGGTGACAGGACTATCGCAAGGACGATAATGAGCGCCATCTGTCCACCAGAGATGCGGGTGAAGGGCCAGTCCTTGTCTCTGCTGGCGTGTGAACGGTGATTCACAACGGTGATCGGGATTTGCACTTCCACCTGCTGGAGTGCGGATACACCTCCGTCATTGACAGTCTGATAAGTAAGCTTGCCCACCAGGACTTGTTGCCCCAGCGGCGCGTCCTGCTCTGCTTTTAGTCTGAGCTGAATAGGGAACCAGACCGCACCGTACACCGGGATTTGATCGGCCGCGAAAGCAAACTTCTTCTTGTGTGCCTTCGGATAACGAAGCTTCGATGGGCGCAACCCTTCTGCAGGTTGCAGTTCCAGCGCAACCGGTAGGATCCCGGGGACGGGCGATGCCGGCGTCGTCAGAAAATCCACAAAATCCTTCTGCAAGATCAGTACTACAACGATGTCTTCGGTTGTGGCACGCCGAAGTTCGGTGTAGTAACGATTCACCTGGATCCGCGGCGCTACCCCTGCAATGCCGAGGTTGGACTGAGCTCCTGTAGCCGGAGCCTGGTTCTGTGCCTGGGCTGTAACTGCCAAGACTAATATCGCGCATGCTTTCCGCCACATGTTTGAGACTCCTGTGCTGCAGGCGGTTTACTCCCGCTTGGTCATTTGCCGCAATGCACAGTGGCTCAATTGATGATCAGCGTGTAAGCCCATGAACCGGATAGACCTCGCGCGCCAGGTCAACTACGGAGTCGCGCAGGGGATACACTCAGAACCGGATATCCGAGTGACCCAGCTCCGGTTCCGACCCAGAGGTTATTTCAGGGGAATGCGGGTCATACCTTGGAGGAACTGCTTCAGGCGTTCGGCGTCTTCGGGGGACATTTCGGTGAACTCGATTCCGATGCCGAAGCCAGGCCGACTGTTGACGACCTTGGCGGTGGCCCAGAGCTTGGTTTCTTTGACCCAGAGTCCGAGCTTGAGCTTGGTGCCCACGGGGAGCGGGATGGGCATCTCGACGAAACAGCCGCCCATACTAAGATCGACGGCTTTGCCCCAGATCGGAGCGGCGGCGCCTCCAGGTTGCAATTCCACCGAGTTCACGCATTTCAAGCGGGTGTGCTTGCGTCGTTCCGCTCCCATGGAGTGGCGCCGGAATTCATCCAGCGAAGGCTCCGGCAGAGGGAAATCCCAGAGGGGTTTTGCCGGTGACACATTGAGTAAGCCGACGCGGCCAATTTGTGGTGTGGCAGGCTGACCCACCCACGTGACGCGGAACCGGCCTTTGTTCTTGCCGTAGGTGAGGCCGATGATCTCCCCGACCTTGATTTCCGCTTGGACGCCGCTGAGGGCGGCCCCGTCGCGGCTGACGTTGAGGGTGGAAACGTTCTCCGAGAAGGGGCGTCCGTGGACGTCGGTGCCGAAGATGCGGACGGGGAGTGACACAGTTTTCCGTGGCTCCCGGCGTTGACCCATGAACCTCGATGCCCCTTCCCAAACAGGGTAGATGGGCCCCAATTAAAGGCCATGGTAATGCAGGCTGCGGGAAGCCGCCAAGTAGCGAACAGCGCACCCCGAGTGCGGTGCAAGGGCAGCAAACCGGGAAAACGCTGCAAAAGCTTGCATGAAGCTGTCATCCCGCCCTTGGAGTCGATCTAAACCCTTGGTTCACAACGGCATGGATGGACTTGAGCGGCATTCGAATTGCAGTTAAGAAAGGGGTGTTGTCCAAGGACTCGTCTGCAGGGCAGTGAAGGGCGATCCGCGAGGTAGGCGATGGCGTACAAAGAAACCTTCTGGATGGCCTGTGACTCTACCGAGCAATTGCGGGCCGAGTATGGCCCCTTCCATACCCGCGCCGAGGCCGAAGTGGAAGCCCGCAAGCTGGGGTTCGGCTACCTTTTGCGCTACGAGCACGTTATCGGGGACAACGAGGACATCCTGGAAGTGCGCTGCATATTTATCGAATTGCCGCAGACGACGGTCCCGGTTCGAATCGTTCGCAAGCTGCATACCCGGTGCGCGACCTGTGGCGAGTCGGCGGTCCATGACGAGCCCTGGCAGGCGGAGGTCTGGGCCGATATCCACGAATTTGAGCACACCCGCCATCGCGTCCGGCTGTTTGAGCAGACCCGCGCCGAAGGCCTGAAGGAAATCGGGGACTGGCGCGACCAATGCGCTTGAGTCTGGCATCACTCTCCTGCTGAACACCAGGCACGATTTTTGTTACTCTGTTTACCGGCATTTGGACCGGGCGCGCCAGTGCGTGGGATCGCACCCGGGTTCGAAACCTTCTCCGAGAGAAACCTATGCTCTTAGTGATCTCCTTGATCCTGGCGGGGATTCCACTGCTGGGAGTCGTGTGGATTGTGGTGTTCGGTTCGGTCACCACGGTAGACGGGCTGTTCATGTCGCTGATCCTGCTGGCTATGTCGGGCATCTTCGCCCTGAATGCGTTGCTCGAGCTGCGCACAGGGAAGAGTGGCGGGACGGGGGCGAGGTCTTCGGTGCGGTCGGCCACGGCGGTCTCTCCCGGCGGGCTGGTACAGCGGGGCAAGGTGCTGAGTGTGCAGTTTTTCGAATCACTGGTGGGCCAGCCCAACCGGTCCATTGTGACTCTCAGCAATGGGTCAGACTCGACTCACCTGCTGGTCCTGGAGGGAGATACGAGGAATGCTCTTCCCGTGGGCCGGAAGGTGGAGATCACCTTCCGCAAGGATGAAGGGCAGAACGTGTTAGTGGACGTTAGTTATTCCTGATTCCATTCTCACTCCTATTCGGATTACTTACGTAATCCCTGCCAGTACTTTGCGCAACACCAGCGGCGCCCCTACAGGAGAAAATTAATACGTGGTGTCTCGGAAGGGCTGGGTGTGTCCGGGGCAGGAGGGGAGATGCCGAAGGCGACCGAGGAGCGTGCCGTCCCGCCATCGATGGTGGCGCGCACAGAAGAGATCCAGCAGCAGATTCAGCAGCTTTCCGGTCGTGATCTGCAACTCTGGTCGATCGGCATCCTGGTCATCCTGGTACTGACCGCGGGCATTCTGGCGGTGCTTCTGCCCAACCTGGTGTGGACGCAGCGGGTGCTGCGCATCGAACAGGGCTATCTACCTCAGCTCTTCTTTGGATTGATCTCGTTGATCGTGCTGTTCAATATCTATCTTCTGGGGCAGAAGCTTACCCTGAATGCCACCCGGCGGGCGCTGATTCGCGAACTGGTGCTGAACGAGCGGCTGGAAAGCCTGTCGCTGATTGACCCGTTGACCCAGCTCCTGAACCGGCGGGCGCTGAACGAGATGATTCCGCGGGAGGTGGCGCGGGCCAATCGCCTGGGCGGCAACCTGACCTTCATGTCAATCGACATCAACGGCTTCCGGGCGATCAATTCCAAGTTCGGCGGGCAGGAAGGCGACGGGCTGCTGGTGGAGTTCGGCAAGCTGCTGAAGATGATCTTCCGCGGTGGCGACGTGGTGTTCCGCCAGGGCGGGGACGAGTTTCTGATCGTGATGCCGGATACCAGCGAAGAGCAGGCCCAGTTTCCAGTGGAACGTCTGCAGCGGGCGGTCGAGCACTGGAACCTCAACAACAAGAAAGACTACAAACTGGCGTTCAACTGGGGCCTGGCGCCGTATGTAACCGGCGGTGACTATGCCGATGTGCTGCGCGCGGTCGATCGCAAAATGTACCAGCGCAAGCACAATCTGGTGCCGGTGTTTTAAGTGGTTTCCATCCTTGCAGTGCCGGCGTCATTCCCACCCTTGCGTACGATAGATCTCGAAGAAAAAATGTCTTGAACGGAAGTTCGGGATAACAAAGACCTTGGACTGACCTATCGAGCTAACTCCGTGGTGGCGAGAGGGTTCGTCGCGGGCGGCACCAGCAACCTCTGTTCCGGGGGCTGCGGCACGATCTTCAGCCTGGGTGTGGGTCTGGGCCCCTTCGTGGAAACGCCGCCCACGTTCGGCAAAGTGGGGACGCAGGTGCTCAACCAATCTGACTGGCGCAACCAGCGTCACATTTAACGGCACCGCAGCCACCTTCACCGTCGTCATCGGTTCCGAAATCAAGACCACGGTTCCCACGGGCGCCACCACTGGCGCAGTCAAGGTGACGACGCCCAGCAGGACGCTCAAGAGCAACGTGGTCTTCCGGGTGAAGTAATCGGTTGCCCGACCTGGACCATTCCAAGCAGCGGTGCTTAACAGTCTTACCTCGCCCGGCTCACGCCGCGCCCCATGTTCTAAACAACAAGGCTATGTACGTGCATTTGTGTCGGCCCTTGGCGCCTTCGGCGGCTGGTGTCAGACCAAGGACTCCACTTCGCCAAAAAGCGGCTTATGAATGTCAACCTCATCATCTGCCGAGGGGCCATAGATAGCGGGCACCTTGCCGCCCATCGGGCGAATGTACACAGTGAGCTGCCCACGATGATGGATCGCATCGAATAGCCCGAGCCAGAACATATGGCCCATGCTGGTCTCAAAGAACACGTGACCATCCACCACGAACTGGGTGGACTCCTGATGCCAACGGGCATCGTCCACCTTCTTCAACCGCGGAGCCAGTTCAAGGTGGGCTTGCACGTAAGCGGCGATCATCTCAGAGAGATTCATGGTGAGTGGGGGTATTTTCCAGTTGATCTTTCCGGTCTCCAGCAGTTCGATCCAGCACCGCTTTTCTACGACCTGCAACCACACCAGATCGGCAGCCGAGCGCGAGTTCGGGTGCGGCCGGTAGTCGAGCCGGTCGGCGGGAACTGCCTTGAGTGCTTTCACGAAAACCGGATACTCGTCTTTCCAGCAGCGGATAAAAAACTCTCGATTGGTCATGAATTCCCTCTCAATTCTAAAGATTCAAGCGATGCATCAAGTCCTGGAAGCGTGGCTCGCTTCGCAGAGAACTCCAGTCGGGATCGACACCGAGATGGGTCATGGCGGGGAGGCGCTCTTCGTAAGCCTTCTCCAGCCATTCGAGGGCATGGTCTTTGTCGCCGGCGTGAGCGTAGAGGCGGGCGATCTGTGTCGGTTGCACGTAGGTCAGATGGGAACGCTCGCTCAGGATCTCCGCCGCCAGCCGCATCGCCCTGGAATAGCCGGTGTCGATGCAACCGCGCTGTAAAGCTTGCACAACCTCCTTGTCTCCCAACACTTCAAAAAACGCCTTGGCTTCTGCCACTGCTTCGTCGTACATTCCCTTTCCGTAGAAAGCGCCCCATAGACGCAAATGCGCTGGGGAAAGATTGGGCTCGGTCTTGAGCGCCTTGTGAAGTTCGACGATCGCCTCGTCATACCGGCACAAATAGAACAGGTGCCAACCGTAGAAACACTGAAAAAAGAAATTGAGTGGGTCCAACTCCAGGGTTCGCTCGATATGTGTCTTCCACTCGTCCACACGTTGCCGCGAAAGCAACAAATCCGACAGGAAGAAGTGTGCCTCGGCAGAGTTGGGCATCAGTTCAATCGCGCGCTGGTACTCTTTTGCCGCTCCGTCCCAGTCCCATTCGCAGCATCTGAAGTTGCCCAGGCTGATATGCGCTTCAGTGAGAGAGTCATCCAGTTCAATCGCTCTTAATGCCGCCGCCTTGGCTTTCGGAAGTGCCTCACGAGGTGGTACGAGCCCACAATCCCCGCGGGAACCCCACACCCCCGCAATACCTACATAGGCCAGCGGGTCGCGGGGATCCCTCTCCAGGCTGACCTGGAAGTACTTGAGGGCAGTGTCGAGGTGTTCACGAGACAGTTTGTACCAGTGAAAGCGGCCCTTGAGGTAGGCCTCATAGGCCTCAGGATTGACGCGGCGCGCACTGCTCAGTCGCTTGGCTTCCTCCGGCGTTATGGCGACCTGGATCTCCCGGGCAATGGCGCGCGCGATCTCGCTCTGCACCAGGAGCACGTCCTCGAACTCGCGGTCGTAGCTCTCCGCCCACAGGTGCGTATCGGAGACAGCGTGGATGAGTTGGGCGGTAATGCGTACACGCGGTCCGACTCGCATCACCGAACCTTCCACCACCGCGTCCACCCCCAGTTCCCCGGCAATCTGCGCCAACGGCGTGTCTTTTCCCTTGTAGCGCATCACCGAAGTGCGGGAGGTGATTTTCACCGCCCGGAGCTTGGCCAGATCGCAGATCAAGGCCTCGGTCATCCCATCAGCAAAGTACTCCTGCTCGGGATCGCGGGAAAAATTGCTGAGCGGCAGCACCGCTACGGAGCGAATGCGTTTCGCGCCGGTTCGCTTGCGCCTGGCCGCCACCGCCACGCTTCCCGTGGCCGTGGACGATGTGAGCCGCCGCAGGTCCACCTGAAGCTCCTTGGCGGACTGGTACCGGTTCTCCGGCTCCTTCTCCAGGCACTTCAGAATGATGTCCGCCAGGCGCAAGGAAACCCGCTTCTGCAAGTCCTGCGAGGTCTCGATGTCGGCGTGAAGAATCTGGTCCACCACCGCAGCGGGCGTCTTCCCCCCGAACGGCCGCTGGCCGGTCACCATCTCGTAGAGCACCACGCCCGCGGCCCAGATGTCGCTGCGGGCGTCCACGGTCTCACCTTTCAGTTGTTCCGGGGCCATGTAGGGGGGCGTGCCTGCCGCTGAGCGCGTCTCGCTCAGACTCTCAGTCTCAGCCTCTCCACGCACAGGCTGCACCAGTCTGGCCAGCCCGAAGTCGAGAATCTTCAAACGCTCGTCGGGCGTGAGCCGCAAGTTCCCGGGTTTCAGGTCACGGTGAATGACGCCTTGCTCGTGTGCAGCGGCCAGTCCTTCGGCTAGTTGCACGCCCAGGCGAGCTGCTTCTGTCTCCGGCAATGGCGCCGCCAGCTTCTCACTTAGTGTCACTCCGGTGATGTACTCCATCACCAGAAAGTCGACCCCCTGCTGCGTGTCGAAATCGTAGATGGTGGCGATGTTGGGATGGTTCAGGCGGGAAAGGGCCAGGGCTTCCTTGCGAAAATGTTTACGAGCGGAGTCGTCGGTGAACGTCTTGGGGGGCAGGACCTTGATGGCGACATCGCGGTCGAGGTGCTCATCGCGGGCGCGGAAAACCTCACCCATCCCCCCCGCGCCGATCTTCTCGGCGACGAGGTAATGGCCGAGTTCGAGCCCTACCAGAGAATCCCGGTGCAGCGCCCGGCTCGCCATGGGGAAGAACTCCTTCCCCCACCTCACACGCCCATTCTAGGTCATCGGCGTTAAGGAATCGACAAGAAACCGGCCCGCTACAACAGCTGGTTTCCAAATTGGTGCCAAACCAGCGCAAGAGTCTCCTCCCGCCTCCGAGTTTGGTCGAAGCTAACCGTTGTTGACAGGCGTTTACACTCACAACTCGGTTGTTGGTGTAATCGCGATTTTTCGCCAACTGCTGCTTAAGCAAACCCTCGCGTCATCGCTTCGTACCGCGGATCGTTGGGGCAGGCTTCAATTCTTTTCCGGGCTCGCCAGTGGAGAGCGTTTGGGTCATGGCCGTCCTTGTGGCGCTAAAAACTTCTCGCCAGCTCTGCCGCTTGCCTAGGTATTCCCACTCGCCAGTCAGGACCACGTCCTTGCCGTCGAGAGTTACGTTGAATCCACTGCAACCCTCGTCGTTGATGGTAGCGTCGCACCAGATCCCGTGGATCGTTTGCGCTTTATTGTCCCACCACATTGCGGCATAGTCTTCAGCCGGCTTCCCATTCACGGTCGAGCGGTTTTCCTCGATAAAGGGGATACCGCCGGGCGCGATCTTCCACACTTCTTTGCCCTTTCCGATTACGTGTCCATCCTTGTCGGTCCATGTGATTGACCATGTGCCTGCTAAGGTGTCCACGATGGCGCGCATCTGCACTGGAACCAGCGCAGTCTCGGTTGTGGACGACGGAGCGGGAGCGGACGGGAGCTGTTGCTGTGCATTCGCGAGCGCACTGAGAATAGCGATCACAAGAAGTACTTGCATTATCTTCATTTTGTTCGCTCCGGTTAAAAGCATGAAGCCTCCAAACCGTGTGAGCATACGGGCGGAAATCTAACACGAATGGTATTAAGGGAGGTAATTGACGAAAACAGGCGATTACACTCAGAATACGTGCTCACGTTCCTCGAAGGGCGCAATCACAGGAGATTAGTTGCCCCCCGCAGACTGGGCATTCCTCAACGTCACAACTTGGAACATGGAACTCGCCCTTTAGAACTGGACAGTCGTGACAAGGAACGCGCTCGGCATGCCAATCGTCTTGTTCGCCGCCTTAGCGAACGCGAGGGACAGCCTTCCCGTTGAGTGTGTACGAGACAACCCGCTGTGCCGCCTGAATCTTCTCGGGCCAGCCTTCAATCATCGGCACGCCGCGATAGTGAATGCGCTTGGGTTCGGTCACCGCAGCATTCTACCTGCCCTCGTGGGCGCCTGATTGTTGTAACCAGGCGATTACACTCATAACCCCGTCTTAGGCGTCGGGCCTGTCGGTCCCCCCCCAGTGCATCGCCCTGCGGCCCTTTATCGAGAAAGGAGGCCGCTGAATACGTCCGACCAAGCATGTGCCATGATGTTGGGGCGCAGACTTTTGCGCCAAAGCGGCAGGACACCATAAACGACTCCCAAGGCAGTGATCACAATTACCTGCTTCGCTCCTTGATAGGCGTGTGAAAGTCCGAAGAGTATGGCTTGGCCGAGAACTGCGGCCGTGACGCTAGTGCTCAGCGCTAAAATCTGCTTCTGCAAATACCCTCGATAGACGACCTCTTCGCCGAATCCCGCCGACATAGACACCGCGATCCAAAGCCCAACCTCGAGAGCACCCTGTGGCAGAAGCGCGTCAATCGTCTTGGCGTGGCTGGGCCCGAGCAAGAGGTGCACCAACTTCCCCGCGCCCTCCCAGACAATCCAGAAAGCGAAAGCTATGGCAACGTCGAGCAGAACAGCTTTGCCGCTGTTCCATCGGCCCCCAATCAGTTCACGTAACCGCATTCCGCTCCGCCGCAGACCGAACCAGACAAAACAGACCAAGGCCCACTCTAGGATGATCACCGAGAAATACAAGGGCACGATTCCTTCGTGTCGTGGTGCGATTGAATCACTTGGGTTCGCGTGGCTCTGCAACCTTGCTCCCCCCACGGCGAGCATAAATAGAATCAGCAGGAGCAGTGCCGTGTGCCACAAAGGCGCCACGAGTCTTTGGTTGGGATCCTTTACCTTCACGGGTGAAAAGGGAGTCTCATCCCTGGTTGCTCGGCAAGAGAAACCTGCTGGATCGGAGAAGGCAGACAGAGCACAGTGCGAAGGCGCGGAAACATAGAGCCTCTCGTCTCGGCTGCCCATTGTACATTGATCCCAACTGGCGTAAACAGGCGATTACACTTATAACCGATTGGTTATGAGTGTAATGGCGATGTTACAACAACAACCGCGTGGCTTCCGAGTTGCCGACAATTCGGGGTAGTCGCATGATGTTCGAACCTAAAGCCAAGGTGTCCAGCTTTACCGATGGCGTTTTGCAGCCAATTGGCTCTGACTCGTACGATGCGAGGTGACTCAATTGTCGAGACAACCTACGTTTCCATTTCAGGCGCGGGGCTTCCGGGCACTTCAGCGCTTTCTCTTTGCAGAGGGGACCCAATGGGCAGAATCATTGGCACCCGGCGGCGATACTCGGCGTATTCTCCATGAATTCGAACGAGGTCTCGTTCCTCGAACTGAATTGCTACGAGAATGTACGCGGTGGTGGCGATTGCGAAGACCAGATGCGCAGATGTCATCACCGGGGCCGACCAGAACACGAGCAGCCATCCCACATATAAGGGGTGCCGGACGAAACGGTAGAGGCCGGGAGTGCGGAACTCGAGGGCCGTGTAGGGGCGCCCCAGCAGATTCAGCCATACCTGGCGCAGTCCAAACAGGTCAAAATGGTTGATGAGAAAGGTGGCGGCGAGCACCGTCACCCAGCCCAAAGCGTACAGACTGTAGAGCGCGAACCGTCCAAAGTCGTTCCCCACATTCCAGACCACACCACCCATCGGTTCCCACTTCCAGAACAGCAGGAGCAAAGCGAGACTGGAGAACAGCACATAGGTGCTGCGTTCGACCGACGCGGGCACGATTCGCGTCCAGGCGCGTTTGAACCATTGCCGCGCCATGACGCTGTGCTGAACTGCGAATAGCCCCAGCAATGCGGCATTGATCGCCAATGCCTGGAGGAATGGCAACTGCGCTCCGGAGTCGATGGACTTCGGAACGCCAAAATTCCCGAGAAAACCCATGGCATACAAGAAAGTTATAAAAAACACCAGATAGCAGACGACACCATACAAGAACGCTGTAATTCGGCTCAACATGTCTTCTCCTTCGAAGGTTACGGATCACCTGCTGCCAGGATGGAAAATCTGACGTGGCTCAGTATCGGCTGCTTCTACCTCCGTGCAGACTCTTGTGGAGTCTCACCGCTTTCCACTAAGAATCTCGCCTAGCCGCGGCCCAGAGCGTGGGCTCAGGTGCAAAATTAAAGTACCGCGCAATGGCCCGAGGATTGTCACGCGTTTGTCAGCAGCTTGTAGATGATTTGTAAAAGATCCAGGGGTTGTGCCCGAGTGACGGCCAATCGGAGGTCACTTCTTTGTGAGGAACTTACCGGGTCGGAATTGATTGTTGTCGTAATCAGCGCTTACACTCAGAACCGATTGGTCATGAGTGTAATGGGGATGTTACGCCAATAATCCCTGCGCTTCTTCCACAACCGCCGAGCGGACCGTACGCGAACCAGCAGCATTCCATCTGTGCCCTGAGTCCGGTATAGTGCTGCGTCGGCAATGAGCTATGAGGCGTCTGTTCTGGACAGCGCGTGGTGTTGTCATCTTGAACTGGTTGGCGATGGCGGTGAAATGGCAATGTTTCAATAGCAATTGGCAGACCAGTGTGGCTGTCCAGCATCTTGCGCAACTAGGAAGACACGTGACCTAGGCGGTGCGGGCTTTCTCTCTTGCCTGGGCTGACAGGGCGGCGGCCGCTGCCCGATCTACCAACCACAGCAAGCTGCCATCCAGCGGTTGGATTTTGCGCGAAGGCAGATCGGATGCGGGGTTCTCCAGGACTTCGTGCAAAGGCTGGGCTTTGTCTGGTCCGCTGACCATGAACATGATGAAGGCGGCATGATTGATGACGGGGAAGGTCATCGTAATCCGGTCGGTCTTGAACTTCTCCACCCAGTTCGAAACTACCAGGCGATCCCTCTCCTGGAGAGCGGGCGAGCCGGGAAACAGGGAAGCGGTGTGGCCATCGGGACCCATGCCGAGCAGGATCAGGTCAAACCGGGGAAACTCAGCCGGCTTGAGGCGGAAAAATGTGACTAAGACTTGCTCGTAGGCCTGGGCGGCGACTGCCGCGTCTTTCTCTTCGCCGCGGACGCGAAACACATTCTCCGGGCGTAGCGGAACCTTGGACAGCATAGCTTCGTCGGCCATGCGGTAGTTGCTGTCGGGGTGATCGGGCGGGACATGGCGCTCGTCGCCGAAAAAGAAGCAGATCTTGTCCCAGGGGATGGAGGGCACGGAGCCGCTGGCGAGCAGCGAGAAAAGACTCTTGGGAGTGGAACCGCCGGAGAGGGCGACGCAGAAGCGTCCGCGGGCGCGCACCGCTTCGTTGGCCAGGCGGACGAATTCCGTGGCCGCGGCCTGAAACAGATCGGCAGGAGCGTTGAGGATGCGAACTTCAGTCTCCGACGCCATGAGGGTCTCACTTTGCCGCAGCTAGTTTGGTCGCGGCGCAACGGGCAGCTCCCAGCAGAGCCGCCTTGTCATTGGTAATCACTCGCACCGGGATGGACTCCAGCAGGGCCTGCATACGGCCCTTGCCAACGAAAGCCTGCATGAACAAAGGTCCGGACAGCTTGGCCAGCATCTTGGGAGCGATGCCGCCTCCGAGGTAGACCCCGCCGATGGACATCAGTTTCAAGGCCAGGTTGCCGGCCTCAGCGCCGTAAATGGAGACAAACAGGTCAACCGCCTGTTCACACAGCGGGCACTTGCCTCCGACGGCGGCTTTTGAAATAGCGGCGCCGGGATCGGATTTTGCCATCTCTTCGGCCAGCCACGCGGGCTCCTGCCCGCGGCCGGTGTCGCGCAGGAAGTGATAGACGTTGACCAAGCCGGGGCCGGAAACGATGCGCTCGTAGCTGACGTGTCCGAAGCGGCTCTCGAGATAGCGGAACAGCTCCATCTCCAGATCGTTACGGGGCGCGAAGTCACCGTGGCCACCCTCGGAGGCGAAGATGTGATGCTGGCGGCCGTCCCAGTACATTCCGGCTTCGCCCAGACCCGTGCCAGCGGCAATTACGGCTTGATTGCCGGCGGGGTTGCCTTCGACTTTGTTCAACGCCACGACGTCGCCGGGAGCGAGAGCGGGAATGCCCCAGGCATTGGCTTCGAGATCATTGATGAGCACCGCTTCCTTTAACTTCAGCTCATCGGCGAGGCGTTTGGACTCGACGATCCAGGGGAGGTTGGAGGCGGTGACGCGGCCATTGCGGACCGGGCCGGCGATTCCGAAACAAGCGGCTTCGGGCTGCAGGTTGTTGTTGGCAGCGACAAATTTGGCCACGATCTCAGCCAAGCCGGCATGCTGGCGGCTGGGGAAGACGTTGATGGTGACCAACTGCAAGCGTCCGCCCGAAACATCAAAGAACGCGAGCCTGGTGTTGGTGCCTCCGATGTCGCCGGCAAGGATCATTTCTCGAAGTTCCTCCAATGGCGGCCGTCGCGGGCGAGCAGATCATCCGCTTCCCTTGGACCCCAGGTGCCGGCCGCGTAGTTCGGGAAATTACGGGGTGGCAGAGCCTTCCAGACATCCAGAACCGGGCTGACCACGCTCCAGCCGGCTTCGACCATGTCGGCGCGCTGAAACAGAGTGGCGTCGCCGATCATGCAATCGTGCAGCAGGCGTTCGTAGCCAGTGCTGGGCAGCTTTCCGAAGTAGTCGGCGTATTCAAAATTCATATTGACGCCACCCAGATGCATGACGGGTCCGGGAACCTTGGCGGCGAAATGCAGGGAAATGCCTTCCTCGGGCTGGATGTGCAACACGAGTTGGTTGGGCGTTAGGTCGCCGACCTGGGTGCCGCGGAAGAGAACGAAGGGAGCGCGGCGGAACTGAATCACGATGTGCGTGTTGCGGACGGGCATGCTTTTTCCGGTGCGGAGGTAGAAGGGGACATCGGCCCAGCGCCAGTTGTCGATCTGCAACTTCATGGCGACGTAGGTCTCGGTGCGGGAATCCGGGGGGACGTCCTGCTCGGCGCGGTAGGCGGGCACGCGATGGCCGTCGACCACGCCCTCGCCGTATTGTCCGCGCACGGTGCGGCTGAGCACATCTTCAGAGCTGAGGGGCTGGATGGCGTGCAGGATTTTGGCCTGCTCATCGCGAACGGCATCGGCCTGGAAGGAGATGGGCGGCTCCATAGCGGTCAGGCTGATGAGTTGCATGATGTGGTTGGGCACCATGTCGCGCAGGGCGCCGGAACGGTCGTAGTAGCCGCCGCGCTTCTCGACGCCCACGGTTTCGGCGACGGAGATTTGTATGTTGTCAATGTAGCGGCGGTTCCAGATGGGTTCGAAGATGCCGTTGGCGAAGCGAAAGGCCAAAATGTTCTGGACGGTTTCCTTGCCCAGGTAGTGGTCGATGCGGTAGATCTGCTGTTCGCGGGCGACACGCAAGAGTTGCTGGTTGAGCGCCCTGGCGGACTCCAGGTCGCGGCCGAAGGGCTTCTCGATGATGACGCGGCGCCACTGTTCCTTGTTTTCTTCCATCAGTCCGGCCGCTGCTAGTTGCTCCACAATCGAACCGAAGAAATCCGGAGCGGTGGCGAGGTAGTAGAAATAATTGCCGTGGGTGCAGTGGTCGTTGTCCACCTGCTGCAGGAGAGCTTTCAGCTGGGAGTAGACCTGCGGGTCGCCGAAATCGCCGGTGAGGTAATGGGTGTGGCGGACAAACCAGTCCGACAGGCTGGGGTCCACATCACCGGTGGCGAACTCTTTCATGTCTTGAGCCACCTTCTGGCGGAATTCGTCGGTGGACATGGGGTTGCGGGCCAGTCCGACGACGGCGAACTCGCGGGAGAGCAGATTCTGGCGGGCCAAGTTATAGAGCGCGGGAAAGAGCTTGCGCCGCGTCAAGTCGCCCGCGGCCCCGAAGATCACCATCACGCAGGGATCGCCGGGGCGGCCGATGAGCGGTTCTTGCGCGACCGGCATCACCTCTGTTTGAGCCATTTACCCTTAACCTCGTGTCGAAAGTCTGCCGGGGAATTTTACGCTGTTTTGGGCGCGGGCGCACCGTGGGGAGGTTGGGGGGAATGGTTCTCCGTGTCTCAGGTGGTTTCGATTCTTCACCACAGGGGACGCGAAGGACGAAGGCGAGTTAACGCGTTGTCATGCTTTTCTTGACCGCCTCGAGGAGCTTGTCGAAAGCGTCCGCGAAGAGCTTGACTCCATCGTCGGTGAGTTGGTCAGTGACTTCGTCCATGGAGATGCCGAGCTGGGCGACGGTGTCCATGATCTGGTCGGCGGATTCCAGGCCTTCGGTCAAGGTGGCGTGTGCGTGTCCATGATCGCGGAAAGCGTCTACGGTCGTGGGTGGTAGAGTGTTGACCGTGTCCTGTCCGATCAGGTGTTCCACGTACAGGATGTCGCTGTAGTTGGGATTCTTGGTGCTGGTGCTGGCCCAGAGCACGCGCTGCGTCTGGGCTCCTTTGGCCGCCAGCTTCTGCCAGCGGTCGGTTCCGAAGATCGCGAGATAGCGCCGGTAGGTCTGCTTGCCGTTCGCGACTGCGACCTTGCCAAGGATGCTCTTGAGTTGCTCCTGCTGGCGCGGATCCTTGGCGGTTTTCAGGCGCGCGGCGACGATTGAATCGATGGAATTGTCGATGCGGCTGATGAAGAAGCTGGCCACGCTGGCAATCTTGCTGACATCGCCTCCGCGGGCCGCGAGTTGCTCGACCCCGGCGATGTAAGCTTCGGCAACTTTTTCGTAGACCTTCTGCGAGAACAGCAGGGTGACATTGATGTTGATGCCTTCGCTGATCAACTGCTGGAACGCGGGGATGCCCTCCGCGGTGCCCGGGACTTTGATCATCACGTTTTCACGGGCGACGGTTTTCCACAACCTTCTGGCTTCCTGGAGAGTGGCCTGGGTGTCGCGGGCCAGGTAAGGCGAGACCTCCAGGCTGATGTAGCCATCACGCCGCTTGCTGCTGTCATAGACCGGGCGCAGAATGTCGGCGGCATCCTGGATGTCGCGGATGGCGAGGATTTCGTAGCGGGCGGTAGCGTCGAGCTGGGGTTTCGATTGCAGAGACTGCAACAGGTCCGCGTAGTCAGTGCTGCCGGAAATCGCTTTCTCGAAGATGGAAGGGTTCGAGGTGACGCCGCGCACGCCGTCTTCGTCCATCAGGCGCTTCAGTTCGCCGCTGGTGATGAGATTGCGGCGGATGTAGTCCAGCCAGACGGATTGACCGAACCTGAGAAGATCTTTGAGCGGGTTGACGGCTTTGGCGGTTTCGAGAATTCCAGTCGGCTGCATGAAGACCCTCCCTCAAGATTATTGCCGCTGCGCGCAAGGTCCTTCGCGGCCCCGCAGGATGACGCCATCATTGAACAGTGGCGAACGCCACCCCGGCACTCACTTCGAGCGGGCGATGGCTTCCCTAGCTGCCTCGACCACGTGCTCGCGACTGAAGCCAAATTTCTTCAGCAGATCCTTCAGCGGGGCGGAAGCCCCAAAGGTCTGCATGCCAATCACTTTGCCCGTCGGGCCCACGTAGCGGGACCAGCCAAAGGTGGCAGCCTGCTCGACTGCAACTCGGGCCTTGACTTCGGGTGGCAGGACCTCTTCTTTATAGTCGTCGCTCTGGTGCTCGAAGAGATCCCACGATGGCATGCTGACCACGCGCGCCTTGATGCCCTCCGACTGTAGTTGCTCGTAGGCGGCTACACACCACTGAACTTCACTGCCGCTGCCCATGAGGATCACGTCGGGATGGCCGCCGGGGGCGTCGGCGAGGATGTAGGCTCCCTTGGCCACTCCAGAAGCGGGCGCGTACTTGGAGCGATCAAACGTCGGGATCGCTTGCCGCGTGAGCACCAACGCTACCGGCTCGTGGCGGAGTTGCATGATGACCTTCCAGGCTTCCACCACTTCGTTAGCATCGGCCGGGCGCATGACCATCAATCCGGGCATGGCGCGTAACGACGCCAGTTGCTCGACGGGTTGGTGGGTGGGGCCGTCTTCTCCCAAGCCGATCGAATCGTGGGTGAAGATGTAGGTGGCCGGGATCTCCATGAGCGCGGCCAGACGGATAGTGGGACGCATGTAGTCGCTGAAGTTGAAAAACGTTCCGCCAAAGGGCCGGATCTTGCACAGAGACATGCCGCTGAGAATCGCGCCCATAGCATGCTCGCGGACGCCGAAATGCAGGTTGCGTCCAGCGTAACTGCCGGCCTGAAAGTCTCCAGCGCCGTCGAACTTGAGGGTGGTCTTATTGGAGCCTCCCAGATCGGCCGAGCCCCCCACCAGCCAGGGCACGTTCTGGGCCAGCACATTGAGCACCTTGCCCGAACTATCGCGCGTGGCCACGCCTTTGGCGTCAGCGGGAAAGGTGGGCAGGTTCTTGTTCCAGCCCTCGGGGAGGTCGCGGTGCTGCATGCGATAAAGATGGTCAGCCAGGTCGGGATATTTCTTCTCGTATTCGCCGAACAGAGCCATCCACTTTTCACGCAGATCGTGCCCGCGCTTGCCGAGGCCGTCGCGGAAGTGTTCGCGGACTCCATCCGGCACCAGGAACTTGGCGTCTTCGGGCCAACCGTAAGATTTCTTAGCGAGCCGGACTTCCTCTTCGCCCAGGGGTTCGCCATGCGCAGCGCTGCTGTCCTGCTTGTGGGGGGAACCGTAGCCGATGTGGCTGTCCACAACCATCAGCGTAGGACGATCTTTGGTCTGCAGGAATTGATCGTAGGCCGAACCTAACGCAGCGAGATCATTGGCGTCGGCTACGTGCGTGACGTTCCAGCCGTAAGCCTTAAAGCGTGCGGTCACATCTTCCGTGAAGGATTCATCGGCAGGACCGTCGAGTGTGATTCGGTTGTTGTCGTAAATCCAGCACAGGTTGGGAAGCTTCAAATGACCGGCCAGGGAAGCGGCCTCGCAAGCCACGCCTTCCATGACATCGCCGTCTCCGCAGAACGCGTAGACGTTGTAGTCGAACATCGGGAAGCCGGGGCGGTTGAAGTGCGCGGCCATCCATACGCCGGCAATGGCCATGCCCACGCTGTTGCCTACGCCCTGTCCCAGCGGCCCGGTGGTGGTTTCCACGCCAGAGGTCACGTGATATTCGGGATGTCCGGGAGTCTTGCTGTCAATCTGGCGGAAGTGCTTGATGTCCTCAAGCGTGACGGCGTATTCGCCCAGGCGCTCGTACTTGGGATTGACGGCACGGACACCGGTCAGGTGCAACAAGGCGTACAGGAGCATAGAGGCGTGGCCGTTGGAGAGAATGAAGCGGTCGCGATTCGGCCAGATGGGATCTTCGGGATCGAAGCGGAGGAACTGTTGCCACAGACAATATGCGACTGGGGCCAGCGCCATGGGAGCGCCGGGATGCCCGGAGTTGGCCTGCTGCACGGCATCGATGGCCAGGGTGCGAATGGTGTTGATGCTCAGGGTTTCCAGTTGCTTGCCGGTGAGCAAGGTGTCACTCGCGACCATGAATGCGCCTCCATTTGACGGCTTACTGGACTTGAAAAATCTCCCCGTTCCCAGGTGGTGACTCGCCGGAAGAATTGCGTTATTGGAACTGACAGTTTATCAAGTTCTGGGGTGGTGTGGGTTGTGGGAAAAGAATGTTCGGGATGAGGCGTGAGGAGGCTGCAGTGGCAGGAAACCCTGCGGGTGATGTCTGCTTGCCGTATATGAGGGCCTTGCCGCTGCGCGCAAGATCCCTCGTCCGGCTGAACTGCGCCGGACTTCGGGATGACGTCATTAACAAAGATTGGGGCAGACTGCACTGCCGCCTGGAGAAGAACAGGCTAGTGCTTCATTTGCGCAAGGTATCCGTGCTGGGTCTGGTAGCCCTTGGTGGTGCTTTCGACAAACCTGAGGAACTCCCGCAGGCTTTCGCGTTCGGGAGGCTCCAGTTGGCCAAACTTGATACGTACTCCAAAGCAGGGATTACTCTTGGTGACGATGCCGTTCAGGATGATGCCTTTGACCCAGATCTTTCCGTTCGCGACCCAGAGTCCGAGTTCGACATTGACGCCGGTGGGAACGGGAGAAGCAGTTTCCACGAAGCATCCGCCCAGACTGGTGTTGGACAGATTGCCCCAGATCGGGGTTGACGAACCGCCGAGGCGCAACTCGACCGCGACGAAGCATTTCATGCGGGGGTAGCGGCGGCGATCCTGACCCCAGGAGGGGGTGAAAATGTCCGGCTCGAAGGGCGGCGAAGCCTCTGGAGAAGTGGAGACGGGCTGAGCCATCGGGACAGGGCCCGGTGTGGCAGCGACGGCCTCCGTCACGGTTGCCGAACCGCTCTTGATTTCCCGCAAAGCATCGCGCAGGGCCTGGTCACGCTTGTCCGGCGGAGCATCGCGATAGATTTGCAGCAGCTTTCCGAGGTGGCGCACCAAGTCGGGATCGGTCAGCAGTTGTGTCCAATCCGCACCGATGGCTGGAGAGGTTTTGGAGCTACTCATAGATTCGAACCGACCCTGCGCCCCTGGTCATAAGGGACATACATCAGGGTGAACGAAGGCGGCGCGAGGAACAAGATGACTATGGTTACTGTCGTTGGTAACCAGCGCCCCGGTTACTTTGACGCACCGGCTAGCGACCTCCGAACTTCAGTTCCACCAGTTCCGTGCTTTCCCCTGAGGCGGGCGCGTACTTCCATTTTCGGACCGCTGTTTCAGCGGCCACGACGAGAACAGGGTTGCCCCCGACCACCTTGGTGGATTTCACGCTGCCGTCGGGGGCGATGACGATTCCGACCTTGACGGTGCCGGAAATATTCAGCCGCCGTGCGAGTTCGGGATAGTCCGGCTTTACCTTGACGATGGCTTTTCGCCCGGCGGTCGGGTCGTTTTGCTGGGCGGAAACCGACCAGGGAAAGGCGCCAAGGAATGCAAAGGCCAGAAGCGCAACTGTGATCCGTCGGGGCATGGATACTCCTGCGCTCACTCCACAGGTTAGCCGCGGGGAGTCTGGCGATTGAAGATCACAAAGGTAATCGCGGGGGCACAGGAGTTACCCACTCTGGTCACCGGATGGGGCGTGGGTGGCCGTTCCGAGAGAGAGCGACGGCGAGTAACGTCAGCAGACTCACGAGCACGGGAAACCAAACCTGGGACAACCAAGGCACGGGGATCAGGAACAACACGTCCCAGTCCGTCATCGAGGCCGGCCACCTCACGGTCGCCCACAAACCTGCATAGTAGGTCATGTCCCAGACGGCGAATGCCCATAGAAAGATGGCCCAGCGCTCGCGGATTCTCGGTGCGGCCAGCAACGCCAGCGTGATCAACATCACGATGGTGGCCGCTTCCCGGAACAACTCGACGGTGAGCAGGCTCTGCGGGAGTTCGACGGACTGAGCTTGCTGATAGACATCCGCCGACATGCGGGCGACATCGGCGAGGGTACCTTTGTAGCCGGGCAGCAATCCCACTGCAGCGCGGAGATAGACCACCACCGCAGCCTCGACAAAACCGAACGCCGCGCCGAAGACCGTAGTGAGAGTGAGTTGGGTGGTCGTGAGTAAGAGACCCCTGCGTTGCCACAGAAAATAAGTGAGGAAGGGAATCACGAGCAGCAGGTTGACCCACCAGGGCTGTGCCCACGCCTGGAACTTGTCCATGATCGCAAGATTCTAAACTGTCCGACGCCGAGGCAGCCTCATTCGCTGGCCACAATGGCTGTTGCGGACAGGGCAAGTTTCTTTGGTCCATCCGGGAGTAGCGGACGCGGCAAGGCGTGGGGTGCTTTGCTCACAATCCACTGGACTTAACTTTGGTAACTTTCCCCACGTTTTTGGCGGGCTAGAATTCGTGTAGTCCGAAGGCAAACGGGTCGCATGAGTCAAGGCCAACAGAGTCCCCGCAGTGACCAGATGGTCGTTCCCATCGAGGTACGGCGGATCGACGGCCGCGAGTGGTGGCTGTGGGGATTTGCGATCACCGTAACATTAGTTCTGACCTTCGGGATCGTAGCACTGACTTTTCCTGCGTTCCGAGTGGAGGAAGACAGCGTTTATTGGTCCGACCTCCGGGACTGGGTTCGCGGTTTGGCGGCACTCGTTCTCCTCTTCGACCTTTACACCATCTATCAGCACCTGCAGTTGCACCGTATCCGGCGGCAGTTGGCTCAGCGCGATCAACTCTTTCAACTGATCAGTGAAAATGCCGCTGACATGATTGCGGTGGTCGACACCGAGGGCCACCGGCTGTACAACAGCCCCGCCTACGAAAAGGTCCTGGGGTACTCGGCGGAGGAATTGAAGGCGACCTCATCGATCGAGCAAATTCATGCGGACGACCGCCCAAGGGTGTTGGAGGCAGCCGAGAAGGCACGACGCACCGGCCGTGGGGAGAGGCTCGAGTACCGGATCCGCCATAAGGACGGATCCTGGCGCATCCTGGAATCGACCGCCAGCGCCATCCGAAACGCGAAAGGAGAGACCACCAGGCTGGTAATCGTGAACCGCGACATTACGGAGCGGAAGCGGGCAGAAGAAATGCTGGCGCACAACGCGCTGCACGACGGCTTAACCGGTCTACCCAACCGGGCCCTTTTTCTGGACCGTCTGCAGCATGCATTTGCCCGCTCGGAACGGCACACCAGCCCCTACAAGCTGGCAGTCCTGTTCATTGATGTGGACCAATTCAAAGTCTATAACGACAGTCTGGGACACGGGGTCGGAGATGAACTGCTGATTCAAATCGGTCAAAGATTGGCCACTTCGCTACGAGGGTTCGATACGATTTCCCGCCAGGTGGCTGCCAAAGAGCTCGAGGCGTCGACGGCCGCTGACACCCTGGCCAGGCTGGGAGGCGATGAATTCGCGGTGCTTCTGGATGACGTTCAGGACCCCAGCGATGGAATACGCGTTGCGGAGCGCATTCAGGAGAAGTTGAAGGCGCCATTCCAGGTGAACGGACAGGAAATGGTTATTTCGGCCAGCATCGGGATCGCGCTGCGCACTGCACACTATACGCAGTCGGAAGATCTGCTGCGCGATGCTGAGATCGCGATGTATCGGGCCAAGCGGGCGGGAAAAGCCTGCTGCGAGGTGTTTGACACAGCGATGCACTCCGGCGCCGTCCATCGTTTGAAGCTGGAGACGGAACTCCGCAAGGCACTGGAACTGGGGGAATTCAGAGTCCACTACCAGCCCGTCGTGTCTTTACGAAGCGGCAAGATCGTTGGGTTCGAGGCCCTGTCGCGCTGGCAGCGTCCGGAAGGCGTGGTTCTGCCGGGCGAGTTTATCAAGGTCCTAGACGAGACCGGACTGATTCTCCCAGTCAATCGGGCGCTGCTGCGCGAAGCCTGCGAACTGCTGCGCTCCTGGCATTCCCGATTCTCGTCGGAGCCACCTCTCACCATGAGTGTGAACATCACTCCCAAGCAGTTCGCACAGCCGGAGTTGGCCAGCGAGATCGGACTCATCCTCGAGCAAGCGGGACTGCCCGCATCAAGCTTGCAGTTGGAGATCACGGAAACCATCGCCATGGGAGACCCGGAGAGGGCAGGCCGCGTGCTCTCGGAATTGAAAGCGCTTGGAGTCCGGCTGAGTATCGATGATTTTGGTACAGGATATTCATCGCTCAGCCGCTTACAGAGGTTTCCGTTCGATACCTTGAAGATCGATCGCAGCTTCATTTCCAATATGGATAAGGACGCTGAGGGACGGGAGATTGTGCGGACCATTATTGTGCTCGCCCACAACCTTGACCTGACAGTGGTTGCCGAGGGGACAGAAACGGAAGAGCAGATAAGCCAGTTGAAACAGCTAGACTGCGAGCTGGCGCAAGGGTACTTCTTTTCCAGGCCGGCGAATGCGGAGGCGATAGGGGAATTGCTGGCCAAAAGCTACGGCGGGCAAGTCACGGTGCTAAAGGGGTAGAGGAAACGCTGGCGCGCCCGGAGAGATTCGAACTCCCGACCTATTGCTCCGGAGGCAATCGCTCTATCCAGCTGAGCTACGGGCGCGCGCTTTCAGTGTACATCTGCCGCTTTGGCCCATCAATTGGGTGCGGGCCGAGAGGGAAAGGCCTCTTATCGAAGACGAGGCTTCACAGTGCTGGCTTTGTTGCCAGCCGGGTTTGCCATCCAAGAATCGCTGCCGATCGCAGAGGCTGGATAGACCGTCCACCGATCACGGGCAGTGTGTTACGAGGGGCCGAAAGCAGAGTCTTGAGGATGCGAAGCGGAACACCGCTTACCAGCGGTTGCGGCCACCGCCGCCGCCGCCGCGGCCGCCGCGGTCCCGGCCGCCTCCGCCGCCGCGCTCCACCTTGGGCCGCGCCTCGTTCACGTTCAGCGTGCGTCCTCCGACTTGCGTGCCGTTGAGGGCGGCGATGGCCTTCTCTCCGTCTTCGGCGTTGGCCATCTCCACAAAACCGAAACCGCGTGAACGGCCGGTCTCCCGGTCGGTCATGATGCTGACGCGGTCCACCTGCCCGTACGCCCCGAACATCTGACGCAGTTCGTCTTCGGAGGTGTTGAAGTCGAGGTTTCCAACGAAAATGTTCTTCAAGCGGATTGCCTCTGAGTGAGCTATCTGAGTGTGGCGGACTTCGGCGGGAGGGGCTGGTTGGCCATCCTGGAAAGCCGGAGTTGCGAACAGTCAAATGCGGGGAAAAGTATAGCAGGTCGGTGGGTTTTGGGAAGGGAATCCAGCGAGAGGTGGGCTAGCACTCGTCGACCTTCCAATAGCCCTCGAGGTGGTAGCCGATCTGCAAGAGGCGGTTCTTGGGGTCGTGGCGCTTGCCGCAATTGGGGCACTTGAGGTACCGGCTCCAGGCCGTGCCCTGGTGATCGTAGTTCTCGGGGACGGCGAAGGTGGTGCCGCAGCTGCAAGGGACGAGGTACATCCTCAGCGGAGTCCGTGTACTCGGCGTTTGCTTGCTCCCCCGGCGGGACATTACCGCACCTCTTCCACCGTCGCCATTGAGCTCTTCTTGCGTTTATTGGACTGCAGCACCTTCTTGCGCAGGCGCAGGGACTTGGGTGTGACTTCGACGAACTCGTCGTCGGCGATGAACTCGATGGCCTGCTCGAGATTCAGTTGGCGGAACGGAATCAGGCGGATGGCCTCGTCGGCGGTGGAGGCGCGCATGTTGGTCAGCTTCTTTTCGCGCACCACGTTCACGTCGAGATCGGCGTCCTTGGCGTTTTCGCCAATGATCATGCCTTCGTAGACATCCACGCCCGGGCCAACAAACAACTCGCCGCGCTCCTGCAGGCCCCACAGGGCGTAGGAAGTCGAGACGCCGTCGCGATCGGCAACCAGCACGCCGGTAGGACGATGCGGGATTTCCCCCTGCCACCCGATGTAGCCGTCAAACAGCGAATTCATCACGATGGTTCCGCGAGTGTCGGTGAGCAACTGGCTGCGCAAGCCAATCAATCCGCGGCTGGGCACGCGGAACTCGATGCGCACCCGCCCGTAGCCGTGGTTGTGCATGTTGACCACCTCGGCCTTACGCGTTCCCAGTTGCTCCATCACCACACCCACGAACCCGTCGGGGACGTCCACCATGAGCCGCTCCACCGGTTCCGACAGCTTGCCGTCTATCCGCTTGGTGACGATCTCCGGTTTTCCCACCATGAGCTCATACCCCTCGCGGCGCATCATCTCAATCAGGATGGAAAGCTGGAGCTCGCCCCGCCCCATCACCTTGAACGAATCGGTCGTGGCGGTGTCCTCTGCGCGGAGGGACACGTTAGTCAACAATTCTTTGTCCAGTCGCTCTCGCAGGTTGCGTGAGGTGACATAGCTGCCCTCCCGCCCTGCGAAAGGTGAGGTATTCACGGTAAAGAGAATCGCGATGGTCGGTTCGTCAATCGCGATGTGCGGTAGGGGCGCAGGATTCTCGGCGTCGGTAATGGTCTCACCGATGGTGATGCCCTCTACGCCGGCGACGGCGACGATGTCGCCCAGTTCGGTTTCGGTGATGTCGGTGCGCTTCAGTCCGCTGAAGGAAAAAAGCTTGGTGATTTTGGTTTTATGCAGCGAGCCGTCGAGCTTGGCGATGGCCACTTCTTCGCCGGTGTACATCTTGCCGTTGAAAACGCGCGCGATGGCCAGGCGGCCGAGGTAGTCGCTGTAGTCGAGGTTGGCGACCAGGATCTGCAGCGGGCCGGCGAGATCTCCCTTGGGCACGGGGATGGTTTTCACAATCGCGTCAAAAAGAGGTTGCAGATTCTCGCCACCGCCCTTGATGTCGGTCGAGGCGGTCCCGGTCTTGGCGTTGGTGTACAGCACCGGGAAATTCAGCTGGTCCTCGTGGGCATCCAAGTCGATGAACAGATCGTAGATTTCGTTGAGCACTTCCTGGGGACGCGCGTCGGAACGGTCAATCTTGTTGATGACGACGATGGGAGGAAGCTTGGCCTCGAGGGCCTTGCCCAGCACGTAGCGGGTCTGCGGCAGCGGGCCTTCGCTGGCGTCCACCAGCAGCATGACGCCGTCCACCATCTTGAGGGCGCGCTCCACCTCGCCGCCGAAGTCGCTGTGGCCGGGCGTGTCCACGATGTTGATTTTGATGTCGTGATAGAAGATGGCGGTGTTCTTGGCCAGGATGGTGATGCCGCGCTCGCGCTCCAGTTCGTTGGAGTCCATGACGCGCTCGACCAGGGTCTCGTTGGCGCGGAAGGTGCCGCTCTGGCGCAGCATGGCGTCTACCAGCGTGGTCTTGCCGTGGTCCACGTGGGCGATGATGGCGATATTGCGAATGCCGGAACTCAAGATTGCTGATTCCTTTCGGAGGTGTATCTCTACTTTACTATGCGGTGGGGTCGGGCGGCACGGAATCGGGCTCCGCTACGCTGAGAGACTGGAGTTGGAAATGCAAGTTTTGCGCGCAGACTCTACCCCGCCACCGCAGTTTGCTTGGGTGCGAGCTTCCCCGCCAGACGATGCTCCACTTCTTTTGCCGCGCGCTGGGCGGCGCTAATTGCACCGCTGCTCGTGGACTCCGGACCTTCGCAGTCGGTATTGGCAAAGAACACGCGGTCCAGCGGCTGGCGCACCAGGGGCTGCACCTCGGTGAACAGTTTCGGCGTGGACATATAAAGAGGATGTCCCCGGCGGTAGATGTGCACTTCCACCGGATCGACATTCGATCCGGGAAACAGCTTCTGAAAGTCGTGCAATACGTTCTGCGCGACCTTGCGCGAGCTCAGTTCGGTGAGCAGATAGCCCCGGTCATCCTCCGTCATAGGTGTGTAACAGCTGAGGATGTTGTATTTCTGCTGATAGCCGGGCTGATTGCGCACCACCCAATCGGCCACCACGAAGTCGGTAAAGCGGTTGCCCGGACACCAGGTGTCGTATCCCTTGTTGTAAACGGGCCTGTCGAAGATGAGGTTCACGACCGGATAAGGGATGTAGCGGATCTGGTGCATGGCTTCGCTCTGCTTGTCGGGCAAGCCCTCGACGATGCGGCGGGTAATGAACTTGGGAGTCGCCATGATGACCGCCTTGGCTACGACTGTCTTCAGTTCAGCACCCTGCATGTAAGTGACCTGCACGTCTGTTTTGCCCGAGACCACGGCTACGGTGGTGGCTGCGGTCTGCATGCGGTCGGCGAATTTCTCTTGAAGAATCTCCCCCAGCCGCTTGGTGATGGCGCCATTTCCCCCCGGCCAGGTATAGCGGACGTCTTCGCGTTTGTCGCCGGCGAAGCCTTGCAACTCTAGAATTCCCACGGCGGCAGCGGTCTCTTCGCTGGTGGCGCCCCAGTTGGAAGGGCCGTACGTGTCCCACCACAGTTTGACCTCGTCCGCGTGCCCTTTCATGAAGTCAGAGAAGGGAACTGCAAAAAGTTCCCGACCGCGTTTGTCGAGGTTGATGGCCAGTATTTCCTTCTTGAATTTCTTGAAGCTGTCGCGCACTGACGCGGGGTAGGGGAGCTTGTTGACTCCGTCTCCCCAGGTGTCAGGGACGAACTCGCCGTTGAGGATGGTCCCATCCCAGTCGCTGATTGGCAGGGGATTCAGGCCAATTTCCTTGGCAAAGGGATAGGCGGAGTCGCCGCTCCAAATGAAAGCTGCTCCCGTGGCATACGGCGTACCGTTGTAGTCCATCACGTAGGCGTTGCCACCCAGGTGGGGCTCTTTCTCCAAAAGCAGAAAGTCGAGGTGACGGAGGAGGTAAGCGGCGGTGAGTCCGCTGACGCCACCGCCCACGATGACTACGTCGTGGTGCGCGGAAACCGGGGGGCGGGTGAAGACTCTGCCGTCGCGCACCTGGTGGCAGATGCGGTTGTCTTCGCCGTCAACCACAGGCTTGTTGTCGGCTGGTTCGGCGAGGGAAAGTTCCACCGGGCAGCCGGCGGCGATTGATCCCATCACGACATATTTGATGAAGTCCCTACGATTCGTGCCCATAATCGTCCTTTGCTCAAAACCTCATGTTTCCAGCAGTTCGCCGGTGATCTGCGGCTGACCCTCGGCGCCGACGCGAAGGCGGTACCAGGTCACGATGGCTATCAGCGAAAAAATAAAGATGATGCTGGAGATGGCATTGATCTCCGGGGTGATGCCGCGGCGCAGCCGTCCCCAGATTTCCAGCGGCAGTGTATTGTCGCGGCCGATCAGGAAGAAGCTGACCGCAATCTCGTCCATGGAGAGCGTGAAGATCAGCAGTGCCGCGCCGATGATGGACAAGCGCAGGTTAGGAATGGTCACCCGCCAGAAGGTGTGCCAATAGTTGGCGCCGAGGTCGAGGGAGGCTTCCTCCTGGGCGCGGTCGAGTTTCTGCAAGCCGGCGAAAACCTCGGTGGTAGCGACCGAAATTAAGGCCGTGCCGTGGCCGAGCACGATGGTGACCAGGCTGAGCTTAACGTCCGTTTGGCGGAACAACATCAGCAAGGAAAGCCCGGTAATGATGCCGGGCAGGATCAGGGGGAGCAGTACGAGGCGGCGAAAAACAGCCTTGCCGGGAAAGTTCGCGCGGTCCAGGGCGAGCGCGGCGGGAATGCCAAACGCCAGCGCGATCCCCACAGCGACCAGCGCCACCAGCAGGCTGTTCAGCACCGATGTCCAGATGGCGTCGTCCGCGAAAAGCATGCGATACCAGTCCAGGGTCAGATTGCGCGGCGGGAAGCCGCCTACACCCTGGCCGTTGAACGAATACACGATCAGCGTGACGATGGGCAGATACAGAAAACCGAAGACCGCGATGGCGTGCCAGGGCAGCCAGCGAGATTCGCGAGCGGTGCGCTTTCCGGCGCTCATCGGAAGCTCCATTTCTTCTCCAGATTTTCCGACAAGAACAGGAGGGCGATGACCAGGACCAGCATGCAAAGCGAGATGGCCGCGCCCAGAGGCCAGTTGTAAGCCGCGCCGAACAAGCTGACCACGATGTTGGAGATCATGATGCCGCTCGGGCCTCCGAGCAGCAACGGCGCCAGGAAGTCGCCCAGGCTGAGCACGAATGCGAAGGTTGCCCCTGCCAGCACGCCAGGGATCGACAAGGGGAAAATCACTCTCCAGAAAGTCTGAAACGGCGATGCGCCCAGGTCGTGCGAAGCCTCCACCAGGTTGCGGGGGATGTGTTCCAGAGAGGCGTAGATGGGGAGAAACGTAAAGGGCGTGTAGATGTGGGTGAGCGTCAGCACCACCGCGAACGGGCTGTAGAGGAGGAACTCCAGCGGGTGTTTAGTCAGGTGCACGTACTGCAAGAGAGTATTGAGCACACCGTCACTGCCGAGGATGGTTTTCCACGCGTAGGCGCGGACCAGATAGCTCACCCATAACGGAATGATCACCAATTGGTACAGCAGATCTTTTCTCTTGCCGGCGTGGAAGGAGAGGAAGTAGGCCAGGGGATATCCCAGCAGCAGCGCGAAGATGGTCACGCGGGCCGCGATCCACATGGAGCGAAACAGGGTTTGCAGGTACACGTCCACCCGGAACAGCTCGCGGTAGTTGTCGAGACTCCAGGAGTGAACAATCACCTGGTCAGGGGAAACTGACCAGAAGCTGTAGCAGAAAAGCAGCGCGTAGGGGATCAGCAGAAAGGCAGCCACCCACAGCAGCGGCGGCAGCGTGATGACGGCGCGATAGGCGCGGGAAAACATCAGTTCCTCTCCGGAGACTCGCGAACGGGCACTGCGTCGGCGGCTGAAAATTCCAGTTCCAGTTCGCCCTGGCGATTTTCCCGGCTGGCAGTCCGGATGGAGAGCGCCAGTCCATCCGCACACTCGATTTGCAGCAACTCTGTGGCACCGTGAAAAGCCTGGTGGCGAACCTTGGCGCGGAAACGAACCACGTCGTGGGCGGCGGTGGCGCTGGCCAGTCGAATGTTCTCGGGCCGCAGGGAGAACAGCGCAGAACCATCGCGGAACCCGGTGCGCCAGGAAAGCGAGTGGCACCGCGCGACCCCGTCTTTGACCTCGGCATGCAGCAGGTTGGTGTGACCGATGAATTGCGCGGTGTAGGCAGTCGCGGGGCGGCTGTAGATTTCGCGCGGCGAGGCAACCTGCTCCAGTTCGCCCGTACGCAGCAGTGCGATGCGGTCCGACATGACCATGGCTTCTTCCTGGTCGTGGGTGACAAACACAAAGGAGATGCCGACCTCGCGCTGCAGCGATTTCAGTTCGACCTGCATCTGTCGGCGGAGGTTGGCGTCCAGCGCGGAGAGCGGTTCGTCGAGGAGCAGCAGGCGGGGCCGGTTCACCAGGGCGCGAGCCAGAGCAATGCGCTGTTGCTGCCCGCCGCTGATTCTCGCCGGCTTGGAACGGGCGTAGTCTGTCATCTTGACCATGGCGAGCGCTTGTTCGACGCGGGAGGCGATTTCCTCTTTTGGTCGCTTGGCGACCCTGAGCCCGTAGCCGACGTTCTCTTCAACGGTGAGGTGGGGGAACAGAGCGTAGTGCTGAAAGACCGTGTTGACGCGACGGCGGTACGGAGGTAGGGGATCCAGGCGCTCGCCGCCCATCCAAATCTCACCAGAGTCTGCGCTCTCGAAGCCAGCGATGATCCGCAGCAGCGTGGTCTTGCCCGAGCCGCTCTCGCCGAGAATGGTGAGGAACTCGCCTTCGGCCACCTGCAGAGAAATATCGCGGAGCACCGCGTTGCGGCCGAAGGATTTCGCGACATTGCGGATGGTGAGCAACGGTTCCGTGCCCGGCCGGGCGGCGTTGGTGATCGCGGATTCGGTAGAGGTGGCCACGGAAGCTTAGGTGCTGTTTAAGAGTGTGTGCACGGCTCCGGCATCTTGCGCCCGATTTCTTGCACAAGAACCAGTTATCGGTTCGTGGTTCTCAGTTCTCAGCGCAGGCGCTTACTGGGCTGCTTTTACTTCATTCCAGATCTCGTTGTACTTGGCGCGGCGCGGCACATTCTGCCAGAAATAGAGGCGTTTCTGGTAGTTGTCCACGTCATCCAGATGGAGGATTTTCACCTCGTCCGGTGTCATGTATTGTGCGGCTTGCGGATTGGCAGGGACGTAGTGCGTCTTGTCGGTCACCAGCTTCTGAGTTTTGGCCTGGACCATGTACTCCAGGAATTTGTAGGCTAGGTCTTTGTTCTCGCTACCAGCCGTGATCATCAGGTGGTCAATCCAACCGGTGGTATTTTCTTTGGGAATCGTCTCGCCGACGGGGAAATTGAGCTTCCGCAAATCGGCGGTGTTCAGCGGCCAGCCCATGGCAGCGACGATCTCGTGATTCTGAAAAAGGTTGGTCAGCTCACCGCCGGTGGACCACATCTTGCGGATGTTGGGTTTCAATTCCAGCAGCTTCTTCTTCACTGCCTCCAGTTGTTCATCGGTGAGGTTGTAAAGCTGGGTGGGGTCGGGCTTGTCGAAGCCCAGGACTTGTGCCGCCATATAGACGGTGGAAAGGTCATCCCAGACAGAAATCTTGCCGCGGTACTTGGGATCCCAGAACAGGTTCCAGGTGTCGGGCGGCTGCGCGAACGCGGTAGTGTCGTAGATCAGGGGGTCGGGTCCCCACATGAAAGGCACGCCGTAAACCTGGCCGCGAACGCGCACCAGGGGCAGGGAAACCAGCTGGGGAGAAAGCTGGCTGTAGGAAGGGATCTTAGCAAGGTCAAGGGGTTGAGCGAGTCCAGCGGAGGCGATCGAGGTGGCGACGTCGCTCGAGGGCGAGATGACATCGTAGGTGCCGGCGCTGCCGCCGCGCAGCTTGGTGACCAGTTCGTCGCTCGACCCCATGTAGGACGCCGAAACCTTGCAGTGATATTGCTCCTCGAAGCCGCGGACGAAGGACGGATCGGCGTAACCTTCCCAGACCAGAAGGTTCAGCGTGGGAGTTTTCTTGCCGCAAGAGCCCAGCAGGAGAAGGGCTGCCGCGAGCGGAAACAAGAACAGGGAGCGGCGGGTGATCACTTGGCCTCCGCGGCTGAGGTTGCGGGCCAGTTCGGGGATTGATACACGACTTTCCCGCCAACCATGGTTAGCAGCACTTCCGTCTTGGCGATGTCGCTGGGCTCAATCTTGAACAAGTCCTGTGAGATCACGATCAGGTCGGCGAGCTTGCCGGGTTCGAGCGAGCCTTCCGACTTCTCGCGATGTCCGGCAAAGGCCGCGCCCAAAGTGTAAGCCTTGATCGTGTCCTGCAAGCTGATGCGTTCTTTGGGCACAAAGCCGCCGAGAGGCTCGCCTTCGGTGGTCTGACGCGTCAGGGCATTCTGTACTCCCGGCCAGGGATTGAGTGTGACCACCGGCCAATCGCTGCCGAACGCGAGGCGTCCGTCGGTTTTCTCGATGCTGTTCCACACCCAGGCACGTTGCGCGCGTTCCGGCCCCACGTTACGTGCCCAGATTTTGAGCGTGTCGTCATCGGGATAGGCATGCAGCGGCTGGAAGCTGGCAATCACGCCCAGTTGGCCGAAACGCGGGATGTCTTGCGCCGAGATGGTTTCGATGTGCTCGACGCGCGGACGGGCATCATGGGTGTGATTGGCCTCCGCGGCGCCTTCGTAGGCGTCAAGGGCCAGCCGGACGGCCTTGTCGCCGATGGCGTGGGTAAAGATCTGGAATCCGCGGCGGTCCAGTTCGGTGACGGTCTGCTTGTACTTCGCGGGATCCCAGAACAGGCTCCCACTGACGGAGGGATCATCGCTGTAAGGGGCGACCATGGCGGCGGTATGAGACTCGATCACACCATCCAGGAAGAACTTGACCACCCCACCGGAAATCCACTCGTCGTGATATCGCTCACGCGCCTGTTCGATCAGAGGCAAGTTTTTCTCTGTCAAGCCAGGCGGATCCAGTTCATAGGCTATCGTCATCCGGAGCGAGAGCTCTCCCCTCCTTCTGAGTTCGTCGTACAGATCAAAGTTCTCGAAATCGCTGGCGGCGAGACCGTCGTTGCCGGCGCAGATCGCCCGCACCAATCCCACCCGGTTTGCCTCCAGCATCCCCGCGCGCAGCGCCTGCAGACGTTCCGCTCGAGGGGGAAGTGGGATGACACGCTGGAATACGAGGTCGGCATCTTCCTTGACGGCCCCGGTGGGCTGGCCGGTGACCGGATCCCGCACGAAACTGCCGTTCGGTGGATCGGGTGTGTTCTTGGTGATCCCGGCCAGGGCCAGGGCCTTGCTGTTGGCCCAGGCGGTGTGGCCGTCAAACGCCGTCAGATACACCGGCCGATCGGGGACGATCTCATCGAGATACTTCTTGTCAGGCAGGGCGGCGGCCCCGAACGTGGGATACGTCCATCCCCGGCCGAGAATCCATGGGCTGTCGGGATGCTTGTCCGCAAAATCCTTCACCAGCCTTTGAATGTCGGCAACGGTCTTGGCATTCTCCATGTGGACTCGCAGCAAGGTGACTGAGCCCTCAAGAAAATGAATGTGGGCGTCCGTAAATCCAGGCAAGACGAGACGTCCGCCCGCGTCGATCACCTTGGTCGACAGACCGCGATAGGCGGCGATGTCTTTGGCGCTGCCCACGGCGAGAATCTTGTCTCCGCCGACGGCGAGGCCTTCCGCCCAGGGCTGCTGTGAATTGACGGTGTAGATGCGGGCATTGACCACGACAGTATCCGCCACCGGTTGTGCCTGAGCCCAGGCACCGTTCGATAGCAAAGAGAATATGGCGAGCAATAAAACCCACTGGCACACCCGAAGGCGTGAGTTCGCGGCCTTTGGCAAGGATCACTCTCCTTAAATGCTGTCTCCGCTCCTCGCGAGCTTCCTTACTAGAAGGTCGGCGGAGTGTTGACCCACAGCACCCAGGTCTCGGTGCGGCCCGGATTTTTCCAACGATGTGGGGTGGCGCTCTCGAAGTAGAAACTGTCGCCTGGCTTGAGCCGGTACTCTTCATCCTGCAGCGAGATTTGCAATTCGCCGCGCAGCATATACAAAAACTCCTCACCCTCGTGTGTATAGGAGTCGCCACTGCCGGCGTGGGGAGCGATGCGGAACAGGTGCGGCTCCATGACGGTATTGCCCCAAGCCAGCAATTCCATGCGGACTCCCGGGCCTGCCTCCAGCACCTTGCGCCGTTGGGGAGGCACAAGGGCGCTATTGGATGCCGACGGATTGAAAAAATCAAGGATATTGGTCTGGTAGAAGCGTGCCAGCTTGCGCAGCGTGCCCACGGAGGCGCTCATGTGGGAGCGTTCCAGGGCGCTGAGAAATCCCAGCGATATTCCCACGGCCTTGGCAACATGACCGAGGGACAGTCCGCGCTTGACCCGCAACTGGCGAAGGCGGGGGCCGATGGCGGCAGAGGCACCGTCGAGTTTAGGTTGCACCAACCCTTCCCGCTTCAACATCTGGACGATGGCAGGGGCATTCAGGCCGCGGACCCGGCGCAGAAAGCGGGCGCGTTTGAGCAATTTCACATCGCTTGGGGAATACAGGCGGTACTTGCTGGGGGTGCGGCGCGGGCGGGTCAGGCCCAGACTCTCCCACGAGCGGATGGCAGAAGGGGAGACGCCCACCAGGCGGGCCACATCTCCGATCTTCAAGTAAGGTTTGGAGTCGCTGGGCTTCATCTCTGAAACTGAACTCCAGGAACGGTTTCCAGCTTTGGCAATGTCTATTTTTCTCTTGACACGGTGCGGCGGGTTCTCTAACCTTGCGCGATTATAGCAAGGTTCAGGTTGCGCGCAAGCCGTCAGTTTTCAAATTAAAACTTCCACTCGTTCTCGGAGGTCTCCATGCCGTCGACGACAGCACGCTGGGCGACCCGCTGGCTGGTTGCCCTGGTTTGTCTTGCCAGTTCCACGCTGATGTTCGCCCAAAGCACCGGCGGCAGAATTCTGGGCCGCGTGGCCGACCCCACGGGGGCAGTCCTGGCCGGGGTGAGAGTCACGCTGGTGAACGAGGCCACCGGGGTGAGCACCAACGCCCAGACCAACAGCACCGGCGATTACGGGTTTCCGCAGGTTCCGGTAGGAACTTACCGGCTGGAGTTTGACCTGACGGGTTTCAAGAAAAATGTGCAGCGCGGCGTCAACCTGGATCTCAACCAGGTGCTGACCGTGAATATGGTCATGCAGATCGGCGAGACCAAGGAAACCGTCGAGGTCACCTCGGAAGCTCCGTTGGTGGATACCACCAGCACACAGTTGGGCGCGGTGATGGACTCCAAGCAGGTTTCGCAGCTGCCGCTTAACTCCCGCGACACGTACCAGCTCTTGCAGTTGCAGCCCGGCGTGCAGGGCGTCGGCGGGTCTGATCTCTTTTATGGAAGCAACCAATCCGGTGCGGTTTCGGTCAATGGCGGCCGGGGGCGTTCCAACAACTTCAATGTCAATGGCGGCGATGGCAACGACCTGTTCGTGAACTCTCCAGCCATTCAGCCCACGCCCGACAGCATCGCGGAGTTCCGCGTGCTTTCCAATACCTTTGATGCGGAGTATGGACGCAACTCCGGAGCGGTCATCAATGTGGTGACCAAGTCCGGGAGCAACGATTGGCATGGCAGCGTCTACGAGTTCTTGCGCAACCAGCTGTTTAATGCGAAAGGCTACCTGGACCTGCGCCGGCCCGACGACAAGCAGAACCAGTTTGGAGGAACGTTTGGCGGGCCCATCAAGAAGGACCGGACGTTCTTCTTTGCCTCGTACGAAGGGCGCAGGGTCGTGCATGGCATAACCTCAGACCCTGTGGTAGTTCCGACCGCAGCCGAACGTGGGGGAGACTTCTCGGCTACGCCCCTCACGGGAGGAGTTAGCGACGATCTGGTCGCGCAAATCCTGAATAACCGTCCAGGATGTGGTGTGAACATCAATCCTCTGCCTTCCGGCCAAGGCGGGTTTGTTCCCTACTCACAGATCTTTCCTGGAGACCAAATTCCAACTGCGTGCTTCGACCCCGCAGCTTACGGGATTATGCAGCTCTACGTACCACCCGCGAATTCAGGCACGAACGTTTTTCGTGCCATTCCGAACGACGATTCTCACGCCAACCAGTTCACGGTCAAGATCGACCACAGGATCAACGACAAGCAAAACCTGAACTTCTATTACTACTTCAATGACGCCTTTGACGCGCAACCGTTTACCCGATTCCAGGCGGCGACGCCAAATCTTTTGCCGGGATTCGGCAACAACAACGCCACTCGCGCGCAGCAGGCGAATCTCTCGCACACCTGGACGATCAGCCCCAGCACGGTGAACGAATTCCGGATTACTTATTTCCGCGAGGCGCAGGGAACGTTCCTGCACCCGCAGCGCACCAATAACGTGATTGATTCCTGCAATGGAACGGATGGCGCCCCGTTCTGCTTTACCGGCACAAGCGAGGTGTCCGCCGCCGGAGTGATACCCGCCGCGCCGGGTGTCGGGGGGATCGGAATCACTCCCGGCCTTGGACCGGGCCGAGAAGGGGTACCCTTTATCAGCATTTCGGGCGGTTTCACCATCGGCAATGACTATGAAGGCGAGTTGCCGCAGATCGGGAATACCTATCAATTCAGCGACAACCTGACGAAGGTCATCGGAAACCATACGGTGAAGTTTGGCGTTGACTTCAGGAATCAACGCTTTCTACAGACCTTGTTCTTCGATCCGAACGGCGATTACAGCTATTTCGGCGGCGGATTCAACGACCCGCTTGCCCTGGATGCCAACGGAAACCAGAACCTGTTCCCCAACTACCTGCTGGGACTTCCTGATTCCTACTTGCAAGGTTCGGCGCAGACCGAGGATGTGCGCGGGAACTCCATCTACCTGTTTGCCCAGGATAGCTGGAAGATCCGGTCGAACCTGACGCTCAATTACGGATTGCGGTGGGAGTTCAACCAGCCCATCTATGATGCCGGCCTGCGCTACCAGACGTTCCGTCCGGGCCAGACGACGACCGTATTTCCTTGCCAACTTTCGGCTGCTAGCGTGACGAAGTTCGAAGACCTTGGGGTGGTCAACCCGGACTGCAACAACACAGGGACCACGCCCGTGGGCTTGGTGATCCCCGGCGACAAAGGGGTTCCCCAGGGACTGACCAAGAGTTACTACAATGCCTTCGCTCCTCGAATCGGAATCGCCTGGGACCCGAAGGGCGACGGCAAAATGACGGTTCGCGCCGGCTTCGGGATTTTCTACAATCCCATCGAACAACTGGTGCTGGAGCAGTTCCAGGCTGAGCCTCCGTTCGGAGGCAGTTCGCTGCTTTCGGAAGGTCTGTTTAACACACCCTTTGTAAGCCAGAGCGGCTCCGGTCCTGACAATCTTACGATTTCTCCCAATCCCTTTAACGGAGTTCTCAATCCCGCGCGGGGATCGGCGGTCGATTGGTCGGCGTTCCGTCCGATTCTGCTGTTCGGAGAGCTTCAACCCAACCTGCGGGCGCAGTACACCACCCAATACAACTTCGGCATTACCCGCGAGATCGCCAAGGACACGGTGCTCTCGCTCAGCTATGTCGGATCCCAGGGCCACCGACTGCTGGCCACCAAAGACCTGAATTTCGGCAACGCACAAACCTGCATTGACCTGCAGAACATTTCCGACTACTACACGAATGTCGTGCCGAACGCGGACTTAGCATCCGCGTACCAATGTGGTCCGTTCTTTGCGGATAGTCCGTACTTCCTTCCCGCAGGCTCGATTCCCGCGGGATTCACGGTTCACTTGCCCTACGGCTCGGTACCGACGGTCGGAACCGGCAATCCCGACGTGACGCTAGTTGGCCTGCGCCGCTACAGTTCGCCGAGCTGTGAGCCGACAACGGGGGTGGGCTGTCCCCCCGACGGGGTTCCCGTCTTCTCCAGCATCTTCGCGCAGGACACCATCGCTGCCTCCAATTACAACTCGCTGCAAGCGTCATTGGAAAAGCGACTCAGTCACGGCCTGCAGTTCGAGGTGGCGTACACGTGGAGCAAGTCGATTGACAGTGCCTCCAGCTTCGAGAACATTCTGCGGCCCATCTGCGACCGCTGCAACCGTTCGCTTTCCCTGTTCGACGCACGTCACCGTTTCGTCTTCAGCTACCTTTGGGAAATTCCCGTTCCGCAGTATCAGGGAGCCAAGAGCAAACTGCTGAATGGATGGGCAGTTTCCGGGATCACGACTTTCCAGACTGGGTTCCCGATCAGCATCAAGTCGAGCAACGATTCAGAATTGCAAAACAGTTTTGACTTCGAATTACCGGGCAAGCCGGACCTGATCGCACCCTTCCACACCCAGGACCCGAGAACCCACGGTGGCCTGTACTTCAATCCCAATTCGTTCGCCCTCCCGGAGCAGACCGCAACTTCGACGCCGCTGCAACTGTTGGGAGATTCGCCCCGTACCATCTGCTGCGGGCCGGGAATCGTTAATGTTGATTTCTCGGTTCAGAAAATCATTCCCGTGGCGGAGGGAAAACACTTCGAGTTCCGTGCCGATTTCTTTAACATCTTTAACCACACCCAGTTCCTGAACCCGGACGGCAATATCAGTGACGGAACCGATTTCGGCAAGGTGAAGCGCACCCGCGATCCACGCCAGATTCAGTTCGCATTGAAGTTCGCATTCTGAGCGCAAATCCCGGGCAGCTCCGGCTGCCCGGGACTAATCTAATGGCCTGGACGGCCTGAGCATTCATGGAGATCCCCGATGTACCCCGACCTGCAGAAGGAACTCGAAACCTTCGAGCGGCGCACGCCGAAGTCCGCCGAAGCGCATAAGAAGAACCTGAAACGTATCCCGTTGGGCGTGGCCAGCAATTACCGCGCTTATGATCCTTATCCCATTTTCGTGAAAGAAGGACAGGGATCGCATTTCCGCGATCTCGACGGCAACGACTACATCGATCACAACCTGTGTTTCGGCGCGCTGATGGCGGGACACTGCCATCCGGCGGTGATGAAAGCGGTGCAGCATCGGCTTTCCACCGGGACGATGTTCGGCATGCCTCACGATATGGAATGGCAACTGGCGGAGGAAATCTGCCAGCGCTTTCCGGTGGAGATGGTGCGGTTCGGAAACAGCGGTACCGAAGCTACCATGCATGCCTGCCGGCTGGCGCGGGCGGCCACGGGCCGGGACAAGATCCTGAAGTTCGAAGGCGGGTACCACGGCCTGCACGACACCGCGCTGGTCAGCGTAAAACCGCATGCCCCGGACTATGGGGACGTCAATGCACCGACCTCAGTTCCAGGCGGACTAGGTGTGCCCAAGGCCAGCCTTGCCAACGTGCCGGTCGCGACCTTCAACGATCTCGGTACGGTCGAGCGCCGCTTCAACGAGAATCCCGGGCAGATCGCCGCCATCATCCTCGAGCCGATCATGATGAACGTCGGGCTCTGCCTGCCGCAGCCTGGTTTCCTCAAGGGATTGCGCGAGATCTGCACGCGAGAGGGCGCGCTGCTGATCTTCGACGAAGTCAAGACCGGCGCCAAACTGGGCTGGGGCGGGGCGTCGGAATACTTCGGGGTGACTCCCGACATGATCTGCCTGGCAAAGTCGATCGGCGGCGGCCTGCCGCTGGCGGCGTTTGGCGCGCACAGGTCGGTCATGGACCTGATCTCGCAGCACAAAGTTTTCCATGGCGGCACCTACAACACCAATCCGGTGTCCATGGCGGCGGGCCTGGCTACGTTCCGCGAAGTCCTGACCCGCGAGAACTACGCGCACGTGGACAAGCTCGGGAAGAAGCTGGTGGAGGGCTACCGCAAGACGATCGCGAAGGTCGGCTTGCAAGCTTACATTGCCAGCGCCGGCGCCAATGGCGCGCTGATGCTCTATCCGAAGGAAATTCGCTGCTATCGCGATTGGGAGGCCATCGACATCGACCTGTGGCGGCATTACTGGTTTGGCATGGTCAATCGCGGCGTGATGGCCCAGCCTTACTGGTGGGACGAACAGTGGACTATTTCCGTGCAGCACACCGAGGCCGATATCGACAAGCACCTGGCCGCTTTCGCGGATGTCGCCCCCGCTCTCGCTAAAGCGCAGCAGGAGCGGGAGGCACCGGCGGTGGCAGTGCATTAGAAGCAAGGTTGCAAAGTTTCAAGGTTTCAGGGTTTCAAGGTTCAGCAGTGAAACCTCTGAAACCTCTGGCCTTGAGTCTTGAAACCTTTCTCCGGAGCATCCTTGTCGACCGACGAACACAACCAGCCGCACCTCAAGCGCGTCCTCGGACGCGGGGACCTGGTGTTGCTGTTTGTGGTGGCGGTGTTCAACCTGAACGTGGTGCCGTCGATTGCAGCCAACGGCGGCGTCACCGTCTGGCTGTGGATCATCGCGCTCGTCCTGTTTTTCTGGCCGCAGGGGATTGCTGTCATTGAGTTGGCCCACCGTTATCCCGGAGAAGGCGGCGTCTATCTATGGGCCAAGGAAGTCTTCGGAGACTTCCACGGCTTTCTCTCCGGTTGGTGTTATTGGACGAACAACATGCTGTACGTGCCGACCGTGATGCTTTATTTCGTGGGCGTGTCGGTGTTTGCGCTCGGGCCTCGACACGCGGACCTGGCCGACAGCAAGAATTTCGCCATGCTAGCCTCGGTCGCGCTGCTTGCGTTCCTGACCGTGCTGAACATTGTTGGCTTGGGCGTGGGCAAGTGGTTGAACAACGTCGGAGGGATTGGGACGTTTGTGGCCGCCGCGGTCCTGATTGTTCTGGGCGCAACCGTCTGGGGACGCTTCGGCACGACGGTGACCGCAGCCGAGTTTCAGATTCCCGCAGACCCGAAGTTCGTGCTGAATTCTTTCGGCGTGATTTGCTTCGGCCTGGTGGGACTGGAACTGGCTTCGGTGATGGGCGACGAGATTCGCGATCCCCGGAAAACTTTGCCCGGCGCGGTCGCCTGGGGTGGCGTGATCTCCGGTGCGCTCTACATCGGCGCAACGCTGACGCTGCTGGTGGCGATCGGCAAGAACGATATCAGCGTGCTCCAGGGCATTGTGCAGGGCGTGAGCCACATGGCGTCGGAAGTGGGCGTCGGCTGGGTCGTCGCTCCGTTTGCCGTAATGCTGAGTTTGTCCATTGCCGGAATCGGGTCGGCTTGGATGGGCGGCTCGGCGCGGATTCCATTTGTCGCCGGCCTTGATTCCTACATGCCCTCGGCGATGGGGAAAGTGCATCCCAAATACGCGACGCCGCACGTGGCGCTGATCGTGCAAGGGTTAGTCTCGCTGGTTTTGATCGTTCTGAACTTCACTCTTTCCGGCGGTGTCCAAGAGGCCTTCCAGAAGATGCTCTCCGCCGCAGTCGTGCTGCAGCTCATCCCGTTCCTGTATGTCTTTGCCGCACTGGTGAAGTTTGCCTGGCGCGGCTCGCTGGCGGATGGACGCTATGGGCGGGGAACGCTGCTGTTTGCAGGCATTGCCGGACTGGTCACGACGACGCTGGCGATCATTGTCGCGTTTTTTCCCGCCAAGCAGATCACTTCGTTGTGGAAGTACGAAGTCACTATGTTTGGCATCACCCTGGGGTTCATCGCGCTGGCGATGTTTTTCTTTTTTGTGTATGGCCGCATGAAGGCGACGCACCGCGCCGCGTTGGAGAACGTAGGCGCGGAAGTGCGTTAGCCATTGGACCGTGGAGGTGTCTATGCCCGGTGGAGTGAAGGCGGACGTGAAGACATATCAGATGTACATCAACGGCGAGTGGGTGGACAGCAAGTCGACCAAGACCTTTGCCGTGATCGAACCGGCGTCCGAAGAGGTGATCGCGCAGGTTCCCGACGCGAATGCGGACGACGTGAACCGCGCCGTGGCGGCGGCCAAGTCGGCGTTTGAGGATGGGCCCTGGGCCTCCACCACCGCGCAGGAGCGGGGACGGGTGCTGTTCCGCCTGGCTGAGAAGATTCGCCAGAATGCCGCCAAGCTGGCCGAACTCGAGGCGCGCAATTGCGGCAAGCCGATTGTCGAGGCGGAGTATGACATTGCCGATGTGGCCACATGTTTTGAGTACTACGGCGGGTTGGCGACGAAGATCCTGGGCTATGTGAACCCGGTGCCGGACAACGCCATGAGTCTGACGCTCAAGGAACCAATCGGCGTAGCGGGGCAGATCATTCCCTGGAACTATCCGCTGCTGATGGGGGCTTGGAAGCTGGCGCCGGCGCTGGCGGCGGGATGCACCTGCGTACTGAAACCCGCCGAGCAGACGCCGATCACCGCGCTCGAGATGGCGCAATGGTTGTCAGACATCGGCCTCCCCCCGGGGGTGGTCAACGTCATAACCGGCTTCGGCGAGACTTGCGGTGCTCCGCTGGTGCAGCATCCCGACGTCAACAAAATTGCCTTCACGGGCAGCGCCGCCGTGGGCAAGGTGATCGTCAAGATGGCGGCAGACACGGTGAAGCGGGTGACGCTCGAACTGGGCGGCAAATCACCGAACATTTTCTTTGCCGACGCCGATTTTGAGGCGGCCATCGACGGGGCACTTTTCGGGGTGTTCATCAATCAGGGCGAAGTCTGCTCGGCGGGCAGCCGCATCCTGGTGCAGAAAGCGATATACAAGAAGTTTGTCGACGCCATGGCCGAGAAGGCGAAGAAGATCAAGCTGGGTGCGCCGCTCGACCGCGACACCAAGATGGGCCCGCTGGTCAGCAAGGAGCAGTTCGAGCGCGTGCGCTCCTATCAGGAAATCGGCAAGAAGGAAGCCAAGGTGGCTATCGGAGGCGGTCGCGCGGAGAAGTTCGCCAAGGGATATTACGTCGAGCCGACGATTTTTTATGACGTGTCGAACAGCGCGCGCATTGCGCGGGAAGAAATTTTCGGGCCGGTCGCGTCCGTGATCCCGTTTGAGGATGAAAAAGACGCAGTGAAAATCGCCAACGACTCGCCCTACGGCCTGGCGGCGGCGGTGTGGACCCGTGACATCTTCAAGGCGTTCCGCGCGGTCAAGGCGTTGCGTGCCGGAATTGTGTGGGTGAACCACATGCAGCCGACGTACGTGGAAGCGCCGTGGGGCGGGTACAAACAGTCCGGCTTCGGCCGCGAGCTGGGTCCGTGGGGAATTGAGGAGTATCTCGAGACCAAGCAGGTTCACATCAACCTGAATGAGGCACCCATCGGGTGGTACTGAGATGGCAACGATTCAACTTCGCACTTCCATTCCCGGACCGCGCTCGCAGGAACTGATGCAGCGGCGCAATGCAGCCGTGGTGCAGGGTGCGTTCCACGCCACACCGGTGTTTGTCGCCAAAGCCGAAGGCGCGGTGGTCGAAGACGTGGACGGCAACCGCCTGATCGACTTTGCCGGCGGTATCGGCTGCGTTAACACCGGGCATCGCGCGCCCGACGTAGTCGACGCGGTGCGGCGCCAGCTCGACCGCTTTCTGCATACCAGCTTCAACGTGCTGCCGTACGAGAGCTACGTGCATCTGGCCGAGCGCCTGAACATGCTCACGCCGGGACGGTTTGCCAAGAAGACGCTCTTGGTCAACTCGGGCGCGGAGGCCGTGGAGAACGCCATCAAGATTGCGCGCTGTTACACCAAGCGGCCGGCGATTCTCTGCTTCGAAGATGCTTTTCACGGCCGCACCTACATGGCGATGGCGGTGACCAGCAAAACGCATCCCTACAAGGCGGGGTTTGAGCCGTTTCCGGGCGATGTGTATCGCGTCCCTTTTGCCTATTGCTTTCGGTGTTCGTACAAGCTGGAGTATCCGGCGTGCCAGATGCACTGCGCCAAGCACATCGAGGATGCCTTCAAGCGGGTGGTGGCGGCGGAGTCGGTGGCAGCGGTCATTGTCGAGCCGATCATGGGTGAGGGCGGCTTCATCACGCCGCCGGCGGAGTTCTTCACCATTTTGGCTGAGATCTGCCATAAGCACCGCATCCTGCTGATCGCCGACGAGGTGCAGACCGGATTCGGGCGTGCCGGTGCGATGTTTGCCTGTGATCGCTTCGCGTTTACCCCGGACATCATCGTCACCGCCAAGTCGCTAAGCGGTGGCCTGCCGCTGGCGGCGGTGACCGGACGGGCCGAGATCATGGATGCGCCGGGGGTGGGCGGCCTAGGCGGAACCTTCGGTGGCAATCCGCTGGCGTGCGAAGCAGCGCTGGCAGTGATTGACATGATCCAGAGGGACAATCTGGCGGCTCGTGCTAACGAGTTGGGCGACCGCTTCCGCGAACGCGCGGAGCAGTGGCAGAGCCGTTGGGAGCTCGTGGGGGAAGTGCGCGGCCTGGGCGCGATGCAGGCGCTCGAACTGGTGCGCTCGCGGGAGACGCGGCAGCCGGCGGACGAAGAGACCAAGCAGGTCTCGCAGTATTGCTATGAGCACGGGCTGGTGACCATCACGGCGGGATCGTACGGGAACGTGATTCGTCTGTTGGTACCGCTGGTGATCACGGACGCGCAGATGGATGAAGGGCTGGCTGTGCTGGAAGCGGCGCTGGCGCAAGTGGCAGAGAAGAAAGGCGCGCTGGCCGCTCAACCAGCGTAACTCGTCTCCCGCCCCGGAGGGGCGTCTGAGAATTCTAAGGAGCCAAATGACCGTCGCTACTCCAGCCGCTACCAAGCTCACGAATTACATCAACGGACAATGGGCCGAGTCGCGCGCCGCGGACTGGCAGGACGTCGTCAATCCCGCCACGGGCGAGGTCCTGGCACGGGTACCGCTGGCTGACGGCGCCGAAGTCGGTCGGGCCATCGAGGCTGCTGCGGCCGCTTATCCCGATTGGCGGCGCACGCCTCCTGAAGACCGTATCCAGCCGCTGTTCAAGCTGAAGCAGCTTCTCGAAGAGCACGTTGACGAGTTGGGCCGCATTATCACCCAGGAAAACGGCAAGACTTTTGTTGAGGGCAAGGCTGAGTTGCGCCGGGCGATTGAGAATGTTGAGGTCGCATGCGGCATGCCGATGATGATGCAGGGCTACAACCTGGAAGATGTGGCGCGCGGCATTGACGAGACCATGATTCGCCAGCCGCTGGGTGTGGTGGCGGCGATCACGCCGTTCAATTTTCCGGGGATGATTCCGTTCTGGTTTCTGCCTTACGCCATTGCCTGCGGCAACACCTTCATCCTGAAGCCATCGGAGCGCGTGCCGCTCACCATGCGACGGGCGTTTGAGTTGCTTGAACAATGTGGGCTGCCCAAAGGCGTAGTGAACCTGGTGAATGGCGGCAAAGCTGCGGTGGACGCGTTGTTGGATCATCCCAAAGTGCGAGCCATCAGCTTCGTAGGCTCAACCCCAGTGGCCAAGTACGTGTACGCGCGGGCTGGAGCCAATGGCAAGCGGGCACAGTGCCAGGGCGGCGCCAAGAACCACGTCATCATTCTCCCCGACGCCGACATGCAGATGGCGACCCAGATCATCTCGGATAGCGCATTTGGGTGTGCAGGCCAGCGCTGCCTCGCGGTGTCAGTGGCGGTTACGGTGGGAGCGGCACAGAAGACATTTCGCGACTCCATCACCGACGCGGCGGCCAAACTCCCCGTGGGCAACGGTCTTGACGAAGGTGTGCAGATGGGGCCAGTGATTACTCCGCAGAGCAAGTCGCGGATCGAGTCGCTGATTGGCGTCGGCGAGAAACAGGGAGCCAAGGTGCTGCTCGACGGGCGCGGCGCCCGGATTTCGAGACACGAGGCCGGCAACTTCGTGAAGCCGACGGTGCTGGACGGCGTGTCGGCTGCGAGCGAATTGGCCGATACCGAAATCTTCGGCCCCGTCCTAAGCCTGGTGCACGCGAGCGACATGGACGAAGCGATGGCGTTTCTCGAACGCAGCGCATACGGCAACCAGGCTTCGCTGTTTACTTCGAGTGGCTCAGCGGCGCGGCGCTTCCGCTACGAGGCACCGGCAGGGAATATCGGTATCAACATCGGCGTGGCGGCTCCCATGGCGTACTTTCCGTTCAGCGGATGGAAAGACAGCTTTTTCGGCATCATGCATGGGCAGGGACGCGACGCGGTCGAGTTCTACACCGAGAAGAAAGTTGTGATCGAGCGCTGGGCGAAGGAGCACTCGCGGAAGTTCTGAGCGACATTTCAGGGAGAATGCCTTAGTACGGCACCGGTGGATACGGGCAGCGTCGGGGTCCTTCGACTCCGCATGAAGTCCGCTTCGCTGGACTTCACGCTCCGCTCAGGATGACAAAAGGGGAAGGTTACTCATGGCGGATACGATTCAGAAGTACAAAGACTACGTGATGACGGGCTTCATGAAGTCAGTGGTACCGATCGTCATCGATCACGCCAGCGGGGTGACTGTCACCGACGTCAACGGCCGTGAATACCTCGACTGCTTCGCTGGCATTTCGGTCGTGAACGCCGGTCACTGCAACCCGCAGGTCATCGCCGCCGCCAAGGCGCAGATGGAGAAGTTGGTCCACTGCTCCTCGTACATCTATCACGTGCAACCGGTGGCGGACCTGGCAGAGAAGTTGGCACACATTGCCCCGCGCGGTTTGACCAAGACTTTCTTCGGCAACGGCGGTGCGGAAGCCATTGAAGGCGCACTGAAGCTCGCACGCCTGTACACCGGCAAGCACGAATTCATCGCGCTGCACGCCAGCTTTCATGGACGCTCCTGGGGCGCGCTCAGCGTGACCGGCAACATGGGACGCAAGAAGCGCGGCGGTCCCTATGCTTCGGGTGTGACCTTTGCTCCGGCGCCGTACGCTTACCGCTCGCAATGGCGGAGCGATCCAGAAGAATGCGGCCGGCAGTGCGCCCGGGCAATCGAAGACGTCATCCGTTTCACTACGTCCGGGGATGTAGCTGCGTTCATTGCTGAGCCGGTGATGGGTGAGGGCGGCATCATCGTTCCGCCGCCGAACTACTTCAAAGAGGTCAAGAAGATCCTCGACCAGCACGGGATTCTCTTCATCGCCGATGAGGTACAGTCCGGCTTTGGACGCTGCGGCAAGATGTTTGCCATCGAGTACTACGGAGTGGAACCCGACATCCTGGTTACCGCGAAGGGGATTGCCGACGGTTTCCCGCTGAGCGCGTTTACCACCAGGCTGGAGATCGCGGCGGCATTCAAACCCGGCGACCATCTATCAACGTTCGGTGGCAATCCTATCTCCTGCGCAGCGGCGCTGGCCAACATCGAGTTTCTGGAGAAGGAGCATCTCCCGGCACGCGCAGCGGAGACCGGCAACTACGCCATGGCCAAGCTGCGCGAACTGCAAAGGCACAACTCGCTCATCGGAGAGGTGCGTGGCACGGGCCTGATGATCGGCGTCGAGTTGGTGAAAGATGAGCAGCTCACGCCGGCAACGTCAGAAGCGGAAGCGATTCGCGATGCCTTGCTTCGCCAAGGAGTGCTGGTGGGAGTGGGCGGGGTTTACGGAAACGTGATCCGCTTTCAGCCGCCATTGATCATCACCCGTCAGCAGATCGATCAAGCGCTCGGCGCCTTCGCCGTGGCGCTGCAGGAAGTGGCACAACCAGCGCACGTCTAGCAGGGGGCGAGTACCCTGCACCCAGCACTTGGGAACCGCTCTGTTCTCAGTCTCGCCATGAACCCTGCGGGTACAGACGTACCATGGGGGCAGTTACCTAAGTGAATACGTGCCGCCTTTTGGTAACGAAGACCCGCACGCGACCCGCCTTAGAATTATCTAATATTGGAATAGCAAATCCTTGTGGTCCAGCGAGGTCCTATGTTCTTTGGGGTACGTCACGTGCAAATGGTAGTTTTCGTGTTGAGTTGGATGGTAGCTGCCGCGGCCCAGCAACCGCGCCAGCTTCCGCAGGGGCACGTGGGGCGAGTTCTGGACTGGACCTCCAACCATGTCATCATCAGTGGCGGGGTGGATGCGGAGAACTTGCGCGCCGCCCAAGCGGAGCCGCGCATTCTTTTCCAATTGGCGGACCGTAACCTGGTCAACATTCGCCGCGACGACCCGAATGGACCGCCGTCGGGGCCACTGGGGCCGCTTACCCGACAACGCATCGATGGCGGGGGTGGCACGGATCGAAAGAACATCAAGATTGATTGGAGTGTGAACCTGGGCAACGGCAACGTGGCCAGGAACATGTTTCCTGCCAAGTACAGCTTCGATGTGAACGGCGCGCCGGATTGCACTAACGACTTCGTAGTGTTCCCTTTGAATGTGGCGGGCGTCAACAATGGCCAAGCCAATCTGGTTGGAATCAACCGGCTTTACAGCGGCAACCCCCCGGGCCTATGCGGCGCCGCGCCCGCCGTCAACTGGGCATACAACGGGACGACGGTAGCGGGTGGCGCGGTGTTGACGGCAGCCGTGATTTCGCTGGATGGCAAGAAAATCGCGTATGTGGAGAGTGGAGCCACCTCGGCGCGGTTTCACGTGCTGACCTGGGTGGCGGCACAGGGGACAGTGAACCGGGCCAGGACTCCCATCGCACCCCCAGGCTGCACCGCTGCCAGTAACTGCTTGAAGACGCTAATCTTCTCCCCTACAGCCACAGCAACCTTCGCTTCTCCCTGGGTGGACTATGCTACCGACAAGGGATTCGTTGCCAGCGATGACGGCAAGATCTACCGTATCAGTTGTGTATTCAAATGTGCGCTGAACGCCAATCCCACCGTGGATTGGACATTCACGCTTCCGGTTGCGGGCACCGGTGGAGCCACCCCCAGGCCGAACGGCCCAGTCTACAACAGCCCCTACGGAAGGCTGTTCGTGGGCGACCAATTGGGTGAGGTGTGGGTGATTCAGGCGAACACATCGCCCCCCACCCTGTTTGCCGGGCCAATCATGATCGGCGGTGGCGGTTGCACCACTACGAATCCCCCCGGACGCACGGGCACCCCAAGTCCGTGCACCGCCAGCGGAGGCGCGTTTGGCATACCCGATTCGATAATCCTGGATGCCAGCGGCACCAGCCAGAAAGTCTTCGTTTTTTCCGGCAATGACGGGACGGCCGGCGCCAGCGCGGTGGTGGCCCAGATGAACCAGGACCTGACGGGCCTGGTACGCGTGCATGTGGGACGAGGCGGGGTGGGCCTCGGCGCTGGCAGCGTTGATCTCCATAGCGGCGCGTTTGACAACAACTATTGGGGGACTACGCCGACCACTGGCCACTTGTTCTTGTGCGGCACCGGGCCCGCGGACACGACCCCGTATCACTACTGGATTGGTTTTACCTCGTACCCGGAGATGAATTCGACTCCGAGTGGGGCGCTGCAGCGTATTGCCACGGCGGGTGTGGCCTGTACTCCGTATAACGAGTTTTACAATCCGAACCTCAACCTGGGAGGGATTGTGGGGCACCATGACCTTTTGATCAGTGGTCTGGTGGATCCCGCCAACGGCTACATCATTACCAACGACATCAGCACGGGTGTGGTGACGGCGGCGCTGAATTTCGTGAACTACCCAGGTGGGGTCAGCGGCACGATCATTGATAACAACAGCGCAGCGGCGCAAGCCTCCAGCGTGTACTTCAGCACGCTCACCACGGTAACAGTGGGTACCTGCAATAACGCGCGCTGCGCGGTCAAGCTGACGCAGTCGGCGCTGCAGTAGGCTGCAACTCCTAACATAGTCCGGCTGGCGGCCAGGGAGAGGGCTCCCTGGCCGCTTCATATTCGGGGACAGGCCAACCCGGACAGCGAGGCCGCCTACGGCGCGCTGAGCCGGTTGTATTTCTTCAACACCTCGCGCAGGCGGTCATGGGGCAGGGCGATGACAGTCCGGTTATTGGCTCCGGTCATGGTTTCGGCGGCGATCATCGCATTCACCACAGCTTCTTCGGTTGCTTGCACAGTGGCCAGGAAGATGGGGTCGAGGTCATCGTTGGGCAGCATGCTGATGGGATGTGGACCTTTGGCGCTGATGGCGCCGGGGTTTGCAGTGGAAAAAGCGATAAATATGTCTCCCGAGCCGTCGCCCGAATAGCTGCCATTCCGGCCCAATCCTAGCGACACGCGTCTGGCCACCCGTTTGAGCTGGGTGGGGATCAGAGGAGCATCGGTGGCGACGACCACAATGATGGACCCGGTGTCCGTTCCGTAGGCCGGGTGTTCCGGAATCTCTTTGCCCACGGGCACGCCAGCAATGCGCAACTGCGAGCGCTCTCCATAGTTGCACTGCACCAGGACGCCAACAGTGTAGCCACCCTGGCGGGCATTGAGCACCCGCGAGGCGGTCCCGATCCCGCCCTTGAATTCGTTGCAGACCATGCCGGTACCGCCGCCGACGCTGCCTTCCTCGACCGGCCCGGCATGCGCGGAGTCAAGGGCGTGGAACACGTGCTCGGGTTTGACGTGGAAACCGTTGATGTCGTTCAGCCACCCGTCCCAGGTCTCGGCGACCACCGGCAGCGACCACCAGTAGCCCTCCATATCTTGCGTGCCGCGCTTCACCTTCCAGGCAATGATCGCGTCACGCACCACACCGACGCTGTGGGTATTGGTGATCATTACTGGCCCGTCCAGGAATCCCGAATCCTCCACCCAGGTGGTTCCGGTCATCTCGCCATTGCCGTTCAGGGTGAACCAGGCGGCGAATACGGCGTCGTGAGAGTCTTTGCCCCGGGGGAGGACGGCGGTCACGCCGGTGCGCACCGGGCCAACGCCGACTTTGAGCGGACCTTCGCCTGATATCAGCGTGGTGTGCCCGACCTCCACCCCTTTTACGTCGGTGATTGCGTTAAGCGGGCCTGGGGTGCCATCGAAGGGAACTCCGAGGTCGCGGGCGCGGGGTTTGGTCTGGGCGGGTGCCAGGCTGAGGAACAGGATCACGACAGAAAATAACGCAGCATAGCGAGACTTCAGCATTAAGGCCTCCGACGAGAATCCGCGATGGTAACAGCCAGGGAGCTTGAGCACTCTTTTATAATTCCTGTGAGCGGAGGCTGGGAATGGAAAACTGGAAACGGGTGCTGCTCGCGGCTTCGGTGGGAGCGAGCGCTGTGCTGTTTCTGAAGCGCAAGTGGCCTGCGGGTATCATTTTTGCCGGGGTCGGGCTGGCGACGCTGGCGTCGGAGTATCCGGAGGAGTTTGCCAGGTTCCGGGAGAGCTTGCCGGAGTATGTGGAGCGGGGCACGCGATTTGTGGACGTCGCGTCCCGCGCCGGGGAGCGTCTAGCGAGGTACGCCGAGCAGCGGGGACGGGCGGCGCTGGATGAAATGGGTTCCTGGTAACGAAAGCCACAGAGGACGCTAGGGGGTGGACGTGCCCGGCCACACGGGCGGTTAGTCTATGCCCAGTTGCTTCCTGGCATCCGCGCTCAGACGCTCGGGAGTCCAGGGCGGATTCCAGACCACGTTGACCGTCGCGTTGCGAACGCCGGGCAACTGTTCCACGCGAGATTTCACCTGTTCTCCAATCATGACGTGGGCGGGGCAGCCCTGGGCGGTCAAGGTCATATCGATGGTAACGTCCTGCTTGTCGTCGGCGGTTGATTCGAAGCGGACGCCGTAAATCAGCCCCAGGTCCACGATATTCACCGGAATCTCCGGGTCGTAGCACTGCTTCAGGGCGGTTAAGACTTCGTCCTCAGTGACGGCTGGCATGGTATCTCCTCAAGATAATTGCCGACAGCAGCGGGCACGCCGTACCTCAACCCACTCCTAAGTTTACCTCACAGGCAACGGGAAAAGCGCACGGAACTCAGGTGTGGATCCGGTGTCCTGCGGGTCCGGGCTTCTGCTAAGGTTAAACGGATGCAGATCAGCCCTGGAGTGAAGCAGACCGTCCAGTTGGTGCTGGCGCTGGCCATTGGGATCGCCGTCGTACGGGCCGCGTACATTCTGTACGAGCGTCGGGTCAGCAAAATTGAACAAGCCAAGAACCAGCCGCCGCCACTCAATCCCGACTACTACGTGATTCCCAAGAAGCTTCATCCCTACGACCTGAAATCGGCGCGGCAACTTACCAAGCAGCCGGTTTGGGTGAAGGAAGGCTACCGCTACACCTACTATCGCTACGACCAAGCGCGCCATCGGGTTGACTTTGCGCACGAGGCCGGACAGCTTCTGCCCATCGAGAAGCTGGAGATCAAGGACGTGATTACAAACGTGGCGCCGTCCGCCCCAGAGCAGCGGCAGGTCATGGCGGTGTTCGCGAAAGATGGGAGCAGCTATGCCTTCTCCATCGGCTCGGCGCAGGGGAGCGATTACCGCATTTACTCCGACGAAATCCTCTATATCCAGGACCCGCACGAGCTTTACAAACACTGGCCGGCGGACATTTGGGAGGCGATCGAGAAACACGAAGTCAAGCCGGGGATGAATGAACTGCAAGCGGACTTTGCGATTGGCATGGGGGTGCCGGAGCGGCAGAGCGATCCAGCGGTGAAGACGGTAAACTATCCGAACGGAGGGAAGCCGCTCAGGGTTACGTATCGCGATGGGAGAGCGGCGGAAATCGAGCCGGGGCAATAGCGATGGGACGGGCGAGGACGTCGGTCCTCGACAAGAAATGGGTCAGGTCACTTCACCGGGGGTGAACTCTCGGTGGCGGCTTTCTCCTCATCGGCGTGAATCACTCCATCTTCGTCAGCATAAAAAGAGCGATGCTCAGCATCCAGCTGCTTGGGCGTCAAGGTGAGATCGAAACCGTCCTTGTGGGAGCGGAAACCGACGGTGTAATCGCCGCGGTCGGTATTCACCATCCGGCGGGTAAAGGAGCCGGTGTGGACCAGGTCGGCGAGGGTGGGAGCGTAGTGGTCGTGCTTCTTCTTGTACTCGCGCTGGGCCCGCAACACGGTGCGCATGTAGCCCAGGGCGGCGGCTTCCGAATCGGAGTGCGCCGGGTCCCCGGGAAACTTCGGCTGGTAGGCGGTCTGGGCCGGGGCAAGGCATGCGCCCGCGAGCAGGACTGCCACGACACTGATTACCGCCCTAACATGCATTTTCATGAGCTTCCTGTCCCCCTCCAACTGCATTTTGCCATGTTACCGCGGTAATTCCCATTCGTTACCAAGTCTTTGCAACCCGGGGGATTGCAGCTATGCTAACGGCAGGTTCACCCATAGGAAAGCTATGAAAACAGGAACTGCACCGGCAAGAAAGCCAGTCATCCGCATAGCAGTGGTGGAAAGCGATCCCCTGCGATTCGTGGGATTCCGAGCGCTGTTCGACTCGGAGTCAGACTTCGAACTCATCTCCGCCTCACTTCCCGACATCGGCACCCAGCAGAACGTTGATTTGATCCTGCTGGGCAACCGCAACGGCCAGAACCTGTTTGATGTGATGGCCAGCCTGAAGGCCACGCGGCCCGATCTGCGCATCATCGTGACCGGCTCGGGTATGGACGAAGAAACCATTCTCAAGGCCATTGCCTCGGGCGCCAAAGGCTATGTGGACGAAGCCGCTTCGCCAGCCGAGTTTGTGCAAGCCATCCGTGTGGTGAACCAGGGTTCAGTTTGGGCGCCGCGGCGCGTGCTCTCCATGTTCATTGAACGGGTGAGTTCAGCGCCGGGCCGCATCTTCCCTGCGGGTCGGGTGACCTTTACCGATCGTGAGAAAGAAGTATTGGAAATGCTGGTGGCGGGCCGCTCCAACAAGGAGATTGGCGCAGCCTTGGGCATCGAAGAGCGTACTGTGAAAGCCCACGTGGCCAAGTTGATGCGTAAGGTCGGGGTGCAGAACCGCATCGCCCTCTCGGTCCACGCCATCACCCACTCGCTGGTGACGGCGAAGTAGCCCATATCCCCACTGGTTACCTTAGTACAGTGACCTGGGTAATCTTGTCCCTTTTCCACCCCTAACGCATACTGCGCTCACCTACCACAGAACCTGGGAGACGGGGTTGGGAGTGGGGACTTAGGTCGCCATTGCCGACCCCGATTTTTTGTCCTCTACAAGCCCGGATTGTCAGCCACCGAAAACACCGGCCGACGAACAACTCTTTTTTCCTCAGGGGAATCCTTTAGAATCAGGAGCATCGAATTCCCAGGCATCTTTTGCTTCCAGAAAGTTGAGGAGAAATGAGAAGAGTTCTGGTTCTGTGGGTAGTGATCTGTCTGGCCGTGGCGGCGTGCGCGGCTGAGGAGAACGAAAGCAAGGCGGAAGACCGGGTCAAGGCCGCAGGAACGGTGCTGGATGAGATCCAGAGCGCGCCGGACCAAGGCATTCCCGAGGATGTACTGGCCTCGGCCGAATGCGTGGCGGTGGTACCCACCATGCTAAATGGCGGCTTCATCGTGGGCGCCCGCTATGGCCGCGGAGTAGCCAGTTGCCGCACCCCCAAGGGCTGGAGCGCGCCGGCATTTTTTGTCGTCACCGGTGGCAGCTTCGGGTTGCAGATCGGCGGCCAGGCGGTTGACCTGGTGATGCTGATCATGAACAACGAGGGCATGAAAAACCTGCTTTCCAGCAAGTTTAAGTTGGGCGCCGATGCCAGCGTGGCCGCGGGTCCGGTAGGGCGTAATGCTTCCGCCAACACCGACTGGAAGCTGCGCGCCCAGGTGCTGAGCTACTCCCGCTCCCGCGGCGCCTTCGCCGGCCTGGAGCTGACCGGAGCAGTGGTCAAGCAGGACAAGAGCAGTACCAAGGATTTCTACGGACGTATGGTGCCGTTCAAGACATCGCTGAAGGGCATGATCGATGCGCCCGCCAACGCGTATCCTTTCCTGAATACGTTGGCCAAGTGGGCCAAGTCGGCAGCGGACAAGTAGCTGGCCGGCGTTTTGCGGACGCGGCTTTTCAGCGGGTGAGCCCCGATGCTACCCTCGCAACTTCGTCTATGCGTCAGCGACTCGAGTATGCGCCGGTCTGGCTGATCGTCAAGGCAGTAGGCGTCCTGCCGCGCCCGCTGGCCCAGGCGGTGGGCATTTCCCTGGCATGGGTGGTTTACCTGCTGCACGCGCGCCTGCGCCGGGTGGGCATGCGCAACCTGGCCATGGCGCTGCCAGAGAAGAGCCGGCGGGAACGCGCGCGAATCCTGCGCGGTGTGTTCACCTCGCTGGGCCGTCAGCTGGCCGAAGTCTGCCTGTTTCCCCGCTACACTCGCGAAAACGTCAATCAAGTTGTGGTGTACGACGGCTTCGAGAACTTCGAGCGGGCCTTCGCGCGCGGCAAGGGAGTGCTGTATCTCACCGCGCACTTGGGGGGATGGGAACTCTCCGCCTTCACCCACTCCCTGCACGGCCATTGGATGCACGTGGTGATGCGTCCTATGGACAACATCTACCTGGACGTGCTGATCCGCCGCTACCGCACCCTGCACGGCAACACTACCGTAGACAAAGACAATTTCGTGCGTGGCCTGCTGGCGGCCATGAAGGCAGGCGAGGTGGTGGGGATTTTGATGGACACCAACATGACCCCGCCGCAGGGCGTTTTTGTGGATTTTTTTGGGGTCCCGGCGTGTACCGCAAGCGGGCTGGCCAGGATCGCCCTGCGCACCGATGCCGCGGTGGTGCCCACCTTCACCATCTGGGATTCCGTTCTGCGCAAATACCGGCTGCGCTTTGACCCGGCGGTGAAGTTGGTGCGAACCGGTAACGACGAGGACGATGTGGTGACGAACACGGCGCTGTTTACGAAGATTATCGAGGAGTACGTGCGGCGCTATCCCGCCCAGTGGCTGTGGGTACATCGGCGGTGGAAGACGCGGCCGGAGGGCGAGGCGGGGTTGTACTGAGGCTACGAACTCCTTTGCTCAGAACCAATCACTGCGGTAGGCGATCCACCAGCTTACAAACGCGATCGGGATGGTAGCGGCCAGGGCCCACCAGAGCGGCAGGATGAAATCTGCTACCAGCCCCAGGGCGATAAACACGATCCAGAAGATCTTGCGTTCCATAGCAGCATTCTAGTCCCGTGCTTTTCTTTCCCTCGGTGAACGTATACAAAGGTGCCATGAAGCGCTCACTCAAAGAGATAGCCAAGTTGGTGCAGGGCCATGTGCTGGGAGATGGCAACGTGGAGGTCACAGGGATTGCGAGCATGCAATCGGCCATGGCCGGAGACCTGGTGTTTGTTGAGGACGAGAAGGAACTCGGCGCGGCGCTCGAATCCAAGGCGGGCGCGGTGATCACGGGAGAGTTTGCAGCGGGAAAGGCGAGCGCCAAACCATTGCTGGTGTGCGCGCAGCCTCGCCTGGCGTTTGCGCGGGCGGCCCAAATGCTTTCGGCAGGGGCGGCACACGTGGAAGGCATTCACCCCAGCGCGATCGTGCATTCTTCGGCACGGTTGGGGAAGAACGTTTCGGTCGGAGAGCGAGTAGTGATCGGTGAAAACGTGGAGGTTGGCGACGGGACACGGATTGGCGGAGGCTGCGTGATTGGGGCCCGGGTAAAGATCGGAAGCGATTGCCAGCTGTACCCGAACGTTACGGTGTATGACGGGGCGCGGTTGGGTGAGCGCGTGATCGTCCACGCGGGTGCGGTGCTGGGCAGCGACGGCTTCGGTTATGTATGCGATCAGGCGACGGGCCACTATGAGAAGTTTCCCCAGGTAGGGCGGCTGGAGATCGGGGATGACGTGGAAATTGGAGCGAACGCGACCGTGGACCGGGGCGCGCTGGATGTGACCCGCATTGGCCGCGGGACGAAGATTGACAACCTGGTGCACGTGGGACATAACGTGCAGATCGGCGAGGACGTGGTGATCGCGGCGCAAACCGGGCTCTCCGGCAGCGCGGTGGTGGAGAAGAATGTGGTGATTGGTGGGCAGGTGGGCATCGCCGACCACGTGCGCATCGAAGAAGGCGCCATCCTGGGTGCGCAGAGCGGCATTCCCAGCAAGAAGGTGATCCGCGGCAAAGGCGTGGTGTTCTGGGGGACACCGGCACGGCCGATTCGTGAATATCTGAAGGAACTGGCCGTGCTGGCGCGTCTGGCAAGGAAGGAATAGATGGCCATCGTTGTCGTTGGCGGACACTCGCGGAGCGTGGGCAAGACCAGTGTGGTCGCAGGGCTGATCGCCGCTCTGCGGGAATACCACTGGACTGCGTTGAAGATCACGCAGTACGGCCACGGAGTCTGCTCGGCCGACGGCAAACCGTGCGACTGCGCGACCGATGACCACACCTGGGCCATGTCGGAAGAAAAGGATCGCACAGGGGAGTCTGACACCTCGCGCTTTCTGGTGGCAGGTGCGGCGCGTGCGTGGTGGGTGCGCACGGAGCAAGGCCGGCTGGCGGAGGCGATGCCCACGATTCGTCACAGGCTGGCCGAGGCTGAGAATGTGATTTTGGAATCGAACAGTATCTTGAAATTCCTGCGTCCGGACATTTATCTGACGGTGCTTGATCCGGCTACAGCGGATTTCAAGAACTCAGCGCAACAGTTTCTTGATCTGGCTGACGGCGTGATATTGCACGAGCCCAAGGAAGGCCCGAACAAAGCTGCCTGGCAGGGAGTTTCGCTCAAGCCGGTGGCCGGGCGGCCGATCTTTCACATCTGGCCGCCGGAGTATGTCACCGAGGAAATTGTGGCTTTTGTGAGGCAGAGGTTAAACATGGCTTTTCACGATTAGGGCAGCTTCGTACAGGTCGGCCGCCCTATGCGTCGGCTGAACAGGCACGGCCCCAGCTTCGCGACCTGCTTGTCCGGTTCTGACCAGTATCGTTACACACCCTGCTGCCTGTCCAGCTGCAACGTCTGAGCTCTTGTCCCCCACAACAAAACTTGAAGCTAAGTCGATGTCGAAGTCCGCCGCGGCCTCAAGAAGCATGCCTGGAGCCGGCTTAGAGCATTCGCATGGGACCGATCCAGGTTTCAGGTCCTTTGGTTCCAGGTGAGGACAATAGTAGAACGCGTCTATCCGTCCCCCGATCGCTAGAACTCGTGAGCGAAGCTCGGCGTTGAACTGCGACATCTGTTCGCGCGTGAAGAGTCCAAGTGCTATGCCAGCTTGATTGGACACAACGACAATACCTAGAGGCAGAGCCGACAGGAGTCGAAGGCCTTGCACTGCCTTTGGGATGAATTCGAAATCCTCAACGCGATGTGGATAATGCGTATCCGCGTTAATTGTACCGTCCCTATCTAAGAAGACACACCGGCGATATCGAGCACTGATCTCGTCCTGAGGCCAGTCCCTAATCTTTTCTCCACTTCCGGACCAACAGCGATGTCCATGCGCCCAGGAATATGTACGTGACGGTTCCAACGAGTAGGGCGCACGTAAACAGTGAGCGTGGCTCGCTCCACGTTTTGTGCCAAACGTATGCCAATGAGAGAACGATGACAGCCCACATCTCTATCACGAAAAACAATCGTCTCATTCCCGGTTTGCGGCCGCCTCCCACGTACCACGTTTCCCATTCTTTTTCGGTCGGGATTCCGCACAAAGTTGCAAAACGAGGTTCGATTTCTCGTCGAAGATAAGTGGCCAGAACGTCATGGATTCGATAGCTATAGAGGATAAGGGCCGTAAAGTAAATCGAGATGAGGGGCGCAAGCGCAAAGAGACGTGGAGTGCCCTTCGTGGAAAACGCACCGATTACTACGGCACCGAGAGCGACCGTCAGCTGCATCGAATACTGATCCCTCTGCTGAATCCTTCGCTTCACCTCATCACGTGTGTCCTCTCGAAGTGCTTCTAGGTGACTGAGCGTGGCATCTTCAGACATGGAAGGCTCCTTCTTCCTGTATGCGACCGGGAAGAGTATATATCCGGCAGCGCGTAACCAGATCGCACAAGGATGTAGCTTAACTTCTAGTTGGCATACATCCCAATGATCCGCTCAATTGCCCTCTTGCAGACAGCGCAGAAGGCGGGATGCCGGGTGAACATGATGCAATTCACCTCCGGGCGGTAGTAGCCGTGGGCCTCGTAGTCGGCGCCTTCGAAGGCGCCCACTTTCCCGGCGTATTTCTCCGAGGCCAGGAGCGCGTCTTCCTGCTGCCGCTCCTTCTTGAATAGCTCGTTCATCTCCGACTCGGGACGGTTCTGGGCGCGGAGCTCACGGCGTTGCGTCTGGATTTGCTGCTCGTAGGTTTCAAACTGCTCTTTGCTCCACGGAGTGGGTAAAGGCGTACCAGCGGAAACCAGGTCCTTCCATTTCAGGTCCGCCGGATCGAGCAGCGCGGTTACGTTCGGCTCCCAAGGCTCGACTCTCTTGGTCTGCGGAGCGTAGGCCACTTGCGAGGTGTAATACTCGTCGGCGAGGGCGGCGAACTGATGGCCGAATTCGTGCACGAACACATACGGAGCCCACTCGCTGTCGGCGGCGACCGTGGCGTACTGATTGAAGATCCCGCCGCCACCGTAGGTTTTTCCGTTCACCAGGATTTCAATGAACTCGTAGGGCGCATAGGAGGCTACGTCGCGTAGCGCGCGGTTCTCGGTGGTCAGGATGTAGCGTTCCGTGTCGAAGGTGTCATAGGTCGTGCCTACAGGGGAGCGGCGATGCTGTCCGGCCGAGGGACGGGAAACGCCGGACTCGTCCGCCGCGGGACAGAGCCCCCAGACGTTGAAGTCCTGGCGGTGCTCGCGAAAGGGCGATGCGTCAAACAGGATTTTGGTGAAGCGACGAGCGTCTTTTTCAAATTTCGCGCGCTCGGAGGCCGTGTAACCGTCCCCGAGGATCAGCAAGTCCACTTTCGTAGCCGGCGCGCCCGACTCTTGTATTGCGAGCAGCGGGCCGGGAGAAGGCGGGCGTGAGGTGTCGATGAATTTGTCTTTCGGGTCGATGGTGGTCGTCCAGACTTCAACAAATTTCTCTTCTTCCCTCTTCTTCAAAACAATCTTCACCGGCGCCGAGGGAGCAGGAAAGCGCAAGGATTCGGAGAACGTGCGGCTGGCCGAATTGGCTTCCGCCGTGGTCACCCACTCGCCATAGACGGAGTTGAATCCGCGCGAGTAGAGCAGCTTTCCGCTGGCCTGATCGTGAACCTCGAACAGATAAAGTCCGAGATTGCTGTCGTCGATGGCCTTGGCCGGGTCTCCGGGCCAGGGCAGTGGCTCAATCACGGTGCGATCCAGGCTGAACGTCTCCTGGGTGGCGCTGCCAGTGTGGTAGTAGTCCAGGCGCATGGTGGCCGCAGCGCCGAGCGCCAGGGGAGTGAGTGCGAACAAGACACAGATCAGGAGGAGCTTGGATTTCATGCTGAGGATTTTACAGCGAAGCGGTTCCTCGGGAGTGCAGAGCGGGAAGCACGGCAGGCGAAACGCAGTTTGATATCCTACCGCGTGCGGCAGATTCACAAGAGCGCCTGGCTGCTGGTCCTGCTCTCGGCCGGATTGCAGATCCTGATCTTTCCGTTGCCCAACCTGTATATGTTGTCGTGGGCGGCGATCGCGCCGCTCCTGATTGGGCTGCTGCGAGCGCGGCAGCCGGATACCTTGCAACTCCGGGCGGGAATCAAGCTGTTGCCGGCCGGGCCCAGGCAAGGTTTTGTGCTGGGGTATGTGTGCGGAATCTTCTGGTACGCCGGCACCTGTTATTGGATTTACAACGTTATGCACCAGTACGGCGGGGTGAATACGCCCGCCGCGGTCGGCATCCTGATTCTCTTCTGCCTCTACCTGGCCCTTTACCACGGAGTTTTCGGGCTGCTGATCAGCCTGCTTGCCGGACCAAGTTCCTTTAGCCGACGGGCTCTGCTCCTTTCGCCCGTGGTGTGGGTCGCGGTGGAACTGGCCCGCACCCGCATCACCGGGTTCCCCTGGGATTTGCTGGGGATCGCGCAGGTGGACAACATTCCCATGGCGCGGGTCGCGACAGTCACCGGCGTATACGGTTTGTCATTCGAGATCATGGTGGTGAACACCGCGGTGGCGGCGGCGTTCCTGGTAGGGAGGGAGAAACGCAAGGCGCTGCTGGCCGCAGCGGTGGGGGCCGCGGTAGTGCTGCAATCCGGGCGTTTGATCAGTCCGCCAGCGGTACTGACCGACCACAGTGCGCGCCTGGTGCAGGAGAATGTACCGGTTCTCGAAGGCGCCGACTGGACCCGAGAGTATTTCGACGAAACGTTGCGGGAGTTGAGTACGCTCAGCCTGAATCCACCCGGCGAGCGGCGGCATCCGGACCTGATCGTGTGGCCGGAATCACCGGCCCCCTTCTATGCCACCGATCCTATCTTCCGCGCCACCGTCAGCAACATTGCGCGCCAGCAGCAGACCTGGGTGCTGGCCGGTACCCTGGGCGTCCGCAATGCCAGCCAGACGCCCGAGCAAGCCACCGAGCTGTACAACTCCGGCGCGCTGGTGAATCCCAGCGGCGAATGGGTGGCGCGGTATGACAAGATGCACTTAGTACCCTTTGGAGAGTATGTCCCGTTCAAGCGCGTCTTTGCCTTTGCCGGAGGGCTGACGCAAGCGGTCGGCGATTTTTCCCGAGGCACGTCGCGGGCGCCGCTGGAGGCGGACGGGAGCAAGCTGGGGGTCTTCATCTGTTACGAATCCATCTTCCCCGATGAGGTGCGGCAATCCGCCGAGCAAGGCGCGCAGGTGTTCGTGAACATCTCCAACGACGGCTGGTATGGCGACAGTGGAGCTTACGCGCAGCATCTGAAACAGGCGCGCATGCGCGCGGTGGAAAATAACCGTTGGCTGCTGCGTGACACCAACACCGGGGTTACGGCCTCCATCGACCCTTACGGGCGGGTGATGGCCAGCGTGCCACGCAAGATACGCACTGCACTCGAGGCCCCTTACGCCTTGTCGAACGTAACCACGTTCTATACCCGACATGGCGACTGGTTCGCGTATCTGTGTGCGATAATTTCCCTGGGAGCGCTTCTAACGCGTCTTCTATTCCGCAGAAAGATAGAGCGATAGTTATGGTTGAAGAGCTGGAACAGGAATATGCGCTGTTGAAGGACAAGGTCCACGACCTCCGGGAGTACCTTTGACGCGGACAAACTGCGTCAACAATTAAGCGAAATCGAAAAGCAAGCTGCCGACCCGAACCTCTGGTCCAACCCGCAAAAATCCCAGACGGTGATGCGCGAGAAGAAGCGCCTGGAAGACGTGTTGGCCACCGAGACCGACCTGGTCCGGCGCAACAATGACATTTCCACTTACTTCGAACTGGCGAAGGAAGGAGAAAAGGTCGACGCCGAGTTGCGGCGGGAGATTGATGCCCTGCGGCAACTAGTGGAGCGTCTGGAGACCGAGACTCTGCTCTCCGGAGAAAACGACGCGCGCAACGCCATCGTGACCATTCATCCGGGCGCAGGTGGGACCGAGTCGCAGGACTGGGCCGACATGCTGCTGCGCATGTACCTGCGCTGGGCTGAGCGCCAGGGTTTCCAAACCATTCTCAACGATTATCAGCCCGGCGAAGAAGCGGGGCTGAAGTCGGCGACGTTCAGCGTAAACGGTGAGTACGCTTTTGGCCTGCTGACCAGCGAAATCGGGGTGCACCGCCTGGTGCGCATTTCGCCCTTCGATCAGGCCAAGCGCCGGCATACTTCTTTCGCCAGCGTATTCGTGTCGCCGGAAATTGACGAGAGCATCGAGGTGGACATCAAGCCGGAAGACCTGCGCGTGGATACCTACCGCTCCAGCGGCAAGGGCGGGCAGCACGTGAACACTACCGACTCGGCGGTGCGCATCACGCACAACCCGACGGGAATCGTCGTCAGCTGCCAGAACGAGCGCTCGCAGCACAAGAACCGCGAACGCGCCATGAGCATGCTGCGGTCCAAGCTCTACGAATTCGAATTGGAGAAGAAGCGCGCCGCCACCAAGAAGATCGAAGACTCGAAGCTGGACATTGATTTCGGATCGCAGATCCGGTCCTACGTATTGCAGCCCTATCGTATGGTGAAGGACCACCGGACAAAAGTCGAGGTCGGCGATGTGGACCGCGTGCTGGATGGGGATTTGCAGCCATTCATCGGCGCTTACCTGCGCATGCGGCGAGGAGAGAAGTCGGCGTGAGGTCGCGCCGTGTAGCCCCTAAGATCGGCCACCGCTTCGAGCAGGCGCTGCTGTTTGCCTGCCGTAAGCACGCCGACCAGATGAAGAAGGGGACCGACGTCCCGTACATCTCGCACCTGCTGGGTGTCGCCGGCCTGGTCCTGGAGGCAGGCGGAGACGAAGACCTGGCCATCGCTGCCCTGCTGCACGATGTGGTCGAAGACTGTGGCGGTGCCCCCATGCTGAAGGAAGTGCGCCGCCGCTTCGGCAAGCGCGTGGCCCATGTGGTCGCGGGCTGCACCGATTCCGACACCTATCCCAAGCCGCCGTGGCGCGCGCGCAAAGAGAAATATCTCAAGCATCTGCGCACTGCGGATGCCGATGTGCGCCTGGTTTCCGGCGCGGACAAGGTGCACAATGCCCAGGCTATCCTGACCGACTACCGCGAGATCGGGGAACCAATCTGGGAACGGTTTCAGGGAAAACGCCAGGGCACGCTTTGGTACTATCAGGAGTTAGCGAAGGAATTTCGCCGCCGGAAACCCACCCGCCTGGGGAGGGAACTGGGGCGAGTGGTAAGCGAACTGGAAACCGCACTGGCCCAGGGCAAACGCAGCTCAGGTCCGCGGGCCGGCCGCAGGCATAAGTAGGGAGATTCGCAGTATGCCGCGCATGATCGACCTCATCCGCGCGTCGGCTGTGCCGTCAAACCTGATGCAAGCCGCTGCCCGAGGCGCGCTTTCCATTCCCCCGGGCGAGATGATCGAAATCCTGGTCCACCTGGCCAATCACAACAAGGTTTTTGGGGAGCAGGCCGGGCTTACGCTGGCGGGATGGGATGAGGCCGCCTCGCGGGCCGCTGCCGCCGATCCCAACACACCCAAAGAGGTGCTGGAATATCTGCTGGCTCCCAGGAACCTGCGTCCCATTCTGCTGCCAGTGTTGCTCGAGAATCCCTCGGTCGCGGAAGAAGCGCTGATTGAGTTGGCGGCATCGGGGTCTCGCGAAGTGGTCGAAGCGATGGTGAAGAGCGGGCGGGTCAACCATTCCCAGCAGATCCTGAACTCCCTGTGTTTGAACCCCAACCTGACAGAGACCGAATCCACGGACATCGGAAACCGGCTGGCCGCGTTGGGCTTCGAGGCGCCCGCGCCGGAGCCAGAACCGGAGCCCGAGCCGGAGCCGGAGCATCCTGATCCGCCGGCGGCAACCGACGAAGTGCTGGCGGAATCCGCCGGGGAGGAAGCGGCCGGCTCGGAAGATGTGCTGGATGAGAGCCTCACCGCGTATCTGGCCGAGCACGCCGGGGAAATTTCTTCCGAGCTGGACAAGCCCTTTCAGCCGATCGGCGGGGTCTATGAGGAGCCCGAGGGAGAAGAGCCGCTCACCGAGAGCGCGACGCCGGAGGCGGCATCCGTGGCGGCCCCGAAGCGGGCCCCGGTCCTGAAGAAGACCTACCTGAGCCATGACGATGAGCGGGGTACCGCTCTGCAGAAGATTGCCAAGCTGGACGTCAAAGGGCGCATTCAACTGGCCATGAAAGGGAACAAGGAGGAGCGCTCGCTGCTGGTTCGCGATGGCACCAAGGTGGTGGCGCTGGCGGTGCTGGAGTCACCGAAAATCGGGGATGCCGAAGTCGAGCGATTCGCCAGCCAGAGGAACGTCCTGGAGGCGCTGTTGCGCGGCATTCCCCTGAAGCGGCGTTTTGCCAAGCACTATGGCATCGTACGCAACCTGGTGTTCAATCCGCGCACGCCGCTGGACGTGTCGCTCAGCCTGATGAAGCACATTCTGGTACGCGACCTGCGGAACCTGTCCAGCAACAAAGAGGTTTCGGATACGGTGCGCAAGCTGGCGCTGAAGATGTTCAAGCAGAAGTCGGACCTCAGCAAGAAGAGTACCGAGTAGGAAGGCGGTTCCACGCTGGCCGGTGCAAAGCTGGCTTCCGGAGCCGGGGCTGGCTACAATGTGGCGGTTATGGCTTCCGTGCCCCGGTCAGACCCAATCACCGACCTGCTGAGACACTCCCACACCATCGCGGTCGTAGGACTCTCCAACAGCCCGCTGCGCCCCAGCCACGGGGTTTCCGCCTACATGCAGACCCAGGGATACCGCATCATTCCGGTCAACCCTCAGATTGACGAAGCGCTGGGCGAGAAGTCGTACGCTTCGCTGCTCGAGGTGCCGGAGAAGATTGATATCGTGAACATCTTCCGCCGTCCCGACGCGGTGGAAGAGGTCGTTGATCAGGCCATCCAGCTCAAGGTGCCGGTGGTGTGGATGCAGGAGTCGGTGATTCACGAAAAAGCCGCAGAGAAGGCGCGCCAGGCAGGAATTTTCGTAGTGATGGATCGCTGCATTTTGCAGGAGCACAAGGCAAGGTTTGGGTAGGATTTCCCTCGGTACATTTCGATTAGCGGTCCACCAGAACGACAAACCGTTACTCTCCGCGGCAGCCGCTGGTCTTGTGTTTGCCTGAGAAAGTCGACGAATACCCTTGCCCTTAACCTTAATGCTTTTCACTGCGTAACGCCTGTAGCCGGACTTGCGCCAAGTGATAAGAGGAGGAGGGAACTGCGGTCGCCGTTTTTGGCTTTGTGACTCGGACATAGTCGGCGATTGCGACATCGCTCTCGCCGTATTGCTCCGCTATCCGGCCGAAGGCATACCAATAGTCGGCATCAGGCTCATCGAGATTGAGCGCATCCATGGCCTGGATCAGCACTTCGCGGGCTTCCTTGGTTTTTCCTACTTCAGCGTAAAGGGAACCCAAAGTGTGCAAAATGCCCGGAGCATTATTGCTCAACTGAGCGGCCTTGAGGGCGTTTTCGATTTCCGAGGCCTCGACCTTCCCAATAAAAAGCGAGTCCCAGGCGATGCGATTCAAGTCTCGTGGCTCGGCCTTTCCCTCGTCGATAATCTTCTGACCCAAAGCATGCGCCTTAACATAGTCTTCACGGCTCTCTGCGCCCCAGACCTGAGACCGCATCGCATCGACATCGCCGGGAATGCGCTTCAGTCGGTCTGCCGCGAGTCTGTCTGCTTCTTCGAATCGGCCCAATGCTTGCAGGTAGTACGATTGGTTGCTGAATACGGACTCCGACTCCGGGTATTGTCTTGCCAGATCTACACAAACGGCAAGGGCCTTGTCATACTCACTCAGATTGTCATAGCCGTTGAGCAAGGCGAGTAAGATGTTTATCTTTTCCGCGTCGTTGCGAGCAGAGCCCCTGGCCGCCTCGAGGATCGCCAAGGCGCGCTTGGCCGTTTGTTTGTATACCGCCAGGATCGAAGCAGCCGCGAGCCTCATCGTTGCAACATCCGTGTCTCCTCCCTTTGTCCAAAACCTGGGAAAGGGCGTGCCCGAGAGAGGGTCGTCACCACCCGCAAGATGCTGATCCTCCCGCAACCAGTCTAGAAGTACGCGAGCCCCGGAGAGATCGTTGGCGGCTATCCGATCGAGAACCTCCAACCCAATCGCGGCCGGGAATCGGGAAGTGGCAAGTACCTTATAGTCGCCGTCCTCTTTGACCACATACGTGGCACTCTTGTAACTTGCGGAGGCCCAGAGAGTGACCTTGTAGCCGGAAACATCATCGCCCTGGATCTTGGGTTGCGCCCTGGTGATGGAGAGGTCGACCCCGACATCGGCAAAAGAACCCTCTTTTGCGTTTTGGCTCAGATCACGCCTTTCGTCTTTGACAATAGGCTCAAGCACTTCCGAAGTAGCCAAGACTGTCTTGCCGTTGCGGCTGCTGATTGAGCGCAACTGCTCGAGAGTCAGGCTGGGATCGTTTGTCAGAAGTTCGAAGCGCAGGGCGACGCCAGCCGCATCATCAGCCAAGACAAGCTGCTCGTGAGGCTGAGTTTTGCGATACAAGGCAGCGTTGGCTGCCGTTTCGGATGCATTGGCCCCGGATGCCCCCGCATCCTCCAGATCAGCGGCAAGGGGATACTTGCGAAGATTTACCAGCATCCCCCCAGCAGCTTCCGCGATCTGTTTGAGTTGTTCTTCCCCACCAGTGCGCTTCCTGGCTTCAGCGAGGGCGGCTTCGGACCCGCGGAGGGCAGCCTCGCATGCGACGATCAAGGCAATGGGCTGGGGGTTCAGGGTCTGAGCGTTTTTCTGAGCCTCAGAGAATTCGCCGGCGTAGAACAGCGCGAACGCGAGATTGTTCTGCACGCCCAGTTCAGCCAGCTCCTCGGGCGAGAGCTTGCGGTACTCGGACACGGCATCCTTCAGCCTGGCGCCGGGTCCATAACGCAACCCCCAGCGGTTATGCTCGAGGAGAATGGCGAGATTTGCGACCGTAGCCTTGTCGTCAGGGTCGAGGTTTTCAGCGGCGCGAAACGCGGCTTCCGCCCCTGAATAGTCACTGCCAGGGCGAAACTTGCGCCCGACCAAGTCGTATTCAAGAATCTCAGCGAGCGTCTTCTCGGCCAGCGCCGAATTGGGTTCCAGTTTGACTGCAGCCTGAGCCTGGGCGCGAGCTGCCTCGCCCAGCCCGGCAGCGAGGAAAGTGCCCGCAATTTGCAGATGGTGAAGCGCCTCCTTGGGGTGCAGCGCGATCAACTCACGATAGGACTGCAGCGCGTCTCGAACTTTGCCTTGGCTGACTAGCGCCTGTCCGATGGGTTCAAAATAGATAAGGATGGGTTCTCCCGCTATGAGTTGTGCAACCTTGTTGCGGAGCTCGGTGGCTTCGGAAACTGTCATACGCCGTTTCACGCTGTCGAATCGTATAGTGGCGTGAACCGCGCCATCTTTACCAACCGCAAACTCCTCGGTGAGAATGGAAGGACCGAGGAAGAGCTCCGCGTTTTGCGGAAGAGGTTTAGGCCTGAAACCTGGTGGGGGCACGATCGTATAGTTCCACTCGGTTACGAACGCTTCGGGCAGCTGATAGTCAGAGGTGCGTTCCTTCTTGGGTTTTTGCCCGCTTTCCTTATCAGTCTTGCTATCGTCCTCCTTTTCGCGTTGCCGAAGGTCGGAAGGAAGACGGCTGACTAAACCATCGAAACGGATGGCGACCGCGGCGATGTTGAGATCAGTAACCCCGCGCCGGGCACGATCGCTTTCAAGAACCAGTTCGAACTGTTTTGAGAGATCGGCGGGATCGGAGCGATCCATCCGATCGAGCTTCTCCGCCAAGTATTGCGACTTAACGTAGCTGGTCAGTTCGTCCTTGGCATTTTTGTTTTGTTTGTCAGCATAAGAACGCCGGTAGGAAGACTCGCTGCTCCCGTGAGGCTGGGAGGTCTCAACAATTCGGGCAGGACCGTTTTCGGCCAGATAAATCTCTCGTTTCTCAATCAGCGCGTTATCTGAGGAAGAAGTGGCCAGAGTGCGCAGTAATGTACTGGTGTCGGGCCGCGCGATGAGAGCCAAACGTCCCTGATCGGCGATGGGAATCTCGCCAAGCCTGGCGAATTCGTCGGTGGCGTCGATCCACAGGTCAGGATTGCCGGGAACATAGACGATGGCGTGATCGAACATTCCCATGCCAGGCAGGTCGAGAGCAACGTCTTCGCGGCTCCCCGTGTTGAGAAGAGCAATGTGGGCGGGGATCTTCGCAGTGCGCAGCATCGCCACCAGCAAGGAGGCTTTGTCTTTGCAGTCACCATATTTCCGGGTCAGGGTTTCGCTTGGGAGATGCGGGACCAAGGCAGACTCGCCAAACTCGACTCCGGTATAGCGGATTTCCCGGCCCAGAAATTGGAGGATTGCGGCTGCTTTCTCGTCACGAGAATCTTTGCCTGCGATCAGCCTGCCGACGAGAGCCTTGAGGTCCGCACCAGCAATCTGTTTGTCCACGACCTTCCCATATTCCTCGGCCACGTGCTGCCACGAGTCTCCGGTGGAAAAAGTGATGCTGGGATAGGCAGGTACATCGCTGGGCAGTTCGGCCTCAGGGTCCTCGATCGGGTCCATCGGTCCGTAGTCGAACGTGATGCGGACGCGGTCCGCAACTTCGTTTCGCTGTGGCTTGAGATCAGGTAGCAAGTGGATATCGAAGCGAAGCGGGAACGCGGTGGGGACATCCAGGACTAAACGAGTGTGCCGCACAGGCACAGAACCCCCGAAATAAAAGCGCTCCACCGAACCCGCGCCTAAGAGGGATGCGCTTTCCTTGGAGACCAACTCCTCCTCCACGAGTGATCCCGGCGCGATGGCGGGCAGCGGCGCTCTCATCACGCGGCGATCGCTGAAGACGTTGTCTTGATTCTCTTTGGCGGGGGCGTCGGTGATGGTCTTTTCATCAAGAAGATGCACCACGCTGTCTGGAGTGATGACCCGCGCGCGCAGGCTAGGGCGCTCCTCTCTCCAGGGCTCCCAACCTGAAGAGACGGTAGCCCAGTCTTCTGCCCCCCTCTGCGTGAGCACCTTGTAAAGGAAATACCGTGAGCGGACGGCCCGCCCTTCGGTATCGAAGACAAGAATCTCCTCGTCATCGAGGAAAAGCACATCGGCGCCGGCCGGAGGAGTTACTTGCGACGCACGCTGATACAGGGCTGCCACATCTGCTAAGAAATGAGTTTCCCCGCGCTCGTTACCAGTGGCTGCGAAGGCGGAAACGAGCGCAGTAAGAAGCAGGAATGCCTCAACCGCGAAAACTAGCGCGGACGACTTACTTAGACAAGGCAAAGCCAGTGACCTGACTCTGAAGGGCCGCGGTCTTCCGTTGTCATCGGAGTGGCCGCCGTTATGCTCTGACGCCGGCTGAAAGCCGGCGGCAGGCAAAATTGCCTGCCCCACTAGCTTCGGTCAAAACTGGAAGCGCAACGCGTACTGCAAGCGGCGCATGTTCGAGCCGAATGCGATGCCGCTGATCTGTCCGGCATTGCTGGCCGTGACGTTGTTGGCCGGCATGCCGAGGTTCGTGTGGTTGAACAGGTTGTATGCCTCGCCGCGCAAACTCACGGCGACCTTCTCGTTCAGCTTGAAGCTCTTCGACAGCGACATGTCCACATCGAAAGCTTTCGGCCCCAGCAACGAGCTGATGGGATAGGTGCCAAACGTGTTAGCAGCCGGAAGCACAAACGCGCCTCCGAGCCCGCCTGCAAACCATTGGTCGCGATTGTGTTTGGACTCGCCATAGGGATCGCCGGTGCCCTGGTTGGGGATGTTGTTCGGTCCCACGTCGGGGCGGCTGTATCCGGGCGGGGCATCGTAGTTCGGATCGAAACCGAAGCCGCTGTAGACGATCGCCGCTGCGTCGAGATTCCAACCGCCAAGCGCCAGGTCCACACCGCGATTCATGCTGTTCCCGAATTTCCGGCCCTTCCCAAAGGGAACCTCCCAGACCGGAGAGAATGCGAACTGGTGATGCGGGAAGAAGCCGTTGGTTCCGTAACCCAGCGAACGGTTGTAGAGGAACGCCCAGTTGCCGTCGCCCGAAGTGGCGCCGTCCTGCTGCGCGATCTGGTACGTGTAGCTCGAGTGGAACGTCAGGCCGTAGGAGAGCCGCTTGTCGACCTGCATTTGGAGCGAGTCGTAGCGGTTGTTGGCGCAGTTGCAGTAGAAGTCGATACCCTGAGTCCAGCCGTAGAGCGAGAAGAACGGCTTGCGCTGGTTCTGGGAAAGGCCGGGTGTGAACGAAGGCTCATTGGGATTCACGGTAGGGCCGTTGCCCAGGAAGACGTGCCGGCCCGTGTTTCCGACATAACCCACGGAGATCGCCAGATCCTTCGACAGTTGATGCTGCACCGTGAAATTGTATGTCATCACCCTCGGCAGCACCACGTTCATGGGGCGAGCCTTGCCCGTGATGCCGTCCGGCAGCAGGAACTCTCCATTCGAATCCGGCTTCACCGCAACCGGCGCGGGAGGACCTTTGTCCAGCGTGAACACGCCGTCCCAGTTGTTGGCACGATTGATCTGCTGTTTGGCGAGAACCGGTAGGTTCTGTGTAACGTTGTGACCGAAAAGCGACCCGAAGGTGCCCAACTCATAAGCCCAGCCGTACCCGGCCCGGATCACCGTCTTGGGGTTTAGCTGGTAGGTCATGCCCAGCCGCGGTGCGAAGTTCTTCCAGTTCATGTTCTGGTAGCCATGGATGGAGACGTTGCCGGTACCGAACACCCCGATCTTTCCGGTGGCGAGGTTCAATTGCGCGCCATTACCGGGAGCGTTGACGGTCTCGGGAAACACCATTTCCCAACGCATTCCGTAGTTGAGCTGAAACTTCGGAGTGACCCGCCAGGTATCCTGCGCGTACCAGAAGAACCTCTTCTGCCGCTCCTGGGCGTCCGTAGAGGTGCTGACGTAGCGCCCGAAGTCGGTGACTTCGCCTAGCAGGAAGCTGGCGAGTCCCAGTCCGCCCTGCGGGTCGCCGCCGACGGTGGGTACGTTACCGGTGTAGCCGTTTTCGAATTGCAGCTCGCCGGAACGGTGAGTGTCGCTCGGCACCCGCAGGTTCCAGGCCCATCGCAGATCCGCGCCCACCTTTACCGAGTGGTTGCCGATGATCTTAGTAAGATTGTCGGTCCACTGAAACTGTTGCTCGCGCTCGGAGAGCGGGCAGTTACAGCCGTTGGCGTCGAGCGAGTATCCGACTTTCGTTTCGCCGTCGCCCTGGATGTGGAAATAGGGAATGCCAGACGTGAAAAAGGCATCGTTGTTCAGACCCGGGATGCCGGCGTCCTTCGCCGGACTGGTGCCCACATCGCCGGGCAGCGTGTTCACGCGGTAGCGCATGAATCCGAACCGGAAATCGTTGACCAGGGTCGGATTGATGGTCTGCGTGTA
>JAIQFP010000022.1 GCA_020073165.1 Terriglobia bacterium | reverse complement strand
ATGCCCACCTACGTACAGCTTTCATCACATGAATGCCGTGACCGCAGGTGCTGAAGCTGAGATATGGCATCCCGCAGCCTAAAGCTTATGGTGCCGACGGTCCGCCTACCCAGGTCTCGAACCCCGCGAGACCTGGGGCACCCCCAGTTTCCTTAAGGTGCCGAACAAACCCACGACCTAGTCTATACTTTGACCGGCGAGACCTGGGCCACCCGCCTATTGTTACAGCCGGAGCTGCAACTCCAGAGGAAGCCATATTGCTCGGCGGGGCGTTGGCTGCCTCTGGCAGCGCTGGTCCTTGAGGGGCAGTGGTCATGCTTTCGACATCTCACGCCACGCATTCTTGCGGGAGGAGTACTTCGAAATGACGTTTGAAGAGCTAGAGAACGAGCTGCCAAATGGATTCCATGATGCGCAACTCCACAGCATGAGAACCGACTACGTGAGCGGGTCTGCGGTCCTAAGAATGGCGTTGGACTTCGGGAATCCGGACGGCCCGAAACGAGAGGATTACAGAATCGGAGAGCTGCGGGTTTCGGGCCTGTATTTCTGCGTGATTGACCCTCCTGATCCTAGCTATCGGTACGTGCCTCATGGGACTGCTCTGAATGTCTCTGGAGACCCTGCCAAGTCTGATACATTCCCAGCCCTTGAAGGACTCTACAGGACTCTTCCGCCCGGAGTCTCGTGTTACCGATTCTTCGTGCATGAGTGGAACTCGTTCATCAACATAGCTGCGAGGGATGTTCAGGTTTCCTGGATTGAGGAGGGATCGGCGACAACGGTCGCAACCTCCTAGCTGTCCGGTCTGGGCGTGTTGGGAGCCACGTACACTCACTTCGACCGCCGAGCAGAGCAGCCTCCGTTTGCGTTCCTGGGCGGCCAGGGCGTGCGATCCGGGAGCGGGTAAGGGTCGGGGGGCAGGTAATCCGGTTCGGAGAGTTTTTCTTTAGCTGCGGGTTTGGTTCCCTGGCCGCGCCGATCTGTGGCGCGGCCTTGCCATCTTGCCGGTGCCGATCCGTTCCTGATTCCGGGTGTCCTGGCCCTCCGATCCGTGCCCTGATCCAGGTCCGATTAGCGATGCTTTCCGGTCCCGATTCTGCCGCCGATTGCTGACCGTGCAGTGTGGCGAATCGGGCACGGTGGGGGTGAGTTTTTCGTGCTCCCGGAGTGCGGTTGCGGGGTTGAGGTTTTTTAGCCGTGCTGCGCACGGGGAGTAAGGGTGACACTCCACCCCTGAAAGGGTGCTGCAGAGCAACTTCCGGTTACCGTGCGCGAACCTGTTGAAAGCAGAACAGCTAGAGGAAAATCCTGCCGATCCGGGTGCTGTAGAGCAACCTGAAGTTAACGCAGGCGAACTTGTTGATTCTTAAGCACGGCTGCTAGTCTCGGCTGTGATGGCGAGAGAGAAGGCCCCGACATGGTGAAGCCGCCGCTGCGCACGAAATCCATCGGTTTCAAGGTCAGCGAAGAAGAATACGCGCAACTGGAAACGGCGGCGCAGGCCGACGGTCGGACGCTCGGGGAGTGGTGCCGCGAGGCGATCCTGCGGGTGGGGAAATTCGGGGACAGACGGAACTGACCCCAATATCTGACTAGGCGACAAAGGCGATCTGCCGTTGGTTAGAATCAAGAACGAGTTTTTGGCGGCGGCCTCGTTTGCGCGGAGCGAGCAGGCGCCGGGTGGATTGTTCCAGCTGGGCGACGAACGCGGCGTTTCCCAACGGCCTGCCGGTGTGGGTGAAACGGCGCAGTGCTGTCACCTCGGCCGGTGATTCTCCGGCGGCAAGATAGCGGGTCCACTCTTCCACCGTCCAGCGCTTCTGCCACAACTGCAGTTCCAGCCAACTCTGGGCGGCGAGACCGCAGTGCGCCGCGGCGCTCGACCATCTCCACTTCTCGGGGGCTTCCACCATGGCTGTGCGCACCGGATTGAGCTCCACATAGCGGAGCGCGGTCCAGAGATGGGACTCGTCGAGCGGGCAGGAATAGAACCGTCCCTGCCACACATGTCCGCTGGAGGACTGGCGGGCGTTCCAATAAGTAGCATAGCGTCCGTGAGTATGTTTGAGAGCCTGTGCCAGCGACGGGGCGGTGCGGGGAACGACGATCAGATGCACGTGGTTGGACATCAGGCAATAGCCCAGGAGGGAAAGGCGGTAGAGTTCGCAGTGCTGCCGCAGGAGTTCCAGATAGGTGAGGCGATCGGCGTCGCTGCTGAAGATCACTTGCCGGGAGTTGCCGCGCTGCGTAACATGATGCGGAACGTCGACGATGACCACGCGAGGCAGGCGTGCCATGGCGACAAGGTAACAGGAGCCGGTCGGGGTTTCGACGGCATCGAGCGAATTTGAACGGGTGATTTCCCGGATTGGGAAGACGAAATTGGGGCCACTTCCGTCTGTCCCCGAATGAATAGCGAATGAATAGGATTTGAATCGACTAGGGATTATCCTGCGAGAGGGCACGAAGATGATCTTGTGCTCTCTTGAACTAGAAACGGAGGGGATGGCCACTTACTCTACCGAGGAGGGGTTATGGGTGGCGAGAATTGATTGGGGGCACATTCAAGAACTCCCTGGAAATGAATCGCCATAGAAATAGTCGCGACCTTCGGCGCTACGCTTACGATTGGACAGAAATTCGGCGACAGACGGAACTGTCCCCAATACCATCTATCCCCACATTGCCCAAAGTCTAGTGCTTCATCCCTTCCGCCACCATCTTCGTCGAGTCCAGGTCGAGCGCATAGGAATATCCCGCGCACTTTACCGCCGGATTGGTCGGCGCAAACATCCCTTCGGGATTGTCCTTGAACAGCCACACATGCAGGTCGTAGTGCGCCATCTCGGCCGGAATCAGCGGCTCATGACCTTCCATCGGCCCTAGCAGATCGTGATCGAATATTCTGGGCCGTTCCTTCGCCATGGCCAGCGGAACAAACCACTCCGCGCCCGTCAATCGCAGCTTTCCGCCGGCTTCCGGTTCGTACAGCAGAATCTGGGGCTTCATGGGATCAAGCACCGGCCCAATCAGTTGCGCGTTCAGGAAGTGCACACCCATAGCGCCCTTGGGATACTGCTCGTGCCCGGGCAGGGAGCGATTCGGGAAATTGATACAAGCCAGAGTCGAAAGATATCCGTCGCGGATTGCCACCACCGGGTCCTGGTATTTTTCGAGTGCGGCACGAACCCGCTGTAACTCGGGCGGCATCGCCGACGCCGCTGGCTTGACCTCCGATCCTGCTTGCGCCGACGTCGTCACAGCCGTCAGCACGGCAAACATCACCACGAGCAAATTCGCGCAGACCGTATTCGGAGTCATATTCGGGATCCTCATGTTTTTCACGCCGACAGGGTATCCCCATTCCCCCACTTTGGCAACGTTGTGCACCCCCTTTTTTCGCGCCCACCCACTCGCCCACCCGCGCGGACACCGCCTTAGGGGGATGGGCGTGGGAAATGCGGGAAATGCGGGGACAGACGGGACATTCCCTCATTTCAGGCAACAAAGGTAAGCTCGGGCTGGGACCGATTGCCTGGCGGGTGGCCCGGTCACCAGGCCCTTCGCCGCTGTCAAGCCCCTAAAACCCTCCCGCCTCCCCTAACCCCCTCATCCCATTGCCAATAAAACTTCCCGCCCATGTCCCATTTACCCTGCCCAATATGCTATGCTTATAGTAGATTGTAATAAATAATGAATAGCTCAGCAGTAATCGCCGCAATCGCTCCGTTCCCGCCATCGTCGCCAGCCCCCTTGCCTCTCGATCACCCCTCTGCCTCCCACCCCGGCCCTGCTAAGTCCTTGCGGCTCCCGATTTTGCGGCTAACTCCAATGGATACCGGACTTTGCGAAATCTAGCACCCGCAACCCGTTTGTTATGCCGAATTTGACATGAATTTTTTTTCTTCTGGATCTATCCGGCTCCGACGCCCTCCTCCGAAGACCCCGCCGGGAGCGCCCCTGCGTGAATGCGGCGCACGTTTGTAAGCCCGTAGTTACAAAAGATTGACATGGAAGCGTGGAACTCCTGAACATTCCCGGCCCGAAACGCATCTAACCAGGTAATTGAGCTCACGCCCTCGCGGTGACGAACGAGGGCGCGGGCTGCACTTGGATCGGAGGATGGCTGTGGCAAAGGTGATTGAGTTCTATATTCCTGCCCGCTTTCACAAGAAGGTGAAGTGGGTACCGCAAGATCTGCGCGGCAAGGTGATCGAGTTCCCGGCTGAAGTCAGGAAGTCGGCCTAAGCAAGAAGACCAGCAAAGAGGCGCCCGGCGAAACCGGGCGCCTTCTTCGTTTCAGTCTGCCGGATGGGGACGAGGCGGAGTCTGCGGCCGCACCATCCATTCTCCCTCGGCGACGTAGCCGCGCTGGTCGTAGGAGTGTCCGGTCGCCAAGCCTAGTACGAACCAGCCCAGCGCCACCGCGCCCAGGGCAAACACGCTGTCGCCGATCATCCGCATCCAGCGCAGCGTGTTCATCAGCGGCGTCTGCATGAACTCCGCCGAGCGCGCGTACCACGTCCCGTACTCCACCGACGCCCACGCCTGCATCAACCCAATGGGCAACAGGCTGATCAGCACCATCAGTCCCAATCCAATGTTGATGCACCAGAACGCCAGCCACAGCGGGCCGTTCTTCCACGCCATCCCCGGACGCAGCGCGCGCAGGCAGAACAGCATCAGCCCCAGGCCCAGAATCCCATACACGCCAAACAGCGCAGTATGCCCGTGCACCGCCGTGGTGTTTAGTCCCTGCATGTAGTAGAGCGCGATGGGCGGGTTGATCAGGAAACCGAATAACCCGGCGCCCACAAAGTTCCAGAACGCCACCGCCACAAAGAAGTAGATCGGCCACTTGTACGCGGTCAGCCAGATGTGCTGTTCGCGCGCCCGCGCCAGACGAATGTTCTCCCAGGCCTCAAACCCGATCAGCACCAGGGGCACCACTTCGAGCGCGCTGAACACCGAGCCCAGCCCCAGCACGATGTTTGGGGTTCCCGCGAAGTAAAGATGATGGAACGTCCCGATGATCCCGCCCGATAGAAACACCACGGTCGAAAACATGACGGCCCGAGTGGCGGTTACTACCGAAAGCAGCTTCAGCCGCGTCAGCAGAAATGCGATGACCACGGTGGCGAAGACTTCAAAGAAGCCTTCCACCCACAGGTGGACCACCCACCATCGCCAGTATTCCGCCGTCACCAAGTTGCTGCGCTGCCCGTACATCAGGCCGGCGGCATAGAACAGCGGTATTGCGATACTGGAAATCAGGAACATCAGCAGCAGCGAGTAGTTCTTGTCCTTCTTCACCAACGCAGGCTTCAGGCCGCGCCACATCAGCCATAGCCAGAAGGTCAGCCCCACGAACAACAGAATCTGCCAGAAGCGGCCCAGGTCTACGTATTCGTAGCCTTGGGTACCGAACCAGAACCAGAGATTGCCCAACTTGTGCTGAATGCTCATCCACTCGCCGGCCAGCGAGCCTACAACCACAATCAGCAGTGCTCCGAACAGCGCGTTCACCCCAAACCTCTGCCCCTTTGGCTCTACCCCGCTCACCGCAGGAGCGACGTACAGGCCCGTAGCCAGCCATGAGGTTGCGATCCAGAAGATTCCGAGCTGCAAATGCCAGGTACGGGTAACGCTGTACGGCAGCCAGCGGTCTAGCGGAATGCCATAGAAGCCCGAGCCTTCGACTCCGTAGTGCGCGGTAATTGCCCCCAGCGCCACCTGCACCACCCACAGCGCGGCGACCACCCAGAAGAACTTGGCCGTGGCGCGCTGCGAGGGCGTAGGCTTAAAGCCCAACAGGGGATCGTGCTCCGGCAACAATTCTTCGGCTACCGTCCGTTGCTGCGAGGCAAAATACCAGACCATGCCACCGATCCCCGCCAGCAGCAACACAAAGCTGACCACGCTCCACACGATCGTTCCGCCCGTGGGCTGATTTCCCACCAGCGGCTCGTGCGGCCAGTTTTGGGTGTAGGTTGCATTCCCACCCGGCCGGTCGGTGGATGCGGCCCACGCCGTCCACCAGAAAAATGCGCTCATGTCGCGCAGTTTGGCTGGATCGCTCAGCGCATTCTTGGGGATGGCGTATTGGTCGCGGCCATTGCTGAAGACGTCCGCGTAATAGCCGCTCAAGGCATCAAAGGCCTCGGCGCGCACCGGATCCAGCGTGATGGCTCTGGTTGCCGGATCATAAGTATTGCGGCGCATCATGAGTTGCAACCGCTCCCGCAGGCCAGCTTGCTGCTCAGGCGTGAGCGTTGCGTAGCTGGCCGCTCCCGAGTCCCTCGCCCAACGGTCCAGAGTGAACACGCATTCCCGGTGCAGCCAGTCAGCACTCCAGTCGGGCGCAACGTAGGAGCCGTGACCCCAGATGGTGCCGACCTCCTGTCCGCCGATCGACTGCCATGCGCCTTGCCCATCTTGGATCGTGCTGCCGTCGAACAGCACCCGGCCGTCGGAAGTGACGACTTGTGCCGGGATGGGCGGTGCGCTGTTCAGCACTTTGATTCCAACCCCGCCCAGCACCGCAAAGGAGACTACGAGAACCAGGACCAAAGCGATCCACAGCTTCCTGTAGGACATGAATGCGTACCTTTCTATGAAGGGTTCTGTTCTGTTTGAACTGTCGTGTGACGATATATTACATCGGCGCGAGCCCGGTGGGGCGGCTGGCAAATGTGCACAATAAATTCACCGCAAATATTGTGACTGCGGTCATCTCGGTGATGGCGGAGACTTTCAGCCAAGGCCAGGCCCAGCCGGCGAAGCCTTGATAAGCCAGGATTTCAGAACTCACCCGCAGCAGGCACCCGGCCGTGAGCAGCAGCAATCCCAGGAACATCAGCTTGGTGCTAAACAGCAGCCGCATGCCGGAGAATGCGGGCAGCACTCTCTGGCCGATGCTGAAGACCATGGTTGCCAGGAATCCAACAGTCAGGGCGTGGCGGGAAGCTCCCCAGATTCCCAGCGGGTTAGCGGAGAACACGGCCCACATTCCCAGCGCCGCCGCCACCATCGCCCACAGATAAGCCGCGCGTACAAACGCCGGGAAGCTGCGGTGCACTCCCTTGACTTTGGCGGCTTGCTGCGGGGCTTCGAACAAGCGCAGCGCCCCACAAACCACCACCATGCCGATCAGCAACGCACCTGCCGCGCTCGTCATCCAGCCGGCGAGCGCGGTCAGCACTCCAGCCGAATTCAAAGCCACCGCCCACAACAGCGCTCGTTCGCGGATCGGCCGTAGCCCCAGAAAAACCGGGAGCCATTTGGCGCTGAATCCCCAGACAAACGGGACCAGGAATCCCCAGGTAGAGAGCACCAGATAACGCTGGTCAAACTCCGCCGGAAACGCCGGGCCAGCGGCACGAGCGGCAATGTACAGCGTGGCACCGAGGTTCACCAGCAGATTCAGAAGCAGTCCTAGCGATGCTGCGGCTACGACCAGCACCCAGCGTTGCGGAGGCGCGGACTCTTTCGAACGGTGACCCGACACTGTGGCGAAAAAAATCAGAAAGGCAGCCAGTTCCAGCGCAGCCGAAAACGGCAGCATCCAGCGCCAATGCCACTGGTAAACGTTGGTGAGCCAGCGCGCCGCCACGCCGGCCGTCCACAGGCCCCAGCAGAGCCATGGAATGAATAACGCAAACGGATCGCTGCGCCGCAACTTGGGAATGGAGTAGAACCCGATGCCCAGAATGAAGGTGCCGATCCAGCCGAAGATCTGCGCGTGCCCGTGGGCCTGGATCCAGGCCGGCGTCACCGAGTCCGCGGCATGCCGGGCGCTGATGGCCAGCAGGTTCCATACTCCCAGGAACGTCCCCGGCAGCAGCATGAAGAACAGGCCCGTTGTAATGTAAACGACAAGCAGGCGCGAGAGAGCTGTCTCCCGCGCCCGCGTGATCTCGAAGATTTCCTCCGCTGTGAGCGGCCGTCCCTGTTGTCTTTCTAACCGCGTCGCCAACCCTGGCATTGTCTTTCCCGATCCTTCTCAGTGGGACTCTTCCATTTCCACCGCGCGTGGGAAGAGGATGTTGTTCTCCAGGTGAATGTGCTGGTGCAGATCCGCTTCAAACGCTCCCAATGCCTGGTAGAGCGTGCGGTAGCTGAAGCAGCCGTCGTCCGGTGCCGCATAGCCGTGACTGGCCTCGCGCATCGAGCGCAATGCCTCGCCGGCGGAGTCGTGCTCTCCCATCATCATGCGCACCGGGTTTTGCACGCTGCCAAAGGGTGGCGGCAGCACCGGCTCTTTCTGCAATACGGCTTCCTCCATGCGCACGATGTAGGGGAACAGCATCATCTCTTCCTTCATCATGTGCATGGTGAGTTCCTGGCTAAGCCCGCGGAAGGTCTCGCGGATGCCCAGCAGCTCAGCATGGTTCTTCCCGTGCACGGAGCAGACCTTGTCCAGCAACGGCTGCAGTCTGGCGATCTCCTCGCGCGTGTACTTGTGATGGGTCTGGGTGATGTGGTCCACCAGGTCCGCCAGCAATTCAGACGGCCAGTCATGTTGGGCCTGGACAGTGGGCTGGGCAGCCCCTGCCAGGGCGTCCAGGACGTGGTCAGTCGACAGGTGGGCCGCGGTGCAGGCTTCTTCCAGCGACTTTCCCCCGCCGCAGCAATAGTCGATGCCCAACTTCTCGAAAACCCGGGTGGCGTTGGGAATTTCGAGCGCCAGTTCACGAACGGTCTTTTCCGCAGTTATGGTCATGATGCTTCTCCCCGGCGGTCCTGAATCCCGCGGCCGCCTTGCACTCCTTCAACCTAAAGCAGGGCACCGCCGGTGCCGATGACTTTTGTCACGGGGATTGCAGCCGGGGAAAGGACTAGTCAGCGCTGGCGAGTTCGGCTTCCAGGGCCTTCAAGTTGGAGATGATCACGTTGCGGCCTTCGATCTGGATGAGGCCCTCGGACTGGAAGCGGCTGAGATTGCGGGAGACCAGTTCGCGTACCGTGCCAATCTGCGCGGCCAACTCCTGGTTGCTGGCGGGCAGAATCACTTCCACGCCCCCGCGTGCCTGCTTGCCTTCTTTCTGCGCCAGCCGCAACAGGAACGATGCCAGGCGGTGCCGCACCGTGGTAAACGAGAGTTCCTCGATGATGCCCACCAGGCGGCGCAACCGCGCCCCCACCACCCGCAACACTTTCAGCGCTACCTGGGGATGCGTCAGGCACAAAGCCTGGAAGTCCTGCTTGCTTACAAACAGCAGCGTGGCGTCCTCCACTGCCGCGACAGAAGCCGGATAATTCCCGCCATCGAAAACCGGCAGTTCCGCCACCGAGCTTCCCGGACCATCCACGCTCAGCACTTGCTCCCGCCCGCCGGCTGAGCTCTTGAAGATGCGAATATGCCCCGACTCCACCACGTACAGCCCGGAGCAGGGCTCGCCTTCGCTGAAAACCATCTCGCCCGCGGTGTAGCGCCGGGGTACCGCGTGCTGCGCTAGAAAATTCAGCTCGACCTCGGTCAGACCGGAAAAGATGGCCACTTTGGACAGAGTTGCAGCGGCATGGTTGTTCCTGGTATCCGGCACACACGGTATTGTACCGGAGCGCTACCGGCAATATGGGCGCGGCTGGCGTAGAGCCGCCAGCCCGCCAAACCATCCGCTACGCTCAAAGGTGGGACGACCGGTAGTCGAACGAAACGGGAGCACTTTGCCCCGCTGCTGCAGTGGAACCCACTTCACGATGCGGCGAAACCTGGCAGGAATGTAAAACGCAATTACTCGTGCCATTACTTCTACTCCAATCCAAACAATTGCGCCGGCTAACGAATCACGGCCGGCGTTTCTGCCTTCTTTTCGTTCCCGTTCTTCATGCGTGGCTGGTACACGCAGAACGGTTCTTCATCCAGATAGTCGCCGGTCGCCGCAAACGCGCGCGCGCGGCAGCCCATGCAGATATTGCGAAACTCGCAGCAGCCGCACTTCCCTTTCAGGTTGCCCGTGTCGCGCAGTTGGTTAAACACCGCCGACTTCTCCCAGATATCCACAAATTTTTCTTTCCGCAGATCGCCGGCAATCACCGGCAGATATCCGCAGGGATAGACCTCGCCTTCATGCGAGATGAAGCACACGCCTGTGCCCGCCAGGCAGCCCTTGGTCGTGGCGTTCATGTCGGAAGGATGGCCACCCGGATGCCCGCCCGGATGCCCCGTCCCATGCGGCTTCAGCGAGATCCCGGTGGAGCCCGGCATGATCATCTCAGTCGGACCGATGCTTGCCGGATCCGCCGCTGTTAGGACCTGCGATGCCGCCGCGGCCGCTTTGCGCTCGGCCACACGTCGCTGCCGCACCACGCGGAAGTAATGCGGGGCGCAGGTCGCTTTCAACTCGATGCCTCCCTCGAGTGACTGGTCGTAGAACCAGTTCAGCATCTGCTCGTACTCTTCGGGAGCGACCATCTGTTCGGCGGCAATGTCCACGCCGCATCCCACCGGCACCAGCAGGAACGTGTGCAGGGCATCAGCGCCCAGCGCCTTCGCCAGTTCCAGCACCTGCGGGAGCTGGCGCGCGTTGTGGCGGGCAATGGTCATGTTAATCTGCACTGACATGCCCAGGGACTTCAGGTTGCGCAAGCCATACACCGCCGCATCGAATGCGCCCGGTATACCGCGGAAGGTGTCGTGGGTGAGGGCATCGGCGCCGTCCAGGCTGATGGAAACTCGCTTCACCCCGGAGTCCACGATCATGCGCGCCACGTCCTTGGTGACCAACGTCCCGTTGGTGGCCAGAGCCACCCGCAGGCCTTTGTCGGTGGCATAGCGGGCCAGTTGAAAAATGTCGGAGCGGTAAAGCGGCTCGCCGCCGCTCAAAACCAGGATGGGATTGGCTGCCTCAGCAATCTGATCGATGATGCCCAGGGCGGTGCGCGTGTTCAAGTCGTCGGGAGAACTTAGTTCGGTGGCGCTGGCCCGGCAGTGAATGCAGCGCAGATTGCAGCCCTTGGTGACTTCCCAGAAAACGAGACGGGGCTTGTTGTCCCCGGTATGATTCCCATGATTCCCATTGCCATTTGACGAAGCCATGTACGGCCTCCTTCGCACTTCACCTGGGGAATTGCTGTTCACCCCTGCTGTCACGATAGAGAACGATGACCGCGCAGGCCGTGACTCGTATCACGAGCAATTGTGATCCACGTCACTATGCTTAAGCCCGTGAAAATGCGATCCTTTAACCCATATTTTTCAGTGGAATCTGAGGTCCTGGGTTTACGATGCTGGAAGCCATCCGAGAGACCGCTATGGCGACAGGTAAGCAGGGATGATCAACCCGAGTGAGCGGCTGTCAGCGCCGTTGCCGCGCAGACGTTTTGTGGAGGTCTTGCTGAGTGGCGGATTTCTGGCCACAGCGGCCGCTTTCTTCTATCCCGTATTGCGCTACTTGATTCCGCCCAAAGCGTCCGACTTGGGCGCCGATTCCGTCGTTGCCGGCCGGGTCGGAGAATTGAAGCCGAACAGCGGCAAGATTTTTCGCTTCGGCAACCGCCCCGGATTGCTGATCCGCACCGCCGATGGGCAGTATCGTGCCATGTCGGCGACGTGCACTCATCTTTCCTGCACCGTGCAGTATCGCGATGACTTGCATGAAGTCTGGTGCGCCTGCCACAACGGCATGTACGACTTGAACGGCCGGAACATCTCTGGGCCCCCGCCACGTCCTTTGGAAAGTTACGAAGTGCAAGTTCGCGGCGAGGAGATCTTCGTGAGGCGCCGCCGGGAAGCCTGAGATGAATCCTCTACCTAAGCTGCGGCAGTGGCTGGATGAGCGCTTCGAATGGGATGACCTGATCGCTCCCTTGCGGGAAAAAGCTGTTCCTTTGCACCGCCTTTCTTATTGGTACTTCCTTGGAGGCATCACTCTCTTTCTATTTGTCATCCAGGTGCTGACCGGAATCCTGCTGCTTTTGTATTACCGGCCGGGGGCAAACGAAGCCTTCGAGAGCGTCCAGTACATCATGACGCAGGTGCAGTTTGGCTGGCTGATTCGTTCCGTCCACTCCTGGTCGGCCAACCTGATGATCTTTACTGCGTTCGCCCACATGTTTAGCGTGCTGTTCCTCAAGGCGTACCGCAAGCCGCGTGAACTCACCTGGGTCAGCGGAGTCATCCTGCTGTTCCTGGTGATGGGATTCGGCTTCAGCGGCTACCTGCTGCCGTGGAACACGCTGGCTTTCTTCGCCACCAAGGTGGGCACCGAGATCACGGGACAAGTTCCCATCGTCGGCAAGCCGATGATGATTTTCCTTCGTGGCGGCGAGGAGGTGACTGGCGCCACCCTGACCCGTTTTTTTGGATTTCATGTGGCCGTGCTGCCGGGCTTGGCAACTCTGCTGATTCTCGTCCACGTGTTGCTGGTGCAGCGCCTCGGCATCAGTGTGCCTCCGAAACTGGAAGTGGAGTGGACCGCGAACCCGTCCGTGAAACGCGAGATGAAGTTCTTTCCCAATTTCCTGCTGCGCGAACTGATGGCTTGGTACGTGGCTCTGGGAGTGCTGGGAGCGCTGGCTGCAATCTTCCCCTGGAACCTGGGGGTCAAGGCAGACCCCTTTGTGCCGGCGCCGGCGGGAATCAAGCCCGAGTGGTACTTCCTTTTTATGTTCCAGACGCTCAAGCTGATTCCTCCCAAGGTGTGGTTCATTGATGGGGAAATTCTAGGAGTACTGGCCTTCGGAGTGATCGGGCTGTTGTGGCTGCTGTTACCGTTTTTCGAGAGCGATCACCCCTCGCGAACCAAGCGGTGGATCACCGGAGTTGCAATCTTTGCTCTGGCTTATGTAGCAGGTATGACTGTCTATGGCCATTTTGCCAAGTAGCACCCGATCCCGCGCTGGCGTCCGCTGGCTCCTGCTGGCAGCTTTCCTTGGGCTGTCAGCCAGCTTCGGCTACGGACAGGCCAAGAACTCGTGCCTCGATTGTCACTCCACGCTGCCTGATCCCTTCGGAGTAACCCAAGACAAATTCAGTCAGGATATTCATGCCCAGAAGGGTCTGACCTGCGTGAACTGCCACGGGGGCGATGCGACCAGTGACGATGCCGACCAAGCCATGAGCCGCAAAGCCGGCTGGAAAGGCAAGATTGATCGCAAGCAGATCCCAGCGTTATGCGGAAGCTGCCACTCGGATCCGGCATACATCCGGGGCTTTAACCCGAGTCTGCGTACCGACCAGCTTAGCCAATATCTGACCAGCGTGCACGGCAAGCGCCTGGCCGGCGGCGACACCAAGGTTGCTGTCTGTACCGACTGTCACAGTGTCCATGATCTGCGGGCGCCCAGTGACCCGCGTTCTACGGTGAATCCCGTCAATGTGGCGACCACCTGTTCGCGCTGTCACGCCGATGCTGCCTACATGAGCAGCTACAAAATCCCCACCAACCAGTTTGCGGAGTACAGCAAGAGCGTCCACCACGACGCGCTGGCGGTGCGCGGGGACTTAAGCGCCCCGACCTGCACCACCTGCCATGGCAATCATGGCGCGACTCCGCCGGGCGTCGCCAGCGTGGCCAACGTTTGCTCCACCTGCCACGTGTTCCAGTCCCAACTATTTGACACCAGCCCGCATAAAGAAGCGTTCGCCTCCGCTGGCCTGCCGGGCTGTGTGACCTGCCACAGCAATCATGGCATCCTGCACCCAACCGACGAATTCATCGGAACCGGCGACAAGGCGGTTTGCACCCAATGCCACACGCAAGGCGATGCTGGGTATGCCGCAGCTGGGAAAATCAGGGAACAGTTGGCTCAACTCGCAGTGGCGATTGGGAATGCGGACCAGATTCTGGGGACTGCCGAGCGATCCGGCATGGAAGTGAGCCAGCCCAAGCTGGATTTGACGCAGGCTAGAGATGCCCTGACCAAGGCCCGCGTCACCATTCACAGTTTCAATGTTGACCGCGTCGGAGCAGATGTCAAACTCGGTGTCGCAGCCGCCGCAAAGGACTACACGGCAGGACAACAGGCCCTTGCCGAACGCAACTATCGGCGGATTGGGTTGGCCATCTCCCTGATCGCGATCGCTCTGGCCTTGATCGGCCTGCGGCTTTACATCAGGCAGATCGAGAGTTAGGGCTTCCGCAATCTGCCACTACGGCCCCACCCCCCCGGTGTGGCAGTCACTGCAGTTCACCTGTGTCAGGTCGCCCAGGTCCACCGGGTGCTGGAATTTGGCCCCCTCCGCTGACACAAGCTTGGTGGCTCCTTCGCTTTGACTCAGCACGGTGTGGCAGGTGTCGCAGTCCTTGGATAAGGTCTTGCCATCTGTACTCACATGCTGTCCGTCGTGACAACGGAAGCAGCCGTTGAAGTAGAAATGCCCGACATTGTTGGGATGCGTCTGCCAGTTCAGCTTCATCTCCGGAAATATGGTACGGGCGTAGATCTTCTGCACTTCGTCAATGGCGTTACGAATCTCCAGTTCCTTGCTCTTCGACAGTTCCGGATACTTGCTCTCGTAGAATTCGTGCATCTCCTTGGCGATGCCCTGCATGGCCTGGGGCGTGCTGTCATATTTTCCGGTCAGCGCCGAAACCGCCTGCTGTTTCAGGAAAGGCAGCGAGCTATCCATACGCCGGGCCAGCAGCGACTGGTCCACAGCCAGGTCCGGGGGCGTGTAAATGTGGGTTGGCCGATTATGGCAGTCCACGCAGTCCATGCGCCGCCTGGGGGCCTTGGCGGCCTCTTCCTTGCTCAACTTCGAGTCGCTGGCATAATACTCGGTCACCCGCCCCTGCATGTCTTTGACGTGGATATAGGGAATCACTTGATGCTGCTCGTCGGCCGCCACGTAGGTGATCTCGTTGGCGATATTCATGTGCCAGTGAATGCCCTCCGGCGCACCCGTGGCCGGATCGCCGCCGCCAACCCGGATCAACATGCGAATCTGCCGTGGGGTATTTTTCTCGTCGCTGGCGTAGTGAGTGAACACCTTCAGTTGCGCGCCGTAGAACCGCGCCGGCCAATGGCACTCCTCGCAGGTTTCCTGTGCCGGGCGCAGGTTGTGGACCGGCGTGGGGATGGGCCGCGGATAAGTATTGAAGGTTGTGGCAAACACCTGCCGGGCTCCCGACAACTTGGATTTCACATACCACGTAGCCCCCGCCCCCACGTGACATTCGACACACGCCACCCGGGCATGTGGCGAATGCTGGTACGCCGTGAACTCCGGATTCATCACCGAATGACATAACTGCCCGCAAAACTGCACCGAGTCCGTAAACTCGTAGGCGCGGTAACTGCCCACCACACTCATCAGGATGAAGACGACCAGAAACGTGAGAAAGAAAGACAAGGCTCCGCGGTGGCTGGGATCGCTGAAGTCAATGCGCAGATAGCGTGTCGCCTCGCCTGCCTGCTGGCCCCGCCGCTTCCGCCGGTCATACCAGATCCCCAGCGGAACCAGCGCCAGTCCCAGGATGAAAAATGCCGGCCCCACCATGTAGGCCAGAATGCCGATGTAAGGGGTCGGCCGCGCCTCCACGAGGTCAATCACGAACAGGAAGAGAATGTTGGCCAGGCTGACCAGCGCAAGGGCCACGCCTGCCAGGCTGATGGGATTGCGCAGCAGTTGACGCACTCTGCTCCAGGGCTTGATCCGGTCTGGCTGCGGCTCAGTCATTCGTTGTCTCCGCCCACTGTCTCTGTTTGCTCACAAGGCCTGCTCGGTATCGAGTGTCCATCTTGTCACGAATCATGTCTATAGAAGTGAGGACAAGATTCTTCCCCACCTTGAACAGCAAAGCAAAGTCCCTTTTGCAGAACTTCATTTGTGAGAATCCACCGGCTCCCGCTCCGCCTCAGGAACTGGGACCTCGGGAACGGCCGTGTCCGCGGTCGCGGGTGCTGCTGCCTCCGCTTCGACGGGTTCAGCAGGTTGGGTGCGGGCCGCCTCCAGCAGCGTTGCAGCGTCCAACGCGTGCTCTTCGCGGTAGTGCTCGAATGACATCTTGCCGTCCCACCATGCCCAATTCATGGGGTACACGTCGGGATCGAGGAACACCTGGTAGAAATGCCAGACCACGATAGCCAAGGTGGCCAGCACCGCCTCGTAGAAGTGGATGGCCGTGGCTACATCCAGCCACCAGCGCGGCAGCAGGTTGCCTACGGCGACCTTGGCCCAGAGCATCATGCCGGTGCTCGCCATCACGATCAGGCCCCACACCAGCGCCCAGTACTCTGCCTTCTCAGCATAGTTGAAGCGGGCAAACGTCGGTTTCTCCGAATCCATACCAAGGTTGTAGCGCAAAGTGCGCCACACGTCGGAAGCATCCTTGGGGACCGGCAGGAAGTCGCCTACGAGTCGGCGGCCGTCACGGCTGAGAATAACGTAGAACAGGTGGTAGGCGCCGACACTTATCAGAACGACAGCAGCCACCCGGTGGGTGATGCCGCGCACTTTCTCGCCCATTCCCAGCAGCGCTGCGAACCAGGAATCCGGGAACTTCAGTGCGAACCCGGTGATGACCAGTACGATGAAGCTGCCCAGCAGCAGCCAGTGCTGAATGCGCTGATTGCGGCTCATGCGCGTCACTACGCGCTGCTCGACTTTGCGACGGAGCAGGGCTTTGCGGCGCCAGATGATGAGATTGTGCAGCACCATGCCACCGATCACCAGCGCGATCATGCCGAGATAGAACTTACGAATCCAGCGCACCGCGATACTGCCGGTGTCAGCCGAGAGCGGCGCGTTCACGTGTACTTCCGCGGTGACGAACTTCTCGGTCACTCCGGGATGGCACTGGCCACAGGTCTTCACCAGATTGGCGCGGTTGATGGTGGACCGCGGATCACTCGAGGGCAGAATGTTGTGCACGCCGTGGCAGCTCGCGCAGTTCGCGACCACCGATGAGCCCAGCTCCGACGCGAGGCCGTGATAGCTCTGCAGGTACGTCGAGACTCTGCGCCCGGGCAGCCCGAATTCCTGCGACAGGCGCACGCCTTCGTGGCAACGGGCACAGGTAATGCGCGCCAGATTCTGGGGAGAAACGGAAGAATTCGGATCGGTGGGCGCCTTGATGGTGTGAATCCCGTGGCAATCCGTGCACACCGGGGCCTGCCCGTTCCCGCGCGCGATCGCCTGCCCGTGAATGCTCTGCATGAACTCCTGTTTCACGGGCTGGTGACATTTCGCACAAGTAGTCGGCACATTGAACTTGAAAATGGACGAGTTGGGATCGCTTGCGGCCAGGATCTCGTGGGTGCCATGGCAGTCGGTACACACCGCCGCTTTCTCCGAACCTCCGGCCACGGCGCGGCCATGCACGCTGTCCTCATATGAGAGGAATGGCTGAGCACTGTGACCGCTCGCTTCCATCAGCTTCTTCTGCCCGTGGCAGCTGCCGCAGGTGGCCGGGATGTTGGCATGGTTGACCCTTGACTTGGGATCGGATGCGGGCAGCAGTTCGTGCGGGCTGCCGTGGCAATTCACGCAAGTGGCAGCCTGACCATCGCCCGCCTTGATGGCCTTGGCGTGATAGCTGCGGTCATAGATACCTTGCTCATCGGCGTGGCAGGTGGCGCAGGAAACTTTGGCCGGGGTGCCATCATGGGGTGCGCTCTTGAGGTCGGTATGGCAATCCACGCAGGTAAACATTCCACCGTGGATGGAAATCTTGAAGGTATCCGGGTTCACGAACAGGCTCACCCGCTTGCCGTTGACTTCCTTGGTCAGGGTTGGGTCCCCGTGACAGGCCAAACATTCGTCATTGGTGGGCTTCGGCGGGGCCGGGGAGGGTTTCTGCGCCGCCCAGGCGAGCGCAGTGGTAAGCAGCAGGGCCAAGACCATGAAGAGAACCCGTTTATTCCCCCTCCTGCCCGCGCTCCGAAGGTTCCTGCCAATCGCCATACCCGCCCGGCCTCCTGCGTCCTAGAACCCCACCGCATCTCCATTCTTCGCGGAACCGGTGCCGCCGGGCAGTGCCTGACCTCACCCGCAACTGTGATGCAGATCACATGGGGCGGCCCGTAGTCGGCGACCTGGCAAGGGCGGCGAAACCGCCACCCTTCCCCCGGAACCGGAGAACCTCAGAAGGCGTAGCGCAAAGAAAGCGTCGCAGAATTGCTTTGGAAATCGCGCGGCGCCACCAACCCCGGAGCCGATTTTTCGTTGTAGTCGTAGTAGTTCCAGGCCGTCCGCCAGGTGAAGCCCTTGGCCAGGTCCACATCCACCGAGGCGGTGGGTTTATGGAAGTTGAAGGCCAGGGACCCCAGCGTGGTCAGGTTGGGATTCAGGAGCAGGGTGTTCCCGCTGGTGCTGGTCAGGTTGTAGCCCAAATTGGCGGTCACCCGCGGAATGGGCTTGAACATGATGTTCGTGTATCCGAAGTTAATCTTGTTGTTGTAAATGGAAGGTTGTTGCAGAAACGCCGTGTCCCCTGGGCATGTGGTCGTGCCCGGAGGCGTCGGGGTCGCTACGAAGCAGATGTTCGTAGTGGAGAAGACGTCGTCGTAGTTGTAGCCGAACTCCAAACCGTACTTCGGCTTGGGGTTCAGCATCAGCGTAAAGCCATAGTTGCGGTTGTGCTCCAGGTGGTTGATGGTGGCCTCGTTGTTGCGGCTTTCCAGGATGTTGATGGTTCCCGCCAAATTGATCCAGTCTTTCGGCTTGTAGCTGACCCGGCCCTTGTAGTGCTGAAGATTGCGCGGGCTGATGCGGGTGCTCACGTTATCGGCGGAGAACAACTCCAGATCAAAGCTGGCGCGCAAAGCGTCGTTTGGGCGCGCAGCGACGCCGAACAGAAAAGAGTGCCCGTTGATTTCCAGGGATTCCTTGCCCGGGTTTTCCGTGTCGGGCACGATCACTGTGCACACACCATTGGGATCTACCGTCCCGGTTGCACAGTTACCGCGCGTGGCGAGCGTCGGGAAGAAGGTCTGCAGCTGGAAATCCGCAAAGCTGTTGACGATGCTGCGGCGTTCGTAGCGGTAGCCCACGTGGCTGGAGATGCGCGGAGTTACATCGTATTCGAACTCGATGGTGTTGACCTTCCAATCCTGCTTGAGGAAGTTCAGGAAGAAATCATTGGCGAGGTCCGGTCCCGAGTTGGTGGTGTGCTGCGGGCAGGTGGCGGCAGTAAAGGGCGGTGGGCAGGTCGCGGGATCGAACACGTTGGCCGCGGTGGTCAAGGTGGCGGCAAAGAACGATGCGTTCTGTAGCGTCCAGGTGCCGGGAATGCGGAAGTTGGAAAAGCGAAAGCTGTCTACGATGCGGAATTTCTCCGTCACGTGCACCGTGACTCCCAAATCCGCATTGGCCACGACACGCTTCGCCGTCGACGTCCCAGTGGTATCGCTGATCCGGAGCGCACTGCGCGTCGACAAGCCGACAAACTGCTCCAAGTAATTATTCGCGCCGCTGTCTGACGAGCTATATGAACCTCGCAATGAGAGATCAATCTTGGGCAGGTAATTCGACTGCAAGGTCAGCTGCTCAGTGGGGTAGGAGACGCGGGTTGGCGCAGACCTGGCATAGGCCTGAAAACCGTTGCACGACGGGTTGTAGGTCGGCGGAACGGTGGTGGGATCGAGGATCGGCGCGGCACACGGCTGTTTTGCGGCAAGATTGTAGATGATGCCCGGATCCACGGGGAGCCCCGGACCCAGTTGGAAGGAGAACAGGTTCGTGTCCGCCCAGGATGTGTCCCCTTTGTAGTATTGCAGGAACTGATCGTAGCTGATGCTGGTTTTCGGCAGTCCCTTGAAGTCCACTCCGATCTGGTATGCATCCAGCAGCGTACGGGTATTCTGGAAAGTTACTGTCTCCGTGCCCTCGTGGATGCTGCTTAACGCCGGTCCTTCCATGTTGTTGCGCGAGTATCCCAGGCGGAAGCGCACCATGGACTGCGGCAGCAGCGTCAGGTTGTAGTCGTACATGCGTCGCACCGTCTGGAACTGGTGCGGGCTGTTGTTGACCTGGATGACGTCGTTGGGTGGGTTCAGCGGGTTGGCCAGCAGGTTGTAGTCCCAGAAGTTCCGGTCGCGCCGGAAGGTCATGTTGAAGTTGTACCACTTGTTCTTGGAGATGCGCAGGCGGCTGGCGTTCTCCGGATCGCCGCCCCAGCCGAAGCTGCTCAGGAACAGACTGTCGTATACGGTGCCTTCGTGATTAAGCGAGCGTATGCTGAGCGTTTGTTCAAACAGGCGCGGCCCCTGCTGCTGGTTGACGAAGGTGTTGTACACAAACGGGCTGCCGTTGGTATCCACAAAGCGATACCCGAATTCAAACGAGCCCTGGTAGTTGTAGTTGCCGTTGTCCACCCCTTCGGACGGTGTGCTGGCGCTCTGCCCGGCGGCAAGTCCAGACAGCAACCAGCCCAGCGCCAGCAACAACGCGAACGCTGCGCCCCAGTCGCGGCGGTGGCAGCGCTGCGCACCACTCCGGGGGCGGCCGCCCATGGTCAACCTCATGCATTTGAATGACAGGTGATTCATGGCCTCCCCCTTATCTGAAGAAGAAGTGGTCGAAGTTCGACCCGTGGATGGCGACGTGACAAATGGTGCACGCCTGATATTTTTGCGCCTGGTTGTGGAACGACGGGGCTTCCGGCACCGGAGAATCCACCGTCAGGGTGTGGCACTCCAGGCAGAGCAGGTTGATCTGGCTGCGCTTGAGCAGTCGCGGATTCGTGGATCCGTGGGGCGAGTGACAAGCAACGCAACCCTCGGTCTTCACCGGTTCATGCTCGAAGGCAAACGGCCCCGCCTTGTCGGCGTGGCACTTGAAGCACACCTGATCCTGGGCTGCGGTGGCCCGCAACTGCTTGGTCAGAAATCCGCCGTGCTGGTTGTGGCAGTCGGTGCATCGAACCAGACCCTGTTCCACTCGATGGCGGAAGGGTCGCGAGAAATCCTGCTTGGTTTCGGTGTGGCAGGTAAAGCACAGGTCCGGCTGTTTCTGCACCAGGAGGAACTCACGGTCCTTCGAGTGGTGCGGTGAGTGGCAGGCGATGCAGCTCACGTCGTTGATATTGTGCTGGGATCGGTCGAAGTTGGCGTGCTCTTCCCCGTACTGGTGGCACTCCAAGCAGCGCTTGCTGACCTCTTTCGGCGACACGTCCTTGAAGGTGAATATCTTGCTCTTATCCCCACCCGCAGCCACGTGTTCCGCGCCCGGCCCGTGGCAGCCTTCGCAGCCCTGCCACTCCGGTCCCTTCTTGTTGAAAGTTGTCTTCCAGTGCGGCGTGGTCTCGAAGTTCTTGTAAATGTCCTCGTGGCAGGTCTTGCAGGTGTCCGAGCCCACGTACTGGGACGTGTCTTTGGACGCTGCTGCTTTTTCCTCGGGTTTCGCTCCAGCGGCGGGTAGCGCCGCCACCAATAGAAGCAAGGCCGCCATTCCCGAGCCGACTGCCAGCCATTGATCTCTCCGTGCTTTCCTCATACCTCACGCTCCCTCGTGCAGCGTTGCCCTCGGGGCTCTGGTCACTGGCCGTGAAACATAGCCTGCAAGATTAGCCCAAAGCATCTTCCACAACTTCTTAGTTTGTCAGACCGACCCTCACTTGGGACGTCCTCGGCCTTCCGCGAAAGCAGACTGTTCTCCGGGCCTATTGTGGGGCGCCACCTCCGACACGAAAGCCAGACCGGATGGTCGCCGCGGGTCCTTTTGGGTTCGACGAAGCAGCATGCGGCTTCCGCAAGCGTAAACCAACCGGCAGAGTCAAAGACTAGGGATTTCGCAAATGTTCCAAGAATGGTAATCCATTGACAACCCTGAAGCTGCTTCCGCAGGATGCGTTTTTCGACTGGTGATGGTGGCCGGAGAGGCAGGCAGAGAAGCGCAGCTACTTATGGACACACTTCGTCAGGCAGTCATTCCTTGCGAAGACTCTCTCCTGACGAGGTGCCGCTCTCTCAGTGCAGGTGCGGGGCCCGGGACCGACGGCTGCGACCCAATCCAATGGAACGCACCCGGTCGTAGGCAGTATGCAAGTCCTGGCTGAGCAGGTGCACCACCTGGAGGCACGCCTCGCGGTGGTCGCGCAGGAAGTGGAGCAGATCCTTGCGCTTGACCACCGCCACCTGTGCATTGTCCAGAGTCTCTGCCGTCACTTCATACGGGCTGCTGGACAAGGATGCACTCAGCCCCAGGACCTCACCGGGCCCCGCGATACGAAGGGTAAGGCGCTTGCCCGTTTCCGAGCACACCGAGAGTTTGGCCCTGCCCTGGCAGAGCACAAACACACCACGTGCCGGCTGCCCTTCCCGCATCAAGATGGTACCCCGCGGGTACAGGGTCAGGGATTTGATCAGGTCAAAGGCTTCCAGCGCGTCGGAAGGCAGGTCGCAGAAGAGCCGGTCCGGCCGCAGGACACATTCGAAGCAGCTCTGTTGGATTGCGCTCTCCATATTGCTGTGATACCGCCGCGGCTGAGAGAAGACAGTGATTGCAGTCACTCCTGATCGTGACCGCACGCACAGGCCGAACCGTTTCGGGACGGTCAGTTATTGCTGGCGATCAGTTTCAGAGCCGCCTTGTTCCGAATCACCAGGGTGGAACCCTTGGATTGCACGATCTGCCGTTTCTTCAGGTCGGCGAACAGGCGGGTAACCGTCTCTCGCGAAGTTCCGATCATTTGCGCGATCTCTTCATGGGTGAGCGCCATCTTCAAGCGCGGTTCCTGCTTGGCGGCCTCGCCGTTCTTCGAGCTCCATTCCAGCAGCAGCTTGGCCAGCTTCTCCCCGGCGGAGTGCGACAGTCCCAGGGAGCGTACCTCATGGCAGGCGTTGTTGTATTTGTCGCTCAACTGTTCGGCCACTTTGAAGCAGGCATCAGGCTGATCCTTGAGGAAGCGGAGAAAGTCTTCCCGCTTGACGAAGTTCACCTGGCAGGGATCGATGGTCTCGGCAGTAAGTTCATAAGGCTTTCCGGAAACCGTCGCACTCAAGCCCAGCACTTCTCCCGGCTCAGCAATTTTCAGGATGAGGGTCTTGCCGTCGGTGGCGCAGATGGAAAGCTTCACCCGGCCCTTGCACAGCACGAAAATGCCGCGCGGCGCCTGCCCCTCCACGAACAGCACCGCCCCCTTGGGGTATGCGGTGGCGTACTTGATATTTTCGAAGGACTGCAGCGCCGATGTCGGCAGGTCGCAGAAAATGCGGTCTACCCGCATTTTGCAGGTCAGACAGCTTTCGATGATGTCGAGTCCGTATGGTGAGAGCACAAACCACCCCCGGTGACGCCGGTCTGGCAAACGGGCCAAGTTCCTGTGACCCGCATCACGTACTCTAGTGTCCGCCCAGGGGGAACCCTTAGCTGTGACTTGAGGCACACCTGACTGTGATATCCCTCACAGGGCAGCCCAACCTTGCTTTTACTGGCTTCCCCCGCCGTTTCAAGGCATACTAAGGGGCATGGATTTGGGACCTGGACAAGGGGATTTCCCCATGGTAAACCGCCATCCGGAGGTCGGGGCGCCGCTCGCCGCCGGCTCCGAACAGAAGCAGCGCCGCCTGATGCTGATCGCCTTGGCCCTGCTTCTGGTTGCTCTCATTGTGGTTCTGATCAAGGACCGCCAATTCTGGTTCCCCTCCAACCAGGCTGCCGGGTCCGATGTGGTCGACGAGGGCGGCCCCGCAACTGCTGACCAGGCCCAGCCGCAAACCCCTGCTGCGCGTACTCCTGGATCGACGCGGGCCAAAGCAAAGCGCGCAGCGTCACCGGTGCCGATCACGGCCCCGTCACCAGCCGCGGCTCCAGCTGTCACGGCGAACCGGGCGGTGCTTCCGCCACTAGAGGTGGAAGTTGTCGCCGGCGGCCAGCGTCAGACTGTCCCGTCTACGAACAATTCCATCAAGGTAGACCTGCAGCCGAAACCGTCCGCTCCCGCCACTTCGAACTCGGGGGTCGCCAGTGCTGCCGAGCGGGTACAGCTTTCTCCCGACACCGTGCAGGTGGTCTCGCATCCGGTGCAGCCCAACTATCCCCTGCTGGCCAAGCAGATGAAGGTGCAGGGCGCGGTGGTGCTGCAGGCGCTGATCGGCAAGGAAGGCGCTATTCAGGACCTGCAGGTGGTCAGCGGCCCGGCCATTCTGTCCAGCGCCGCCCGCGAAGCGGTGAAGCAGTGGCGCTTCAAGCCCTACTACCAAGCCGGGCAGCCGGTCGAGACCGAGGCCCGCATCACCGTGAACTTCACCATCTCCACCTATTGATCTCCCGACTCTCCGGAGTCGCGTATGAACGGCAAGCAGGGTTCCGCACAGTTCGCATCGCTGGTCGCGATTGCGGCTCTCGTTCTTATTGTCCCGATGCCAGCGGGTGCGGGAAACTCTGCTGGGCCGAGCGCTGCACAAAGAGGACGCACCATGGCACTGGCAATCTCCACTACCAGTTTTCCCAACGGCGGCGACATCCCAAAGAAATTCACCTGCGATGGTGCCGATGTTTCCCCGGAACTCTCCTGGGGCGGAGCCCCGTCCGCAACGCAGAGCTTCACCCTGATTGCTGACGATCCCGACGCCCCCGTCGGGACCTGGACCCACTGGGTGCTATACGACCTGCCCGCGTCCGCGAGCAGCCTGACCGAGGGCGTAAGCAAGATAGACGAATTGGGCAGCGGCGGACGCCAGGGGCGCAACGATTTCCGTAAGATCGGTTACGGAGGTCCCTGCCCGCCCCCGGGCAAGCCGCATCGCTACTTCTTCAAGCTCTATGCGCTCGATGCCAAGCTCAACCTCAAGCCGGGAGCCACCAAGCAGGAGGTCGAGCACGCCATGCAAGGCCACGTCCTGGCGCAGGCCGAACTGATCGGCAGGTACAAGCGGTAACCCGTAGGCCCGGACGTCCTCGAGTGGGTGGCCGAGCGAGGTTCGGCACTTCTTCCCAGCGCGATGCTGCGAACCATCCTCCATCTACCCTTACGCCCACGGGCGCGTTTAGCATTAGCTTGGTCCAAGTACCCATGCCCGATCAACGCTTCGACGTCGTCATTGTCGGCGGAGGTATCGTTGGCCTCTCCACCGCAATGCATTTCACCCGACGCTTCCCGAACTTGCGGTTGCTGCTGGTCGAAAAAGAATCTGCTGTCGCGCGCCACCAGAGCGGGCACAACAGCGGTGTGATTCACTCCGGCATCTACTACAAGCCAGCCTCGCTGAAGGCGCGGCTTTGCGTGGAAGGTGCAGCCGCGATGGTCGAGTTCTGCCGCGAGTATGGCCTTCCGCACCAGGTCTGCGGGAAACTGATCGTTGCCACCACGGAAGCAGAGGTCCCGGCGCTGCAAACCTTGTTCGTGCGTGGACAAGCCAACGGCCTTACCGGTCTGAAGCTTCTCGATGCGGCACAACTGCGCGACCTCGAACCCCACTGCGCCGGATTGCAGGGCATCCACGTGCCCGGCACCGGAATAACTGACTACGCCGCCGTCAGCCAGAAGTACGCCGAACTCGTCAGCTCGCAAGGTGGCAGTGTACAAACCGACACGAAAGTCACGGGTCTGGCTCGACTCGGAGGCGAGACCGTCGTAGAAACCACCCGCGGCGCCTTCTCCACCCGCTACACCGTCAACTGCGCCGGACTCCACAGCGATCGCGTGAGCCGCATGGCTGGCCAGAAGCCGGAAGTCTTGATCGTTCCCTTCCGCGGCGAATACTACGATCTGGTGCCAGAGAAGCAATACCTGGTGCGGGCGCTGATTTATCCCGTGCCGGACCCGCAGTTCCCTTTTCTCGGTGTGCACTTCACCCGACGTGTCCGTGGCGGCGTGGATGCCGGGCCCAATGCCGTGCTGGCCTTCAAGCGCGAGGGTTATCGTCATTTCGATTTCAGCCTGCGGGATACTGCCGAAACATTCGGGTTTCGCGGGTTCCGCCGCATGGCCGCGAAACATTGGCGCCACGGCGCGGGAGAGTTTTACCGCTCCTTCAGCAAGCCAGCTTTCGTCAAGGCCCTGCAACGGCTGTTGCCGGAGATCCAAAGCGCCGACTTGGTGGCAGACGGCGCCGGAGTGCGCGCCCAGGCGCTCAAGCCCGACGGCTCGCTGGTGGACGATTTCCAGTTCGTCTGCGCCGACAACATGCTGCACGTCTACAACGTGCCTTCTCCGGCCGCGACCGCGTCATTGCCCATCGGACGAATGATTGTGCAGATGGCCGCCGAGGGATTTGGACTGTAGTCGCTGGTCGTCAGTCGGTCGGTAGCGAAGTCACCTGGCACGGATCGGTTGACCACTTGCGAGTAATGACGACCGACGACCGGCGACTGTTTTGTGGTATTCTGACCGCCCCTCGGGTCCGCAGCAGGTTTCTCCTCCCGGTTCCGCAGCGGTTTTCCAGCGCAATTTCAGAGGGTTTCGGGAGTTGGCCCCGCCGGGGCGGACGAGGGGCAGGCACGATCAGCAACGGAGGCAACAACATGGCAGCCGATTTTGCGGGAAAACGGGTGGCGGTTCTGGGGGCGGGCAAGATGGGCGGGATTCTGCTCAAGGCGCTGCTGGACAAAGGGCTGCTCTCTCCTAAGGCGACCTGCGCCACGGTGGCCCATGAAGACCGCGCCCGCTGCCTGACCGAGAAGCTGGGCGTGCCCGTGGGCACCGACAACCTGGCTGCCGTGCGTGGCGCCGACATCATCTTTGTATGCGTCAAGCCGCAGGTCGTGCAGGAGGTTATGGAGCAGATCCGTCCCAACGTCTCGCCGAATCAGCTCATCATTTCTGTGGCGGCGTCGGTTGCCACCAACCAGATCGAGAAGGCGCTGGCCGGCGAGGTTCCCGTGATCCGCGCCATGCCCAACACGCCCTGCGTGCTGGGCGTCGGCATGACCGCGTTCTGCAAGGGCAGGTTTGCCAAGCCTCAGCATGCCGAGATGGCAAGCGCCCTGTTCAGCGTGGTCGGCCGCACCGTGGTGGTGGACGAGAAGCACATGGACGCGGTCACCGGGCTTTCGGCCAGCGGGCCCGCCTACATCTACATCATCCTAGAGTCGCTGGCGGAGGCTGGCGTGAAGGTCGGCTTGCCGCGCGACATCGCAACTTTACTCGCCGCCCAGACTACGCTGGGAGCGGCCACGGTGGTGCTCGAAACCGGCGACCACCCGGCCCTGCTGAAAGACGCGGTCACCACCCCGGCGGGATGCACCATTGACGGAATCATGGAACTGGAAGAGGGCAAGCTGCGGGTCACGCTGATCAAGGCCGTGGTCAAAGCGGCGCAGCGGGCCAAGGAACTGGCCTACAGCTAGCCTGGCAAACCCGCGAAGCGAGGGGGCACCCGCGGTTTGGCGGAGAGGCAAGCGGCGCCCCCGGCACCCGTTAGCTGCTCTCTTTAAGCTTTTTCAACGCCGCTTCAAAACCCGCCGTTCTGCTTATCATGTTGGGGGGGACATTGCGGAGAACGATCTCCCAGTTGGCGATGGCATTTTTCTTGTTGCCGAGAGCGGTGTAGCCGCGAGCCAGTCCCAGGTAGGTCCAGAATCTTTCTTGGGGATGTTGCTGCTGGTTAAAGGTGAAGACTTCCATCGCCTGGTCATTCTTGCCGCCGCGCAGTAGCCGCACACCATAGGCGTAGACATATACCGCGTCGGTGCCGGGCAAATGCAATGCCCTCTGCATGACCGCGTCCGCGTCGGCTTGGCGCCCCATGGCCTCGAGCACGGCGGCCTTGGTCTGCAGGGTGGTGAAGTCTTCGTGCCCGACGGTCGCTCCCCGGAACGGCGCATTGATGGCCTTGTCCGCCCAGGTCAGCGCTTCCTCCAGATTGATCTTGTTGTCGGCACAGAATTGCGCGGCCGTCTGCCAATCCTCATACCGGAACCCAGCCCACGACTGAAGCTCCTGGCGCATCCTCGCGACGTACAGCTCGTTTACGTTGGCAACCTCGATCTTGAACGGAATCCACTTTTTCTCCCACTGCAGGAACGCGACAGCGGAGTCCGGCCGGCGCTCGTCGAATCCGTAGGTCAGGAACTCGGTGAAGGGCGCGTCCTGCGCCGTGACCGGCACGCGCAGCACGTCGTCCTTGGGGTCATACTGGAAGCTGCCCCAACCCACGTGATTGGAGAAGATCCAGTACCAAGGCCCGCTTGGCTCCACATCCAGGAAGAGCGCGTAGGTGCCGGCTTTCAGGTCTTTGCCTTCAACCTTCACGTCGTGGGAAAAGGTGATGGAGGTGCTCTCGTTGGCCCCGGCACGCCACGGCGCGCCCTTGGTCGGCCCGAAGCCCTCGTCAAAGAAGCCGTAGTGCACCAGCTCGCCCCAGATGTGTCCGGTGCGATCGTTGGTCGCCGGATTGTGCACGTGCGGGCTGTGGTACTCGATCGAAATATTTACCGGCCCGATCCACTGGGAGACTTCCGCCCTTTCGTTGTCTCCGTTGGGAGGCGTGGACAACTCCGACGATTCCTGGCTGAAAACCGTCACCGACAACATCAGGACCACGACAGCTGTAAGTGCGTATTTCACCGAGCTCTCCTTCCGGTACGATGGGCGCCGGTGGCCGCGGGAAGCGTCCGTCTCCCGAGGTGCAGGAGACAACGTATCTTGGGTCGCTTGTTGATGGCGTTAGACGGAGTCGGAGGAGAAATGGTTAGCGGGCCTTGATTGGGTGGGCTACGTCCCGGGTGCGAGTGGGCTCCCGGACAATGGGCTGAAAGGGTATGCCCAGTCTCTTGACATGATCCAACAGGGTTGGGTCGGACCTGGGTTATCCGCTCTACCCGGCGCCATGTCTCTAAAAAGAGCGAGAGACTCGGAGGGCCACCCTCACCACTGAGCGGGCCTCGACAACCCCAGAACCCCTGCCAGACGCCGCCTTTAGGGGCGGAGCCGTTCGCCTTCTGGCACTAAAGTGCCATTTACACCCCCCGGATGTGGGTCTAAAGTCCCGGAGAACAGCCGCCAGGGGTGGCGGCGAATTGGGTGTGCCTGTTCGAAGACCTGCAGGCCGTTTCCCCGCCCAAGCGCTTCGTCTCAAGCAAGCTACCAGTAACCAAGCCTGGTGTCAGTTGACCAGTTTCCCCGGTTAGAAGGAACAATCCAGCGCGACAGAGCGCCCGCAAAGCTCTGCCCGCTTTTATTCGGGACCCTATGGCTCACGCGATCTCTCTGCCTGAAACTACTCAGCTGATCCGAGTGCTGGCCGCTGACAGCACGCGCATGAACAGCCAACTGCTGGCCGCTGCCCTGGAGCGCGACAAGCGCTTTCAGGTGCTGGCTCCCGTTTCAGACGGGAAAGCTATCGTGGCGGCCGTGTTGAAGGACAAGCCGTCGGTGGTGGTGATCAGCGCGGAGCTGGATGACAACCCACGCATGGGGTTTGACGTAGTCCGCGAGCTGCATGCCGTGCGCGCGGAAACCCGGGTGGTCATGCTGCTCGACGCTTCCGAGCGCGGCCAGGTGGTGGAAGCCTTCCGGGCGGGGGCGCGCGGCGTGTTCTGCCGCAGCGAGTCGCTGAAGTCGCTGGCCAAGTGCATCCACTGCGTGGAGCAAGGCCAGGTCTGGGCCAACAGCAAAGAGTTGCGCTACCTGCTGGAAGCCCTGGGAGAGGCGCTGCCGCTGCGGATGATTGACGCGCGGGGCGCAGCGTTGCTTTCGCGGCGGGAACAGGAAGTGGTGCGCTGCGTGGCTGAAGGATTGTCCAACCGTGAAATCGCGCAGCGGCTGGGGCTCACCGAGCACACGGTGAAAAATTATCTGTTCCGCATCTTCGACAAGCTGGGCGTCTCCAAGCGCGTAGAAGTCGTGCTTTACGCCTACAGTCTGGGCAGCGCGGTGACGGACACCGCAGTGAATGACACCCGGAGACTGCCTTTGGGAGGAGTCGCTAAGGTGGTTGGGCCGCCGGCGACGATACCGGGGATGCCGTTGGCCTCGGGACAGCAGATTCCGCCGCGAACACGGCCGTAAGACAGCAACGATTCTTTTCCAGCCGGCCTTCTCATGGAAGGCGATTACACCAATTGAGAATTGTGGAGATACAAAAATGCGCCGGAAGGATCCCGGCGCAATACCTAAGAATCAAGAAGAGATGTTTGTCAGCAGCTCATCGAAGTCTTGTTGGTGGAAACATCCTTCGATGTCATGTCGATGCTTCTTCTAGAGCTTCTTGTACAGCGCATCCGGGATGGGGAAGGTGCGCTGGTTGAGAACGGCTCCCAGAACTTTGGCTTTGCCACCCTGTAAGTCGTCGATGGCCTGGCGCGCAACCTGGCGGCGGGAGGCGTTCGCCTTCAGCACCATGACCACGCCGTCGCTCATGCTGCCGAGGGCAATGGCGTCATTAGCAACGCTCAGGGCGGAAGAGTCCACCAACACGAAGTCAAACTCGGCGCGCAGTTCGGTGAGGCGCAAGCGCATGCGGTCAGAGGTCAACAGCGCCTGCACGCTCTCTCCCCCCGGGCCCGCGCTGATCAGCCAGAGGTTGGGCAGGGCCACGGAACGGGCAAAGGTGCGAATTGGATCGAGGCGCAGCAACGCGTCCGACAGACCGCCGGCATTTTCGACGCCGAAGTGCTGATGCAAACCGGGGTCACGCAGATTGCCGTCCACCAGGCAGACGGAGCCAGCGACACGGCTGGCCAGGACTTCCGCCAGGTGGGCGCAGACCCAGGTGCAACCCGTGCCCGGCTCGGTGCTGGCGAAGACCACGGTGCGCGGCGCATCGGCAGCCGGAATGATGAACAGTTGCTGGGCCAGGGCGTTGACCTGCTCCAGGCTGCCGGCGGCGAGGGTCGCCGACGGACTCCCGGCAGACGTGGCGCTGGGGACTACGACAGTCGGCACCGGAGTTGGAGAGGACTCCTTTTGGTTGCCGTCGGCGGGAGTCGGAGACAGCAGATCCTGTTCCTTGCCAAGCTTCTGTAACAGTTCGAAGTTTCTGCTCATAACGGGGGTCCTTTAGCGTTTCTTGATCCCAGGCGGCGGAACTGACCCGAGCGATGACACTCGCTGGTGCCGGTCATGCCACATCTAATCCGAGGAGTGTCTGCCGGTCCGCACCTCATGTGGCTTGGTAGTGCGATCCAGAGCCCCCTGCCAGCTTTTCAGTTTCGCGGCCAACTGCTGCATGTAGGCCCTGGCTTCAGCCGGAGTCAAAGACGCTCCGTTCCCGCCGGGAGCCCGAGAAGCCGTCAGGGGAACCTCCTCGCGGCGCGGCAGCGGCACGTTGGCGGTGGGCACGGGCACCTGGGCAACAGGCGCGTCGGACGACACCTCGGGAACGTGCTTACTGATGTCCAAGTCCGCAATCACCTCCTGCACAATGGGTAGATCCACGGTTTTTTGCCGCAAAGCGCAGGCCAGCGATAGAGCGTTGAAACAGAAATTGTTGACGTTTCTGGGAATGCCTTCGGTGAAACGGGCGATTTCTGCCAGCGCTTCCGGGGTAAACAGCGGGTCGCCCTGATAGCCGACAACCTGCAGGCGGTGCTCGACGTAGTTCTTAATCTCCCAGGAGGGCAGGGGCTCCAGGCGATTGACGATGGAGACCCGCTGGCGCAGCTGGGCCAGGCCCGGGCTGGCGAGTTTGCTGGCCAGTTCGGGCTGTCCCGCCAGAATAATCGTCAGCAGCTTGGCGCGGGGGGTCTCGAAATCGGAGAGCAGGCGCACCGTCTCCAGCACCGAGGGCTCCAGGTTCTGGGCTTCGTCAATCACTACGATAAAACGATTGCCGGCGCGTGCCTCCTGCAGCAAACGCTTGTTGAACTCTTCGTGCATGCGCACGAAATCCTGACCGTCGTCGTTGTATCCCAACTCAGCCAGCAGGAAGCGCATGAACTCGCGCGAGGTGCACTGCGTCTGAAACAGAAACGCAGTGCGCGCGGAACTGCGGAATTTTTCCAGCAGATGAAACAGGATCGTGGTCTTGCCCATGCCGGGCTTGGCGATCAGGCCCAGGAATCCGCGGCCGGCCTCGATGCCGTAGTAGAGGGAAGCAATCGCCTCGCGATGGGCGGCCCCTAGATAGAGGAAGCGCGGATCCGGCGTCACGCCGAATGGCTCTTCCCGCAGTCCAAAAAACTTCAAGTACATCCCTGGTCTCCAGCGATGGTGCCGTAGCGGGCCCGTGCGAAACCAGTGCCCGCATTTATGGGAGGAGGAGCAATTCCCGTCGAACTTCGGAAAACCTGCAATGAAGAATAGATTAATTCAGCAAAGTAGCTGTTGATACAAGGGGTTCTCCGCGGGGGTTGATCGAAGATACCGACCTGCCTACAACTCTGCCCGACAAAGTATACCCCGGCAAGAGTATAAAGTGGGGGAGACTAAAGTCTCTGTTTTGCTGGCCATGTTTTGCCGCAACGTGTGCAGCAGGAACAGGCCAACACATTGAAAATTAAAGCTCTTGGGCACTGTTGTCGCCAATCCCCGGCTGGAGGCACAAGCGTCCGATAAGAGGGGGCTTAGGACTCCTTGTGGCTGCGAGGTATTCAACGTAGAATTCCGCCGCTCGTTACCCGTTCGCGGTTGGTCTAAGCGTTGGCTTCGCTCCCCAATTCCGATCCCAGGATTCGCGTCCTGGTCGCAGATGCAGCTGCGATGAGTTGCCGCCTGCTGGCGGACGCGTTACAGCGCAGTAAGCGTTACTACGCGGTGCCGGCGGTCACTCCCAGAGAAGTCTTGTCGGCGCTGGAGAGCGCTTCCTTCCAGGTGTTGTTAATCAGCACCAGCTTCCCGGACAATCCCGTTGGCGGCATTCGCCTGGTGCGCGAGGTGCGAGCGCTGCGGCCCGCGGCCAGCACTATCGTGTTGCTGGATGCGCTCGACCGCAACGCGGTGGTGGAAGCATTTCGCTGTGGCGCCAGCGGCGTCTTCTGCCGGTCGGATTCGTTCCAGACCTTGTGCAAGTGCATCCAGTGCGTTTACGAGGGGCAAGTGTGGGCGAGTTCGGCGGAATTGGACTTCGTGCTGGACGCGCTGGTGCAGCCGGGAACGATTGAGCCCCGTAACCTGGCCGGGTCGCGGCCCTTGAGCAAGCGCGAACTGGAGATTGCGCGGCTGGTCGCCGAAGGGCTGAGCAACCGCCAAATTTCGCAGCGGCTGGACTTGAGCGAACACACCATCAAGAATTATCTGTTCCGGGTATTTGAAAAACTGGGAGTCTCCACCCGGGTGGAACTGGCGCTATTTGCGCTCCAACGCGGCCAGGTGTGGGGATCTGGGGCAATGAAATCCATCGTTCACAACCTGCCATCGCAATCGTAGCCTATACTGGGTTGGTTTTACGGCTCGACCTCCTGCGGTTCGCCACGCCAGGTCGGGGTCTCGCGTGTCCTGGCCGGTGTGGTAGTGATCACCACCACGCTGACCAGCACAAGTGCCGTTCCGACAACAGTGCGCGGGCCAATTGCTTCTCCTCCAAGGAAATACCCTAGTACAACCGCGACTACCGGATTTACGTAAGCATAAGTACCCACCCGGGTAGGCGATTCGTGATGGATGAGCCAGACATACGCCGTGAAGGCGACGATGGACCCCGCCACAATCAGATAAGCCAGAGCGAGCCAGGCTCCGCGGGAGACCGCTTGGACGTGGAAGCCTCGGAATTCCCCGAGAAACGCCGCGGTCAAAGTGAGCAATACTCCTCCGGCAAGCATCTGGGCTCCGGAACTCATGGCTTTTGCGGCGGGCAGCGGTAATTTGCGGGTAAGCGCCGACGCCACCGACCAACTGATGGCGGCCACAATCAGGGCGCCGGCGCCGGCGGTGTCAATCGGAGCTTCTCCGAAGGTGAGCGTGCGGCTGACGAGCACCGCCACGCCGCCGATGCCTACGAGGAGAGCGATTGCCAGCCGGGCGCTCAGGCGCTGTGTGCGGAGGATGAGGATCTCCGACGTGGTCATGAACACGGGGATGGTGGCCATCATGACGGCAGCTATGCCCGAGGGTACGCGCTTCTCGGCCCAGAACAGCAGGCCGTAGTCGAGGACAAAGATCAGGACGGCGAGCAACGACACCGCGCCCCACTGGCGAAGATTGGGTGACGGAGTTCCTTTGGCTCGCATCCAGCCGAACAGGGCAACTCCGGCAACCAGGAAGCGCATGCCCGCAAGAAGAAACGGCGGCACCTCGCGCACGCCTACGCGGATCGCCAGAAAGGTGGAGCCCCAGACAAAATAGATGATCGCGAAGGCGAGCAGCACCTGCCAGGCGGGCGGCCTCGAGGTCGTTTCCATGCGGCGGACTCCTTCCGCGGGATGCAAAATGATCCTGAGGCTGATTAGATCAGTGGGAGCAGCTTTGGACGCGGATTTCCGGCATAAAAAATTTTTTATGAGGCTACGGGCGAAAAGGACATGGGTGGAGAAAGCGTGCTTCTCCCCGGCTCAGACCTAAGGTGCGAAGTTCAGAGTGATTTGCGTCTGAAAGGCAACAGGCGAGCCGTTCAGCAAGTAGGGTTTGAAACGCCACTGCCGGACCGCCTCCACCGCTGCGGGGGTGAGCTGGGAATCTCCACTAACCGCTCTCACTTCGCGGACGATGCCATCCTTCCCCACCACGGCATCGAGGACCACCGCACCCTGAAGGTGCTGTTGCCTTGCCGCCTCCGGATAGACCGGTTCGACACGCTGCACCAGGTAGGTGTTGGCCACTTCCGCGGGAAGCGAGACCAGGGTGGCGTCAGTTCCCTCTTCGCTGTGACCGGCGACGCCGTCCGGCGCCCGGGGTGCGGTTGGCGCAGGCGTCATCCGAAAGATGACTTTGCCTTTCTCGTACACCACTAAGCCATCTGTGGGAGGCTCCGTCCCGGCGCTTTGTTTGAGCTCAGTCTTGAGCGCGGTCGGAACCGCGCCCTTCTTCGCGCTGGGCTGAGGCGCGACCTGGTTCTGAGCGGGCGCCGATGGCGGTGTGGACTGCGTGGTCTGCGGCTTGGGCGCGGGAGCACTGACGCGGGACGGACTCCCCTTGGCTTGTTCCCAGCCGACGCGGCCCACCATCCATCCCAGCAGCAAGGCTAATGCAATCACAACCGCGTTCAGCAGGTCGGTCCAGCGATCGCGCCGACGCGGTTGCGTTGGCAGCGCAATCCGCCGGATCGCATCCAGCGAACGAGGTACGACGCGTTCGCCGGCGCTGGTTGATACAGAAATAATCTCCGCAGCCGGGGGTGTTGGAACTGGTGTCTCCGCTGCGCGACGGACGCTGTGCACAATCCGTCGGGAGAGGGCTTGCAGGGTCTGCACATCACGCTCGCTGAAGGCGCCCACCCGTGGGGAAAAGATCTCAAAGACGCCCAGCAACTCCTCTCCATCCAGCACCGGCAGCACCAGAACGGAGCGGACCTCCAGAGTGCGCGAGACGGCGGAGTCAACGCGGGGATCGGTCTCGGCGTCGTCACAGCGCTGCATTTCCCGGGTTCGGACGCAGGCCCCGGAGAGCCCGGAATGCATGTCAAGCGGTGCCCCCAGGTCCGGAGAGTTGGCCCCGCTGGTGGCGCGGCACACCATCTCTTCGCCACGAAGCAAAGCGATGGCCGCACCGGTGGCGGTGGTCGCCAGGCGCGCCTGCTCCACGATTTCATTGAGCACCAGGTCGAGGGCAAGATCGGAGGACGACGCGCCTCCGCCATGCGCCGCCAGGGTACTGGCCAAGCGGGCCAGGTAGAGCCCAGCGTCCGGATCGTCCATCTCGGGTTCGAGAGGGTCTGAGGGATCGGAGGGCCGATGCTCAGGCGGATCGGGCCGCAACATGGGTTGATGAGCCATGGGAGGAGCCCTGGTATCACATGTCAGAGCTTGCCCGCCATACAGGACGCTTCCCTGTGGCGGTGGGGGAGCAAGCACATTAGAGCCGATTTGAGCGGAGTTTCCTCCGAAACAAGGGCGCTTGTCAACTGCAAACGCCAGCTAAAACCCTGCCCACAGCTGCTTTGGGGCAGACGCGTTCTTGAGATCCATCACTTGCTTCAAGTCCTTCAGACTGCCGTCGTGCGCGACGTCACGTTGATGTTGCGCAGGCATGGGGTCTTGAACAGACCGCGGTCGGACTCCTGAGAGACCGCGTAGCGGCCGGAATCGGTCACCTGCTCCGGGCGAACCACTCCATTAAGAGTCTCTCGCGACCTGCGGCATTCAGCCGTGATTGGGGTCACTCCCGGGAGTGACCGGGGCATCGTGGAGAGCATTGCCAAGCTGCCGCAATCATGTTCTGATGGCGCGTCCAGACGAATTCGCGGACTGATTGAGGATAAGGTCCACCACCATGCCGGGGCCCACCCCGCTCTCGCGCAGCGACCAATGGCATGCGGTCACCGCCAGCTTTCTGGGCTGGACGCTGGACGCCTTCGACTTCTTCGTCCTGGTATTTCTGTTTGACACTTTGTCGGCCCAGTTTCACGTCTCCAAAGAGAAGATCATCTTCACCACGTTCGCCACGCTGGCCATGCGCCCGGTGGGCGCGGTGGTGTTTGGTTTGCTCGCCGACCGCTACGGACGGCGCAAGCCGCTGATGGCGAATGTTGTCTTCTTTTCGCTGATCGAACTGTTCTGCGGCTTCGCGCCCAACTACACCGTGTTCCTGATTCTGCGCACCATCTACGGCATCGGCATGGGCGGAGAGTGGGGCGTGGGCGCGTCCCTGGCCATGGAAAGCGCGCCGGGAAAATGGCGCGGCATTCTGTCGGGCATCGTGCAGAGTGGCTATTCCATCGGATACCTGCTGGCGGCGGTGGCGGCACGAGTGATTCTGCCCCTTTCTCCAGTCTGGGGATGGCGCGCCATGTTCTGGGTGGGCGGCGCGCCGGCGCTGCTGGCCTTCTATATCCGCTACCGGGTGCGGGAGTCGGAAGCGTGGAAGCAGCACCGGGCTCCAACGTTAGGCGCCATCGTCAAAACCGCCAGCGGCCACTGGAAGATCTTTTTCTATCTGGTCTTGCTGATGACGCTCATGATGTTCCTCTCTCACGGCACGCAGGATCTTTACCCGGACTTTCTGAAGTCGGCCCGAGGCTTCGCCCCGGCAATCGTCTCCTACATGGCCATCCTCTATAACATTGGCGCGGTACTGGGTGCGATTGCTTTCGGCCATCTCTCGGAAAAACTCGGCCGGCGGCGCAGCATGATTGCAGCGCTCCTCCTCTCTTTGGCGATGATTCCAGTGTGGACATTCGGCGGCTCCCTGGCCATGCTGGCCCTGGGCGCATTCATGATGCAGGTGGGAGTGCAGGGGACTTGGGGCATCATTCCCGCACATCTTAACGAACTGGCTCCTGACGCGGTGCGCGGACTGATGCCGGGCTTCGCCTACCAGCTCGGCATTCTGTTTGCCGCCCCTACCAACACCATCGAGTACGCGCTGCGCGACCACCTGGGCTACGCCTGGGCGCTGGCCGCCTTCGAGATCACCAACATCGCGCTGCTGATCACCGTGGTGGCGCTGGGCTCGGAGAACAAGGGAAAGAGTTTTATGCGGGAGGAGACGGGGGAAGCGCCCGCGACGGGAAGCGCGTGAGTGTTTGCGCGGAACTCTTGGAACCGTGGGTCAGCCAGTCAGCGAAAAATGGCCAAGAATCAGAAGAAAGAGGTTGCGGTGGATATTCGATCGCTTCAGAAGCCGCTGAAAGAGCAATATCGCAGCGACCCAAATGCCTCGCGAATCACAATCCGGGTGAAAGCTGGGGAGACGGATGTTCCGGTGGCATGCTCGGTCGACATCGGACGTGCCATCTACCAGGCCGAGGCCCACAAGGGAGTCGGGGGCGGCGGTACCGGCGCCTGTTCCGGTGACCTTTTGCTTGGGGCCTTGGCGGCTTGAGCGCAGATCACCTGTCAGATGGTGGCTGCAGCTATGGGCATACCAACCGAACGCATTGCGGTCACGGTGGAGGGAGACTTGGATCTTCGAGGTACCCTTGGCATATCAAAAGACGTGCCCGTCGGCTTTGACGGCATTCATCTTCATTTTGATGTGGCTGCGCCCAAGGCAACCCCGGAACAGATGCGCGGATTGCGGGAGAGAACGGAACAGTATTGCGTGGTGGTGCAGACCTTAATGCGGCCCCCGCGGCTGCGGACCGAGTGGGTTGGCCACGATTGAACACCCTGGCGTGATAAGTCTTTATGAGGTGGGTGGACGCCTTCTAGTGCTTGCCTGCCGGAACGGCTCCCGCGTCCAAACCTGGCGCTTCGTGGTTCTTTTTCTGCATCCGGGTCTCCAGAAACATAGCGGTGACCAACAGGGCGCCAATGGCGCCAAAGACACCGAGCGCGACCAAGGCGATCATGAGGACTGGCATGCTGCACCTCCTCGACTCTCATTCTGACTTTTGGCTACCGCGCAGGCGGTGATCGCAGTCACCTACGCCTGTGACGCCAGTCCTCGGCTGCCATGGCCGGCACGCCCTCTGCGGTAACGCCTCCGGAGACGCGGCAAGCTGCGTCTCTACAGACGCATCCCTGTGGACAACGTGTGACAGTCGTCACTGCCCCTCCCGAGGGGGAAAGCTGATAAATTAAGGGTCTTCAGGAGCTTCTTGCATGCGCCTCGCGGTGGTGGGGTCGGGATATGTCGGGCTGGTGGCGGGCGCGTGTTTTGCCGACCTCGGCCACGAGGTAATCCTGGTGGACGTGGATGAGCAGAAGTTGGCGGCCTTGCAAGGCGGCCAGGTCCCCATCCACGAGAACTTCCTGCCCGAGTTGCTGCAACGTCACCGCGGCAAGAGGTTGAATTTTTCCGACGACCTGCAGGCAGCCGTGCGAGCCAGCGCCGCTGTTTTCATCGCGGTGGGCACCCCGCCTACGGAGCAGGGCGAGGCCGATCTCTCATACGTGGAGTCGGTGGCGCGCAGTATTTCCGGGGCAATCAACGGCTATAAGGTCATCGTCGAGAAGAGCACCGTTCCGGTGTACACCAGCGACTGGGTGCGCAAGATCATCCTGCGCAACGCAGCGCCGCCGGATTCGTTCGACGTGGCCTCTAATCCTGAGTTTCTGCGTGAAGGTACGGCGGTCACCGATTTTCTTTATCCCGATCGTATTGTGGTGGGTGCCGACAGTGAGCGCTGCGCCGCGGTGTTGCGCCAGATCTATGCTCCGCTGACCGACGGCAGCTATTACCGGCGCGCCGACGCCATCCCACGGCCCGACCGGGCACAGGTTCCACCGCCGCTGATTGTTACCAGCGCCAAGAGTGCGGAACTGATCAAGCACGCGTCCAATGCGTTCCTGGCAATGAAGATTTCCTTCATCAACGCCGTGGCCTCGATCTGCGAAGCAGTGGGCGCGAACGTGCAGCAGGTGTGCCAGGGAATCGGGACGGACAGCCGCATTGGGCCACGTTTCTTGAGTCCCGGAATCGGCTATGGCGGCTCCTGCTTTCCCAAGGACCTGATGGCGTTCCGCGCGGTGGCGCGGGAGAGCGGTTACGAGTTTCGCCTGCTGGACGAAGTCATCCGCATTAATGAAGACCAGCGGCAGCGCTTCCTACGCAAAGTGCGCAACGCTTTGTGGACCTTGCGCGGCAAGCGACTGGGCGTGTTGGGCCTGGCTTTCAAGGGTGGCACAGACGACATCCGCGAGTCGCCCGCCGTCCGGCTGGTGCAATCCTTGTTGCAGGAAGGCTGCCAGGTTGCCGCGTACGATCCCGCGGCCGGCGAACGGGCGCGCGAAGTCCTCACCTCCAACGTGGAGTTCGTCGGCAGCGCCTACGAAGCGGCCCGGGGGGCAGACGCGCTGCTCATCCTGACCGAGTGGGAAGAGTTTGCCGCGCTGGACCTGGGTCGCCTGCACCGCGAATTGAAGTACCCCATTGTGATCGACGGGCGCAACCTGTATCATCCCGACGCGATGGCGGCACAGGGCTTCACCTATTACAGTGTGGGCCGGCAGCCGGCGACTCCCGAAACTCAGGCGGCTGACGCAGCTACTTCCCCGAGGAATCTCAAGAAATCATGAGCCAAAAACGCGCCCTGGTAACTGGCGGAGCTGGTTTCCTGGGCTCCCACTTGTGTGACGCCCTGCTGGCAGAAGGCTATGCGGTGATTGCCGTTGATAACCTTCTGACCGGACGTCGGCCCAACCTCGATCATCTGCGCAACGAACCGCGGTTCGAGTTCCGCAAGCTCGACATCAATGAACCTTTCGATTGCGGGCCAGTGGACTACGTGTTTCATTTCGCCAGCCCGGCCAGCCCGGTGGACTACACCGTGCACGGCATTGACACGCTCAAAGTTGGTTCCCTGGGGACATTTCATGCGCTGGAAGTGGCGCGCAAGTATGGAGCAAAGTACCTGGTTTCGTCCACGTCGGAGTGCTACGGCGATCCGCTGGAGCATCCGCAGAAGGAGACCTATTGGGGCCACGTGAATCCCATCGGGCCGCGTTCGGTGTACGACGAGGCCAAGCGCTTCACCGAAGCAGTGACCATGGCATATCACCGCTATCACAAGGTGGACACGCGCATCGTGCGCATCTTCAATACTTATGGCCCGCGCATGCAACTGAACGATGGCCGCGTGGTGCCTAATTTCATGAAGCAAGCGTTACGCGGCGAGCCCCTCACGGTATACGGGGACGGCAAGCAGACACGCAGCTTCTGCTACGTGAGCGATGAAATCGAGGGCTTCATTCGGCTGTCGAAGTCATCGGAGCATTTGCCTGTGAACATTGGGAATCCCACTGAGTTCACCATCCTGGAGTGCGCTCAGCACGTGCTGGCAGTGACGGGGTCCAAGAGCGCAATCAAGTACGAACCGCTACCCCAGGATGATCCCAAGCAGCGGCGTCCGGACATTACTAAGGCAAGGACCTTGTTGGGCTGGGAACCCAAGATCGATTTGGAGGCCGGCCTGCGCCTGTCGCTCGATTACTTCCGCAAAGCGCTGCAGGAAGAGACGGCGCGAGCGTAAGACTCGCCGGGGAGTGAAGAGACCAGAAACGATTCAAGGCTCGACCAGCGAGCTCAACTCCGGGGGCTGTGCTACCAAAGCAATCAGTTGTTGCACCTGTTCTCGTTCCTCCGCCGTCTTCAGGCTGAAGGCAACGCCCATGCCGAAAGCGCGATGCACCGCCTGCACCGTCCCCTGGATTCGCAGCTTGATGTCGCGCGTGCGCACCACGATTTGCACTGCCGTCCCTGAGGAAAAAGGATCGGTGGTCTCCACGTAACAGCCGCCAGTGCTAATGTCGCTCAGGCTGCAGCGCGTGGGGACATTGCTTCCCAGGCGGTAAACCTCCGCGCCCAGTTGGCAGGCGTGGCGCGAGCGCTCGCGGCGATCGGCAGAAGACACCGAAAGCAATCCTAGGCCCGCAAGCGGATTGACGGAGGCCGACGGCAGATTGTTTCCGTCACTCGACCGCGTCAGATTTGCCTGCAGCCACTGGCCGAGCACACGCCGCGAAGCCTGTGGCACATCGGCGAAACGGATGCCCACCCGCCCTGTAGAATCCTGCCACACCACGTCGCCAGAGAGCCGGACGGAGCCGGCCTGCCCCGGCAAGGAGAACTGAAAATAGACTTTGCCGCGCGCGGGCAACTTTCCCTCGGACTGGATGCCCATGCCAGACTCGCTCAACTCCACTACCGTGGCTGGCGCGTTCTCCGTGGTGGCGTAGTCGATGGCAGCTTGAGCGTGTACAGAGATGCGCTGGTTGCGCCGCCGCTCCCGCCGCATCAGGGCGCGTGCCGCGCGCAAGCTGGTGCTGGCACGCTCCAACGAAATCGGCTTGTACAGAATGAAGTTGGCGCCCCTGGCGAACACATCCCGCACCCGGTTGCGGCCATCCACCATGGCAATGACCAGAGTGGCCCGATTGACGGGGGCCCGGCGGGCGTTCGCAATCAGTCCGATCGCCGCCGGCTCATCCTTGCAATCGACCAGTAGGGCGTCAAACGGCTGGGTGGCTAGCCGCGCCAGAGCGGTGGGCGCGTCCTCGCAGTGCTCGACCCCAATACCCAGGTCGGACAGAATCCGGCTGAGCAGCGGAACGGCCTTGGCGTCCGCGCACACTACGAGGGATGTGAGCGCCATACTACTGTGCATGGTAGGGTCGGGCTCGAAGCCGCGACAAGTTACTGCGGTGACCCCCTGAGTCTGGGCGCGGACGACGAAAGTGACTTTCGTCATCTGGAGGGGACGTCACGAAACCGATATGTTGGGAGCGTTTCTGCAGGCTTGTAAGCCGAGGTGCGCGCGGATTTTCCTCTCCGCCGGAAGGACACAGAGAATGTCAGCAAGAGCAGGCAATTGGCTCATGGCTTGTGGTGGGGTGGCGATGTTCGTGGCACTGTCGTTCGTGCCCGCCATGATACGCGACCACAATGACGTCAGCTTGATGGGTGTGGGTGCCAGCCTGTTCTCGTTCGGGGCTCTGGTGATGGCCACAGGTGTTTACCTGAAGGCGCGGATCCTGGAAGGCACAGCCGGGTCCGTCGAGGCAGCACCCCCTGCGCGGCGGTCCCGTGGCGGCTGCGACTTGTGCAAGGGTGACGCCCCGATCATCCACTGCAAGGTCCACCAACTCCATCTTTGTCCAGCTTGCATGGCGGAGCACTACGACTTCCGCTCCTGCGCTTACGTCCCCAGCACGCGCACCAAGAGCGGCAAAGGCGCGGCCCGGGCGCACAGCGCCTGAAGCAGTTGGCGGCGCAGGGGTTTTGCTCTGCTGCAATGCCAAAGTGACCAGAGTTACCCCGCCCGATTACGTTACGGAAGTCCAGGGTTGAGGACTGGTACTTCGGTGCTTTGACGCTCCCGCAACCCCTCCATACGATGATCGATAGCGCGATGGCCCGGCAGGATTTCCGTGCCGGTCTCAACCTCCCTCTGGTCTGCGGTTAAGTGCGCCAGTCTCCTACGCCGAGATGGCGGCAGTGAGGTCTTATGACCCCTGGACACGACATGAACCGCGAGCCAGCCTCTCCCAAGAAAGGGCACATGCCTTCCAAGAATGCACGCGGTTTTACTTTGATCGAGGCGCTGATCGCGATCAGCATCGTCCTGATCATGAGTGGGATCTCGTACTACAGCCTGCGGCCGGCGTGGCAGGATGCGCGCCTGAACGCCGCCTACAACGGGACCTTGATGACGCTCCGGCAGGCGCGGCAATGGGCTGTCGACAACCGCAAAACCTATCAGGTGACTTTCAATCCCGTCGGCCTTCCTCCCGGTACCAACATGATCCAGATCAACCGCATGGATGCCGGGTTGGTCGGCCCGGTGGTCAACCAGATGACCCTCCCCCCCGACATTCAGTTCTTGAACATACCCGGGATCCCCAACACGGTCACGACCACCCCCGACGGTCTGGGCACGGGTAGCAAGGCGGTGCAGTTCGATATCGGGGTGGCAGGCGGCGTGGAAAACCAGATTTACTTTTTCCCTGACGGGTCGGCGCGCGACGTCAACAACAACATCAACAACGGCGTGGTCTACCTGGCGCGGGTCAACGAGCTTTACAGTTCGCGGGCCATCACCATGATTGGTTCCGCAGGCCGCATACGCGGATGGCGTTTGTACGCATCGCAGACCGCCGGGATTCCGCACTGGAGTCAGCAATGACGATGGCTGGACAAATTCGCTCCGAGCTTCGCCCTCGCCCGGCCGAGCAGGGCTTCAGCATTCTGGAAGTGTTGTTCTCGATCGTGGTGCTCACCATCGGCATGGTGAGCATGCTGGCCATGTTTTCCGTGGCCCTGGCCTCCACGAACTCGGCGCAGGAAGACATGATCGCCAAGCAGGAAGCGGCGGCCACGCTGGAGAGTATCTTCACCGCGCGCAACACTTCGCAGATCACCTGGAACCAGATTCAGAATGTGAGCAACGGCGGCATTTTCCTGGACAACGCTCAGCCTGTATTGGACCCCGGTAAAGACGGGCTGGATGGGACCGCCGACGACACCAATGCCAACCCCTATTGTCCCGGACCTTCGCAGTGCCTGGTGCTGCCGGGGCCCGACGGAGTGCTGGGCACTGCCGATGACGTGATGCAGCCCCTCAACAACTACCAGCGCACTATCGCCATTGCCAACGTCGGGGCTCCGGGTGGCGGCATCGATTCGACCTTGCGCTCCATTACCGTCACCGTGACCTACACCACCAGTCAGTTCAAGGCCACGCAGAAGACGTATGCCGTGGGCGCGTACATTTCCCAGTTCCGCTAGAGGGATGACTCATGAGGCGTAGCGACAGAACGAAAAATCGTGGCTTTAGCTTGGCGGAGTTGCTGGTAGCCATGGCCATGGGCTTGGTCATTCTATCTGCAGCCGTGAACCTGTTCAGCAAGGCGCTGGGCGCCAGCTTCCTGGTAACCCAGCGCGCCGAAATGCAGCAGGACGGCCGGGCTGCGCTGGACATGATGGCCAAAGACATCAGCCTGGCGGGCGCCGGCATCACCTCGGGCGGAGTACAGTTGCCGGATGGGGCCGGGGCCACGGGTTCGCTTTTCGGCTGCGACCAGACCACGTGCTACACCACCAACAATATTTATCCCATCAACAATCACCTCTACGGGGTGATTCCCAACCCGGCAGCCGGGTTGAAAGTGATGACGGCCGCGGGGGTGCTGAGTCCGCCTACCGACGTGCTTACGATCGCCTACACGGACACCACCTTCCCGCTGAACGAGTACAGCGTGGCGCTGAACGCGAGTGGCAGTCAGGCAACCTTCACCCCGGTCAATCCCGCCCCTAATCCACTACCCGTGCCGTGGCCGCCGCCAGCCATCAATGATCCCGCAGTGGGATTGAAAGTCGGTGACCTGATCCTGTTCAGCAACAGCGTGGGACAGGCGATAGGCGAGGTCACGCTGGTCGGGGCCGGGGGTGTGGTGACCTTTGCCAACGGCGACGCCCTCCGTATCAATCAGAACACCGCGGCCGGCGGCAATATCAAGGCGCTTTGGGGAGGCGCGGCCCCGCCGGCAGTCCCGCCGCCGATCGTCTGCAACCGCCTCCTGGTGCTCACCTATTACATCGACATTCCTGCGGGAGCAGACGGGATCCGCTATACCGCAGACGATGGGCCGCCCCGCCTGATGAAACAGGTGAATGGGCAGTCGCCGGTGCCGGTCGCAGAGAACGTGGCCGGGCTGCAAGCCAGTTACGACATTTATGACGACGTGGCCGGCGTGGCCACCGCCAATCTGAAGGATGCCGGGATGTCCGCCGGAAAGTCCCCCAACCAGATCCGCAAGGTGAATCTCAGCGTGATGACGCGCAGCCCCATGCCGGGTGGCAAGCAAGGGTTCCAGACACTGAACCTGGCCACTTCGGTCAGCGCCCGTGACATGAGCTTCAAGGATCGCTACCAATGAGGGGAAAGCTAGCTGGAAGGACACGTATGGAGGAATTGAGGAGAACCGTTATGGGTACCAATCAGTCCCGTGCGAAAGGCTTCACGTTGATCGCAGCCCTGCTGCTGCTGCTGCTGATGTCAGGCCTGGCCGTCGGTCTCATGTACATGACCAACACGGAAGCCCGTGTGGGTGGGAATGACATGGAGAACAACCTGGCCTACTACGGCGCGGAAGCGGGCATGGAGAAGATGACCTCCGACCTGGGGAATCTGTACACCGCAAATCAGGCCCCGTCGGTCGGCAGCATCACCGCCCTCAACGCCTTTCCCCCGGACGTTCCCCACGTCGCCTTCACGGAGTACAACATCAATGTGCCGGTGGATGCCAAAGGCAACCCGGTGACCAATATTGATAACGTCAAGTCCGGACCCAACGCCGGCCTGGTGGCAGAAATCATCCCCATAACACTGTCGGTGACCTCGCAGCGCCCCTCCGGCGCGTCGGTGCGCATGCAGCGCTCGGTGGAGGTCGCGCTTATCCCGGTGTTCCAGTTCGGCGTGTTCTCCGACAGCGATCTGAGCTATTTCCCCGGACCTGACTTCGACTTCGCCGGCCGGGTAGCCACCAATGGCAGCCTCTTCATCACTCCGGGAGGCACCCTGACCTTCCACTCCAAGATTACTGCGGCCAAGGAAGTGATCCGCGACCAACTGGCGAATGGAGTTGGCGCCGCCACGTCCAGCCACGGCGGACCGGTTTACATTCCCAATACCGCAAATGCATGTGACCCGCCGAAAAGCGCAACCCACTGCATCAACCTGGGAATCAATCCGCCAACGAACGTGAACCCGCCTTCGGGGGGGAGCTACACCGGCGGGCCGCCGCCTACGGGAGCTCCGAACGGGAGCTGGGTGGGCATTTCCACCGGCACTTACAACGGCTGGATTCTGAACGGCCTTACGGGAGCGAAAGCTTTGCAGCTGCCCTTTGTGGGCGCCGGCGTGGGACCCATCCAGATCATCCGCAAACCGCCCGCCAATGAAGCGACCGGGACGACGCTGTCCACTTCGAGGCTTTACAACAAGGCACAAATCCGCATCCTGCTGGGAGACCTCAAGACGGACCTTCACCCGGACGCAGACGCTACTCTGAACGACGGTGAGGACGTGCTCTTGAGTGAAGAAGCCGGCCTGGGCGCCACCTACACCGCTGGTGTTCCGGTCACGGGCGTCGGCAATGTGCACTTCGCCTATGCCAGCACTGTCGCCGGCGACAAGTATATCGATGCGGCCGGGGACCAGATCCCGCCCACGCTATACGTCGGTACAAAACGGTGGCCGCTCATTGACGGCTGGCTGCGGGTAGAGGTCAAGAAGCCAGACGGCACCTGGATAGGTGTCACCAATGAATGGCTAAAACTGGGCTTCGCGCGCGGTCTGGCGCCCGGCGCTGCCGGTGGGCCCAATCCCAATGCCATTCTGATCTTCCAGCAACTGGCAGACCGCAACGCGGACGAAACTGTCACCAACACCTTGCCGGAGAGCAACTCCGCGACCGCGACCCGCTACAACTGGTACCCGATCAACATGTACGATGCGCGCGAAGGTGAAGTGCGCGACACCGACCCGGGCAAGACCGGCGTCAATGCCACCTGCGCCGCCAACGGCGTGATCAACGTGGTGGAGTTGGATGTAGGCAACCTGCGTTCCTGGCTGGTCAACTCCGCCAACGGGAAGCTGGTCGACGAGCAGACCCTCAACGGCTACCTGCTGTACTTCTCGGACCGCCGTGGAATGGCACTAAGTCCGAACACCGTTCCGCCGGCTTTGACGGGTGAGTACGGCTTCGAAGACACCATCAACAAGGCGTCGGCCTTGGGGACACCCGACAACGCCCTGGATCCCAATAACCCTGGCACCGTGCAGTCTCCGGAGGACGTGAACCAGAATGGACTGGCGGACAACTGGGGCGCCAAAACGATCATGGACGCCTTCGTTACCCCGGCGCCCTCGATCAACAACTTACCGCCGTTTAACCCGTACCAGCGCGTCAAATGCCTGACCTTGGCCCGCAAGAACCGGGTTTCCGCTGCGCGCCACGTGCTACGGCTGGTGGACGGCACGCTGGGCAAGCTGCCTACGCGGAAGGACGGCACCGGCGGCTTTACCGTGGCCTCGGAGAACCCGGTGTACATCCTGGGTGACTACAATGCTAACGGTGCCTTCGCCACCCCGGATTCCGCCGCGGCGGTGATTGCCGATGCGGTCACCCTGCTTTCGAGACCGGCGCCCTTACCAACCTTGGCCAAGAATGGCTGGAGCGATTTCAAGAGCTTCTACTATCCCACGACACCGGGCAGCCGGGTGGCAGTCGACACTTGGTATAGAGTGGCCATTGCCGCCGGAAAGAACTTCAACTTCCCGCAACCGCAGGGCTGGGGCGCGGCCGCCGACTACGGTACCGACGGCGGAGTGCACAACTTCCTGCGCTACATCGAGCAGTGGCCGGGCAACTTGAACTACCAGGGCTCACTGGTGAGCTTGTTCTACGCGCAATACGCCACCGGGGTCTTCAAGTGTTGCACCACGGTGTACAGTCCGCCCAACCGTGTGTATTCGTTCGACAGCTTGTTCCTGAACCCGAACAACCTGCCGCCGGGTACGCCCCAGTTTGAGGACGTCAACAACGTGAGTTATCGCCAGGACTTCACTCCCTACTAACCAACCACTAACCAGCTAACCCGCCCCGATCCTGCTCAGCAGGATCGGGGCTTTTGCTTTCGGTCGCGGCCGGCGCGCGGATTGATCGTCGCTCCTCAAGGCTCATCACCAACCGCCATGCCCGAACGCCTAACGACAGAATGAGGATAGAATTGGAGGGTTTGCCTGAGCCAGACGGAGGCGACCGGCTTTGACCACCGCAGCGCAGATTCGGATGAAGAGAAACCACCTTGCTCCAGGCCTGCTGTTCGCGCTGTTGGTGTTGACGAGCGTTGGCCTCTTTTTTGTTCCAGCGTTCATCATCCGGCCCTTCCGACCGCAGACGCCCGATGCGCTCTCGTTGGCCATGGCGGTGCGACAGCAGGCGCCGCTTGGAAGTTTGTTAACGGCGGCCCTGGCGCTGCTTCTGGCACTTTTCCTGTGGCGGCGCACTTCAACTTGGAAGAAAGCCTTGCTGGTCTTGGGTGTTGGCCTGGCTTCAGCGGCCGCAGTCATGGCGCGCGTGGATTATTTCGAGTGGATGTTCCATCCCGTCGCCTTACCCGGGTTCGAGTCTGCGGCAAACGTCAAGCTGGATCCCGCACAGATGGTGATGGCAGTCCGCTTCGGCAGCGATGTCCGCGCCTATCCCATCCGCGCCATGGCATATCACCACGTGGTCAACGACATCGTGGGGGGCATACCCATCGCGGTCACCTATTGAACGCTCTGTCACACCGGTCTGGTGTGGAAACGTACGGTGGGTGGACGCGCGTTGCACTTTCGCCTGGCGGGAATCAATAACCAAAACTTTCTCATGCGCGATGAAGAAACGGGTAGCTGGTGGCAGCAGGTCACGGGAAGAGCTATTTTCGGCACGCTGAAAGGACAAGTGCTCGATCCGGTTGTCAGTGACGAGTTGACTTTCGGATTGTGGAAGCAGGAATCTCCCGCCGGGCAAGTGCTCACTCCGGTTGCGGCCGATGAAGGCCATTACGAGAACGACTGGGAACCGGAGGTGCAGAGGTTGCCGACCCCGCTCAGCTTTCCGGGCAGCGGACTGCAATCCCGGGATGTAGTCGTAGGGCTTGATGTAAGCGGCGTCAGTCGCGCCTATCCGCTGAATGCGCTCTCGGCGCAGTCCCCCATCCAGGACCGGCTCGGTGGGATGCCGATCCTGCTGGTGATGGCACCCGACGGGAAGTCGGTGCGCGCTTTTCGGAGCCGGTTGGACGGAGCCGACCTTGAGTTGTTCCGCAAGAGTGGCAGCGCGGATTGGGTGCTCGTCGATTCCTCGTCTGGCAGCGAATGGAATTTTCGGGGCTGCGCCACCATGGGTCCGGCCACGGGCCACTGCTTGGAGCAATTACCGGCCCTCAAGGACTACTGGTTCGACTGGCGGAACTATCATCCCGCCACAACCGTCTACCGGCATTAGCGTCAGAATGATCCTCGCGGCTCACGCGCTCTTGCGTGGCGGCCTGGGCACAGGAGTCCCAGGAGCTTGCAGGCTGGATCGTGCAGCGGGTTCCGCGGCGACGCCCAGGCTCAGGTCGCTGGACCAGCAGTCGGCTGCGGCCTTCCACTCCCCACCCTGGCGCATGAAAATCATTAGGTACTTGCCCCTCTCTTCACGCCGCTTTCCCATGGCGACGGGAACCAGCATCTTGCAACGGCCTGCTTCGTAAGCGACATCTCCGAACAACTCTACGCGGAGCGGTTCCATCTCCACTTCGCCCAGACCGGCATCGAGCACAGCGAAGAAGAACTCGCGAATGGCGGCTGTCCCGCGTACCGGAGGGACATTGGAGCGCAGCACCAGCGCGTCCGCAGCATAGAAGTCCACCAGGTCATCGAGTTGCTTGGTGTTGCAGGCCAGCGCCCAGTCCTGGGTCATTTTTCGGACCGCGGCTTCCGCTCGGCTCAACGCAGCGCCAGGGAGCGGCGCCCGCTGCCTGGTGTCGCGTGCCGCTGAACTATCGTTCGCGCCACGCAGCTCGGTGGCAACCGGCTGCGAAACGCCGTCGGTGGTGGGGAAATAATGATGGTGATAGTGGTGGTGATAGTGGTGCTGCCCGGTCGGAGGCGCGGAAACCTGCTGCCAGGGATGCGTCGCCGGTACCGCCTGCGGAGGAACGGAACTTTCAAGTTCCGATGGAGCCTCCAGGAGGGGAACACCACAGGTGGCACAGAACCGGTTTTGCTCGCGATTCTGCGCGCCGCAAATCACGCACGTCCGCGGTGCGTCCGGCTCTGTCGCAGCTTTCACAGATTCCTCGCTATCCACCTCGACCGCAAGGTGCTGAATGGCCTGCAGCGCCGCGCTGATGGCCTCCTGGCCGGGTTTGCGATGGCCCATGTCGGCTTTCAGGCGACTGAAGAACTCGTCCAGCACTGAGTCTGGCACCGGTCCTCCCTCGGGGTCCGTCGGCAGATTCATGGCTGGCTCTGACCGTTTTTCGTGGTCCATGCGGTAGCGCTCATTCTAGCCGAAGAGATTCGTCTACCGGCTTGAAAACTCGATCTTGGCCTCCGCCTCGGTGGGAACGCCGTTGCACATGGCGGGACGGTAACGCCAGGAACGCACGACATCCAGCACTGTGCGGTCCTCAGCCGGGCCGGCACTCTCCAGAATCAGGGGACTATGCACGCGGCCGTCGGTGCCGATGATGAAACTCACCCGGATCTTAGCGCTGGCGTCAGGCTGCTCCAGCAACGGATTGGGAGTGGCCAAAGCCTCGGGCGGCTGCGTAGCCTCGCAATTGGTACGCGCCGAGGTGTGCGGCATGGTGGCGAACTCGGAGTCGTGGACGGCCGAGGTCCAGAGCTGGCGTTCGCGCGCGGTGAGCGAAGGTTGGCCAAGCGGCCCCCGCAGCAAGGCGGCATTCACCGATCCAAAGCACACCGCCGGCGCCGCTATCAAAATGATCGAGCAGAGTTTCCGCAGCGGCATGAAGTTCGTCCTTCGGGAGTCTGCAGAGAAGAAGCCGGACGCCAGCACTTCCCTTCGCCAGTTTGAAGGGCAATCGCGGTGCCAGCGAAAGCCAATCTTAAACTATTGAAACCAAGATATTTGCAATGCCCGGCGGCGTCTCCCAAAGGGTTGGAGTGAAAACACTTGCAACTAAACGGCTGCACCTTGCAGAGCAACTGGCGATGCCTCCCAGCTCCCTTGTGAATTGAAGACTGTGGTGCAATGCAGTTTGATCCCCGTACGCCGATTTGAAGTCGCCCAAACGCTCCTCCACGTGGCGAGCCTGGTGTCCAGCGGGCATTGGCAGTCCACTGCTCTCAGTCACCACGCCGCCCTCCTCGGTAAGCGCAAAGCTCTCCGGGTTACCTGAACACTGCCATGTGAGCCGCATCACATCCTGCTATGAGGCTTTCGCGGAGAATTGTCGTGAAGGTACACGGCAGGAAAACCAACGCCGGGTAAGTCTGAGCGGGAGGGATGGCGATGTTTGAACAAGAGCTGGAACTGGAAAAACGAAGCTCCTCAGTTGTGCCTTTGCTGCTGATTGTGACACTGATCCTGGCCATCGTCGGGGTAGCCGGGTATTTTGTGCTGCAGAGCCGGAAGGTTCTCACCAACACCGAGGCCAGTACGATTGCGGCGTCGGCCCTTAAGGCCCAGGGTCCCGCCACCATACGCTTCCATACCGGGATGGTGAAAGGCAGCGTGGACGACAAGCCGCATGACCCCAACTACAAGCTGCTGGAAAAGGCAGGTCTGATCAGGCTGGGCAAAGATACCGGCGCCTATGGCACCATCACCCCGGTCGCACTCACCCTGGAGGGTCAGAGACTGATCGAGGAAATTCCCGGAGTGGCTAAGTCGAAAGAGAAGGACGGTACCGATGTCTATTTGATCCCCATTGCCGAGCGGAAGCTGGTAGCCGTCTCGAATGTGAAGATGATCAACCCGGAACGGGCGGTCATCGACTTTACCTGGAGGTGGGAATCGAATAAGTTGGGCAATCTTTTTGACGCTTCGGGATCAATGGTCAAGAGCTTCAATACCTGGGACCGCGCCGCCCTGATTCAGAAGTATGGGGCGAATTTCTATCATGGAGATCCCACGTCGATCACGCTCACCGTGGCAAAGGACGAAAAGCTGGGCTGGCAGGTCGCTATCGACTAGTGGAAGCCTGCGTCATGCCTTGCCGACTGTACGCGCGTTGCAAGAGCAGTCGTGCCTGAGGGGGTTCAGTCTAGTGATATAGTGACGCTCCCATGCCCCTGCGCCGTTGGTGTCGGCCACTGCTGTTGTTCCTTCTGGTTTCCCCCGCCCTCGCTGTGACTAGGAAAGCGAACATAATCCTGGTCACTTTGGACACCACGCGCGCCGACCGTATGGGTTTCCTCGGGTCGCAGCGGGGGCTTACGCCCAACCTGGACGGCTTGGCGGCAAAGTCCGTGGTTTTCACCCACGCCTACTCCCAGGTTCCGCTCACCACTTCTTCCCACGCCACCATCCTGTCCGGGACCTATCCGCAGTTTCATAAGGTGGATTATCCCGGCGTGGCCCTTCCGGTCGACCTTCCTTATGCTCCCGAGATCCTGCACAAGCTTGGGTACCGTACTGCGGCCTTTGTCGGCTCCACCATGATGGACCCCAAGGGGAGTGCCCCGGGCTTTGATCGTGGCTTTCAAGAATACGATGCCGGTTTTCACCTGAAAAATCCGGATGAAGACCGCTATCGCAGCGTGGAGAGGCGCGGTGCCGAGGTGGTGGGGCACGCGCTGGCGTGGATCAGGAAGAACACCGGCGCCCCATTTTTTGTCTGGATCCATCTCTACGACCCGCATGCGCCATACGATCCCCCAGAACCATTCGCCAGACGTTTCCGGTCTGAGCCGTATGACGGAGAGATCGCATATGTGGACTCCGTGGTCGGCACACTCCTCGCGCAGTTGCACGCGGCCCGCCTTTATGACGAATCGCTGATCGCGGTGATGGCGGACCATGGCGAAGCCCTGGGAGAGCATGGCGAGCGCGGTCACGGAATTTTTTTGTACGACCCTACCATCCGGGTGCCGCTGTTGTTCAAGATGCCGGCGCAACGCGCAGCAGGCCAGCGCATTGATGATCGCGTGGAGCTGGTTGATGTATTGCCGACCATGCTGGAAGTGGCGGGAGCCGCCAAGTCTAAAGCGATGCAGGGCCATTCTTTGATCGCGCTGATCAACAGACGCGCGGAGACGGAAGATCGTCCAGCGTACTCGGAGACCGACTACCCCCGCCGCGCGTATGGCTGGAGTTCGCTGCGCGCATTGCGAACCGGAAAGTACTTGTTTGTCGAGGCACCCCGGCAGGAGTTGTACGATGAAACCAGTGATACGGCGGCAGAGCGCAATCTGGCATCCACGTCGCCGGCAGTGAGTGGCACTCTGGCCGAGCAACTCACCAAGTTTCGAGAGCAGACCCGCAGCTTGGCTCCTTCGCCGGAGACTAACCTTGATCCCGAACAGCAGGCCAAGCTGCACGCGCTGGGATATGTTGGCCTCCGCGCCAGCAAGATTGGCCCCAAGGCTGGTGGCGCTGACCCCAAGGACAAGATCTCGCTGGCAAACGACATCACTGATGCGAACTTGTGGATCGAAGACGGCCGTTATCAGGAGGCGATCGCCAAGCTGGAGGAAGTGGTCGCCAAGGACCCCACCATCGTAGACGCCTATGATGCCTTAGGCGGGGCATGGATCCGCCTGGGGAAATATCAGAACGCCTTGCCAGCTCTGCGCAAATCGGCAGAACTGCAGCCGGATTATGCGTGGGCGCACTACCAATTGGGATTGGCGCTGGAGAAGACGAATGACCTGCACGCGGCAGCCCCGGAACTGGAAGCCGCAATGGCTGGCTCTCCACTCTCGGCGGAAGTGCGATTTCTCCTGGCTTCGGTGTACGCCCGCACCAACCGGGTGGAAGAGGCGAAGAAGCTTTTGCAAAAGGCGCTGGAGCTGAAACCGAAATACTTCGAAGCTGATTTGCTGCTCGGGTTCATCTTTGTCATGCAAAAAGATCCAGCGTCCGCGCTGGGCTGCCTCCAGCAAGCCATTGACTTGAACCCGAACTCCTCGAAAGCCCACCAATACATGGCCGAGGCGTACGCGGAGTTGGGAGATCAGCAAACCGCCAGCCGCGAACGGGCCCTGGCCACGCAACTGAGGCAGCAGGAAAGTCACTGATCGCACCTTGCGCCTCCACTCTAAGTGTGCGCGGCGCAGCCTTCTTGCTTCGGGGACTTTCTACCCCATACTTTTCTACCGCTCGCCGCTGGCAGAGACCACAGCGGAATCTGCTGGCTCGACTCATCGGGTGCGTGTTGGACCCGCACCAGCACCAGTGCAAAACGTCTCCACCGCCTCGCGGTATCCGCTAAGCTGGCCATCTCACACAACATGCAAAATCTTTCATCTTGACAGCGAGGGCAGACAGGATGAGACTCCTCTGGCCCGACTGAAGGGCATGGTCGAGTGGTGTGTGAATGGAAACGGACCACAAATCCCCTCAGGTTGGCCTGCCAGTTTACGGCTTGTCCGATGCTTGCAGAGTTGTGGAGCGAAGTTAGGCCCTATTCGAATCGAGACCAACACCGACATGGAGGAGTGAATGATCAAGAGAATCGCTTTTGTCGTCGCACTCGCGGTATTAATCTCAACGCCGCTTCTCGCGCAACGGGTGCCGACCGGTTTGCACGCTAGAGGCAACATGCAGTTCTGCGCCGGCAAAGGGAGCAAGCTGGTGTACACCAACCTGACTGGTCCGCTGCATCACAAGTTCAACAACACCACGGGTTACTTCGTGGATGGCAGCAACTTCAACAACCAAGTAATAGCCCAGGGCTTCACACCAACGTCGACTGTAACGTTTGCTGATGCGTATATACCGATGGCGGTTTACACGCTCGGCGGCGGGGACAACAACCCCGGTGAACTGAACGTCTACCTCGAGTCGGATGCAGGCGGGGCCCCGGGTTCCATTCTTGAGGGTCCGCTGACCGCCTGCAACGGCATCTCGAACTTCAACAATGGAATCGGCGGTAACTTCGTCGAGTTCAATTGCACTAGCTGCAACACCACTCTGAATGCCGGCACGCCGTACTGGATCGTGGCTCAGGAAGGCACTTCGACTGTGGAACTGACCTGGGATGAAGTGCGTGGGATCACAGACGTATCCAGCCCATTCGCCTTCAACCAGACCGGGAACCCCTCGGGTGACTGGAACGTGGTGCCCTCGGGCTACTCGCGGTCCGCGTACGAAGTCGACGGAAACTAACAACCTCACCTATCCGGACCGCTAGGCAACCCCTAGCGGTCTTTTCTTGCGCAGATTTCTTCCAGGTTTCACGCCAGCGTGCTCTTGTTACGGGAGTTTCCCTCAAGAGAGGACGTGCGTCTAGATTCCGGTTCCGGTGAGAACGATGATCTGCACACCGCCAATGGCGTCATCGCTGATTTGAATCGTGGCGCTCCGGACCCCGGTGGCAGTGGGAGTAAACACAACTGTGATCTGGCAAGAGCCCCTCGCGTCGACTTGTGTGCCGCAGTCATTGCTCTGACTGAAGTCTTCGGCGTTGGTGCCGACAATGCTGATGTCGGAGACATTGAGCGTGGTGGTGGCGAGGTTGCGGAGGGCGACGGTCCTGGTCGGGCTATCGGTGCCAACCTTTTGCCCGCCAAAGGCAAGCGAGACGGGCGAGAGCGCCACCGTAGTTTGCAGCGAGACGTCCACTGCGGTGGTGCCGCTAACTGTAGCCAGGTCAAGGCGGCCGTCGGCGTTAAAGTCTCCCGCCGCCAGCCCAAGATATCTTTTTCCATCGTAGTCCGCGCGCCGCGCGAAGGTGCCGTCTCCCATGCCCAGCAGGATGCTGATTTTGGTGGCGTCGGCCACGGCAAGATCCACCTTGCCGTCTCCGTTTAGATCGCCGACTGCCAGTGACTCTGGATTCTGCAGGGTGTTCACGGCAGTTGGCGGCTGGAAGGTGCCGTTTTGATTCCCGATTAGAATCGAGAGGTTGGAACTGCCGCTGTTGGCGGTAATCAGATCAACCAAACCGTCACCGTTCAAGTCCGCTGCGGCGATCCAGAGCGGCGCTGTCCCTACCGGGACCTGCACTGGTTTCCTGAAGGTCCCGTCGGCGTTGCCATAAAGAATGGAAACGTCGTTGCTCCCCTGATTGGAGACCGCCAGGTCGATGCGGCCGTCACCATTGAAATCTGCCGCCAGGACAGACGACGGAGACGTTCCCGCGTCAATCTCGGCCTCCGGCTGGAAAGTGCCGTCCCCATTGCCCAGTAGAACTGAAATGTTGCCGCCGTTGTGGTTGCAGGTTACGAGGTCCAGCTTGCCGTCATTGTTCAGATCGACGGCTGCTATCGCGACCGGATTGGAGCCGACGGGAAACGGGGTCGCAGCCCGGAAGCTTCCGTCACCTTTGCCGAGCAGGAGGTTGACGGAGTTCTGGGTACCGGAGTTGGTGACAGCGATGTCGACCCTCTTGTCGCCATTGAAGTCGCCTGCGACGATGCCGAACGCCGACGCACCAGCCAGGTAGTGCACGGCCGCCGGAAAAGTGCCATCGCCTGCGCCGAGAAGAACGGAAATACCACCCAAGTTGCTGTCGGAGGCTACAATGTCCATCCTGCCGTCGTTATTAAAGTCTCCTACCACTATTCTTTGCAGCTGCACCCCGGCTGAGTAGCTGCTGATACTGGGGACTCCATTCAGAGGTGAGGGGTTTATCACTTGCAGAAAGACGTTGTTGGAAAAGCGATTTCCCGGATTGACCGCTCCGACCAGAGCCGTGGAAGGGTCTTGGATCAAGGGTGGAGTAATTGTTGTCTGCAAGTGATGGCTGTCCACAAAAATGGTCGATAGAGGATGACCGTTCCAAGTGATGAAAGCACCGGAAGCGAAGCCCACGCCATTCACCTTCAAAGTGAAGGACCGCCCGCCGGGGGCCACGCTGGCGGGGACGGCGGGTTGGTCCACCAGCGGCACTCGGGATGTTTGAGCTGACAGCAAAGCAGTGGCAAACAGGGTGAATCCAACGGCGAGTTGGAGGGCTTTCATCAGGTCTCCTTCAGACCATTCCACGAGTGAGAGACAGCGGTTCCTGGGTCGGCTGGGTAACCGCTGCGGGAGGGAGTCTTCAGTCGCAGTGCAAGTGTCTACTCCATGCCGGGATCAGTCAAGATGCAAGATATTGCACACCGTGCCGGATTTTTCAATCGGTGGACGCGGGCGGCGGCTGTTGGGGAAAACCGGGCTGCTCGCGAGGACAAATGCAGAAAAATGAAGCCTGATCCGGGGGCGGACCAGGCTTCCAAGGGGTCGAACAGTGGTCACTGACAGGGCGCCGAGAACTGATCTTGCAATGCCCGCCGCCTGCATCTGCGGCTGTCGGCCAAACCCAAATTTCCTGCTAACAATCTGCCTGCGGCATTTCCTCGCCCACATACACAAGCTGGTCCAGGAGCCCCGCCATGGCCAGCTTCTTGAAGATCTCGACCAGATGGTCCCGGACTTGGGCTTCGCTGATGTAGAGCTGCGCTGCGATGGCCGGGTCAGGTACCCCCTGGGCCACCAGCCGAATGATCGTTTGCTCCCGCAGGGACAGGAACTCCCCCTCACGGCTACCCGCGGGAAGTCGTGTTGTGTCCAGTTCCTTCACGGCCGTCAAATCGGCCCGGTTCACCAGCGAGCCAGCCAGGCTTTGTACTTAAGGTCTGGGCCCAGACACTGCGTCGGCTCCGGGTGCTGCGGAGCCACTCCCACAGTTGCAACCTACCGGGGTCCCGCTGCCGTTTCCCCTGACAGCCGGAGAGCCCTGTTTGTTATTGTTGTGACGCCCGGCGGCCGAGATTTACTAACAGCACATGCGCAACAAAATATTTTGTGGGGGAAGGGGTCGTAGAACACCGTGTTTAGTGTATATACAGGGGAGCCCGCCATGCCCTGTGCATGGTCGAAAGGGCGTAGTTCGCCGTGTCCAACCGGCGACGTCTCATAGCTTGGCCAGGGTCACATGGAGCGAGCAAGCATCCTCAATTTGTCCCCGGTTTTGGGGCTAGAGCAGGTTGAGAACCACCGCAAGAGCCAGCAGCTGGAAGAGACCATTGTGGAGTTGTATGCCACGCTGCGTCCCTCTTTGCTCAGTTACGCCTACCAGGTGGTCGGCTCCACGGGCGAGAGCGAAGACCTGGTGCAGGTTGCCTTTCTTAAGCTCTTCGACCAGCTGAAAAGGAATTCCGACATCCTCAACATTCGCAGTTGGCTCTACCGGGTCGTGCACAACCTCGCCATCGATCACATCCGCCGGAACGGCATTCACGAGTTGGCCGTGGCGGAGTGGGTTTCGCAACGGAGCCGCGCCGAAGGCACCCGCTCCACCGAAGACGAACTGATCCAGCAGGAACGTATTGCCGACTCGCTGCAGGTCTTGAATGAAAGGGAACGGCACTGCCTCACGCTGCGCGCGGAAGGTTTGAGTTACCAGGAGATCGGCGGAGTCCTGGGAATCAGCCCGAAAGCGGTCAGCGTCTACCTGGCTCGCGGTCTGAAGAAATTTGAGGTGCAAAATGGGCATTGCGCCTGACCGCAACGCGCTCCTTCCCCCGCATCTGAGCCAGACTCAACTGGTGGCGTACCAGGACGGGGAGCTGCTGCGAGGCGAAATGGAGGCGGCGTGCGCTCACCTGGAAAACTGCTGGACGTGCCGCAGCCATTTGGCGGCTATTCAGAACAGCATCGACAATTTCCTCGGCGCCCGCAAGGAGCTGTTGCCGGATGCATCGGTGCTCTCGGAGTCGCGGATCGAACAGTTTCGCCAGCGCCTGGCCAGGCACGCGGCAGCCGTGGCAGCGGTTCCGTTGCCTCTCAGCGAGCGCCTCGCGATCTGGCGCAATCAACTCCGTCATCTCGGCCACGCGCTGCTCCAACCTCGCCGGGCTGTACTGGCTGCGTTCGTCGCGGCATGTCTGCTGGTCGCCATGTTCACCGATGTGCTCAACACCCGGGTCTCGGCCGACACCGTGCTGCTGCGAGCAGAGAATTACGAGAACGCACACTTCCCGAGTACGGGGCAGGTAACGCGCAGCCTGGTCCGTGTGGACCGGATCGATAGAACGAGCAAGATCCCAAAGCCGCTCGGTACCATCGTAGTGGTGCGCGACTCAGCTTCCCCGGTCGCGTATGTGAGCGCGCAGCTTCCCTCGGGTTCGATCGAAAACGCCACGGTCAAGAATGACGGACAGATGCCGGAGCCCACGCTCGCGGCAGTACTGTTGGGTGACGGTGTGGAGGCACCACTCTTGCAATACCTGGCGGCGCAGCGCTGGGTGCCGGATGTTTCGGTGGCCGGATTCCGCCGCCTGGTCGCATCGCGGGGAGACACCACGGCTTCCGCCCGGCGGGATGGGAGCGCCTTCGAACTGCACTATCCTTTCGCTCCCGGTCATCCTTCGGGAATCGCGGAGGCGATGCTGGTAGTAAGCAGCCGCGACTACTCGCCGACCAGTCTGAGCATCATTACCACGCACCAGAGCGCCTCCTGGGAATACCGTTTCACTCGCACCTCGTTCTCTTCCGAGCCGCGCAATGTGGAGTTGGCCCGCGTGAACTCCCCGGTGGACATTTCCAATTTGTCCTCCGGTCGTTCTGCTCCCGCTGCACAATTGCGCAAGCCTGTGCCCCTTTCTTACACCAACTCCCATGCCAGCGATGCTGAAGTCGCAGCTGCCGAGTCTTTGCATCGTGCGGATGCCTGCCTGGGTGAAGAAATCAACCTATTTCCCATGTCCGACGGTTCCCTCCTGGTTCAAGGTCTGGTGGACGGCAGCGCCCGTCGCGAGGTCATCCGCCAATCTCTGAAATCTGTGAGCGGTCCGTTGCGGGTGGAAGTATTCGTGCCCCGCGAACTCAAGAGCGGCTCGGAACTGTACAACCCGCCGGACCAATTCGAAGACAAACCGCCGGCCAGCGGCAGTCCCGTCACCCGAGCGACACTCGCCGACCTCTCCAGCGCGAAGGTGCCGCTCTACGAGCAGCTCTACCGCCACTTCGCTCAACCGGGAGTTTCATCCGAGGAAACCGGCAAGCAGGTGGCAGCGTTCTCCAACGAGGTGGTTACCCTGGCGCAGCAAACCTTTCTTCATGCCTGGGCTTTGAAGAGATTGGACCGGGAATTCTCCCCGGAGCGCAGCTCTGGCCTCTCTTCCGCCGCCGCGCAGAAAGTTGAGCAGATGCGCCAGGACCACCGCCGCTGGATTTCCACGCTGGCGCAGCGTCAGTCCGAGATGCTCTCCGAAATCGCCGATGCGGCTCTCACCGCCAACGTAGCCCAAGTGGACACCGGCCAGCAGTCCAGCGAGACTTTGCTGCGGCTGGCGCGGGAGCAGAACGATCTGGTACGTGCGCTCTTTACGGCTTCACCGCCGACGCCGGAAACGGCCTCCAGCCTGGCCCGGCTGCTCGCCGTTCTGCGGCGCATGGGCACCTAGCCGAAATCCGCTTCCGGCGAGAGTGCCTGTTCTACTCGGGGACTTTTTGCTTTTAAGTTTGACTGTTGAGCGCTACTACGAAGGGGGGATAGTAGGCGTCAACGCGTGCTATTCTCTGTCCGACGGACGCTCCCCTAAACCCCTTCGCAGAGCCCGTGAACCCTGAAGAGAGAGCCGCTTGATCAAGACGCTGAGAGCGTTGCTACGAGGTGCGATGGTATGCTGCGCACTTTGCGGCATGGCTCAGGCCCAGCGTGCCGCCCTGGCCGGCTCCGTCTCCGACCAGAACGGCAGCGTCATCCCCGGGGTTCGCATTACGCTCCTGAATCTCGATCAGGGACTCAAGCGCGAAGCCACCACCAACCAGGACGGATATTTCTCAGTCCCATTTCTACAGCCCGGAAACTATCTGGTCACGGCCCAGAAGGAAGGCTTTTCTGTAGCGGAGATCAAGGACGTCATCCTTCATGTCGGGGACGTGCGCGGCCTGAGCATCGAGCTACAGGTGGGCGCCGCTCCGGTGCAGATTGAAGTCTCAGGCAAGGCCCAGCCGGTGGAAACCGTCAGTCCCGCTCTGGGCAAGGTGGTCACCGGCGATGTGGTGCGCAATGCCCCACTCGATGGCCGCGACATTCGCGACCTGGCTCTGCTGCAACCGGGTGTAACCCCGGCCGACCTCGACTTTCTTGGCGCCGGAACTTTCGACATTGCCGGGAACCGGGGCGATTCGATCAATTACCTGCTTGACGGCGGACTGAACAATGATCTGGTTGACAATCGCACGGTGTATTCACCGAATCCCGACACGGTCGCCGAGTTCCGCATCCTGACCAGCAATTACCCCGCCGAATATGGCCGCAACTCCGGCGGCGTGATTACGGTCGCGACGCAGTCGGGTACCAATCAGATCCACGGCGGAGGGTTCGATTTCCTGCGCAACGACGCTCTTGACGCCAACAGCTTTCTTAACAAGCTCAACGGACTGCCCCGCAACATTCTGAAGCGCAACCAATTTGGCGGCACCCTGGGCGGCCCTTTCACCATTCCCAAAGTCGTCAGCGGCAAGGACCGCTACTTCTTTTTCGTCGGTTACCAGGGGGAACGGCAGATTCAGGACCTGGTGCAACACGACATTCCCACCTTCACCCCGGCGGAACTGGGAGGCGACTTCTCGCACTCCGGACCGGGCGGTAGCGTTGATACCGGGGTTGCGACGTTTCTCCAAGCTTTTCCTTTTTTCCAGCCCGACACAGCGCTGGCTGCCCAAGCCATCATCGATCCCACTCGCATCAACAGCGTGGCGCAGAATTACATTGCTGCGCGATTGATCCCCACCTCTCCGGACGGGCTCCTCAACTCCCAAGAACGCTTCACCTCGAACCGGGATGAACTGACAACAAAGTTCGATTTTGATCTGGGAGCCAACGACAAATTGGCAGTCACGCTCGGCTGGGACCGCACCGACCAGCTAACCCCTTTCGACTACGCTACGGTCCCGGGGTATCCCGACGCCTCCGACTTCCATGATTACTTTTCGAATTTCGCGTATACCCATATCTTCTCGCCGAATCTGCTGAATGAGTTGCGCATGACGGCGCAGAGAGTGTCGGTCAACGCGGAAAATCCTGCCGCACCACTGCCCACGCCTTCGGCGTTGGGCATCGGCATCAATCCCGACCTGCCCACGGGTCCTGCCAATTTGTTTTTCGATGTCGGGCTGCTCACCGGCTTCGGCATCAACGGACCGCAACGGGTGACCGACAATACTTTCGCCTATTCCGACGTCCTGACCTGGACGCGGGGAAAGCATAGCTGGAAATTCGGTGGCAGTTTCTCTGCCTTCCAGAACAGCTCCTTTTTTTCCCTTGCGGTCAACGGCCAGTTTGTATTTGCAGGAAGTTCGGGCAGCTCCGGTAGCTCGACCACCTCGAACAACTCCTTTGCTGACTTCCTGCTTGGCTTGCCGGCGCAGTACATCCAGGGCCCGGCGGCGCCCTCCAACATCCGCAGCAAGTTCGCATCCGGCTTTGTGCAGGATGACTGGCGGGTGCGCAAGAACCTGGTGCTCAGCCTGGGCCTGCGGTACGAGTACAGTACGCCGAAGACCGACACCGCAGGGCGCACCTTCTCCATTGTCCCCGGCCGCCAGTCCCACGTATTCACGGATGCCCCGGTTGGCATGCTGTTCCCTGGAGATGCGGCCGCGCCACAGGGGGTCAACTTCCCCGACAAGAACGATTGGGCGCCGCGCGTCGGCTTTGCCTGGGACCCGAAGGGCGACGGAACAATGAGCCTGCGCGGAGCGTTTGGCGTTTTCTACGACATCCTGAAAGGGGAGGACAATCTGCAGTTCAACGGCAAGCCTCCGTTTTTCGCCAGCGACGGTTTTTCCTTTCCTGCCCTGCCAGGAAACCCATCCTCTGAACCCACTTTCTTGTCGCAGCCTTTTGCCGGAACAACCGATCCTTTCCCTTCTCGTCCGCCGGCATCCGATATCAACTTCTCCGCCTCCGGATTTCTTCCGATTGGCGGCTCAGGCAACGTGTTTGTCGTGGCGCCGCACTTGCGCACTCCCTACACCTACCAATACAACCTGACCTTTCAGCGGGAAGTAGCTCAAAGCACGGTGGTCGAGGCCAGCTACGTGGGCAGCAGTTCCCATGGCCTCACCGGGCTTGTGGACATCAATCCATTCGCGCTGGGCACCTTCGATCGGACGCTCAATCTCACTCCCGGCAACGCCAGCTGCTCGGCGGACACCGCATTCCAATGCAGCTTTGCCCAGGTGCGCGAATTCCGCAATGCCACCAACGCGAGCTACAACAGCTTGCTGCTCAGTTTGCAGAAACAGATGAGTGATGGCGGTATCTTCGGGCGCTCTTACTTCACTTTGGCCTATACCTACTCCCACAACATCGACAATGCCTCCGGCTTTGCCAACCGCAACTTCGAAGTTCCCTACTACCAGCCCAACCTGTTCCGCGCCTCATCCGACATGGATATCACTCATCGCATCGTCTTCAGTGGCGGATGGGAAGTGCCCTTCGATCAGGCATGGGGTTCGGGACCGAAGCGAGTGACTAAGGGATGGAGCGTGTTCCCCATCGTGAGCTGGCGAAGCGGTTTCCCAGTGGACGTGTTTGCCAGCCTGAACAGCGCCTTCGACTTCACCAGTCCCGGCCCTTCGGGTGTGGGGGATGCCAACCTGGTGCGCGCCAACCTGGTCGGCCCCGTCCGGATTATGGATCCCCGCCGTCCGGGAAACTTCTATTTCGATCCCACGAGCTTCTCCACAGAGCAATTCCCTACCGATGCCCAGGCCGTCGCCGATCCGGCCGTTCGCACCTACGGGACCCTGCCCCGGAACTTCTTCCGCGGCCCCGGTCAGTTCAACATCAATCTGGCTTTCTCGAAGACCACCCCCTTGACCGAGCGTGTCCACCTGGAGGGGCGCGCGGATTTCTTCAACCTAATGAATCACACCGAATTTATCAACCCCAACACCAATATCGCCGATCCCAACTTCGGGAAAATCCAGTTCACCTACCAGCCCCGGATCATCCAACTGGCCCTGCGCATCAGTTTCTGAGCATTTTCTTGCTTACAAAGCCTGGGGATGCGCGTCGAAAGCCACGGGGAATACTATTGTCCCTAGTCCAGTCGGCCGTTTCTTCAACTTAGGAGCCCGTCGCATGCGTCCATGCCTGGTTGTTTTGCTCGCATTCCTCGACTTCAGCCTCGCCGCCTCTTCCCAGACCGTGGAAGAGTTGGTCGCCAAGAATATTGAGGCCAAGGGTGGAATGGATAAGATCCAAGCCATTAAGACCTTCCGCAAGACTGGCAAATTCAGCCAGCAGGGCTTCAATGCGGACGTCAGTCAGGAAAACACTCGTCCCAACCTGGTGCGCGAGACCTTCGCCGTCCAAGGCATGACCGCCATCCAGGCCTATGACGGCTCCACGGGCTGGCAAGTTCAGCCCTTTGGCGGTAAGAAGGATCCCCAATTCATGGGCGACGATGACATCCGCGACCTGCTCATTGACTCTGACTTCGACGGCCCGCTGGTGAACTATCAGGCGAAGGGCAGCGTCGTGGAATATCTTGGGCACGACACCGTGGATGGTGACGATGCCCTCCGGCTCAAAGTGACCCTGAAGAACGGCGACATCATTTATTACTACCTCGACCCTGATACTTACCTGGAGATCCGTACCGAAACCCAGGAATTCATTCGCGGCTCGATTCGCGAGAACACGACCGATCTGGGCTCCTACAAGCAAGTCGCCGGTGTGTATTTCCCGTTCTCCATCGCCTCCGGCCCCAAGAATGATCCCACCCAGTGGCAGCACACCACCATCGACAAGATCGAAGTGAACGTGCCGCTGGCAAATTCTGAATTCGCAGTGCCCGCGTCCCTGAAGAAGGACGCCTCCAAGAAGGACACGGCCAAGAATTGAAGTCGGCACCGCCAATTGGCAAGTAAATTCGCGTCTAGAAGAGGACTTCCGAAATGACTGCTCGCGCCCGCTATCCACGCCACCAGATGATGTTGTCCTTGCCGCTCTTTGCTTTTGCCCTGATGTGCACGACCGCATTCGCCCAGCCGTCGTTGAAGTTTGACGCTGCCACCGTTTCCGGGCTACCCGCCCGGAACATCGGAACCGCCATCACCAGCGGACGCACAGCGGCGGTGGACGCCGTGGACCAAAACGGGCAGGTCACCGTGTTTATCGGCGCGGCCAGCGGCGGAGTGTGGAAGTCGGTCAACGGCGGCACCACGTTCAAGCCGGTCTTCGACCGGGAGACGGTGCAGTCCATCGGCGCCATCAAGATTGATCCCTCCAATCCCAAAACCATCTGGGTGGGTACGGGAGAGGCGTGGACGCGCAACAGCGTTTCCATCGGAGACGGCGTTTACAAGTCCACCGACGGCGGCGAGAACTGGACCAACATGGGGCTGAAGGATTCCGAGCACATTGCCAAGATCCTGGTCGATCCCAAGAACGGCAACTCTGTGCTGGTGTGCGCCACTGGACATCTGTGGAATGACAACGACGAGCGCGGTGTCTACAAGACCTCCGACGGCGGCAAAACCTGGAGAAAGGTCCTCGCCGGCGCCAACGCCTCCACTGGTTGCGGCATGCTTGCTATGAGCCCCCAGGACCCTCAAACCGTCTTCGCTTCCCTGTGGGATTTCCGCCGGCAAGGCTGGACGTTCCGTTCCGGCGGCCCGGGCAGCGGACTCTACAAGTCCAGCGATGGGGGCGACCATTGGACTGAACTCAACGACAGCAACGCAAAGGGACTCCCTGAAAAACCCTGGGGACGCATCGCGCTGGCTGTAGCTCCTTCCAAGCCCCAGGTCGTGTACGCCAACATCGAATCCAAGAGCAGCGCGCTGTATCGTTCCGACGATGGCGGCAAGACCTGGAACCGCCTTGATTCCAGTCAGTTCGTGGTCTGGCGGCCTTTCTATTTCGGCAACCTCATCGTCGACCCCAAGGATGAGAACAAGATCTTCAAGCCTGATTTGTTCCTCCTGCTTAGCGTAAACGGCGGACGGAGTTTCAGCGGCGTCTCTAGCGGAGCCCACGGGGACTTCCACGACGTCTGGATCGATCCTTCCGACTCGAACCTGGTCTTTTCCACCGATGACGGGGGCGTGTGGCGGAGCGAAGATGGCGGCACCCGCTGGAAGCACCAGCTCAACCTGCCGGTTTCGCAGTTCTACCACGTCAGCGCTGACAATTCGAATCCTTATCATGTCTACGGCGGCTTGCAGGACAACAGCGTCTGGGTCGGCGACTCCTCCTACCCCAGCGGGGTCACCAACTCGCGTTGGGAGAACATCTACAACGGCGATGGCATGTGGGTTTTTGAGGACCCGGCCGATCCCGACTACATCTACGCCGAATACCAGGGCGGCGCGATTGGACGCGTCAACCGCCACACCCTGGAGACCCGGCCAATTCAGCCCCTTCCCAATTATGGCGAGAAGAAACTGCGTTTCAACTGGAACGCGCCCATTCATATGAGCCCCAACGAGAAAGGCACGATCTACATTGGAGCGCAGTTCCTGTTCCGCTCCCGCGACCATGGGCAGTCCTGGGAACGCATCTCGCACGACCTCACCACCAACGATCCCGAGAAGCAGAAGCAGGAAGAATCCGGCGGCGTCACCGTGGATAACTCCGCGGCCGAGATGCACACCTCGATTTACTCCATCTCGGAGTCGCCCAAGAACGGCCAGATCATCTGGGTGGGCACCGACGACGGCAACCTGCAGATTACCCGCGACGGCGCCAAAACCTGGAACAACGTGGTCGGCAATGTTCCCAACCTGGCCAAGAATTCCTGGGTCTCCACGGTAGTGGCCAGCCGCTTCGACGAAGGCACCGCCTACGCCACCTTTGATCGCCATACCTACGGCGACATGAAGCCTTATGCCTACAAAACCACGGATTACGGCCAGACTTGGACTGCCCTGAAAGTCCAGGGAAGCGGGGTCCGCGGCTACGCCCACGTCATTACTCAGGACACCGTGAATCCGAACTTGCTGTTCCTGGGAACCGAATTCGGTCTCTGGATCTCGGCCGACGGAGGTGAGCGTTGGGCCCAGTACCGGGGCAGCGATTTCCCGGCGGTTGCGGTGCGCGATATCGTCGTGCAAGCGCGCGAGTCTGATCTCGTGCTCGCCACCCACGGACGCGGCATCTGGATCATCGACGATATTTCTCCCCTGCGGGCCCTGACACCCGATCTGATGACAAAGGACGCCGTCCTCATCCAGGGTCCGCCCGCCATCCAGTACATGAATGCTTTTGGCGGCTGGCCCGAGGGTGACGAGACCTTCAGCGGCCCCAGCCGCTCGACCGAAGCCTTCATTGACTACTACCAGAGGTCGCGCCACATTTTCGGCGACTTGAAGATTGAGATTCTCGATCCGGACGGCAAGTTGGTGGACACCGTCGCCGGCAGCAAACATCGCGGCCTGAATCGCGCCACCTGGTCCATGCGGCTCAAAGCGCCTACGGTGCCGCCCGCTGCTACTGCCCTGTTCCAGGCCAGCGTCGGACCGCGCGTCCTGCCCGGCACCTACACCGTGAAGTTGACCAAGGGCGACCAGGTGTACACCGAACCGCTGCAGGTCGTCCTCGATCCGCGTGCTGCCTACACCGTCGCGGATCGCAAAGCCCAATTCGAACTGGTGATGAAACTCCACAAGCTGCTGGGCCACATGACCTACGCCGTGGATGCCATCGAAGGAGTGCGTGACTCGGCCAACGCCCGCGCCGCCAAACTCCAGCCCAAAGACCCGCTGCTGGCACCACTGCAACAGCTTACCGAGCAGTCGGAGCAGCTCCGCTCCAAAATCGTGGCGACCAAAGAAGGTGGCATGATCACCGGAGAAGAGCGGATCCGCGAACATATCGGCAGGCTCTACGGCGAGGTGAACGGCTACGAGGGCCGGCCCACCGACTATCAGGTCGCCCGCGCCGACTCCCTCGCCCATGAACTGGAAGACGTGATTCACGAATTTCAGACGATGACGGCGAAGGAGCTTTCGACAGTCAATCCCGGCCTGAAGAAAAAGAAGCTCGAGGCCATCTCAGTGCTCAGCGAGGCGGACTGGCAGAAGCAGCACCCGGAGGGAGGCTTTGGAGCGGCTAGCCAGCCGGGGTACCGCGAGATCGACTAACTAACGGCTTGTTTGGAACGGCATGGCCGCCCGGTCGTACTGTTCTTCGGGGGTTGTGATTCAGGTCACTGCCGGCCCGGCTGCGAAATGATGCGAACATGGGCCGCGCGGGCTGGAAACAGCCATGCTCAAGCTCTTTGCAATTGACGGCAGGCGGAGCGCGAAGGATAATGCCGGGAGTCTAGGCTATGCTTCCCCTCGCCGCCGTCCGGAGGTGGCTTCAATGACTCTTCTTCGCAGCTTCACCTTGGCTCTGCTTCTACTCTTGCTCTGTGTGCCGCTGATCCAGGCGCAGTCGAGCTCCATCATCACAGATGCCAACATCACCTTCACCACCATTGATGTGCCGGGCGCTGTCGACACCCAAGTTAGTGCCATTAACTCGGCCGGCGATATGGTGGGATATTACGGGCAGAGCGACTATGGCCCGGCCACCAGCTTCTTGTATAGCAACGGAACCTTCACCTTCTTCAATTACCCAGGCGAGCCCGTGACTGCCGCCCTCGGGATCAACGACGCAGGCGTGATCGTTGGGTATGCGACGCAAGTTCCCGGGGAGCAATACAAGCTGGTCGGGTTTCTCTATGACGGAACCACCTTCACAACGCTACAGGACGGCAACGATCAAGCCACCTACGCGTGGGGAATCAACAATGCTGGGGTGGTTGTCGGTGCAGCAGGAAGTTTTAGTGTGACTCGAGGCTATGTGTTGCTGAACGGACGCTATAGGATCATCAGCTTCCCGGGCCAATATGTATACGGAATAGCTACCAGCATCAACAATCGAAAGAGGATTGTCGGCATTACCGACTACGACGCTTTTCTGTACCACAATGGCACTTTTCTCAACATTGATTTCCCTGGGGCACAGAGAACGGTAGCGTATGGCATCAATGACAGTGGCATAGTGGTCGGCTATTACAACCCTATCGCGACGAACGACTATTACGGGTTTGCCTGGAAGAACGGTCAGTTCATCTCGTTCAAGTATACCCATTCAAAAGCGACGCTCGCATTCAGCATTAATGGTAGCGGGCAGATCGTCGGCGAATACAGCTTCGACCTTTTGACTTGGCACGGCTTTGTGACGAGTCCGCTTACTAGCGCTAGCTTTCCCGAATAGCGAAACCAGCCTTCGATAATCGAGGCGGGTGGGAGGTCCCCACCCGCCTCAAGGCTTAACTACTTCAATCTCCAAGGATTGACCCAGTTCACTATGTAGCTCTGGGAACCCAGCAAGCTGCCTTGGTTAGTTATGAAGTAAAGGAGCTGGTCTGCCACCTTCTCCTGTCCGCGGTCCCGCGGGTGCGTGTAGTCTCCCCAGAAGGCATCGTCAGGGTCGGGGCTGTCGTCGCCGTCGCGGACATCCCGGTCAAGGGGGTCGCAAAGAAGGGTGCCCCGGCCATTGCACCACGCGAGGCCGTCACTGCGCCCCAACTCTCCGCTGGTCCACAGGTACGGCCCCCAGTCGAACCAGGGGGCGTTCCCCGTGCCGTCGCTCTTGTAAGCCACCGTTCCAAGGTAAGGATCAGTGAACTGCATACCAGCATCCTGGTTGATCTGCGCCACAATCAGCCGCTGGACTGCAAACCTTTCCTCGTATGCGTAGGGCTCGGGGCTCAGGCATCCCGCGTACGACCCCTCGCCGGATGAGCCGTGGTTCTTAGCATAGCCGCCGTAGGTTCGCGAGGTGAGGAACACCTGCTTGAGGTTGGGATAGCGGGGATTGCCGGTGGACTGCCCGTTGGCATCGAGGGTGCAGCATTTCAGGTAACGCACGATGTCGCCCAGGTAGCGCTCGGAGGTGTAGGCGTCCGGTTCGGTGGTTTGATTTTCATTGCAATACTTGCCTGAATTCACGCTCCAGTTCAGGTCGCACCGCGGAAACGAAGTCGACGACTTGAACATAATCACCTGTACCTGCGCTTCCTTGAAGCCGTTCCTTTGCAGATCCTCCCTGACCCGGTTGTAGTTACACTCGGGATCCAGATGACCCCGGTGGGTGAGATCGCAGGTGGCGGTGGCATATTGAGAATTGAATAATATAGTGACACTTTACACTTACCCTGCTATCGCGGATTCTGCACGTGCGCCAGGCAGCTAGCGAGCCATGCAGCAGCCAGGGGTGATTGGGGACCTGCGTCACAGACACGTGGTCGAGTGCCTCCGCTTGACAGGCTCGGGGAGAGAGAAACATAATGCCGGAAGTTCAGGCCGCCGCCTCACCCCGGGAGCGCGGGCCGTGCTGGTTGCTCTTGCCGAGCCGGAGGTTGGCTATGGCCCGCATCTGCCGATTGGCCATTGTGATCGTTTTAGTTCTCGGTGTTCCCCTCATGCACGCTCAGGAGGACATCTCCGCCCACCTGACCTTCACCACGATTGATGTGCCGGGGGCGGGGTATACCGGTGCATGGGGCATCAATTCCGCTGGCGACGTTGTGGGTAACTATGGCCAGAACATTGAAACTGATTCCCACGGCTTCCTGCTGCAGAACGGAAGCTTTGCCCTCTTCGACTACCCGGGGCTAACCATGACCATAGCCACCGGGATCAACGATTCGGGGCTGATTGTAGGGCATGCAGGCAATCTACAAGTGGTGGGTTTTCTCTATGACGGCACTACCTTTACAACGATTCAGGATGGGAGTTACAGCGCTACGTTCGCGCTCGGGATCAACAACGCTGCTCTGGTCGTGGGCGGGGCGGGTAATGTGGGCGCTACCAGGGGCTTCGAGCTCCGCGGCCAAAGGTTCAAGAACATCTCTCCGCCGCCAGGCGGATGGATTTACGTCTATGCGACCGGCATCAACAATCTTGCCGAGGTCGTGGGTTGGTACACGGGCGCCACCACCAACGGATTCACATACAAGAACGGCAAGTTCCGGACCCTTAGTGTCCCAGGGGCATACAGCATAACGGAGGCCGAAGGTCTTAACGATGGCGGAATCGTCGTGGGCTGGTACGATGGCTGTTCGTCCCCACAGCCAGACTGCGCGTTCGCGTACATGAATGGAAAGTACATCTCATTCATCTACCCCGGCGCATATTCGACATTTGCTACCGGCATCAATGCCTCTGGTCAGATTGTGGGGGAGTACCAACTCGCTGATGGTACCTATCGCGGCTTCGTGACAAGTCCGATAAGCGCTGCAGACTTCGAAACCGGGGCCAAGAAAACAGATTACTGACCGCCAAAGAACGCGGCGAATGGACGAAAAGCTCCATCCGCCGCACCATGGCCCCTATGATTTACTTGCCTACCCAAGGCGTCACCCAGTCGGAGATAAATGACTGGGCTGATGGGAGGCCTCCCTGTATCCACCTAACAAGCTGGCTGGCCACTTTCGCTTGCCCGTGATAAGTGGGATGAGTGTAATCGCCATAGCACACGCTGGGGTAGGTTAAGTCGCCATAGCGAAAGTCACGCTCCCCGTTGCAGGGGTCACCCAATTCCCCGTTGCACCAAGCTAGCTGGTTTCCAGGACTTGTCTGGTCCGGCTTGGCGCACAGATACGGACCCCAGTCGAACCAGGGGGCGCCGCCCGCCACGTTGGGCGTCGGGTTGTATCGGACGCTGCCGTTTTGGACCGTGCCGTTCACGTACGGGTCGTTGTCCATCATCGCCAATATCCCTGGTGGCGGTTGGGCCGGTCACTTGGTTCCAGGGATAGCTCTTGAGCCTGCTCCCCTGGTTTTGGCACTGGGTCGCGCAAGGCTGCCCCGGTAGATGCCCGTTCACGGTCTGCGGACTTCCGATGTCCTGATGGTCCCAGGAGTCGGAGTCACCGCCGCAGATCTCGATATCGCAGTTGGAGAAACCAATAAACACAAGCAGGATCTTGCCAGTCCCCCCTCCGCGCAGGTGGGACTGGGCGTGGAGCCGTTCTCGCATCGCGGAACGAAATTGTTGTGGGCAATGGTGGTTCCCAGGTTGTAATGCGCCTGGGAGGTGGTGGCGAATTGCGAATTGTTCTCCAGGTTGCCGTAGTCGCCGTACAGGCTGATGGTGTTGTTCTCAGGGTAGTCGCCGTAGTGTTGACAAGGGGGGACACCGTTGGTGCAAGCATCGAGGAACGGGGTCGCGTTGAAGTTGGTTGCGGTCGAGCAAGCGTTGAGGTTGGGGTTAGCGTCATGCCGTATCGGAGCTGGACAGTCGCCCCCTGGGTTTAAGCAGATCTCAAAGGTCTGGGCGACGATGTTCGACATGGCGAGCATTACGACAAACACACAAATGAGCAAGCAATATACGCGACGGGTTGAATGTGCTTTAGATTTCATGTGGTACCCCTTTTCGGAATGTTGCGGGCACTGAAGGTTATCCGCCGTGGACCGCAGTTCAGTCGGCCGAACTCACCACAGCGGAAACGCTGAAGCTAGGAAGGAGCCCGGGGCCGGTACAACAGCTTATGTGTACAAGGCCCCCTGCGCCCTGTAAGTGAGTGCAATCACTCAGTGTGGTGAGGAGGCGCGCTAACGTCCGAAACTGTGCAGGTATGGGAGACGAGGGAGTTGCCCCTAGTGCAACTGCGACTGGACGATTGATAGTTGGCGAAACACGATTACACTCAAAACCCTGTTCAGCGCTCCCTCTCCCCGACCCTCATCCCCAACTTGACAGTCTGCCTACGGCGAAGGAGAATCGCGCCTAACCGCTCTCTCGCCCGACTATGGCCAAGTCTTCCAGTCAACGAACCTTTCTGCGGGGAGTCTGCATCGCGGCGGTGGTGATCGCTGCCCTGGTCGTGGCCCTGTCCCAGATACGGGGCTTGCGGTTCCTGGAGGATGGCAGCTACGACGCTCGCATGCGCTGGACGGCGCGACCCAACAGTGCCGACCCCAACATCTTGATCATTGACATCGACAACGCCAGCTTCGACGTGCTCAATGACAAACTCGGGCGTTGGCCTTGGACCCGCCAAGTTTGGGCAGAGTTGGTCCGTTACGTTAGCCAGGGCAAGCCCCGCGTTATCAGCCTGGACGCCATCTTTGCCGGCACGGAGAGTCCGCAAGTAGACGCCCAGTTCGCGGACGCCATGAAGACGGCCGGCAATGTGGTGATTGGATACTCGTTCAGTCCCACCAAAATGGACGTTGTAGACCAGTCGGAAAGAGCGCGCAAAGCCTCCCAGTTGCGGGAACAGGCGGCAAAACCAAACGCCCTCGGGGAATTCGTTGACACCAATGAAAATGCGCTCAACATACCCGACGAGGCATTGCAGGCTGCATCGGCGGGTTTGGGATGTGTCAACGCGGTGCCCGACCCGGACGGCACGATCCGCCGGGTTCCGCTGCAATTTCTCTACGGTAGCCGCACCTTCGGCGCACTCTCGGTTCGCACGTTTGATGTTGCGTCCAAACGTGGCAAAGGCGGGTTCGAGTGGCTGGGAACAAAGTCCCGGTTCGGCTCAAACTACGCGGTGCGCAACGACCTCCGCATCCCTGTGGACGACCAGGGTCGCATGCTGCTGCTTTGGAAAGGCGATTCCTTCACCTATACCCGTATTCCCCTGTGGCAAGTGATCTGCTCTATTTATGCCGACCAATGTCCGGCAGACGTAAAGCGGTTCCCGCCCGAGTTTTTTCACGACAAGATTGTCCTGCTGGGGGCCAGCGCCTCCGGCGGTTCCGACTCACATACCACTCCCTTCGCCGAGGCCGCACCCGGGATCGTGGTCCACGCCGCAGCCATTGATAACCTGCTGCACGGCGAGGCCATGCGGCCAACGCCAAAGTGGCTCCTGGTGCTGGCCATCGTAGCTCTGGTGGCCGCAGGCGCTGTCCTCGCTTACCGCATTTCCTCGGTCGTCACCGGATCGGCGCTGGCCCTCGCCCTCCTCGTGCTTTATGGACTGGCCGCCACGTTGATCTTCGGGCGCTGGCATTTGTGGATGCCCGAGGTTGCCCCTTCGGTGGGCTTGATACTCTCCTACGTCTCCTCGGCCGGCATCCGCTACGCCACCACCGGACGCGAACTGCGCCGCACCCGCGGGGTTCTGGACCGCTACATCGCGCCGCAACTGGTCAGGTACGTCCTGGATAATCTGGAAAGCATGCATCTCGGCGGCGACAAACGTGAGCTGACAATCCTGGTCTCCGACGTGCGCAATTTCACCACTATGACGGAGCAGTCGGAGCCCACAGCGTTGATCTCGCTGCTCAACGACTATCTGACCGCCATGACCGAGATCATCTTCAAGCACAACGGCATTGTGGACAAGTTCATCGGCGACGGCATTCTGGCCTACTGGGGCGCGTTTACTCCCGACTCCAACCATGCCCTGGACGCGGCCAAGGCTGCGCTGGAAATGATCGAGCGTGTGCGCCAATTAAATGTGCACTTCAAGGCCCAGGGCAAAGATCCCATTGCCATCGGCATCGGGATCAACACCGGCTCGGTCATCTTCGGCAATGTCGGCAAGGGGAAGAAGATCGAGTTCACGGTCATCGGCGATGCGGTCAATCTCACCGCCCGGCTGGAGAGTCTGAACAAAGAGTATGGGACTTCGATTATCATCAGCGAAGCCACGCGGCAGTGCCTGGGCGATGCCGCGCAAACCAAGTCGCTGGGCGGGGTCAAGGTAAAGGGCAAGACGGTCGAGACCAGGGTCTACCAGCTTCTGGGAGTCTCGAGCGCCGGCTCCCTGGAAGGTGTCACCAGCAAGGAAATCGTCAACGTTACAAACTGAATTTGTACATTGGTGGGGAGGTAGAAAGTAATGTTTTCGCGAAGCATACGCGCACTGCTAATGGCTGCTCTCGGACTCGCGCTGTGTAGCGGTTGGGTGGTTTTGGCCCAGTCGCAATCACACGACTCCACCCAGCAGCAGACACAGGACGCCAAGAAGAAAAAGAAAGCCCCCAAGGCCGGGAACGCACCGGCCACAACCACTCCGGCAAGTAACCCGCCACCGCCGCCGCCCAAGCCCAAGCCGCTGTTCGGCGGCTCACTGACTCTGAAATCATCGCGCCAATCCAAAGACGCGACCACTCTGGGCTTTAACGGTCTTGATCCCAACGGGCAAGTCCAGAAAGCCGTCCTGGACGCGAACCCTACACCCCAGGACACCGCCGAAGCCCAGCAGCTCGCCGCGTACCAGGTGAATCCTGCGCAGCTCGATAGCTTTATCAAGAGCGGAAATCTCAACGAAAGCGCCCCGCCCAAAGACGCGTCCAAGGGCAAGAAATGAGGAGGAGGTCGCACGTCATGCGCCGGATGATTGTGAATTGCACGCTGCTGGTTCTGCTCACGCTCGTGGTGCAACCCACCTGGGCCCAGTTTGGAAGCCTGATCGACAAGGCCAAGAAGGTCAAGAAGGGCGCCGACATCGTTACACCGTGGTCGGCGGAAAAAGAGGTGGCGATTGGGGAGGCGTCGGCCGCCAAGCTCATCAACGTTTTCGGCCTCTTCCAGAATCCCGATATGGTGGATTACCTGAACATGGTGGGCAACACCGTGGCCCGGCAGAGTCCGCGGGACATCCACTACCATTTCGCCATTCTGGACACGGAAGCCGTCGACGCCATGGGTCTGCCGGGAGGCTACGTTTTTGTGACCCGCGGCCTGCTGGCCAACATCACCAGCGAATCTCAGCTCGCCGGCGTCCTCGGGCACGAGATTGCTCATGTGGACCGCAGGCATCTGGAGAAGGAAGTCCGGGCGCAGAAGACGGCGGCGTTCGCCAAGGAGGAAGCCGCTGAGAGAATTCCGACGGCCGCGGAACTGATCAACATGGCGGGCGAAGTCGTGACCACGGCGCTGACGTCACAGGTGAGCCGCGACAAGGAAGCCGAGGCGGACAAGGTAGGGCTCGACTTCGCGGCCAAGGCAGGCTACACGCCCTCCGGCCTGCGCGATATTCTCGATATCCTGGCCAAAGCCGCGGGCGATGCGGAAAACAAGCGGCCGTTGGCTTTGTGGCAGGCAACGCATCCGCCTTTCAGCGAACGCGTGGCTACGCTGACCAGCTTGCTGACCAGCTACCCACAGACCGGACAGGTTCTGGATGACCGCTACACGTCGTTCATCAATCCGGAGAGCTTCCAGGCCCAGGCTGCCACGGTACCGCAGGGCGGCGGCGACAACGGTCCCAGCGAACTGGACGGCGTGATCAGCAAGGGCGTGGTCGTGCTGCTCGGCGGGCAACTGCCGGAGGGTACCCGCGTCAAGGTGCGGGTCGTGCAATAAACTGGCTGGCGGGGTAAGGCTGCGGAAAGGCTTGACCGTGGCCCTTTCCGCGATCCTTGAGGAGCTAATTGCCAGGTGCCGAGGGCACCAACCTGTCACCATTACCGCGCGTACTTTCCGCCGTGCACCTCATACTTCACCCTGTCAATGAGTGTAATCGCCTTCCATGAGAAGGCCGGTCGGAGTCAAGTGGGTTCTTTTGTTTTTTCATTGGACAAGGTTTTTTCTCCCGCCGAGTTGCCACTGTCGCCACCCTTCCATCCGCACTCATAGTGGAGCGTTTTTGTTCGCTCGGTGCCAGTTGGGTGTTCTCGGTTCAGCCGGTGCTGCCACCTGTTTATCGACCTGCAGTTCCGCTCTTCCGAGTGGAACCTGGGCCAGGCGATTAACGCAGTCACCGGAACTCGGCGTCTTGGCTTTTGACTTTCCTTCCTCAGAGATGTTTTTGTTTTTATGCTGCTGTTGGCAACGGACTTTGCTTGCTGTTGTGCAACGGTTCGTACACTTCTCCGCTCACCCACAAACGATGCAGCAAGACGGCTAGCTTTCGCGCCGTGGCGATGATGGCTCGTTTCTTGCCGCTCTTTCCGCCTCGCTCGGCCAGTTTCAGTCCCCAGCGGCGCAGATCGCAGTCGACACCGAACGGACCCAGAATGTGCTGTGCCCCTTGCCCCAAGAGGGTTCGCAGATACGGGTCACCTTCCTTGCTGATGTGCATCTGCGGCTCGCTCTGCCCGGAGTTTCTCCGCCCTGGCTGCAAGCCCAGATAGCAGCCCACGTCGCGGCTCTTGCGGAACCGATGTGGATCTTCCAGAGTCAGCAAAAACGTCAACCCGATTAGCGTACCCACACCTTTGATCTGCTTCAGCAGCGCCACCTGCGGATAACTCTGCTGCGCCAGCGTTTCGATCCCCTCGTTGTACTCGGCGATGCCCTCGCTCAACGACTCGATGGCGTTCAACAGTGGTTCCAGCGCGGCTTGCAGTTCCGGGCTTAGCCCTTCGGCTTTCTCCCGATTCATGTTCCGTACATTGCAGCCGCGCAGTCGCTCGCCGTAGCTCTTGGCCAGTCCGCGGGCCGTGTTGACCAGCGCCGTCCGTGCTCGCACCAGTCCGGCCCGCGCTCGGATCACGCTCAGGTCGGCCTGCGCCTGCGCGCTACGATGTTTCACCGGACACAGCAGTTGGGGATCGATCCGCGCCAACCGGGCCAGGGTCTGGGCATCCAGCCGATCGTCCTTCTTCCGGCTCTCCCCGATCAAACGCACGTTGCGCGCATGGGCCACAATCGTCTCGTGTCCCAACCCGCTCAGCAACCGGCTCACCCAGGGGGAATGCATCCCGGTTTCCAGCGCGATCCGGCGGCGCGGCAGGGCCCCGAACCTGGTTTCGAGGGCCTTTGGCGTGGTGGAAACCTTTTCCTCCACAACCGTGCGTCCGGCTTCGTCCAGAACGCAGTAATAGCTGGAACGATCCCCCAGATCCAGCCCAATGGTCAGCGGGTGAGTTTGCAGTTTTTCCATCGCCTGCCGAGTCGTGGTGCTAAGCTTCTTCATGCCGGTCTCCTTTATCTCTTGCGCTTCGAGCGCGTCGATAACTTGGGAGCGTACCGCATCCCGTCGGAGACCGGCCTTCTCATCCCATCTGGTTACAACAGTTATCATGGATCAGGGACCATGACCGACAACTGGACGCCCTATCTCTGCAACGTCAATGGAAAGCTCGCCTCGATTCTTGTGAATCTCGGCCTTCGAGGCGAAGTACCGATACTGTCGAAACCATGGCTGCTATGGACATGGGTCTATTTTCAAACGCCGCGAGCCGACGGGCTGTCCGACAGCAAAGAAGCTCCCACGCTTTACAAGATCGAAGACGCCCTAGACTTGTGCGTATCCCGCTCCTGCCAAGCAATACCCTGTGGAAGGATCACCACTGAGGGACGACGTGAGTTCTACTTCTATGGAGAGACCAAGAATGGCTTCCGCCACGCGGTAAAAGCAGCATTGAAGGGTTTTGAAGGGTACAGGTGTGACATAGGCAGTCAGGAAGATTCGGAGTGGGGGCAGTACCTGAATGTTCTGTATCCGTCACCGGAAGACCTTCAGCGCATTGCGAACATGGACCTGCTCGACGTGTTACAGAAGAAAGGCGACGTTCTCTCTGTGGCGAGAGACGTCCAGCACTGGATGTACTTCGGCTCTGAGCAATCTCGCGCTTGGTTCCGAGATGCCGCAATCGCAGGCGGTTTCAGGGTTATTTCGGAATCAACCTCCGAAGGCGACTTGCCATTCGGGATCGTCGTCGCTCGCACCCAATCAATTGAGCAAGAATCCATCGACCGTACGGTGATTGAACTGCTGCACCTGTCCCGGCGCTTCGATGGTGATTACGACGGTTGGGAAACACCGGTAGTGACGCAGTGACAAAGTCGTCTCGCTCAATTGGCGTAACATCGCCATATCACTCATTGACCCCCGAAGGGGTTCATAGTGCTAACGCCTGTTTTTGAACAACTGACAGAAACAGATGCCGTCATGGGCTAAACTCATTCACGTGAAAAAGTCACCAGTTGCCTCTACGAGGCGGTACCATCACATCGGAATTCCTACTACCGAGCGTCGAGAAGGTGAACGCCTGATCGAGCACTATGCGACGTTCGTGTCTGGATATGAAACGAGCGCCTACGGAATCGAGTGGATGCGGTTCGAACCTGAAGCGCCGGTCCCTGAACTTGTGCGTACTGTTCCGCATGTCGCCTTCGAAGTGGATGATCTCTCCGCTCAAATCGCCGGAAAAGAGATACTTATTGCGCCCAACTCACCCTCACCGGGCGTGACCGTCGCTTTTATTGTCGAGAATGGAGTCCCAGTCGAGTTTCTCCAGTTTGATAAGAACTGATGCTTGAAAACCGTCAATGGGGTCGTGGCGGATCGTTGGCGAAAAATCGCGATTACACCAACAACCGTCAAAGTGGCTCGTTTTATGAGATTAGTTGTAGTGATCTCGCGCAGCAGGCAGGGGCCTGGCCCCCGAAAAACGAGGTTTCTATCGGCTCCCTATCGGCTCCGCCGCCGGGCTCCGCCCGGCTGTTACCGTTAAGGTGTTGATTTATTTGGCGTCCCCGACGGGATTTGAACCCGTGTTACCGCCGTGAAAGGGCGCTGACAGACTGGATCACGTTGTAATTACAAGGCAGCGGTCGCAACGCAACGCCCTGTAAGGAACAGCTAAGAACCCTAAAGAACGAGCTTTCATTGTACCGTTCTTGTACCGCGAGTCTTGAACCAAAACTCTGGAAAAAGGTGATCTGGCGATCTTGGCAACGAAGCACAAAGACGATTCGAGCTGCACTGGCAACATGAGAAGGACTGGCTCTGCATTGTCGAATTCTTGCCCACCGATAATCCAGAAGCTCGGCTGTTTGCCGCCGACATCATCGGGTATCCGAGATCGCCCCCGATAGTCTACCCGAAAGTTTCCAAACACCGCGGTGTTATACAAGGCCACTCACATTGTGGGTTGGATTGTGGGTCGAACAGGACCGTGTTCTAAGTGAACCGATAAACCCGCGCCAGCGATGACGCCAGCGCGGGCGTAACGCTGCTCAGTACTCGCTTGGCAGATGGATCACGTTGTTAGCGAAATACAGCGTGATTTCGTCCAGCGGGAAATCGGTGTGCTCGATCTCCTTGGTGAACACGATGTTGCCATCGCCATCGTCGCACGTAAGCGAAGCGGTTCGGTCGGGACGTACGGCTAGCTTCCAGACTTGAAATTCTTCGGCGGCAACAGCCTTGTTGTATGGCTGAATGATCGCGATTTCGTCCAAAAGCCAATACGCACCGCCGTGCTCGGCAACGTGCTGCGCGCCGTCGGTGTAAAGAACATTGCGGTTGATCGAATGGCGATACCAGTTGTCGCTGCCGGTGAACTGCTCCAGGTCGGATTCGATGAGAGTTTTCGTCGTCATAATGTGCCTCTTTCTTTGAAGTGAACCCCGCGGCCGGGGCGAGGGAGGCAACAGGAACAGGCGCACTGAAGGCGCGGCGTCATAGGTAACCGTGGAATAAATGAGGGGTAGCCCGTAGGGAATCATCGTTTATGCCGCGAAAGTGCCTTGACGCTAGCCTATGGCTGTTAGGTTGACTCCGAACCCGTCCGTTAGTGGGTCACGGAAGAGACACATCGTGACGAAGACGGCGCGGAGACTCTGTGCTGTTCAACCGCGACGCCGAACCGACTGCCATTTGTAAGACGACAACTCACGCTGACAGCCAAAATTCCATTTGCTTTGGTGGGATGCGCTGGGGTGCATACCTGCGGAGGAAGGAGCGGCCGAACTCGTTCGCCAATCGCGAATCATCGTCGGTTCTCATAATCAAGCATGTTTCGAAAGACAACGACGGATCCGACAGCGGCCTCATAACCACACCTTCAGCGCTGAGGCCCACTGACCCAGGCTTGGTCATGATCGCCACTCCAACGTGCTGGGACACCAGGTCGTATGAGCAACCAGGCATTATCGCTGCTCATTCAGCGCGAAGTGGGGATTGAAACGATCCTGCACTACACGTGCCGCGACCGCAATGTGCTGGGCATTCAGAGTGATTTGCTGGGCGCCGCTGCGGTCGGGATCCGAAACCTGATTTGTATTACCGGCGATCCCCCGAAGATGGGCAATTATCC